>CAZYFY010000012.1:0-77218 GCA_964647275.1 uncultured Brevundimonas sp.
CCGACCTGGCCCGCGCCACCGCTGACGGTGTCCGCGAGCCGCTCAACCGCCGGGCTACGATCAACATCAACCGCTAAGCGCGGGCGATACGATCAAAGCCTTGGCCTAGAGCCAAAGCCTAAAGCGAACCCCCGGAAGGAAACTTCCGGGGGTTTTGCTTGGGGGAAGCCCCCGCAGTCGTTAAAAGACCCCATGGCCAGACGTTCCGGTTGCGGCATCCCCGCCCTCTTTGTTCTCATCCTGCTCGTGATCGGCGGGTGGAGTGGCTATTGGTGGTTCCTCTCCAACCAGATTCGGACCCAGCTCACGGCGACCGAAACGCGGCTGGAGGCCGCCGGCTGGACCATCGAGCACGCCGAGCCCGAGATCGCTGGTTGGCCCTTTCGCTTTCATGTCGCCCTGGATGACCTCACGGTCACCGGGCCGTCGGGCCACGGCTTGCGGACCGCTCGTCTCGAGGCGGAGGCCAATGCCTACCAGCTCAACCACTGGGTCTTTGTGGTTCCGGGCACGCTGGATCTCGCACGCGGATCCAAGGGCTGGGTCACTGTGGAAGGTCAGGCTCTGCGCGCTTCGGCTTCCGACCTTCTGAACCGTCCGCCCCGTGTCGTGGTTGAATTCAATCAGCCGCGCTTTGCCCCCACCGAAGGCTCCCAGCCCTTCCCGATTACCCAGGCCGAACGTCTCGTCGTCAATCTGATCCCGCGCGAAGGGGCCGAAAACCGGGCGGGTCTCCTGTTTGATCTGACCGGGGCCACCCCGCGTGCCGGCGGCGTCCTGGCCGAGATGTCCGAAAACCGTGTGTTCAACCTGTCGGCCGAAGCTGAACTGACCAACACCCAGACGCTGTCAGGTCCGACATGGCGACAGGCTCTGACCACCTGGTCCCAGGGCGGCGGTGCCCTCACAGATGTCCGCCTGGAAGCCACCGCCGGTGAAGACTTCGCGCGTGGCCAGTCTGCCAGCCTGACGGCCGATGCCAATGGTCGCCTGCAGGGCAGCCTGGAGGCCCATCTCAAGGGCGGCACTGCTCCGCTGGCCGGTCTGGCGCGAGCGCCGGGCGTTGACCCTCGGGCCGCCGCCGCCGTCACGCTCGGAGCTCAGCTCACCTCCGGCTTCCGGGGCGAGACGAATCTGACGCTGAACTTCACCAATGGCCGCACGGTCATCGGTCCGGTCAGCCTGGGCCCGGCACCGCGACTGTTCTAGGCATGGACGCTTCGGACCTCGATCCCCTGATCGCGCGCCTGCGCGACGCTTTGACGGACCTGGGGCCGATGCCCCTGTCGCCGGACAATTCGGCTCGCCTGATCCGAGAGGCCGCAGACGCCAACCCTGATTTGCCGCCCGGCCTCATCGCAGCCGTCACGCGTGAGCTGGAATCGGCGGCCCGGCCGGTCATGGTGTCGGCCTTCGGGCCGGGTACCGAGGCCTATTCACGAGGCCGGTTCGGCTATCGGGCCAGAACCGCCCAGGTTGCCGACGCCCGCGCCGCCCTGGCATCGGCCCGGGCCGGTGCCCGTGCCGTCGTGGCGATGGACCCGCGCGACCCCTGGTGGGCGCGCCTGCTGGCCGAGCCGACGCTGTCGGTGATCGACGACGACCTCTACAGCGATGGGCGCAAGCCGGGACTATTCGTTGTCGCCCGCCAATGGTCCGAGCCCTCCGGCCAGGACCGGACCTGGTGGATCACCGACGCGCCGGGCAAGCCGTCGGAGGTGGAAGCGGCCCTGTCGGACCTCGGCCTGACCGGACGCCATGCCCTGTCCATCGGTGGCCTGGGCCTGTTCCAGATCGACGGCTATGTGCAACGGGAAGACACCCGCCTGCTTCAGGCACCGGGCCGGCTTGCCGGCGTCATCGGCTGTGTGCCGGTCGTGCCGCGATAGCCCGATAACGGAGGCGTCAGTTTGCCTCGCGCCTCGCGTCGGCTAAAGACCCGCACATGACCAAGACCCCCGCACCCAAGTCCGGCATTCTCGACATCGCCCCCTATGTGGGTGGCAAGTCCAAGATCGACGGCGTGGCCGAGCCGATCAAGCTGTCGTCCAACGAGAACCCGCTTGGGGCCGGCGAGAAGGCCCGTGAGGCCTATCTGGGGGCCATCGACTATCTGAACCTTTACCCCGAAGGTCGCGCCTCGCGCCTGCGTCAGGCGGTCGCCGAGAAGCACGCCATCGAGCCCGAACGCCTGGTCTTCGGCAACGGCTCGGATGAGGTCTTCACCCTGCTCAACCAGGTCTATCTGACGCCGGGCGACAATATCGTCACCGGTCAGTACAGCTTTCTGGCCTACCGCATTTCGGCCAAGGCCAATCAGGCCGAGGTCCGTCTGGCTCCTGAGCCGAACCTGAAATGCGACGTCGACGCCCTGCTGGAGCTGGTCGATGAGCGCACGCGCCTGGTCTATATCTCCAACCCGGCCAATCCGACCGGTAGCTGGAATACCGCCGAGGAGATTCGCCGCCTCCACGGAGCCTTGCCCGACAACGTTCTGCTGGTGGTTGACGAAGCCTATGCCGAGTTTGTCGTCGAGCCTGACTGGCAGAGCGCCATCGATCTGGCCCGCACAGCCACCAACATCATCGTCACGCGCACCTTTTCCAAGATCCACGGCCTGGCAGCACTGAGAGTCGGTTGGGGCTATTGCCCGCTGCCGGTAGCCGAGGCGGTCGATCGCGTGCGCCTGCCGTTCAACAACAACATCCCCGCTCAGGAAGCCGCCCTGGCCGCCCTGTTCGATGACGAGCATGTCGAAAAGTCGCGCGCCCTGGTCCTGCAATGGCGCCCGCGCCTGGCCCAGGCCATCAAGGGCTTTGGCTTCGACGTCTTTCCGTCGGCCGGCAACTTCCTGCTGGTCCGTTTTCCCGACGCCAAGCGCAATGCCCAGGCGGCGGATGCCTTCCTGCATTCGCGCGGCATCATCGTGCGTCCGGTTGGGGGCTACGGCCTGACGGATTGTCTGCGCATGACGGTGGGGACCGACGACGAGAACCGCGCCCTGCTGGATGCCCTGTCCGAGTTCGCCGCCAGCTAGGTCAGTTGGCCGAACAGCATCGCGCCCGCGAACAGGGTCGTCGACATCGCGCACAGGGCCGCAGCCAGCAGCGCCATCCAGGGGTTGGCCGCAGACTTGGGCTCCGCCAGCAAATCCCGCGCCTGATCAATCGAACTCATGCCCGGATCAGGCCTGTTTATGGTTAACCAAGTCTTGCCGCCTCGACGCCGCGCGCATCGCCGCCTAGAAGCGGCTCATGATCCTCGTCGTCGATAACTACGACAGCTTCACCTACAATCTCGTCCACTACCTCGCGGAGTTGGGCGCGCCCACACATGTCATCCGTAACGATGACCTGACCGCCGGCGAGGCCCTGGCGCTGCGTCCCGAAGCCATTCTGCTGTCGCCCGGCCCCTGCTCCCCCAATGAGGCGGGCATCTGTCTGGGCCTGCTAGAGGCTGCCCCCGACGACCTGCCCATCTTCGGCGTCTGTTTGGGTCACCAGGCCATGGGTCAGGCCTTCGGCGGCGACGTCATTCGCGCCAAACAGCTGATGCACGGCAAGACCAGCCCCATCCACCACGAGGGCCGCTCGATCTTCAAAGGTCTGCCTAGCCCCTTCACTGCCACCCGCTATCATTCGCTGGCTGTGCGGCGTGAAACCCTGCCCGATGTGCTGGAGGTTACCGCCTGGACCGAGGACGGCGAGATCATGGGCCTGGCCCACAAGACCCGACCCATCCACGGCGTTCAGTTCCACCCGGAATCCATTGCCACTGAACACGGCCACGAGATGCTGGCCAACTTCCTCGATATCGCCGGCGTGAAGCGAGGGGGGCGGAGGTGACGGACAGCCTCAAACCCCTCCTGTCCCGACTGACTGATGGCCAGACCCTCAACCGGCACCAGGCCCGCGCCTTTCTGGATGCCTGTTTGCGAGGCGAGCCCACGCCGGCCCAGGTCGCCGCCGCCCTGACGGCGCTCAAGATGCGCGGCGAGACGGTCGAGGAAATCTCTGCCTTTGCCGAGGCGATGCGCGAGGCCGCCCACACGCTCGACCATCCCTATGACGTTGTCGACACCTGCGGTACCGGCGGGGACGGTCAGCACACCTACAATATCTCGACCGCCGCCGCCCTCGTCCTGGCCGGGGCCGGCGTCAAGGTGGCCAAGCACGGCAACCGCGCGCTCAGCTCCAGATCCGGGACCTCGGACGTCTTGTCGGCGCTGGGCGTCAATCTGGCCGCCACACCCGGCCAGCAGCGCCGCTCGCTGGACGAGGCCGGTATCGCCTTTCTGTTTGCACCGGCCCACCACCCGGCCATGCGCCACGTCACCCCGATCCGGGCCGAGCTGGGCTTTCGCACCGTCTTCAACCTGATCGGCCCGCTGTCCAATCCGGCCCGCGCCCGGCGACAGCTGATGGGGGTCTATGACCCGCGCCTGATCGAGCCATTGGCCGAGGCGCTGGGACGACTGGGGGCTGTCCATGCGTGGGTGGTCCACGGACAGGGTCTGGATGAGCTGACCACGACGGGCGAGTCTGAGGTGGCAGAATGGCGTGACGGTGCGCTCAACAGGCTGACCATCCGGCCCGAAGACGCCGGCCTGCCGCGCGCCACGCTCAATGACATCCAGGGCGGCGATCCCGACGAGAACGCCCGCGCCCTGACCGCCCTGCTGGAGGGAGCACAGGGGGCCTATCGCGACATCGTCCTGCTGAACGCCGGGGCCGCCCTGATCGTCGCCGGTCAGGTCGCCGATCTCGCCGAAGGTGCCACCCTGGCCGCCGCCGTCATTGATGACGGTCGCGCCGCCCGCGCCCTGTCCGACCTGGTCCGCGCCTCCAACGCCCCCGACCCGGAGCTTGAGGCGTGACCGACATCCTCGACCGCATCGCCGCCTACAAGCGAGACGAGGTCGCCGCCCGCAAGGCCGCCACCTCCCTGTCCGATCTCGACCGTCAGGCGCTGGAGGCCCCGCCGGTCCGCGGCTTCCGCCAGATGCTGGACCTGAGCTGGACCATGACCGGCCGCCCCGCCCTGATCGCCGAGATCAAGAAGGCCAGCCCCTCCAAGGGCCTGATCCGCGCCGACTTCAACCCGCGCGAGCTCGCCCTCGCCTATGAGCGCGGCGGCGCCTCGTGTCTGTCGGTCCTCACCGACGCCCCCAGCTTTCAAGGTGCCGACGACTATCTGATCGAAGCCCGCACCTCCGTTTCCCTGCCCTGTCTACGGAAGGATTTCCTCGTCGATCCCTGGCAGGTGGCCGAAAGCCGGGCTCTGGGGGCCGACTGCATCCTCATCATCTTGGACATGGTCGACGATACGCTTGCCGCCGAGCTCCTTCACGAAGCCCGCCGCTTTGGCATGGACGCCCTCATCGAGACCCATGACGAGGCCGAGCTAGCCCGCGCCGCCCGCCTCGGCGGCGACCTCATCGGCGTCAACAACCGCTCCTTGCGCACCTTCGAGGTTGACCTCGCCACCACCGAGCGCCTCGCCCCCCTGGCCCCGCCCGACGCGCTGCTGGTGGCCGAAAGCGGTATCTTCACCCCCGCCGATGTGGCTCGGGTCCAAGCAGCAGGTGCCCGCGCCATCCTCGTCGGCGAAAGCCTGATGCGCCAGGCGGACGTGGAAGCGGCGACGCTCACCCTCCTAAGCTAACTCCCTCTCCCGGCGGGAGAGGGCCGGCTCCACTTCTCCTCCCTGACGGCAAAGCCGTTGGGGAGGGGGACCACGAAGTGGTGGAGGGGCCGGTCGCTGCAAGCGACCGGTGGGCAAGCGAAGCGGCCGGCCGCGTGGAGGGAGAGGGGTAAATCTGTCAGAAAGGGCCATGACCCGTGCCACCAACGCCCGCCGGTTGCGCCAGCAGTCCGGCCACGCCGAAGATCACGTCTGGAAAGTCCTTCGAGCCGGTCGCCTCGAAGGCTGGAAATTCCGTCGCCAGCATCCGGTCGGCCCCTATATCGCTGACTTCGCCTGCCCTGAGCTCCGCCTCATTCTCGAACTCGATGGCGAGGTTCACGACCTGCCCGACGTCGCCCACCGCGATACCGAACGCTCCACGTCGCTCGAAGCCCTCGGCTGGACCGTCCTCCGCTTCTCGAACGACGTCGCCAAGACCCGCACCACTGAACTCATCGACGCCATCCGCCAACACGCGCCCCGACAGCGTCCGAACCGATAGACCCGACCCTCATCCCCCGCATGGACCTTCGGGCTACGCCCTCCGGCATGCGGGTCCCCCTTCTCCCATCGGGAGAAGGAATCGGGCGTCGTCTCCCCCCGCTAACCCCTCATTAACCGGAACACCTCACGAACAGAGCATGGACGTTTGCGGTTTGTTCCGGTATTGTCCACAGATCAACAGATTCGGGTCCGAGGCCTCCCATGCTCACCAAGAAGCAGCACGAACTCCTGATGTTCATCCATGAGCGCATTCAGGAAACGGGCGTCTCTCCCTCCTTCGACGAGATGAAGGAGGCGCTGGATCTGGCGTCCAAGTCGGGCATCCACCGGCTGATCACGGCGCTGGAGGAACGCGGCTTCATTCGCCGCCTGGCCCACCGTGCCCGCGCGCTTGAGGTGCTGAAACTGCCTGAAACCGCCGCCGCCGGTCGGCCGCGCGGCCCCTTCCGGCCCCAGGTGGTCGAGGGCGGGCGTCCCGCCGATCTCGGCTCGTCCGAGGTCCGCGAACTGCCGCTGCTGGGCAAGATCGCCGCCGGCACGCCGATTTCCGCCATTGAGCATGAGCGCGATCGCTTCTCGATCCCCGAGGCCATGCTCGGCTCGGGCGACCATTACATGCTCGAGATCGAAGGCGATTCGATGATCGAGGCCGGCATCCACAACGGCGACTTCGTCGTCATCAAGCGCGGCGACACCGCCTCATCGGGAGAAATCGTCGTGGCCCTGGTGGAAGGCGAGGAAGCCACCCTCAAACGCTTCCGGCGCAAGGGGGCCTCTATCGCTCTGGAGCCCGCCAACGCCGCCTACGAAACCCGCATCTATTCCCCCGAACAGATCGACGTTCAGGGCAAGCTGGTCGGCCTGATCCGGCGGTATCACTAGCCGCCCTGTCCTGGCGGGAGACGGCGACTCCAGGGCCGATCCCCCCGGACATCCTGTGCCCACACCCCGCGCCAGCCGCCGGGCTCGCGCCATAGCTCCACCGATCCGCCGCGCGCGAAATCGGTCCCATCCAGGACCAGGACATCGGCACAATTCGGTGCCAGGGTCCCAATGACGGCCCGCACGGCCACCCCGGTTGCACCGACGCACAGCTCGGCCATCTGATCGGCGGTGGGGGCTCGCCGCCCGAACCACACTGCCCATCGCTCGCCGCCCACATCCATCCCGCACCAGGATCGGCGGCACGCCCGCTCAACCCCCTCGGTCACCAGCACCAGCCCCCGGCGCCTCGACCAGATATCCGCCCCGAACAGCCCAACGCGCGGACGGACCAACTCGGCGGACCGGTCCACGCGCACCGCCATATTTGTCCCGCCTCCGCTGATCCAGACATCAGGCGGGGCCGCGCGTGGCCACAGCAGGACGGCACAGGCAAAAGGCAGCCCCAGCCACCGAAGGCGGCCCTTCCAGAGGCACATGAACAACAGGCCGACAAAGGCGATGGGCAAGGCGATGGCCGGGGCGCTCGGGATGGTCGCCACCGCCCCCGGCAAGCTCGCCGTGAACCGTCCGATCGCCATCATCCAGCCGATGGATTCGCCGGCCAGCCAAAGCACTGGCCCGCCCCAGCCCATCGCCTCCATCAAGGCCCCGACCGCCAGGGACGGCATCATCACGAACGATGAGATGGGGGCTACGGCCAGGTTGGCGAACAGGCCGAACACGGCGGACCGGTTGAAATGCTGCATGGCGAATGGTCCGGTCGCCAGCCCGGCCACGAACGATGCGGCCAGGGCCGCAAAGACCCAGCTCCCCAGGCGTTGGGCCGCGCCGATGGGCCAGGGCACGTCGATCTCCTTGATCCGCTGCGGCCAGACCTCCGCCAGGGCCACCAGGGCCGCCGTCGCTGCAAACGACATCTGAAAGCCCGGCTGAACCACCGACTCAGGCCGCCGGAGCAAGACGATCAGCGCCGCCAGGGCCAGGGCATTCATGCTGATGGCCCACCGGTCGAACAGGATGGCGGCGAACGCCACCCAGGCCACAATCGCTGCCCGTTCCGCCGGTGGCGGCGCGCCGGACACCACCAGATAGACCGCCACCGCCGTAATCCCGGCCCAGGCCGCCACCTTCTTGCCCGGCACCCTCAGCACCAGCCACGGCCACGCCGCCACCCCCAGCCGCACGGCGAAGAAGACAAACCCGCCCACAATCGCCATGTGCAGGCCCGAGATCGACAGGATGTGCGCCAGCCCCGAATCCCGCATCGCCTGTTCGTCGGCGGGATCAATCCAGGCCTCGTGGCCGGTCACCATGGCGGTGGCGATCCCGCCCGTCTCCGGTCCCAGCCGCGCCACGATCCGCTGTCCCAGGTCAAACCGCATGGCGTTGATCGCCATCTTGAGCCGCAGCCGCCAGGGCGGTGGGGCCAGCACCAGGGACCGCGGCTCTGTGATGGCCAGCACCGATCCCCCGACCGACTGGAACCAGGCGTTGCGTCCAAAATCAAAGGCTCCAGGGCTAGCCGGACCGGGGGGCGGATTGACGATGCCGCGCAGCGCAACCTGGGTTCCGGGCCGCACGGCCTCCCCCCTCAGTGATACCGTCAGCCGGTGCGGGATCCGGTCGGCCGCCACGCCCTCGATCCAGGTGGGAGCCAGAACGACCCGCGCACCCCGCGATCCCGGAGAGGCCACATCCACGACCCAACCCTCGATGCCGATCGGCTCATCCGACGCCGTCGCGATCGGCGCGGCCACCGCATCGGACCTCGTCTTGGCGATCAACAACCCGAACGCAGCAAACGCGATCAGGGTGAAGGGAATGATCCGCCAGGTCCCGCGGCTCCAGGCCATCGCCGCGCAACCAAGGCTGACCAGAAATCCGATCAGCAAGGGCCAGATCGACGGCTCGCTCTTGAACGCAAAATAGGCTGCACACCCCAGTCCCATCGCCACCGGGGCCCATAGCCGCCACCGCTGCGCCTGAGCGGCAAGCTGCTCGAAAAGCCATTCGCGCACGCCAGGGCTAGGCCGCGCCTCATCCGGCGCTATAACCCCCCGCGATATGTCACGCCCCGTCGTCACCCGCATCGCCCCTTCGCCGACCGGTTCCATGCATATAGGAACCGCGCGAACCGCTCTGTTCAACCACCTTTACGCGCGCCGTCACGGTGGCAAGTTTCTGATCCGGGTCGAGGACACCGACCGCGAGCGCTCCACGCAGGAAAACGTCGACATCCTGTTCCAGGGCTTCGCCTGGCTCGGCCTCGCCTCAGACGAAGAGCCCATCTATCAGGCCCAGCGCGCCGAGCGGCACCGCGAGGTGGTCGGCGAACTGGTCCAGCGCGGGGCCGCCTTCCGCTGTTGGATGACTCCCGAGGAAACAGAAACTGCCCGCGAAGCAGCCCGCGCCGAGGGTCGCGCCCTGCGCTCGACCTGGCGCGACCGCACCGACGGCGACCCCAGCCAGCCGCACGTCATCCGTTTTCGTACCCCGGACGACCAGCCCGTCATCGTCGTCGATGCCGTGCAAGGTGAGGTGTCCTTCCCGTCGAAAGACCTCGACGATCTGGTGCTGCTCCGCTCCTCGGGTGAGCCGACCTACAACCTCGCCGTCGTGGTCGACGACCACGACATGGGGATCACCCATGTGATCCGCGGCGATGATCACCTGAACAACACCCCGCGCCAGGCGCTGATCTACGACGCCATGGACTGGGAGCGCCCGGTCTTCGCCCACGTCCCCCTGATCCACGGCCCCGACGGCAAGAAGCTGTCCAAGCGCCACGGGGCCACCTCGGTCGCCGAATACGCCGATCAGGGCTACCTGCCCGAGGCCATGCGCAACTATCTGGCCCGGCTCGGTTGGAGCCATGGCGACGATGAACTGTTCTCCGATGCCCAGGCCGAAAGCTGGTTCGATCTGGAGCACATTGGCCGCGCGCCCGCCCGGCTGGATTTCGACAAGCTGAATCACGTCAACGGCTGGTGGATTCGTCAGGCCGATGACGAGCGACTGGCCGCTCTGGTCCAGCAGGTACGCGCCGCTCGCGGCGAAGCCGTTTCGGACGCCGATCTGCCGCGGATGATCCAGGCCATCCCCATGGTCAAGGACCGGGCCGACACCCTCATCACCCTGGCAGACCAGTTGGCCTTCGCCTTGTTGAACCGCCCCATCGCCATTGCCGAGAAACCGGCCGGCCAGCTGACCGATGAGGCCCGCGCCCGCCTGGCGCGGCTGTCAGACCGCCTCGCCGGCCTTGAAACCTGGGATGCCGCTTTCCTCGACGATTCCCTCAAGGCCTTCGCCGAAGCTGAAGAGGTCGGCATGGGCAAGATCGGCCCACCACTTCGCGCCGCCCTCACCGGCGGGGTCGCCTCACCCGATATTGCCAAGACCCTGACAGCGCTCGGCAAGGCCGAAAGCCTGGGCCGATTGGCGGACGCGCTTTCCCCTCAGGCCTGAGAGGGTATAAGACACCTCGACTGTGCCGCTCCCCCGGCACCATGGGATACCGATATGACCGATAAAGCCACGCTGAACATTGCGGACAAGACCGTCGAATTTCCCGTCCTGAAGGGCACCCTCGGGCCAGACGTTTTCGACATCCGCAAGCTGTACAGCGATACCGACACCTTCACTTTCGACCCGGGCTTCACCTCGACAGCCGCCTGCGAGTCGGGCCTGACCTTCATCGACGGCGACAAGGGCATCCTGCTTCATCGCGGCTATCCGATCGACCAGCTGGCGTCCAAGTCCAACTATGTCGAGGTTTGCCACCTGCTGCTGCGCGGCGAGCTGCCGACGGCCTCCCAGTACGAGGAATTCGAACGCTCGATCACGATGCACACCATGCTGCATCAGCAGTTCGACCGCTTCTTCGAAGGCTTCCGTCGCGACGCCCACCCCATGGCCATCATGGTCGGGGCTGTCGGGGCCCTGTCGGCCTTCTATCACGACAGCCTGGACATCCATGATCCGGTCCAGCGCAACATCTCGGCCATCCGCCTGATCGCCAAGATGCCGACCATCGCAGCGCGCGCCTACAAGTACCATATGGGCCAGCCCTTCATCTCGCCGCGCAACGAGCTGAACTACGCCGAGAATTTCCTGCGGATGTGTTTTGCCGTCCCGGCTGAGGACTATGTGGTCAACCCGGTCCTGGCCAAGGCGATGGACCGCATCTTCATCCTGCACGCCGACCACGAACAGAATGCTTCGACCTCGACGGTGCGTCTGGCCGGGTCGTCGGGGGCCAATCCGTTCGCCTGTATCGCCGCAGGCATCGCCTGCCTCTGGGGCCCGTCGCACGGCGGTGCCAACGAAGAGGCGCTGAATATGCTCAAGGAGATCGGCACCCCGGACAAGATCCCGGAGTTCATCGCCGGTGTGAAGGACAAGCGTTACAAGCTGATGGGCTTCGGCCACCGGGTCTACAAGAACTACGATCCGCGCGCCAAAGTCATGCAGGAAAGCGCCCACGAGGTGCTGGCCGCCGTCGGCGATCCGAACGACCCGCTGTTGCAGGTCGCGATGGAGCTGGAGAAGGTCGCGCTCAACGACGAGTATTTCATCGAGCGCAAGCTGTTCCCGAATGTCGACTTCTATTCGGGCATCACCCTGTCGGCGATGGGCTTCCCCACCACCATGTTCACCGTCCTGTTCGCCCTGGCGCGCACCGTCGGCTGGATCAGCCAGTGGCAGGAAATGATGGAAGACCCGTCCCAGAAGATCGGTCGCCCGCGTCAGCTCTACACGGGCCCGACCGAGCGCGACTATGTGCCCATGAGCAAGCGGGGCTGATCCAGCCCCGCCGTTCTGGCAACAAAAAACCCCCGGCCTCGCGGTCGGGGGTTTTTCTATATCTGGCTGAAGAGCCGGATCAGGCGGCGGCAGCGGCCGGCTTGATCAGCGACTTGTTCAGCAGCGCCACGGCCGCTTCGCGGTCGATGCGCTCGATGGCGGCGACTTCGCGAGCCATGCGGTCCAGAGCCGATTCATAGAGCTGACGCTCCGAATAGGACTGTTCCGGCTGGTTGTCGGCCCGATGCAGGTCACGGACCACTTCGGCGATCGAGATCAGGTCGCCCGAGTTGATCTTGGCTTCGTACTCCTGGGCCCGACGCGACCACATGGTGCGCTTGATGCGCGCGCGACCCTTGAGGGTCGTCAGCGCCTTGGTCACGACCGTTTCACCGGCCAGCGAACGCAGACCAGCCGAGACGGCCTTCTTGGTCGGGACGCGCAGGGTCATCTTTTCGTGGTCGAAGGTGATGACATAGACCTCAAGCGCCATGCCGGCGACTTCCTGGGTCTCCACAGCGGCGACCTTGCCGACGCCGTGCGCGGGATAGACG
The DNA here is from genome assembly GCA_964647275.1 of uncultured Brevundimonas sp. Taxonomy (GTDB): domain Bacteria; phylum Pseudomonadota; class Alphaproteobacteria; order Caulobacterales; family Caulobacteraceae; genus Brevundimonas. The sequence goes on from CAZYFY010000012.1 coordinate 12,492, forward strand.
ACACTGTCGCCAACCTTGAAATCCAGACCGTTCTTGCTCATTCGCGCGCACCTTTCGCTGCGAGGAAGACCATCCCGGCGCTCCGAAGAGCCCCCGGCCACGGCGGTGGGAGCCGCCGTTCAAACCGTTCTCAAGACTTGAGAAGAGACACCCGACCTCTGATCTGGCCGTCCATATGGAACGGCGTCTTCAAAAAGGAAGGCGACCCCGCGAAATCCGCGCAGTCGCCCCACCTGTGAGCCGACCATAGCACAAATTGTCGCAAATTCAAAACGTCACCTTCACCCCTGAATCCGGGGCGTCAGGACCTCAGCTTCCCTGACCGGGCTTGTCTGAGAAATATTTCTCGAACTTGCCCGTCTCGCGCTCGAACTGCTCGGCGTCGGCGGGCGGCGTCCCCTTGACGGTGATGTTCGGCCATTCCTTGGCATAGGTCGCATTGACCTGGAGCCATTTGCCGTCGGGTTCGTCCTCGGTGTCGGGCTTGATGGCATCGACGGGGCATTCCGGCTCACAGACACCGCAGTCGATGCACTCGTCCGGGCTGATGACCAGGAAGTTCTCGCCCTCATAGAAGCAGTCGACCGGACAGACCTCGACACAGTCCATGAACTTGCAGCGGACGCAGGCGTCGGTGACGATGTAGGTCATGGGCGGGGACTGTAGGCCGGTGGTCGGGGAGCGGCGCCGGATGTGGGCCGGAAGGCCTGCGAAGTCAACTCACGCCCTCGTCCTGTCGATACAATCCCTTCGCCTCATCCGCCGGGCCGCGGCGGGTTCCGGTGGCCACAATGGTCAGGTCAACGACGCGCGACCCCAGCACAAACACCAACCGGTCGCCGGGCTTCGCCGTCCGGCTGGCCTTGTCCAGACGAACCTCGCCATTGCCCAGGCGCGTGCGACGCACCCGACCCTCCTCGACGAAACGGGCCGCCAGGCCGCGGGTCTTGAAGAAGCGCGCGCGCCAGAGCCAGACGTCGATGCGGCACGCCTCATCGTTCATAAGCGAAACCTATTCGGGGCATCGAGATTATCAGTTTAGCCTTTTCGCTTGAGGGGCGTACAACGCCGCTATCGAAAAACCCTACAGCAGATAGGACATCCTCATGGACGGAAACGCCGGCGCCCCGAAAAAAGACCCGAAGAAGGAACCCGGATCGCTCCGGTCGCTGTTGGGCCGCACCAATTCCGACTGGTGGCCGAACCAGATGTCGATGGACATTCTGCACCAGCAAGGCAAGTCCGGCGATCCGATGGATGACGGCTTCAGCTATGCCGAGGCCTTCAAGAAGCTGGACTATACGGCGGTCAAGCGTGACCTGACCGCCCTGATGACCGACAGTCAGGACTGGTGGCCGGCGGACTATGGCCACTACGGCCCGTTCTTCATCCGCATGGCCTGGCACTCGGCGGGCACCTATCGCTCGGCAGACGGGCGCGGCGGGGCCAATGCCGGCCAGCAGCGGTTTGCGCCGCTGAACTCGTGGCCGGACAACGGCAATCTGGACAAGGCCCGGCGTCTGCTGTGGCCGATCAAACAGAAGTACGGCTCGGCGCTGAGCTGGGCCGATCTGATGATCCTGGCCGGCAATGTCGCCATTGAATCGATGGGCGGGCCGGTGTTTGGCTTCGGCGGTGGCCGGGCCGACGTCTGGGAGCCGGAAAAGGACGTCTATTGGGGCTCTGAGCCGCAATGGGTCGGGGACGACGGCAACGAAACCCGTATCCAGCCGGACAAGGAGATGGCCCTGGAAGAGCCCCTCGCGGCCATTCAGATGGGTCTGATCTATGTGAACCCGGAAGGTCCGGGTGGCGTGCCGGAGGCCCTGCTGTCGGCTCGCGACATCCGTGAAACCTTCCGCCGCATGGGCATGAACGACGAAGAGACGGCGGCCCTGACGGCCGGCGGCCACACCTTTGGCAAGGCCCACGGCGGCGGCGATGCGTCCAAGGTCGGCACATCGCCGGAAGGGGCCGACATCGTGCAACAGGGCTTCGGCTGGATCTCCACCTATGGCTCGGGCAAGGGCGACGACAGCATCACTTCGGGCATCGAAGGGGCCTGGACCCCGACCCCGACGACCTGGGACATGAGCTTCTTCGACATGCTGCTGGATCACGAATACGAGTTGGTCCGCTCGCCCGCCGGCGCGAAACAGTGGCAGCCGGTCGGCAACCCCGCCGACACCCAGGCCCCTGCCGCCCACACGCCGGGCAAGAAGGTGCCGACCATGATGACCACCGCCGACATGGCGCTGAAGGTCGATCCGGGCTTCCGGGCCATCATGGAGACGTTCCGCGCCGATCCGGCCTATTTCGGCGACACCTTTGCCCGCGCCTGGTTCAAGCTGTGCCACCGCGACATGGGCCCCAAGGCCCGCTACCTGGGCCCCGAAGTGCCGTCCGAGGACCTGATCTGGCAGGACCCGATCCCGGCGCACACCGGGGCCAAGCTGACGGCAGGCGACATTGCCGATCTGAAGGCCGCGATTGCGGCGTCGGGCCTGTCGGTGTCGGATCTGGTCAAGACGGCCTGGGCCTCGGCCTCGACCTGGCGCGGGTCGGACCACCGGGGCGGTGCCAACGGCGGTCGCATCCGCCTGGCCCCGCAGAAAGACTGGGACGCCAATGAGCCGGACAATCTCGCCAAGGTTCTGGAGGTCTATGAGGGCCTCAAGGCGTCCTCGGGCAAGAACGTCTCCATTGCCGATCTGATCGTGCTGGGCGGTTCTGTCGGCATCGAACAGGCTGCCAAGGCGGCCGGTCGCAACGTCGAGGTGCCGTTCACGCCGGGCCGTACCGACGCCGGTGCTGAGCAGACCGACATCGAGAACTTCGAGTGGCTGGAGCCCAGGATCGACGGCTTCCGCAACTATCGGCCCCAGCGGTTCAATGTGCGGACCGAGGACCTGCTGGTCGACCGGGCGCAACTTCTGGGCCTGACGGCCCCGGAGATGACGGCGCTGGTCGGCGGTTTGCGTGTGCTGGGTGCCAACCATGGCGGCTCGACCGACGGCGTTTTCACCGACCGTCCGGGTCAGTTGACCAACGACTTCTTCGTCAACCTGCTGGACATGGCCACCGCCTGGAAGGTCAAGGACGGCAGCCACGATGAAGCCTTCGTCGGTTTTGACCGGGCAACCGGCAAGGATCGCTGGACGGCCAGTCGTGTCGACCTGGCGTTTGGTTCGAACTCACAGCTGCGCGCGATTGCCGAGGTCTATGCTTCGGATGACGCCGGCGGCAAGTTCGTGGATCACTTCATCAAGGCCTGGACCAAGGTGATGAATGCCGACCGGTATGACCTGACGGCCTGACGGCCACACCGGACCTGAACGAACAGAGAGAGGCGGCCCGGCACCGGGTCGCCTCTTTTTGCATCTACGGTGTCTGAGCCTTCGGCCCAGGCTCGGGAGCCTCCAGATAGACGGCAGACAGACGCCGATAGTAGCCCGAGTTGAACGCCAGAATGGTCAGCACCACGCCGGCCAGGCCCGAGATACAGAAGACCAGGGCGATGCCCCGGGCCGGGCCGGTTCCGAACCAGTCGCCGATGAGCTCGGCCCCCAGCCCTCCCTGGCTCATAAACGGAATGACCCAGAACTGGGTGATCGGGCCGATCAGAAAGGCGGTCATCGGAGAGGCAGCCTGTTCGACCGACTGGGCAAAGCCAAACACCCGGCCCTGGCGCTCATAGGGAACGACCTTTTGCAGGGTGGTTTGTTCGGCCGCCTCGCCATACGGGCCGAGGAACATCCACAGGGCCGCGCCGCCGGCCAGCAGCCAGATCGACGGCTGGATCGTAAAGACCGCCGCGCCGGCCCAGGCGAGCAGATTGACAATCATCAGAGTTCGCAGCGGGTTCTTCCCAAGGCCCGTGCGGGCGATGACCAGCCCCGAGGCAATGAAGGCCACCGACACGCACCCCCACAGCAGACCCCACTGCTGCACCTGCATCATCGACAGGCCGTAGGCGTCCATCAGGGCCATGAAGACGCCGCCCAGCAGGTTGTTGAAGGTCGAAAAGAAGATCAGGGCAAACAGGCCGGGCACCGCGGCAATGATGGCGATGGTGCCGCGCAGATCGACCCGCTTGGGCGTCTCGGAGGTTCCGGCCTCGGGCTCCGGCTCGTCCAGTCGCACCGACGTCAGATGCAGGAAGACCAGGGCACTGAGGCCCATGGCCAGGATCAGGGTCGCCGTCATCCCGCCCCAGGCCACCAGCAGGCCCGAGATCACCGACGTCGTCAGGAAGCCGAAGCCCGAAACCATGCCCACCAACCCATTGGCGCGATCCCGTCGATCCTCCGGCACCAGCAGGGTCACCAGGGTCGGCAGGCTGATCGAGCGCAGATTTCCTGCCAGAACCCCAAACATCGTCAGGCCGATCAGTGCCCAGACCTGAAAGCCGGCCACGTCCTGAAACCGCTCGGCGGGCGTCATCGCCACCAGCCCCAGGGCCGCGCCATAGAAGCAGAACGAAATCGCGCTGGACGCCAGCATCACCCGTTTCTTGCGATTGTGATCGACGACGCTGCCGAACCAGATGGCCGTCCCGGCAATCAGCACCAGATACAGGCCCGCGATCATGCCGGTGGCAAAGACCGACTGGGTCTGCAGAAACACCCAGAAGGTCAGGGCGAACCAGACCGTGAAGTTGGTGATGTTGGCGACGAGATTGTTGCCGAGGATCTGATGGAAGGCCGTCATGGAGTGTCTGTGGGGCCGTCTGGTCGGCGGCGCAAGGCAACGCCTACAGCGAGCTCATGTCGATGACGAACCGATAGCGCACGTCAGACTTTTCCATGCGGTCGAAGGCGTCATTGATCTGATCCATACGGATCATCTCGACCTCGGGCAGGACGCCCTTTTCGGCGCAGAAGTCGAGCATCTCCTGCGTCTCGGGTATGCCGCCGATCAGGGAGCCGGCGATGCGCTTGCGGCTGAGCACCAAAGGCGCGGTGTTCAGGTCGGGCGCCGGGCCGAGCTGGCCGACCAGGCACAGGGTGGCGTCAACGTCGAGCAGGGGCACATAGGGCATCAGGTCGTGCTGGACCGGGACGGTGTCGATGATCAAGTCGAAGCTGGAGCCGGCGGCCTTCATGGCGGCCTTGTCGGAGGTGTTGAGGAAATGCTGGGCGCCCAGGTCGCGGGCGTCGGCTTCCTTGTCGGCGGAACGGCTCATCACGGTGACGTCAGCGCCCATGGCCACGGCCAGCTTGACCGCCATGTGGCCCAGGCCGCCCAGACCGACCACGCCGACCCGGCTGCCCGCCTTCACGCCCCAGGTGCGCAGAGGTGAATAGGTGGTGATGCCGGCGCAGAGCAGCGGCGCGGCTTTCGCGGGATCGAGGCCGGCGGGCAGGGTCAGTACGAACTCCTCGCGCACCACGATGTGCTTGGAATAGCCGCCATAGGTGTTGGAGCCGTCGACGCGATCTTTGGCATTGTAGGTGCCGGTCAGGCCGGTACGGCAGTATTGCTCCTCGCCCTTCTCGCACTGATCACAGGTGCGGCAGCTGTCGACCAGACAGCCGACCGCCGCCAGATCACCCTCCTTGAAGCGGCTGACCTCCGGCCCGACGGCGGTGACGCGACCGACGATTTCGTGACCCGGCACCGCCGGATAGACCGTGCCGCCCCAGTCATTGCGGGCCGTGTGCAGGTCCGAGTGGCAGACCCCGCAATACAGGATCTCCATCGCCACATCGTTCGGGCGCAGGTCGCGGCGCTCAAAATGAAAGGGCGCGAGCGGGGCGTCGGGCGACTGGGCGGCGTAGCCGAGGGTTTGCATTTGGAGGCTCCGGGGAGAAGGGTCGGTCGGCAAGATAGGGGCTACGGAGAGCGAGAGCGAGGGTCGCTGCGTCTCCTCCCCAACGGCTTCGCCGTCATGGAGGAGACGCCTTGCGCCGTCTGCGCGGGCGATGGCGAGCGGTGGAAGATGATGCTGGCTTGGTGACAGCCAACGCCGCGAAAGGCGAGTCGCGGACGATGCGGTCGGCCTTGGCGGGTTTGGGCGCTTTCGGCGTGGATTTCTTGAGTGCGGCAGCGACCTGCTTCGCCTGATCTTCGGTCCAGCCCAACGCGGACAGCACATCCTCGGCCAGGGGCTTGCCCTGCGCCTCCCGCCTCGCCTCGGCCCAGCGTTCGAGGGTGTCCGCAGAGACGGTGAGGTCGCCCACCTTGCGGGCACCGTGGGCGGCGAGGGCCTGGGGGCTGGTGGGGTCGAGGTTCAGCGCCAGGGCGGTGAGGAAGGCGCGGGGCTTTTTGGTCTGGAGCTGGGGGAGCCAGAGGGAGTGGGCGCCGATGTGGACGCCGAGTGTGCGAAGAGCGCGGCGTTCGACCTTGGACAGGGCGGTCAGGTCGGCCTCGACCTCGGCGCGGTCGATGAGGCCCCAGGCCTCGACCAGACGCCAGGCGACGCCGCGGGCCAGGCCTTTCAGCTTGCCGTTGGTGAGGGCGGCGTTGAGGCGATGCAGGGATTGCAGCCGGCGGGCGCTTTCGGCGGCGAGGAAGGCTTCGACGCGGCGCACGGCGCGCTCACGGGCGGGGGCGGCCCCCAGCTCTCCGAACAGGCGGGCGCGGGGCTGGAACGGGCGGGCGTCCTTCGCAAGCGCCGCCACGGCGGTTCCGTTCCAGGTGATGGTGCCGTCCGGCAATAGGTCAAAGGCACTGTCCTGATCCGCCGCCAAGGCTCCGAGGCGGCGGACAACCTCAGGCTCGACCGCCCGGCGGGCGGCGGTTCTGAGGGTGCGGTCGGCAACCGTTGTGGCGGCTGCCTCGCTGGTGAAGACCAGACCATCCAGCGTTCCGACCGTTTCGCCCTCGACCGTGACCTGGCCGGCATCGGACACCTGGGCGTGGACGGATGAGTCCTTCAGCGCCCGCGTCAGGACCGAGGTGCGGCGATCGACAAAGCGAGCCTTGAGCCGTTCGTGCAGGGCGTCGGAGAGCCGTTCTTCCAGGCCTTGCGTTTCGCCGCGCCAGTGGTCGGCGTTCGTCAGCCACTGGGGCCGGTTGGCCAGATAGGCCAGGGTACGGATGTGCGACAGCCGCCCGGCCAGGACGTCGATTTCTCCGGCGGTGGAGTTCAGCGCGGCGAACTGGGGCGCGATCCAGTCTTCGGGCAGGCGGTGGCCGGGGCCGGTCCGGGCCTCGAACACCTCGCGGACCAGCCTCAGGTGTTCGTCCAGGGTGGTCTTGCGAAAGTCCGGGATCTGGCAGGCGTCCCACAGCTTGATGAGCTTTGACCGGTCGCGGCAGGCCGTGGAGATATCATCCTCGGCAGCGAGGCGGCGCAGGGTCGTCTCGTCCAGGGCCTCGGCGGCAAGACGCAGGCCCTGACGTTCCGGCGGGCGGGCCAGCGAGGCCATCAGGTTCGGCAGGGTCGTCAGGTCCAGCCGGCCCGACCGCCATTCGATGGCTGGGACGGGTTCGAAGTCATGGTTCTCGACCGCCTCGATCAGGTCCGGGTCCATGTCCTCGCAATCGCCGGTGACACCGAATGTGCCGTCGCGGGTGAAACGCCCTGCCCGCCCGGCGATCTGGCCGACCTCCGGCGGGGCCAGCCAGCGGGTGCGTTTGCCGTCAAACTTGCGAAGGGCAGCGAAGGCGACGTGGTCGACATCCATGTTCAGGCCCATGCCGATGGCATCTGTGGCGACCAGAAAGTCGACCTCGCCCGACTGGTACAGCTCGACCTGGGCGTTTCGGGTGCGGGGAGACAGGGCCCCCATGACCACGGCGGCCCCACCCCTCTGTCGGCGGATCAGCTCGGCGATGGCGTAGACGGCGTCGGCGGAGAAGGCGACCACGGCGCTGCGCGGCGGCAGGCGGGTCAGCTTCCTGGGCCCGGCATAGGTCAGGGTCGAGAACCGGTCGCGCGTCTCGATATGAACGTCGGGCAGCAGGCGGCGGATCAGGGGGGCCATGGTCCCCGCCCCCAGGAACATCGTCTCGAACCGACCCCGCGCATTCAACAGGCGATGGGTGAAGATGTGACCGCGCGCCGGATCGGCGGCCAACTGGATCTCATCGACGGCCAGGAAGTCGACCGACCGTTCCAGCGGCATGGCCTCGACCGTTGACACCCAATAGCTGGGCCGACCGGGAACGATCTTCTCTTCGCCGGTAATCAGGGCGACTGAGGCCTTGCCCTTGAGGGCGACGACCCGATCATAGACCTCTCGCGCCAAGAGGCGCAGCGGCAGGCCGATCATGCCGGACGCATGTCCACACATCCGCTCGACCGCCAGATGGGTCTTGCCGGTGTTGGTCGGCCCGAGCACGGCAGTGACGCGCGAGGGGCCATGGCCTGGGGAGCGGTCGCTCATGGTTGGGAAGGTGGGCCGGGCGCGGCGATTCCTCAAGCGGGACGGCTATTGCCGCTCGCGTTCGCGCAGGGCTTCGACCTGCCGCTGCTGCTCGGCCAAGGACGGTACGCGGGCTGCAGACCTCATCGCATCTGTGATCAGGCCGGTGTTGTAGTCGCCCTGCGACGGCAGTTCGTCTGGCTCGGGCGAAAACTGATACTGGGTGCCGTAGATCTGTTCGCGTCCGATGGACTGCAGGTAGCGGTCCAGGGTCGCGGCGGCGATCCACTCGGCGCGTTCGTGGCCCAGTCCGACCGATGTCACCGCCAGAGCGTGGGCCAGCAGGTAATCGTCGGGCCGGTCGCCGTGCTGGAAGATGAAGGCGGCGTGGTAGAAATCATTGGCGCTGCGCACCTCGTCGGCGTCGAGCATCCGGCGAACCTCCTCACGGCGGGCCGCGTCTTCGGCGGCGGTCATGGTCCAGTCGATTGGCGGTTCTGCGGTGCGCGCGGCCTGATCATCGGCGAACAGCCGGGCGAGGCGGGCGTTGTCTTGAACCGGGCTTTGCGAGGCTTGCGCCTGCGGCGTGTCCGCGGCGGCGCAAGAGTTCACCGGATTGATGACCGAGGCCACAGCCAGGATCAGGCCTAAGGCGAGCAAGCGAAACATGTAGAATCTTCCCCGGTTAACGTCGAACGACATAGGGGCGGAACAGCGGCGAAACGAATCAGGACCGAATCACTGACACGCCGCGATTCGGGGTTTGTTCCCTACAAGATATTGTAGTTTAACGAGGATTAACCACGTTTGGACCTCATTCCACCGCTCGTCCCCGCGAAAGCGGGGACCCAGGACTTTGGGTGATGGGGCTTGCAGATCTTCCTCAAAAGAAACCCCACGCGCGGCGTTCCGCTCGACAGAACTGGGTCCCCGCTTTCGCGGGGATGAGCGGATGGGAAAACGAAAAACGCCGCGCCCGTGACGGGGCGCGGCGTCTCCATGTTCAATGAGGCCCGGTCCTACCGAGGGGCCAGGATCATGATCATCTGGCGGCCTTCCATCTTCGGCTCGAACTCGACCTTGGCCACCTCGTCGAAGTCTTCCTTGACCTTGAGCAGCAGCTTCATGCCCAGTTCGGGGTGGGCCATTTCACGGCCCCGGAAGCGCAAGGTCACCTTGACCTTGTCACCGGCCTCAAAGAACCGGTGCATGGCCTTGGCCTTCACGTCGTAGTCGTGGGTGTCGATATTCGGACGGAGCTTGATTTCCTTGAGCTCGACCACCTTCTGCCGCTTGCGTGCCTCGTTCTTTTTCTTCTGTTCCTGGAACCGGAATTTTCCGTAGTCCATGATCTTGCAGACGGGCGGATTGGCGTTGGGCACGATCTCGACGAGATCCAGCCCGGCCTCTTCGGCGGCTTCAAGCGCGGCGGACGTGGGCATTTCGCCCTGTTTCTCGCCGTTCTGATCGATCAGAAGAACGCGGGGAACACGAATGTCTTGGTTGGTGCGCGGCCCGTCCTTGACGGGGGGCGCCTGCATGGGGCGGCGAATAGGCGTCGACTCCTGTGGTCGTTGAACATCAAATCCCGAAACCGGCGCGCGCGCGAAAGGGCGCACCACGAGCAGGCTCGGGCCCGCCCTATATGGGCCTCAAACCCCTGTCTGGCAAGCTGCCCGCAAGGTCGGATACGGCATCGAAGGCCTGATCGACGGTCACGCCCAACATCTGGCTGTGCGTTTCCGAGACGGTTCGCGACGTCGGACCGAAGGTCACCTCCTCGGCCACAGCGCGGACAACACGCCGCTGTTGGGTCCAGGGGCCATAGAGACGCTCATCGGTCGGGCCGAACAGGGCCACCACCGGGCATCCGACGGCCGCCGCCATATGCATCAGGCCGGAGTCATTGCCGACAAACAGATCGGCCCGCTCCAGCAAGGCGACGGTGGGGATCAGCGGCTCACCGGTAAAGTCCAGCACCGCCCGCCCCGGCAGGGCCTGAACCAGTTGTTGTGCCGCCGGGCGATCTTCGACCCCGCCCAGAACGGCCACGCTCCATCCGGCCAGCGCCGCCCCCTGTGCGGTCAGCCGGTCGATGAGCTCCACATAACGATCCAGTGGCCAGGTCTTGCCAATCCGGTTGGCCGATGGCGACAGGGCCAGCAACCGGTCGGGCGGCAGGCGGGGGGCCATGGCGTCACGCGTAGCCTGCGACACATGCAGGCGCGGCTCGGGCGGCAGGGAATCCCGACCGATCACCGCCGCCGCCTGAACCACCTTGTGGCGCCGATCCGAGCGAATGGACTGGCGGATGAACCGCCGCTCCGCCGGCAATATCCTTGAGATGGCCGAACCGCGCAGATCCACAACCGTTGCCCAGCGCGTTCCAACAAGCCGCCACCACAGCATCGCCCAGTGCAGGCTGAACCGCACCTTGTTCAGGGGAATGACGCGCTCGACGAAGGGCGCTTCGGCAAACAGCGGGGCCGCCACCGGACCGGCCACCACGGTCCAGCGGTCAGCAGGAGCTTCGGCATGAAGCGCTTCAAGCAAGCCGGTCGTCAGGACCGCATCGCCGATCCGCGTATTGGTGATGAACAGGCTGCGACGCGCCTCGCCGGGCGGTTCAGCCATAGGATTTTTCCTCGATGATCGAAGACCCGGCGCGCAGGTTGAGCCGGCGCTTGATGGCGGCCCGATCGTCGTTGCGCAGATAGACCTGCCGGGACAGGTCGATGAAGGCCTCGTCGAAGCGCCCTTCGCGCTCGTGGGTCCGCTTGAGTTCCTCGATATCCCAGAGGGTCGCGTTCACCGCCTCGAGCTGCTCAATGAGGTCGAGGAAGGCCTCATCCTCGGGCAGGCCCGCCATCAGGGCTTCCAGCCTGGCCAGTTCCCGCTCGACATTGGCCAGCTTGTCCGCCGCGGCCAGCCGCTGGCGCTTGATCCTGAGGATCGTGATCTTGTCGATAAGTTCGCCAACAGAGATGGGCGCGAGGATTTCCATGACGCGAACCTATCCCTGCTCCCAGGCCTCTTCCAGCACCTGAGCGTAGACGGCAAATGTGCCGTCCAGCATGGCTTCCACGGAATAGAGCTGACGCGCCCGCGTCATGGCCACCTGACCCATGGCGCGACGTCGCTCCGGCCCGGCATCCAGCGCCTGTGCCATGCGGCGGGCCAGATCCTCCGCGTCGCCGGGGCGGAACAGCCAGCCGGTTTCGTCATCGATCACCGTATCGACCGGTGCCCCGTGGGCCGCCACAACCACGGGTCGCCCCATCAGCTGAGGCTCGACAGCGGTGCGCCCGAAGGCCTCGGGGTCCAGGGAGGGAACCAGGCCGACGTCCGCCGCCAGCCAGGCCGCCGGCATGTCGGTGAAATGCCCGGCCACGACGGCGCTCTCATCAAGCTCCGCCGCCGACACGGCCCGTTCGATCTCGGCGCGATAGGCGATCCGGCCCTGGTCATCGCCGACCATGACCAGCAGAAAGTCGTTGCGGCCTCCGGCCTTGAGCAGGCGCGCCGCCTCGACCGCCAGCAACTGCCCCTTCCACCGGGTCAGACGCCCCGCCAACAGAAACACTGTCCGCTGTTCCGTCGGGCCGATCCCAAGGAAGTTGCGCGCCGTCGTCAGTCGCTCTTCTGTGACGGCCTGAGGGTCAAACCACTCCAGATTCGTGCCGCGCGGCACCGCCGTCACCTGCCGCGGGTCCAGACCATAGGTGTCCAGCACATGGCGGCGGGTGAAGTCCGAATTGGCAATGACATGCCGACCGCGCGTCATCATGCCGTTGTACCAACGCTTGGGCGCCGAACGCGCGTTGTAGACACCGTGATAGGTGGTCAGGGCCGGCACACCGGCCAGCCGCGCCGCCGGAATCGCCGACAGGGCCGGAGCCCGCGACCGAACGTGCACCAGACTAACCTTGCGGTCGCGGATGATCTTGTTCAGGCGAAACAGGTTGGCAGCGATGGTCAGGGGATTCTTGGACTGGACCGGCAGGCGGATCAGGTCTCCCCCTCCGGCGGTCAGCTCCGTCTCCAGCCGCCCCCCCGCCGAAACGATCAAGGACGTCCCCCCGGCCGCGACCACGGCACTGGACACATCGAGCGCAGTACGTTCCACGCCCCCGGCGTTCAATTCCGGGACCACTTGCAGCAGGACGAAGTCTCGGGGCAGGGAGATCACACCGCCTGATTACTGGATCATCGCCATGACTGAAACCTCCGGCTTTCTCGAACGTCCTGATGGCGCGCGCCTGGCCTGGCGGCGGATCGAAGGCGACGGGCCGACCGTCATCTGGGTCGGGGGCTGGCGCTCTGACATGGGGGGCACAAAGGCCGCGGCCCTGGCTGAAGCGGCAGAGGCGAATGGCTGGTCCTATCTGCGGTACGACCACTTCGCTCACGGAGACTCATCCGGCGACTGGCACCAGGCGACCATCGGGCGCTGGCGCGAAGACCTGATCGCCGTGATGGACCAGATTGAAGGCCCCATCGTGCTGGTCGGCTCCTCGATGGGCGGCTGGGTCGCATGCCTGGCGGCCCTGACCCGACCCGACCGTCTGGCGGCTCTGGTGTTGATCGCACCGGCAGCGGATTTTGCTCATCGCCTGATGTGGCCGAGCCTGGCCCCAGAAGTTCAGAAGGAAATTCTGACGACGGGCCTGCACACGGTGACCGACGATTTCGACGGCCCCTACGACCTCACACGCACCTTTTTCGACGAAGCGCGGCATTGGTCGCTGCTGGACGGGCGGATCGACATCGCCTGCCCGGTTCGCATTCTCCAGGGAGCCGAGGATGAACCCGTGCCGTGGCAACACGCCCTTGAGCTGGCCGAGAAGATCGCCGGTTCGGACGTCGTGTTTTCACTCATCAAGGATGGCGACCACCGCCTGTCGCGCCCGCAGGATCTGACCCGGCTGATCGCGACGGTGGCCGAAGCGCGGGCGCTTTAGGCCCGCGCTGGCTGAGGCCTTACCGTTGCCGCCAGGTACCGCTGTCGTCGCGGTACCATTGACCCGCCGGGATGCTGCTGAATCGCTGCTGGTAGGACGAAGCCCCGGCCGCGGCCGGCGTCGTGCCCGCCGTTTGACCGGCCTGGCGATACAGTTCGGCGCGACCGGCATTCATTTCCGACATGGCGGCACGGATCGCCGGCGTCATGCGGGCTTCCTGGCGGACCCCCACATAGCCGTCGGACATTTCGCCGATGATCCCGTCGGCCTTGGCCTGGTTGACGGTGGCGCGCATGTCCTGTCGCGACATGACCGTCACGGCGGCATTGGCGATGGCAGGAGCCGCAGCGACGCCGGCAAGGCCGGCCACGGCGGTCAGAGCGATGAAAAGGCGTTTCGACATGATGACCTCCTCCTCAGAACAGGTCTGGGTTCTGCGCGATAAGGTCGCGCACTTCCTGGTCCAGGCGAATACGGACATCCGCATCCAGCTTGGCATAGATGGTGATCGGATCGACCTGAACGCGCACAGTCGGCGTGCAGGCCACGCCTGTCATTACAAGGGCAATGGTGGCCGCAATGGCCGCTTCTGTCTTGGTCACGCCGGGCGTCTCCTTTCAGGGAAGATTGAAGCCTCTGGGGGCTGAACGACGACTGAACGTCATGGGTTGCGTTCCGACATGTTCCTGGTCCGCTGAATTTCCATCAGGTCGTCGATCAGTTGATCCAGGTTGAACGAGGTGTCCAGTGTCAGATTGATCTGCGTACCCGATGGCAAGGGCAGAACCTGGTTCAGGAAATCGCGTCGGATCAGTTCGACCAGGCCCAGTCGGATCTGTTGTTCTTCCGGCGGATCATGGCGTCCGTGAATGGTGAACAGCACCCCCAGCCGGCCCTGAGGCAGGCTGTTCAGCTCGGCATCCAGCTGGTCGAACCAGAGGTGTTCCAGCGCCTGATAGGCAAAGTCCTGCACCGTATTGGGCGGCACCGCCTCGCCGCCGCCGCCGGCAGCCAATCCTGTCAGGGCTTCTCGCGCGATCGACAGCCGCCCCGGCTGCACCGCATGAACCTCGCCGCCGACAATGGTGATGCCGTTGGGTCCATAGATAAACGGCAGTCGCCCCGAGACAACGGCATCCAGCTGGACGGTATCGGCGAAGCTGGAGGCTGCAAACAGATCACCGAGCTGAACGCGCTCGAGCACCAGCACGCCGTCCCAGGACTGGCTGGCGTCAAAGGGAATTTCTGTCGGCTCCAGCGAGGCAAAACCGCCGGCCACAGCGACACGCCCGCTCGACACCCTCAAACTGGCGGCATTCAGGCCCAGATCAACCGTCACATTGGTCAGGGGCAGGAAGGCATTGATTTGGCCAATGGTCAGATGCTGATCCGGAGCGGTTGTCAGGGGCGCCAGGCTGACGAAGGTGACGTCGCCCTGCAGTTGCTGCACAGCCCCCAGGGGGCTGACGAAGTCGATGCCCGGCGTGACAAACCGCCCGCCGCTCGTTGTGCCGGAGGGGCTCCAGTCGAACGCGCCGGTAAAATCGGCCCGGCCCGTCACCGGGCTGCTGACCAGGCCATCGCCCAGCGGGCTGATCTGACCCGGCTGGAGGCCACCGGGCGCGAACGCGATCCCCGTGGCGTCCAACTGGACCCCGCCCGCTCCGGTTCGGCCTGCATGGCGAATGGCAACATCGGCAATGCGATGCCCCTGACCGGGTTCGACGAGGTGAAGTTGGCCGGTCCAGTCCTGATCGGCCAGGCGGACCTGGCCTGAGCCCCGCAAGGGGTGGAACCTCGTCTCGGCCTCGGTGTCGCGGATCAGACCGCTCTGGATGGCCGCCTCAATGCCCAGGTCCCCTCCGCTATCCCGCGCCGAAACGCGTGCTGTGGCATCTGAAACCGCCACGCCGAGGAAGGGGGCCGCCGCGCGAAGGCTGCGCGCCTGGGCCTCGAACCGCCAGCCGTCGGCAATCGTCAGCAGCGGTTGCTCAACCGGGCAAATCTGGGTCGTGACGTCTGTGACGTCATTGTCCCCCAGGTCGAGGAGGGCCGCGCTGAACGGGAAGCAGGCCGCTGCAGAATAGGTGGTGCGACCGCCACCGATCCTCAGCATCCCGGCCGTCTCAAGCCGCGCACCGCGTGCTAGCCCGAAATCGAAGGCAGCTTCGCCATCCAGTGTGGCTGCGATGCCCTCGCCGGTCATCACATAGCGCGGGACCTCCACCCGGGCCTCTGGCAAGCCGCCGCCGCGGGTCTGAACAAGCAGGCTACCGCCCGGTACGCGACGATCCCGGTTTGAATACAGGACCTGCCGGCCCAGGGCGGTAATGAGAACCTCACCGCCGGCAAGCGGCTGGATACGCGCTGGTCGCGTCAGGTCCACTGTGGTGCCACCACCATCGCTCTGAACAGCCAGGCCTGGTGCCTCAAAAGCAAAGGCCTGAAGCGCCCGCTTGAGGGCGATCTGCTCGGGAATATCCCCTGCCCCGACCGGCCCTAGCACCTGCCAGCTTCCGCCGCGCGATCGAACGCCGCCTGCGAGGGAAGTCCGCCCCCCCTCGTCCAGCCGACTATCCAGGTCGAATTCGCCCGTCACATCCGTCAGCGCCAGGGAGTCCTGTCGCAGGGCCGCTGCGGTCAAGGCCAGCTGAGACTGGATCTGGCTGGCGTCTCCGGCTCCGCCCGCGCTGAGATTGGCAGCCTGTATCGTCAGCGCCTCGGCCGACAGGCTTCCCTGATCTACGGCTCCGGCGGCGATTCGCACGCCCCCCTCATAGGACCACCGCACATCCTGCCTACGGCTCAAGCGCACCCTCTGTCCGTCCAGGCTCACAGTGGCACGCGTCACCCTCGCCTCACCTGCTGACAGGGCATCCGACGTGATCTGGCCCGTCAGCCCCCCGAGCAGGGCAAACGCCTCGACCCAACCTGTCCCGCGTCCGTCAAAGTCCAGATCGAGGTCGACACCGCGTGCGCCACCGCCTTGCCAGGCCAGCTCTGCGACCTGGCCGGTCAGGCGCATGTCGACAGGCCCGTGCACCTGTCGGCGTGCCGTTTCGGGATAGGGAATGTTGCCGGCCAGACGAAGCGCGGCCTGTTCTCCCGACAAGCCCGCAACAGTCCAGCCATTCACGTCGGCCACGACCGCCAATGCCGACCGATCACCGCGCGTGCGCACGGCGAGCCCGGCGCGTTGCAGGTCCAGAGTCAGGTCTTCGCCCTCCAGGCGCGCGCGCGGCAGGCCCGCATCCAGCCGGATCAGCCGATTGTCCTCAATCCGGGCGTCTGCCAGCACCACCAGGGTACCGCCGGCAGAGGTTAGCCGGATCTGTCCCTGCTCGATCACGACGGTCGGGCTGCCGCGATCTGGCGCGGGGGGACGGCGTGTCAGATCTTCGATCAGCGGGTCCAGGCTGCCCAGGCTGAACTCACCGTCGATGAGGCTGGCGTGAACCCGGGGCCGAACCAGCCGCACGCGCGTCGGCCGAACGCCCAGGCCTCCCGACCACGGCATCCCCAGATGGAAATCGACCTCAGCACGTTCGATCTCCAGATCCGGGTCGTCCGCATCGCCGGCCCTGACAGAGGCCACCAGGCGATTGAAATCGAACCGGTCAAACTGGACCTCGGCCTGGACCCCGCGATCCTCAAGCCATCCCACCAGAAGCTGCCGTGCGATTTCTCGGCGGGCCGAATAGGCGATCAGCAGGCCAATGATGAGGACGAGAAAAATCGCACCGACGACGGCCAGAAGGCCGGTTCGCTGATGGGCTCCGCGCGCGAAGCGGGAGCCTCGGCGCTTGCGGCGGGCCGGTAGATTGTCATCGCCGTCGGTCAAATCGGCCCGCTTCTCGTCACTGGTCGTTACCTTGTGTGCCTAACGCATCAGGGCGCAAGGCGGCGCCCCTCTTGCACCACCCCCCGCGACAACGTGTCCCAAGCACCACTATGAGACGTTAATCTATTAGTTGTGGCGGGATGCGAGCCTTTCTCTCGTGACGGGTCAGAACGGCCCATCAACGTCAGGAAAGCTAGGATTCGATTGGGATTCCCTTCTGAGGAGCCCGGTCTTTCAATAGGTGACGCCGCACGGTATAGGCGTTGCCGGGTTAGTTTTTGGGCCGAGTGTGGCCTGGTGTCGCTTGACGACGCCGCGAAACGAGTGGGGGGCCAATGGCTCAATTCGATCCGCGACGCCAGCCGGTGCGAGTGTCTCCGCACCTGTTTACGGTTTGCGCCGCCGTCGCGGTCGCCGCCCTGACGTGGCGGGTCTATCAGCCCATGGAAGCCTCCGCCTCGCCCGCCGGCCTGACGCCGGCTCAACTGGCCAGCCTGGAATCCCGTGCCTTCGCCGACGCCTCGGCCCTGGACGGTATGCAGACCCCGGAATTGATCCCGGTTGAGGTTCGCTCGGGTGAAACCCTGGCCCAGGCCGTGGCCCGTACCGGCATCGACGCCAATGAGGCTGCCGCCGTTGTCCGCACCCTGGCGGATCAGGATTTTGACACCGTCAATATTCGCGCGGGCCTGCGCTTCGAAACCGCCGTGTCGCGTCCGCGCTCGGGCCGTGGGGCCGCCCAGCTTATCGGTCTGACGCTTCGGACCGGCCCGGCCACCCAGCTGACCGTAACCCGCAACTTCGACGGTGCGCTGCGGGTCCGCGAGCTGGCCGAACAGGTTCACGAAGAAACCACCGTCGCCTCTGGCGAAATCCACGGCACCCTGCATCAATCCGCCGTCGCCCTGGGGGCCAATTCGGCGGTCGTCGCCAAGATGAGCCAGGTCTTCGCCCACCGTCTGGACTTCTCGCGCGATCTGCGCGCCGGCGATCCGATGACGCTGGTGTTCGAGCGGTCGGTATCCGAAAGCGGCGTGACCGTTTCGACCGGCGATCTGCTGTTTGCCGAAGTCCGGGGCGTGCGCTTCTACCGCTATCAGCCGGCCGGTTCGGACGAGGCTCAATATTTCGACGAGAACGGTCGCAATGTCCGTTCCGGCATGATGTCCACGCCGGTCGACGGGGCGCGGATTTCCTCCAACTTCGGCATGCGTCGTCACCCGATCGCCGGCTATCGCCGGATGCACCAGGGCATTGATTTCGCGGTCGGCTACGGCACGCCGGTCGTGGCCGCCGCCGACGGCGTGGTCATCGAGGCCCGGCGCTGGGGCGGGTACGGCAACTGGGTCCGGGTCCGTCACTCGAATGGCCTGGAGAGCGGCTACGCTCACCTGTCGCGCTTTGCCTCGGGACTGCGCGCCGGCCAGCGGGTCAGCCAGGGGCAGGTCATCGCCTATGTCGGCTCGACGGGAGCCTCGACCGGGCCGCACCTGCACTATGAAATCTGGCGCAACGGTCAACGGATCAATCCGCGCGGCGTGGAAATGCCGCGTGGCGTCATCCTCGAAGGTCGCGACCTCGCCGCCTTCCAGGCCCAGCGCGCCCGCATCGACGCCCTGATCGAACAGCAGCGCGCCGGTGGCGAACAGGTTATGACGGCCTCCGCCGAAGACCTGCGCCCGGCTCAGGGCTGATCTGAGGTTTCAGGCGGCATGAACCGCCCGGCCCGCCAACAGGGGCTTGAGCAACCCTTCTGACAAGGCCCGCACGACCGGCACCGCGACGCCGTCCCCGGCCAGTTTGAGCCCCGCACTGACGGACGCCGGCAGGCGATAGTCATCCTCAACCCCCATCAGCCGCATGGCTTCACGTGGAGTCAGGAATCGCGCGCGCGCGCGCCCACTTTCCGTGACAAGGACATACTGGCGCGATGAGCCGCCTGCCGGGGTTCGCAGGCACCCGGCGGTTCCGTCAAAACGGATCTCCAGACGCTGAACCTTGTGTCCACTCTCCGTCCGCACCCGCTTGAAGCCGGTACCGACCGTCCGGTCCGTGGACGCCAGGGCCGCGTCCAGACGCTGCCGGTGCAAAGGTCCAAGATGGCGCAAAAGCTGGGCAGTCCGGTCATCGTCGAACCAGGCCACGTCCGCATCAGGCTCCAGCAGGGAATTCAGATCAACCTTCACCGGCAGCGGCTCCGACAGGTCCCACCAACACCAGGCGGCACGAGTGTCACCCGACAAGCGGTCATAGGCTTCGACGACCCCACGCGAGTGAAACGGCGCGCAGGGCCCCGACAGGCCGGCAACCGGTTCGCGCGTGGCGACAATGAACAGCCGCGGACGTGACTGTGGCAGCCAGCGGATCGCATCGATCTCCAGAGCGCCGAACCGCCAACCCTGGCGAGTCAGGGTTTCCGCCAGCGTTCGAAAGTCCTCACCGCCGTTCGACGTCAGCAAGCCCGTGACATTCTCGATGACGATCAAGCGCGGTGCCCGGCCCTGATCATCCAGGGCTTCGATCAGCCGCCAGAACCCCCAGAAGGCACCGGACCGCCGGGCCGCCAGGCCGCCGCGCGTTCCGGCCAGGCTCAGGTCCTGGCACGGCGATGAGGCCCAGGCCAGGTCAGCGCGGCCCGGCGGCAGGTCCTCGACAGACAGGCCCCAGACATCATCCTGCCGAAGGCCCGTCGATCCGAAGTTGGCCGCATAGGCACGCGTTTTGGCCGGATCGAAGTCGTTGGCGAAGGCCGTGCGCCAGCCTCCAAGGCCGAGACGGGCCAGCCCCGCTCCCGCGAAAAACTCCAGAACCGTGGGCCGTGCGTCGGCGTTCATCCCCTGACGATAACCGACTCGCCTTGACGCGACAGCATTTGAGGCGCGGACTGCACCCGAGAACGGAGATATGCCATGCGCCTGACGTTGACCCTCACGGCCCTGACCGCCCTGTCCCTGGCCGCCTGCGAACCCCAGTCGACGGTTGAGGCCGGAGCGCCCGATGCCGGGTCGGCCACCACGCCACCGGCCGAAGCCGCACCGCCGACGGAGCTGGGTGGGGTCGATCTGGCCGGCAATATTTCCGTTCTGGGCACCGAGCCCTTCTGGGCCGTCGGATTTGAAGGCGATCAGATGGTCTATTCCGGCCTGGACCGGCCCGAGCAACGCGCGCCTCGCCCTGCGCCGGAGGTGCTGGGCACAACCGCGACCTGGCAGACCACCACCGCCGAGGGCAACGACCTGACCGTCAGCCTGATGGCGACCGAATGTTCCGACGGCATGAGCGACCGGATCTATCCGCTGACGGCCCAGGTTGAGATCGCCGGGGAGGAGCTGATCGGTTGTGCCGCCGCGACCGAATGGCTGCACAGCACGGATGAAACCGGAGCCCCTCGCGAAGGCGAAGGCTAGGTTCGGGCCAGAATCCGGCGAGCCCGCTCCAGGTGCAGGCGCTCGACCATTTCCCCGCCAACTGACAGCACACCGGCGTCCTGAGCCCCTGGTGCCGCATAGGCGTCAACGATCGCTGTCGCCCATTCGACCTCTTCGCGAGAGGGGGAATAGGCGGCATTGGCCGGGTCGATCTGGGAAGGATGGATCAGCGTCTTGCCATGAAAGCCGAAGGCCCTGCCCTGTCGGCACTCCGCCGCAAAGCCCTCGGCGTCGCGAAAGGCGTTGAACACCCCGTCCAGAGCCAGGTGACCATGGTGCCGGGCCGTGGTGACGATCAGGCTCATCGCCAGATGAAGCGGCGTGCGATCCGGTCCCGGGATCGCATTCATTGCGCTGGCCAGATCGTTCTGTCCGAGGACCAGGGCGGTCACCCCCGGCTGCGCTGCAATGGCCGACAGGTTCACTACCCCCGCCAGGCTCTCGATCATGGCCCAGACCGGCAGACCGGCACGACCGGCCCAGCGCACATCGTCCGGCGAACCGACCTTGGGCAGGACCAGGGCCCGCGCGCCGTGCCCGGTCAGGGCCGCAAGATCGGCCTCACCCCAAGCCGTATCCGGCCCATTGATGCGGACGGCGGCGCGGCCTTCGAAGGCGGCCAGGGCCTGCACTGCCGCCGCGCGCGCGGCGTCCTTGTCCGCTGGACCGACGGCGTCTTCCAGGTCGATGACGACGGCGTCGCAGTCGAGCGTGGCCGCCTTTTCCAGCGCACGCGCATTGGTCGCAGGGACGAACAGGACGGAGCGGGGTTCCGGCATCATCCGATCAGGTACTCGCGTTCCAGCGTATAGGTCGAGCCGCCCTGCCCCAGACGACTGGAATACAGGCCGAAACGGTTCACCCGAAACGGCTCCAGCGTTTTGAGATTGTGGGTGCGAATCCAGCCGGCGACGCGATCGGCAGGCGACCCGCGCAGATAGGCCAGGGTGACGTGCGGTCGGTAGGTCCGGCTCGAGGGTTCCAGCCCCGCACGACGCGCCGCCGCTTCGCACCGACCGGCCAACACATTCAACCGCTCGTTTGCCTCCACGCCGGCCCAGACGGCGTCCGACATATGACCTTCGCCGAACTCACCGACGCCCCTGAGCACCACATCGAAAGCCGGACTGGTCACGCGCGCCAGCTCGGCGTCGAGATCATCGGCGCGCCGCTCGTCGATCTCTCCAAAGAAACGCAGGGTAATGTGCAGGGCATCCAGGGGGCGCCACCGCGCCCGCGGCAAGCCGGTCTGAAGCCGCGCCAGATCGCGGCCGATCAACTCGGGCACCTCTATCGCGGCAAACAGGCGGATCATGGCGATGTTCTAGCAGAGGTTTCCGCGTCCAGGCTCCGGTTTTCCTTGCACTTGGGCCCGGCCACCACGATATTTCCGCCAACGCATCCGTTCGGGATGCCAAGGGAGACAGGATTCGCGATGAGCGATTTCAGACAAGACACGGCCGTTCAGGGCCGCGCCGACATGGCGACCGACGCCGGCCTGCGTGGCTTCATGCTGGGCGTGTACAACAAGCTGGCGCTCGGCCTTGCGGTGGCCGGGGGCCTGGCGTGGACGGTCGGCAACGTGCCGGCGGTGACCCAGTTGCTCTATATCGCCGGCCCCGTTGGCGGGATGACCGGCATGACGCCTCTGGGCTGGGCGGTGCAGTTCGCGCCGCTGGTCCTGCTGTTCGGCTCCATGTTCCTGATGCGCCGCCCGACGCCGGTGATGACCAACCTGCTCTATTGGGCGGTGGTGGCCACCATGGGGGCTTCCCTGGGCTGGATCTTCCTGGCCTATTCGGGGGCCAGCGTCGCCACGACCTTTTTTGTGACGGCCGCGGCCTTCGCGGGTCTCAGCCTGTTCGGCTACACGACCAAGCGTGACCTCAGCGCCTTCGGGACCTTCCTGATCATGGCCCTGATCGGACTGATCATCGCCTCGGTGGTGAACATGTTCCTGAACTCTTCGATGCTCTACTGGATCATCACCTACGCCGGTGTTCTGATCTTCTCAGGGCTGATCGCCTTCGACACCCAGCGGCTCAAGCTGACCTACTATGAGCTGGGCGGCAATCAGGCGGCGATGAGCGTGGCCACCAGCTACGGCGCGCTGAGCCTGTTCATCAACTTCGTGAACCTGTTCCTGTTCCTGCTGCGCATCTTCGGCGGCCGCGAATAGGGTCCAGGCCCCACCAACGACTTCGAGAGGCCCCGGAGAAATCCGGGGCCTTTTTCGTTATTCGACCACCGAGAACCGGCGGCGATCAAAGAAGCGCAGCACCTGTTCCAGCTCGTGCCCACGCTTGAGGATCAGACCGCCCTGTCCGTGGATGGCCCACTGGCCCTGGCGGCGTTGCAGGGCCGGACGCTTTTCGATCGTGTACAGGGGCTCGTCGCCGGACCGCCTGAATACGGCAAAGACGGCGCTGTCGTCGTGACCACCCAGCGAATAGTCACGCCATTCGCCCGCCGCGACCATGCGTCCGTACAGTCTGAGAATCGCGTTGAGCTCCAGCCGGTGGAAGAAAACCGGCCCTCGGGACGAACTATCCGGCGTCACTTCGAGGCTCATCAGAATCGAGCCTAACCCCGCCGGGCATGATTGGGAAAGATGTCCCGCCAAATTCCCGCGCGGTATGGTTTCACAACTTTAAGAGAAAGGCCGCGAAGAAGTCGCAATTCCGTCCTTCGACGGCCATGCGGGGGGACGAAACAGACCCTGTCGGCTGGCCGGTGACCTTGAGATCCGGATCCTGAACAGCCCCCCCAGCCCCCTGGGTTTCCTGGCTCCGGCCGGCCGACGCTTCCTCCAAGCAAGACGCCCGGGTGACCGACCCCTCCCCTCCCAGGTCGCCCGGGCGTTTTGCGTTTGGGGATCAGGTCGGTCGCAGGCTGATCGGCAGGCGTTCAGCGCCACGCGCCACCACCATCTGCACCCCGTCGGGATTGTCCCGGAATTCCTTGGCCAGATCATCCGCCGTGGCGATATCGGTGGTGTTGACCCGAACCACGACGTCACCCGCCATCAGGCCGGATGCCGCGGCCACCGAGCCCGGCTCGACGAAGGTGATCAGCGCCCCGGCCTCCACCCCCTCGGGGGCGCGATCGGTCGCGCGCATGCTGCGAAAGCCCGCGCCGAAAGCCTGACCGGACTCACCCGTCGCGGCCACCTGCACCGTCGTCGGTGTCGTCTCTTCGACGATCACTGTGGTGCGCTGTTCGACACCGTTCCGCAGATAGACCATGTCCAGTTGCTCACCGGGACGCGCGATGCCGACGGCAGAGGTCACAGCGCCTGATCCTTCAACGGTCCGGTTGCCGATTCGAACAATGATGTCGTTGCGCTGAAGCCCGGCCCGATCCGCCGGTGAGCCCGGCGCAACGTCCTCGATGACCGCGCCACGGATGATCGGCGCGCCGAGCAGTCTGGCCCGCTCGGCGGTCAGGGAGCCCATCGTCACGCCGATACGCCCGCGCTGCACCTGCCCGGTCTCGCGCAGCTGGTCGGCCACAGCCAGCAGGATGCGGCTGGGCACGGCGAAGGCCAGACCATCATTCCCGCCCCCGAGGCTGCCGGACAGAATGGCGGTATTGATCCCGACCAGCCGACCGGCACTATCCAGCAACGGCCCGCCGGAATTGCCCGAATTCACCGCCGCATCGGTCTGGATATAGTCCTCGATGGCATCACCGATCCCGGACCGTCCCAGCCCCGACACGACGCCCATGGTCAGGGTCTGGTCCAGACCCAGAGGGTGGCCAACGGCAAAGACCAGATCGCCGGTCCGCAGACGCTCGGAATCCGCAATCTCAACCTGGGTCAGGCCCGTGCCGACAATCTGCAACACGGCCACGTCCGTTGCATCGTCCGCACCCAGAAGCTGAGCGTCAAACGACCGACCATCGATCAGGTCGACCCGGTAGGTATTCCCCCCTTCGACGACGTGCTGGTTGGTGATCACAATGCCGTCGGCGGCGTTGATGATGACGCCGGACCCACCGGCGATTTCACGCGGCGTCCCCGTTCCGCCGGCGGGCCGGTTCAGGGTCGTGACGCGCACGACCGCCGGCAATGACCGCTCAATCTGATCGGCGAAGCTGAAAACGCCGCGCTCGGAATCAAACGGGATCGGGAAACTGGGCTGGGCCAGGGTCGGCGCGGCCATGACCGCGGCTGCGACCAGCAAGGTCGATCCCAGGAGACGCCGCTTCATACTCAAACCCTCATCGTAATCGTCGAACCCTCGGGGCCCGACGCAATCATCAACTCGCCACCGTGCCGCCGAACGATGGCCCTCACGAACGCCAGCCCCATCCGGTGGCTGTCCACATCCGCCGGAACCTCGTCCGCCGTGGCTTCCATGCCAGGTCCCTGATCGGCGACCACCACCTCTGACTGCTCCCCATTTGTGTGGGTCTTGAGGCGAATGACGCCACCATCAGGCGAGTATTTCACGGCATTGTCCACCAGGTTTGCGATGGCGCGCTGCAAGAGGCTGGCCACGCCCAGCGTCTCTGCCGGGGACAGTTCGGTTTCAAAGCGAATACCGCGCTGGTCCGCGAGGGGCTCGTACAGCTCAATGGCCGCCCGGCACACCTTGTCGAGCCGAATGCTCTCGAAGGCCCAGGCTTCGCCGTCGCGCAGGGCCAGGGCCTCATTCATCGCCTGGGTCAGATACCTGAGATCCCCCCGGGCCTCATCGACCAGGGCGGCATCGCCGGTTTCCCCGAACCGGTCCAGCCGCGCGCGTGCGCGCGCCAGCGGCGTGCGAAAATCGTGGGCGACCTGGTCGGCGGTATCGCGCAACCAGACCAGCAGCTCTTGCAGCCGCCCCAATGTGACATTCACCTGTCGCGTAAGGTCCTGAAGGTCGCCGGTCATTTCGTACAGCGGGATGGGGTCCCCGAAGTCGCCGCGACCCGCCTGTTCCAGACTGGCGTTGATCCGCTTCACGCCCGAAACCATCCGGGCCCTCGACCAGCCGGCGGTTGCCAGACCGAAACCGACCAGCAGCACCCCCATCGCCGCCACAGAGATGGCCGCCACGCCCCAGGCTCGCCCGGTGCGCTCGACCACGCGGCCGATGACCACACGCATCGGACCGACCGAATCCCGCACGGCCACGACCTCGACCGCACGCCCCGGACACAGGGTGCCCGCCGGCAACGAAAGGACAAAGACGTTCGGCCCGATCCGTTCCATCGGCCGGGCGCGGGCTTCGCCGAGCGGACGGAACCCCGCGGTTCGCTGTCCCGGCGCTTCGAGCCAGCGCACACCGAAGTTGGCGATCCG
This sequence comes from uncultured Brevundimonas sp., assembly GCA_964647275.1. Taxonomy (GTDB): domain Bacteria; phylum Pseudomonadota; class Alphaproteobacteria; order Caulobacterales; family Caulobacteraceae; genus Brevundimonas. The sequence goes on from CAZYFY010000012.1 coordinate 38,327, forward strand.
CCCCGAACAGGCATCGGCCACGGCCGATTCCAGGCCCGGACGCCCCTGAAAGACATTGAGCCAGTTGACGATGGCGGCCTCCTCCATCGCCGGCGTGGAGGCTCCCAACCCGTCCATCTTGGACAACAGGGCGTTGAAGTCACTCAGTGCCGCCAGGGCCGCGCGCTGCCGTTGCTCGGCTCGCACCGCACCGTGGGTGATCGCCAGAGATACGCCCATGGCCGCCGTGGCCAGGATTGCGATGACCATCGCCAGCCAGGTCGTGCTGACTGGCGGCAATCTCATGCGGACTTGTCCAGAACGCGGAAGACCAGGCTCTGGCTGCGGGCCGACACGATCAGGGGATGCAGGCTGTCAGAAAGCTCGCTGCACTGTTCCTTGAGTCGACGCCGAAGGGCCGAAATCCGCGCATCAATGATGTTGACGTAGTTGTCTGGCAGGAATTTCCATTCGATCCAGCAGCGATCCCACAACATTGACTTGGTGACCGGCTGTCCGCGCGCGCCGAACAGTTCGGCCACGATCGCAAACTCCAGCGGCGACAGATCCAGCACTCGCGCCTGACCGCCCTGAGGCAGGAAAGTCAGGGTTCGCGCGCCCGGCGACAGCTTGAACGGTCCATTGACCAGATCGCCCGACGTCTGGTCGCCTGAAGACATCCGGGCGCGGCGCAGTTGGGCCGCCACGCGTGCCAACAGTTCTTCGTCACCGACCGGTTTGGCCACATAGTCATCGGCACCGGCCAACAACCCCTCAACCTTCTGACGTTCCCCGCCCAGGGCCGTCAGGAACAGGGCCGGAACCTCCCGGTTGGGGCCACCACCTTCGCGAATGGCCGTCAGAGCCGACAGCCCATCCAGCCCGGCGGTAATCCGATCCAGGATCAAGACATCATAGGTCGCCGTCGTCGCCTTGGAGACCGCTTCCTCGCCATCGACCGCCCGGTCTACGACGCCAAACCCCGCTCGGGTCAGCTTGCCGGCCACGTGGTCGGCCAGCGCCGAATCATCTTCCAGCAACAGGGCACGGCGCCCGTCAAAGATGCGGCTGAGCGCCGCGTATGGATCGGCGGCATCACCCACGACCAAACCCCCTCATTCGAACCATCATCATAGCCACCAGAACCGCGCTACGGGAGCCCTTCTGATGCCAAATCGGACAATGTTCCTGTCGTGCCTGCAAGGTCGCGCCTTGGCCTGAACGCAGTCCAGCCCTAATCTTGTCGTCTGGAGCCGCGAACCGTCGCGGACCCACTAACGGAGAGCCAACCAAACCATGGCAGTGATCACGCTCGTCGACGACGATGAGAACATCGTCGAATCGGTCAAGCTGGCTCTCGAGAGCCACGGCCACACTGTGCGCGCCTACCACGATGGAGCCGCCGGGCTTGAGGCGCTTGAAAACGAGCCCCCTGATCTGGCCGTTCTCGATGTCAAGATGCCGCGCATGGACGGGATGGAGGTGCTGCGCCGCATCCGCCAGACATCGAACCTGCCGATCATCATGCTGACGTCCAAGGACGAAGAGATCGACGAGATCCTCGGGTTCAACCTCGGGGCCGATGATTACATGACCAAGCCTTTCAGCCAGCGTCTGCTGCTGGAGCGAATCAAGGCGATCCTTCGCCGCGCCGGGGGCGTGGATGCTGACGAGCCGGCGGAGGCCGATGCGTCGGCCAAGGCCCTCAAGCGCGGCAAGCTGTCGATGGACCCGGCCCGCCACGAGAGCACCTGGGACGGCAAGCCCGTTCGCCTGACGGTGACGGAGTTTCTGCTGCTTCAGGCCCTGGCCCAGCGCCCCGGCTTCGTGAAGAGCCGCGACAATCTCATGGATGCCGCCTACGACGATCAGGTCTATGTCGATGACCGCACCATCGACAGCCACATCAAGCGGATGCGCAAGAAATTCCGCGTCGTCGACCCCGAGTTCGACGCCATCGAGACGCTCTACGGAGTGGGCTACCGCTATCGTGAGTGAGACCGAGGAGCATCCAGGTCGAAATACCTTCGGGCGTATCCGGTCCCTGTTCGGGTCGGGCCTGGCGCGGCTGATCCTGGCCCTCAACCTGATTACCCTGGCGGTTCTGCTGATCGGGATGTTCGGGCTGAACGAATGGCGACGCGGCCTGGTCGATGCTCGGATTCAGTATCTGAATGCCCAGGCCCAATTGGTCGCCACGGTCCTGTATGAGTTCGGTGCGACTCAGGGAGAGCCTTTTCCCTCGATCGATCCGATTGCCTCGGCGCAGTTTCTGCGCGCGGATCTGATCCCGGCCGGCCAACGGGCCCGTCTGTACGACATCGATGGATTCCTGATTGCCGATTCCTATCTCGTCTCGGACGCCGTCGAGATCGAGGCCCTGCCGCCGGCGCGTGGTGCCGGTGTGCCGCCGCCCCCGGCACCGAATCCCGAGCAGGCGGAAACCCGGCTGACGGCCGCACGAAATGCGCTGGCTGCAGAGGTCGAGGCAGCCCTCACCGGGGCCCCCCAGGCTGGGGTCCGTGTTAATGAGGTCGGTGCCCAGGTGGTGTCCGTCTCGGTCCCCATTCGGCATGTGGCCACCGTGGTCGGGGTGCTGACGCTGGAAGCCGATGACTTCTCCGAGATTGTGACGGCCCAGCGACGCGCCCTGATTCCCTTTGCCCTGGCCGCCTTTGCTGTGTCGCTGCTGACCGCCGGCCTGCTGTATTTCTGGGTCGTGCGGCCGCTGTTGCGCCTGGCTCGAGCAGCCGACCTGGTCCGCCTTCAGCGCGCTCGGGCTATCTCCCTGCCCGACCTCGAAGATCGCAAGGACGAGATCGGCGATCTGGCACGCGCCCTTGAAACCATGACGGCGGCCCTCAATGATCGCATGGTGGCCATCGAGCGGTTCGCGGCCGATGTTTCACACGAGATCAAGAACCCGCTGACATCGATCCGGTCTGCCGTGGAAACCCTGGGACTGGTGAAATCCGACAAGGACCGAAAACGCCTGCTGGATGTGCTCGAACGCGACGTCTGGCGGGCTGACCGTCTGATCACGGACATATCAAATGCCTCGCGGCTGGATGCTGAGCTGGCCCGGGATGCGCCCCGCCCCGTTGCTCTGGATCGCCTTCTGACCGATGTCGTCAGCATCTATGACGATGATCGGGGGGCCCGTGTCGTGCTGGACCGCACCGACAACCAGCCCGTCCAGGTGATCGGGCGCGAAGGCCCCTTTGGCCAGGTCTTCCGCAACCTGATCGACAACGCGCGGTCGTTCAGTCCCGCAACGGGAACCGTCCAGGTCTCGTTGACCCACGACACGGCAGATGACGAACGTCCCATCGTCATCACCGTGGATGATGAAGGCCCCGGCATTCCCGACGAGAATCTCGAGACGGTGTTTCGGCGCTTCTATACGTCACGCCCCAAGGGCGCGGCCTTCGGCTCCAACTCGGGGCTCGGCCTGTCGATTGCCCGCCAGATTGTCGAAGCCCATGGCGGCACGCTCGTAGCCGAGAACCGTCGCAACCCCGCCGGCGAAATCCAGGGGGCGCGCTTCATCGTGCGGTTCCCGCGGGCATGACCATTCACGCCACCGCCGTCGCGCTGATGACCGCGTCCGGTTGGCGTGCCGTGCTGCTGCGCGGGCCGTCGGGGGCCGGGAAAAGCGATCTGGCGCTGCGCCTCCTGGGACGCGGTGGCTGGCAGATGATTGCCGACGATCGGGTTCACCTTTGGCGCTCGGGCGCGAACCTCTATGTCGCCCCGGTCGAGCGACTGGCCGGCGCGCTTGAGGCTCGCGGCATCGGTGTGATGGACGTGCCCTTTCGCCCGCTGGCCCGGCTCAGCCTGATTGCAGACTGTGGCGAGGCGGCCGAGCGGTTGCCCGACCCCTTGTCAGAGGCAATTGAAGGGGTCGCTGTTCCGGTTGTCGCGCTTGATGCCCGCGCCCCTTCAGCCCCGGACAAACTTCGCCTCGCCCTTTGCGGGCGCGACGCGCTGTCACGGTTGGAACCCTGAGCGGCTTCCTATATGGAGCGTCCTTTCGACTGGAGCCCTGTGGGCTCTGGCCGGGGGCGTTTAGGGATTGCGTTGGATCATGATCGGTCTGGTCATCGTCACCCACGGCGGGTTGGCGCGGGAGTTCCTGTCAGCCATGGAGCACGTCGTCGGGCCGCAGACAGGCGTGGTCCCGATCTGCATCGGCGCGGATGACGACATGGAAGCGCGCCGCCGCGACATTCTCAATGCGGTCAATGCCGTTCAGGAAGGCGATGGCGTCATCCTGCTGACGGACATGTTCGGCGGCACCCCCTCAAACCTGGCTATCTCGGTGATGGAACAGACCGGAGCCGAGGTGATCGCTGGACTGAACCTGCCGATGCTGATCAAGCTCGGCTCGCTGCGCCAGCGCGAAAACCTGGAGGCCTGCGTCGCCCACGCCCAGGATGCCGGCCGCAAGTATATCTCCGTGGCCTCCTACGTCCTGGCGGGTGAGAAATGAGCCCCCAGACCCGCAGCGTCACCATCTGCAATGCGCGCGGTCTGCACGCACGGGCCTCTGCCAAGCTGGTCAAGGCCGTCGCGGAATTCGATGCCGAGGTGCTCGTCTCCAAGGATGGCCAGTCGGTCGATGCCCGCTCGATCATGGGCCTGCTGATGCTGGGGGCCGGCCTTGGGTCGCAGGTCGAGATCAGCGCCGAGGGGCCCGATGCCCAGGCGGCGCTGGAAGCCGTCGTCGGCCTGATCGAAGCCCGTTTCGACGAGGAAAACTGACCATGTCTTCAACGCCCGACTTTCCCGCGCTCGCCCGCCAGGCCCTGGCAGCGTTGCGGGACGGACGGGCCGCCGAAGCGCGGGTGCTGTTCGAACAGGTGACGGGTGCCGGTCACGGCGATGCCTCGGTCTGGGTGGCCCAGGCCTATGCCTGCAAGGCGACGGGCGACACCGATGCCACCCTGGTCGCCGCAGATGCCGCCCTGCGCCTCGAACCCGGCAATGCGCGCGCCCTGTTGATCAAGGGCGACCATTTCCAGGCCCTGGGAGATCGACGCAGCGCCGCTACCTTCTATACGGCCGCCATCCGCAATGCCCCGGCCGCCGCCGCCCCCGACTTGCGGGCTGAACTGGCGCGCGCAGCGGACCAGATCGAAACGCTGACCGGTGGTTTTGATGCCTTCCTGGCAGAGGCGATCCCGGACCCAAGCCCTCGCTTTCGCCAGTCCGTCGACCTGATGACCGGCAAGACCCGGCTCTATCTTCAGGAGCCGCGCTTCTACTATTTTCCCGGCCTGCCCCAGATCCAGTTTGCGCCGCGTGAGGACACGCCCTTCCTCGCCCAGTTGGAAGCCGCGGCGGATGACATTCGTGACGAGTTGCTGGCCGTCATGGCCGAACCGGGCCTGTTCACCCCCTATGTCGAGGTCCGCGAAAATCGCCCGAACAGCAGCCAGGCCGGGATGCTCGAGAATGCAGAGTGGTCGGCCTTTTACCTGGTCAAGGACGGCGAACCGGTCCAGGACAACGTCTCGCGCTTCCCCCGGACCATGGCAGCCCTCCAGGGCGTGCCTTCGACCGACATCGCCGGGCGGGCCCCCAGTGTCCTGTTCTCACGCCTGGCCCCCGGGGCGCATATCCCGCCCCATAGCGGTCTGGTGAACACCCGGCTGATCTGCCACCTGCCGGTGATCTGTCCTGAAGGCTGCACCTTCCGCGTCGGCTCGGAAACGCGGGACTGGGCCTATGGCCAGGCCTGGGCCTTTGACGACACGGTCAACCACGAGGCGTGGAACCGCTCGAACGAAGAGCGCATCGTGCTGATCTTTGATGTCTGGAAGCCCGAGATCACCCAGGCCGAACGCGCCGAGATCCGGGCCCTCTTCGCCGCCGTCGAGGCCTATGGCGAAGGCCCGACCACCTGGGGCGTGTGACCCCGTTTCCTCGAAAGGACCCCGCCGTGAGCCAGGTGACGATCTACCACAATCCCAAATGCTCCACCTCGCGCAAGGCCCTGGAGATGATCCGCGAGGCCGGGATCGAGCCGGAGATCGTGCTCTATAAGGACACGGGCTGGACGGCGGATCAGATCAAGGGGTTGGCGGACCGTGCCGGTGTCCCCGTATCCACCTTCCTGCGCGCCAAGGAGCCGCTGGCCCACGACCTCGGGCTGACGGCGCCCGATGTGTCCGAAGCGGCCCTGCTCAAGGCTATGGTCGAACACCCCGTCCTGGTCGAGCGCCCCATCGTCGCCTCGGACAAGGGCGTGGTCCTCGGCCGCCCCGTCGAGCGGGTGAGGGATGTGCTCTGATCAGCTATTCGGTCGGACAATCGTTCGATTGAATGGATGAGTCCGCGAGCGCGCGGGCCTCATCGTTGTCGGATACCAGACCAAGGAAACACGCGGACCGATCCGGCCAGACTCGAAACACCGCCAACTCGCTGGATGCCGAGGTCTCAGCGTCGTCGAACGGGCGCCGGACCCGCATGATGACCGCGAAAGGTGCCTGGCCTTCCATTCTGCGCCATTCGATCGGCCAGACAGGATCGCGATCAAGGGACCATGGACGATAGTCCTCAAAATCGAGCCGCCCGAACGCGACCTGCATGCGGGCACTGTCCTGATAGAGCACCCACATGGCGACGCCGCCTATTCCGTCGCAACGATACAGGATCCAGTCCCCACGCCGGTCATCGCTGGGTTCCACCTCGCGGCAGGTCGGGCCGTCGAGCAGGGTATAGTGGCTATCGATGGCAGGGGCTCGCGCCAGAACGGGCGTCGCAAGAGCAACGGCAACGAGGGCGAGGCCGATCCGAAACAGCCGTTCACCGATCATCATCCGCCTCTCCCTTCCCCTGCATCAGGCGCACACAGAGCCACACCGTCAACCGCCAAGGCTTCGGAAGGCATCCTGCTTCGAATGAAAAGCTGCAGACCTGTCCTGCGAAGCCCATAGGGCGAAGCAGGATGGTGGAGCCGAGGGGAGTCGAACCCCTGACCTCGTCATTGCGAACGACGCGCTCTACCAACTGAGCTACGGCCCCAACGGAGCGGGGCTAATGCTGCCGCCACGCCGCGAAGTCAAGCGTGGGGTTTGCGTCAGGCATCTGAGCCGCTAGAAGCGGCGTCCCTGCTGGCCTCCGGCCACCCTACCCGCCGCGAGGATTTCATCATGGCTGCCGCAATCATCTGGCTGGTCAACTCGATCATCGGGTTGATGATCCTGTTCATCGTCATCTCGGCCATCCTGAGCTGGCTGGTCGCCTTTGACGTGATCAATACGCGCAACCGCTTTGTCTATTCGGTGCTGACGTTCCTCGATTCGGTGACGCGTCCCCTGATGGAGCCGTTCCGTCGGGTCATTCCGCCGCTGGGCGGGATCGATATCACCCCGATCATCGTGCTGTTGCTGCTTCAGTTCATCCGCATGGTGTTCAACAACACGGCCGCCCCGGCGCTGTTCCAGATTCTCGGGTGACGCCCTGCCGGATTCGGGTCCGGGTGACGCCGAGGGGTGGAGCCGACCGAATCGATGCCGTCGAACGGGATGAAAGCGGCCGCCCCCTGGTTCGCCTGCGCGTGCGCGCGGCACCTGCGGACGGCCAGGCCAATGCGGCGGTGGGCGTGACCCTGGCCAAGGCTCTGGGACTTCCGAAGTCGAAGGTGACCCTGGTGTCGGGGGCCACCTCCCGGATCAAGGTCCTTGAGATCGAAGGCCTGAACGAGGCCGAGGTCATGGCACGACTTTTGGCCTAACCGTGTTTTCACTTGGCCCGGCGGGCCCGGACCGCTTTATTCCCCCCCCAGGTCTTCCAGGGGGATGGGATGAGACGGCTGATAGTCGCCGCAACGGCGGTCATGATGGCCCTGAGCGGCTGTGCCACGACGGGAGGCCCGGCGTCGCCCGGCACACCCAGCCAGACGGCAAACAGTGACCTGCTGCCCGGCCTGCGTGGACTGCAAGACCCCTTTCCGTCGACCTATCGCCCGCTGCCTGCCGAAGATCTGGCCATCGTCGGCGGCACGGTCCTGACCGGCACCGGCCAGCGCATCGACAATGGCGTGGTGGTTCTGGTCGGCGGACGGGTGGCCGCGGTCGGCGGCCCGGATACGCCGATCCCCGCCGGTGCCCGCCGCGTGGATGCAACCGGACGGTTCGTGACCCCGGGCATCATCGACGCCCACAGCCATCTGGGCGTCTATCCGTCGCCGTCGGTCCAGGCGACCTCGGACGGCAATGAGGCGACCAATCCGAATACGGGTCAGGTCTGGTCCGAACATTCCGTGTGGCCGCAAGACCCCGGCTTCAACCGGGCGCGCGAAGGTGGCGTGACGACGCTCCAGATTCTGCCTGGCTCTGCCAATCTGTTCGGCGGGCGCTCGGTGACCCTGCGCAATGTGCCTTCGGTGTCGATGCAGGGCATGAAGTTCCCCGAGGCCCCCTATGGCCTGAAGATGGCCTGTGGCGAAAACCCCAGCCGCGTCTATGGCGGTCGCAACCAGAGCCCGGCGACGGGCATGGGGAATATGGCCGGCTATCGTGCCGCCTGGATCGAGGCCCAGAACTATCGCCGCCGCTGGGAGGCCTATGAGGCCGGCGGCGGCGCGGGCGACCCCCCGACCCGCGACCTTCGGCTCGAGACGCTGGCCGGTGTCCTGTCGGGCGACATCCTGGTGCAGAACCACTGCTATCGGGCCGACGAAATGATGCTGATGATCGATCTGGCCCGCGAGTTCGGCTACCGGATCACCACCTTCCACCACGCGTCGGAAAGCTACAAGATCGCCGATGTCCTGGCCGCCGAGGGCATCTGTTCGGCGACCTGGGCCGGGTGGTGGGGCTTCAAGATGGAGGCTCTGGACGGCATCGAGGAGAACGCCGCCCTGCTCGAAGCCGCTGGTGCGTGCACGGTGATCCACTCCGACGATGAGACCCTGACCCAACGCCTGAATCAGGAGGCCGCAGCGGCGCTGTCGGCCGGACGACGTGCCGGTCTGAACATCTCCGAAGAGGTCGCCATTCGCTGGATCACCCTGAATGCCGCCCGCGCAATCGGGGTCGATGACCAGACCGGAAGTCTCGAGGTCGGCAAGCGCGCCGACGTTGTGATCTGGAGCGCCAACCCGTTCTCGATCTATGCCCGCGCCGATCAGGTGTTCATCGACGGTGCGCGCGTCCACGACCGCTTTGATCCCACCTATCAGGCCCGCTCCGACTTTGAGCTGGGCCAGCCCGGACAGGAGAACCGCTGATGCGCGCGCTCAAGACCCTGGCCGTCGCTGCCGCGACCCTGGCCCTGTCCACCACGGCCGCCCTGGCCCAGACGGTCGCCATCACCAACGGACGTATCCTGACCGGAACTGGCACGATTGATCGCGGTACGGTCATCATCCGTGACGGTCGCATCGCCGCCGTGGGACCGGCGGTGTCCGTCCCGGCAGGGGCTGAGGTAATCGACGCCGCCGGCGGCGTCATTGCACCCGGCTTTGTGGCGGTCGATTCCGGTCTGGGTGGGGTTGAAGTCTCGGCCCTTCAGGACACCAACGACCTGCGACAGTCTTCGAATTCGCTCAGTGCGGCCTTCGACCTGTCCTGGGGTCTGGACCCCGACAGCTTCACCCTGCCGGTGGCGCGCCTGGGTGGGATCACCCGCGCGATCGTCGTGCCCCAGCATCCGGGGTCCAGTGGTGGCCACGTGCATGAAGACGACACTGCCGGCGTCGGTGAAGGTGGCCTGCATTCACCCGGTCTGTTCGCGGGACAGGCGGCGGCCATTCACCTGGCCGAAGGCACCGACATTCTGGTCCAGCCTCGCATCGCCATGGTGGCCCCTTTCGGGGATGCCGGAGCCGGCGTTGCCGGTGGCGCGCGCGGGGCCGAGTTCACCCTGTTTCGGGAAATCCTGCGCGAAGTCCGCCTCTATGCCGCAAACCGGGCGGCCTATGACCGCGGCAACCTGCGCGACCTGATGCTGTCTCGCGCCGACCTGGAGGCCCTGATTCCCATGGCCCAGGGCCGCATGCCTCTGATCATCAGCGTCCACCGTGCCGCGGACATCCGCAATGTCCTGCGCCTGGCCCAGGAAGAAGGCCTCGACATCATTCTGGACGGAGCCGAGGAAGGCTGGCGTGTCGCCGACGAGATCGCCGCAGCCGGCGTTCCGGTTCTGATCAATCCGCTGGCCAACCTGCCCCAGTCCTTTGAGGTGCGGGGTGCCACGATGGAGAATGCCGCCCGCCTTCATGCGGCGGGCGTGGTCATTGCCATTAAGGGCAATGAGGGCTCGGTCCATCGCGCCCGTGAGACACGCTACAACGCGGGCAATGCCGTGGCCCATGGCCTGCCCTATGAGGCCGCCATCGCCGCCATAACGGTCAATCCGGCGCGCATCTTCGGCCTTGAATCGCGTTTCGGCGGTCTTCGGACCGGTGCCGCGGCAGATGTGGTGGTCTGGAGCGGTGATCCTCTGGAGCCCCTGAGCCAGCCAACCGCCATATTCATTGAGGGCCGGCGCCAGCCGCTCGGTTCGCGCGCTCTGGAATTACGGGACCGCTATCAGACCCGGACCCCGCTACCGCCCGCCTATCGGAATTGAGCATCGACAGACGGCGAATCTCCTGTCTACTCTGCCGAGTGAACAAGGTTCATCCATCTGATTGGGAGATGATGTCGATGCGTAAGAACAGCACCATGGTCGCAGGCGTGGCCATTCTCAGCGCCTTTGCACTTGCGGCGTGCGGCCTGGGCGGCGGAGACGACAAAGAGGGCGGGTCGACGACCAGCGGCTCGAGCCGGACAGCCAACAACAGCTCCGCCGGCAGCGGCGGCGACAGCGGCGGCGGCGCCACGACGGTCGGCAACGGAGCCAAGCCTTCGGATGAGGGCGCCGGTGGCGGCTCTTCGGGCGGTGACAGCACCACGACGAACAACGGCGGCAATGGGTCGGGAGGCGGCCAATCCGGCGGCTCCAGCGGTGGCGCGAACATGCAAGTGGTCGGAAACGTCAACGAAGGCTTCCCTGACCAGCTAGACACCTATCTTGACCACTACCAGCAGGAAATGGCCCCGAACGCGCGTCAGGCCGGCCAACGCGACGTCATCACCGGCCTTCAGGCCGGCGGTGAATACCGTTGGAACCTCGGCACCCTGCGTCGCGGTCAAACCTATGTCATCCTCGGGGCCTGCGATCAGGACTGCACCGATGTCGACCTCTTCCTGGAGGACGGCAGCGGGACCCAGATCGGCCAAGACACCGCCACCGATGACTATCCGATCATCACCGTGACGCCGGGCCGCGACGGTCCGTTCACGGCACGGATCGCCCTGGTCAACTGCTCGGTCGAGCCCTGCTACGTCGCAGGACGTCTGCTTCAGCAGTGACCGGTCCACGCCGGGTTATTCCGGAAGAGGCGCTTGAGTTCCGCTTCTTCCGGGCCGGTGGGCCCGGCGGACAGAACGTCAACAAGGTAGAAACGGCGGTCCAGTTGCGTTTCGACGCGGCTGGATCGTCGCTTTTTGGCGAGGAGGTGCGCGACCGCCTTCTGCGCCTGGCGGGGTCGCGCGCGACCAAGGACGGCATCATCGTCATCACCGCCCAGAGGTTCCGCACCCAGGAGCGCAATCGCCAGGACGCGATCGAGCGGCTGCAGGATCTGGTCGAGCGCGCCCACGAACGCCCCAAGCCACGCAAGGCGACAAAGCCGACCAAGGCCTCAAAAGAGCGACGGCTCACCGGCAAGGCGGTGCGCGCCACCGTCAAGAAGGGCCGCGGTCGCGTCCGCATGGATGACTGACGCGCCATCCTGGGCCATAAGCCGCCCATGAAGTTTCTGGACCAGGCCAAGATCTACATCCGTTCGGGCAACGGCGGCGGTGGAGCCGTGTCGTTTCGACGCGAAAAGTACATCGAATACGGTGGACCCGACGGCGGTGACGGCGGGCGCGGTGGCGATGTCTGGGTCGAGGCGGTCGAGGGGCTCAACACCCTGATCGACTATCGCTACCAGCAGCATTTCAAGGCCGGCACCGGCGAACACGGGCGCGGTCGCAATATGCACGGCGGCGCGGGCAAGGACGTCATCCTCAAGGTTCCCGTCGGCACCCAGGTCCTGGAAGAAGACAAGGAAACCCTGATCGCCGACATGGATCATGCCGGCAAGCGCGTGCTTCTGGCTGAAGGCGGCAACGGCGGCTGGGGCAACGACCGCTTCAAGGGGCCGATCAATCGCGCGCCCAAACACGCCAATCCCGGTCAGGAGGGCCATGAGGCCTGGATCTGGCTGAGGCTCAAGCTGATTGCCGATGTCGGTCTGGTCGGTCTGCCGAATGCCGGCAAATCGACCTTCCTGGCCGCGGTGTCGGCGGCCCGGCCCAAGATCGCCGACTATCCGTTCACGACGCTGGCGCCGAACCTGGGGGTGGTCGACCTCAGCCCCAATGAGCGGTTCGTCATCGCCGATATTCCCGGCCTCATTGAGGGGGCCAGCGATGGGGCCGGACTGGGCACCCGCTTTCTCGGTCACGTCGAACGCTCGGGCGTCTTGATTCATCTGGTGGATGCCACCCAGGAAGATGTCGCCGGTGCCTATCGCACCATCCGCGAGGAGCTGGCGGCCTACGGCGAGGGGCTGGCTGACAAGGCCGAGCTCCTGGCGCTGAACAAGATCGATGCCCTGACCGAAGAGGAACGCGACCTCAAGGCCGCCGAACTGGCCGAGGTAGCAGGCCGGGTGCCCATGCGGGTTTCGGGTGTTTCCGGCGAGGGCGTGCGCGATCTGCTGCGCGCCGCCTGGCGCGAGGTTCGGATCAGCCGCGGTGAGCTGAGCGATGACGATGCCGATGAGGGCGACACCGGCTGGACGCCGTGATAGGGCGCTTGCGAGCATAAGGTCTCATTGATGTTTCAGGCCGGTCCTGCACCGTTCAAGCCCGCGGTCGCGCATGGCGCGCTTCGCGACGGCCTGAACCTGTCGCGCGGCATGCGCGTCGGTCTGTTCGGCGGCTCGTTCAATCCCCCGCATTCCGGGCATCTGCATGTGGCCGAGACGGCCCGTATCCGGCTGGGCCTCGACAAGGTCGTCTGGCTGGTATCGCCGCAAAATCCGCTCAAGTCCTCGTCCGAAACGGCGACTCTGGCCCAACGCATGGCCTGGGTGCGCGACCTGGCCCAGGGGCCGGACATGATTGTCTCGGACGTCGAGACGCGTATCCACACCCAATGGACCATCGACACCCTGCGGCTGCTCAAGGCACGCTACCCCGGCGTGCATTTCGTGTGGGTGATGGGCTCGGACAATCTGATGGGCTTCCACCACTGGAAGGGCTGGACCGACATCGCCCGCCTCATGCCGATGGCGGTGATCGCCCGACCGGGTTCGATCCTGGGCAGCCGCTTTGCCCCGACCTCCACCTTCTTTGCCGACCGGCGGGTGCCGGCCTCGCGCGCACCCGTTCTGGCTGAAATGGACGCCCCGGCCTGGGTCTATCTGACCGCCCCGCTGAACCCGCAATCATCGACAGCGATCCGCAAGGCGCGCCAGGGATGACCCTTGGTCCGGTCTGTGCTAGGTTGGTGCCTTGAGTAGACCTTCTGGAGCACTCCACTGACTTCCCCGTCCGCGCAAGATGCGCAAGCCCCCGCCGTTTCAAACGCCGCGCGGGAGGACCAGCCGATCCCCGCCGTCCGATCCGAGGATGGCCCGCTGGAAGACATCGTTCTTAAAAAGCTGGAAGACGACAAGGCTGAGGACATTGTCGTGATCGACCTGAAGGGCAAGAGCTCCATGGCCGACACCATGATCGTCGCCTCGGGTCGCAGCCACCGTCACGTCGGGGCGATTGCCGATCACCTGTTGCGGGCGCTCAAGGACGCCGGCGAAGGCCGCGCGCGCGTCGAGGGCCTGCCGCATTGCGACTGGGTTCTGATCGATGCGGGTGACCTGATCATCCACCTGTTCCGCCCCGAGGTTCGTGCCTTCTACAACATCGAGAAGATCTGGGCGGTCGACGCCGCCCACCGCGCGGGCGCGGCGGGCTAAGCCTTCCATGCGCGTCAGCATCGCCGCCATCGGGCGATTGTCGCGCTCGCCGGAAACCGAACTGGTGGCCGACTATGTTCGGCGTGCCAATCTGGGGGGACGGCCGCTGGGCGTGACCCCCGTGGACCTGATCGAGGTCGAGGCCCGCAAGAGCGGCAAGCCCGCCGAGGCCGAGGCCCTGTCCACCGCCATCGCAGACGGGGCCTGGATCATCGCCTGTGACGAACGCGGCAAGGCCCACAGTTCCCGGCAACTGGCTGAAAAAGTCGCCACCTTGCGCGACCGCGGCGAGCGGCATCTGGTCTTCGTCATCGGCGGTGCAGACGGTCTGGACCCCGACTTTGTCCAGAAAGCCAATGAAACCCTGGCCTTCGGACCCCAGACCTGGCCCCACGCCCTGGTACGCGCCATGCTGGCCGAACAGATCTATCGGGCCGTGACCATCTTGGGCGGTTCGCCCTATCATCGCGACTGATGAAGCGTCTTGTCCTCGCCTGTGTGATTGCCGCCGCCTTCGCCGGCCCCGCCGTGGGTCAGCGAACCAGCGACGAGCTGGCGCGCGCCCAGGCCCGATACCAGGACGAAACCGCTCGCGCCCGCCGCTTGCGGGCCGACGCCAATGCCATCTCGCTGGAGATCGAACGCCTGCGGGTAGAGTTGCGTCGGCTCGGCCACGAGGAAAGCGGCGACGTCGCCACGATTTCGGCTCAACGCGCGCGCCTGGCCGACATCAATGATCGCGAAACCGCCCTGCGCGTTCGTCTGGGCCGCGAGCGGGGTCGCCAGACGCGGCTACTGGCGGCGCTCCAGCTCTATGGCCGCAATCCACCGCCGGCTCTGCTGGTGTCGCCCGAGCGCGCCAACGACGCCATTCGCGCCCAGATCCTGATGCGTTCGGTCACGCCGACGCTTGAAGCGCGTGCCCGTCGGCTCGCCACCGATCAGGAACAGCTGGCGCGCCTGCGACGTGATGCCGTGATTGCCGCCGGAGATCTGTTGACTGCAGAAAGCTCGCTGGCAGACCGGCGGGCCGACATCGACCGCCTGATTGCCGAGAAGCGGGCGCTCGAAACGCTGCTGCTCGCCGATGCCGCGACCGCCGAAGCCGAGGCTCTGGCTGCTGGACGCCGCGTCAATGATCTGGGGGGGCTGCTGCGCGAACTGACACCGGCGGAGCGCGAAGCCGTCAGGGCCAGTCCCCTGCC
Source organism: uncultured Brevundimonas sp. (assembly GCA_964647275.1). Taxonomy (GTDB): domain Bacteria; phylum Pseudomonadota; class Alphaproteobacteria; order Caulobacterales; family Caulobacteraceae; genus Brevundimonas. The sequence continues at coordinate 53,534 of CAZYFY010000012.1, forward strand.
CGGCGGACGTGAGCGGCTGTTGCGCCCCATTGATGGGCCTCTGGTGTCTGAATTCGGGGGCGGTGCCCGCGGCCTGACCTTTGCAGGCACCGACCAGGGGCTGATCCGGGCTCCAGCGGACGGCGTGGTTGAATATGCGGGCCCTCTGGAAGGATGGAGCGAGGTTATCGTCCTGCGGCTCGGTCCGGGCTGGCGGCTGGTTCTGGCCGGAATGGGCCGCGCCTCGGTTCAGATCGGAACACGGATTTCGGCCGGTGAACCGGTCGGCCGACTCCCGGCGGGCGAGGCCCCGGAGCTCTATCTGGAGCTTCGACGCGATGATCGACCGGTTGATCCCGCTCCATGGCTCGACGCGCGTGGCGGGGCCTGATTTAGTATCGCCACAGATTTGTCGCCTAAGCATCGTTTCACTTTCCCGACTGACAACCTCCCCATGAGTCTCAAAGGCAATCCCATGCGCAAGTTCGCGTTGATCGGCGTCTCGGTCCTGGCCATCGGCGCAAGTGCTGCCGCTGTCAGCCAGACCCGCGTGGGTGCCCAGGCCGCCGAAACGTATCGGGTGCTCGAGCTGTTCGGCGACGTCGTCAGCGTGGTCGAGCGCGCCTATGTCGTCGAAACCGATCCGCAGAAGCTGATCGAAGCCGCCCTTGACGGCATGCTTCAGTCGCTCGATCCGCATTCCAACTACCTCAATGCCGAAGATCTGGAGCGGCTCAACGAGCGGAGCACGGGAGCCTATTCCGGCGTCGGGCTTGAGATCACCTCCGAGAACGGACTGGTGCGCGTGATCACGCCCATGGACGGTGGCCCGGCCCAACGCTCAGGCGTCGAGGCGGGAGATGTGATTACCGCCATCAACGGACAGTCTGCGGCGGGCCTGTCGGTGGCTGAGGTTTCGGAACAGCTGCGCGGCCCGGCCGGGGAATCGGTCGTCGTCACCTTCCTGCGCGACGGCGAAGAACCCCGCGAAATCACCATCGTACGTGAAGTCATCCGCACCTTCTCGGTGACCTCCCGCATGGAAGGCGACTTCGGCTACATCCGTATTTCGACCTTCAACGCCAACACCGGGCGCGAACTGGGCGAGGCGATTGCCGAACTGCGCGGTGAAAACCCCGGTCTGCGCGGCATCGTGCTGGACCTGCGCAACAACGGCGGTGGCTTGCTGGATGCGGCGGTGGCGGTCTCGGACGCCTTCCTGGAACGTGGCGAAATCGTCAGCCAGCGCGGGCGTCGACCCAACGACATTCACCGCTACAGCGCCACGGCGGGCGACCTGACCGGCGGCCTGCCTGTCGCTGTCCTCATCAACTACGGCTCGGCCTCGGCCTCGGAGATCGTTGCGGGCGCCTTGCGGGACCACCAGCGCGCGACGCTCGTGGGCCTGACCAGCTTCGGCAAGGGGTCCGTCCAGACGGTCATGCCGCTGCGCAACGGCCAGGATGGAGCCCTGTCCCTGACAACTGCGCGCTATTTCACCCCGTCCGGTCAGTCGATCCAACGCATCGGCATCGCCCCGGATCTTGAGGTGGCACGCAGCCGGCGCGAGGCGGAAATCGTGGCCCGCTCGTCCTTCATCTATTCGGAAGCGGCCTATACCAACGCCCTGGACGCCTCGGTCGGCTCAGAGCGTCGCGGACCGCACTCGCCCAATGAGGCCCCGCCGGAAGATTTCCCGACCGACGGTGACTATCAGCTCCGGCGCGCGCTTGACCTGCTGCAGGTCGGCGGTGATCTCAACCTGCTGGAACGCCGCCCGCTCCAGGTCGCCGCCGCCGATGCGGAGGCCCCCTCCGGCGACTAGGTCGGCCAGGTGTCCGGCGAGGCTCCCAAAACTTCTCCGGCCAGGTAGAGCGACCCACAGATCAAGACCCGCCCGGCACCTTCGCTCAGGGCCGCGCGAAGGGCTGTCATCACATCCGGCATGGCCTGGGCTCGCAGGCCCGCCTGTCGCGCAGCTTCGGCCAGATCTTCGGGCGGACGGCATGCCCCTTCAAATGGCACGGTGAAGACTGGCGCGCCCAACAGGCTGAAGGCCGCAAAGAAGCCCCCCGCGTCCTTGTTGGCCAGCATTCCGGTGATCAGGGCCAGAGGGCGCGGCGTCCTGAGGTCCAGCTGGGTCAGGGCATCGGCAAGTGCACGCGCCGCATGGGGATTGTGGCCACCGTCCAGCCAGAGCTCTGCCCCGGCTGCGTGCGCCTGTTCGGCATAGGGGCCCGCCGTCAGCGGCTGCATTCGCGCGGGCCAGCGGGCGGTCCGCAAGCCTTCGCCAATTGCCTCGGTCGACAGTCCGAGATGCAGCGCCGCAGCGACGGCCAGCCCCGCATTGTCGATCTGGTGGGGACCGACCAGGGCCGGAAGCGGCAGATCCAGCAACCGATCCTCGCCCTGCCAGGTCAGGCGGCCACGTTCCGCCCAGGCGTCAAAGTCCCGGCCCATAATGGTCAGGGGTGCCCCAAGCTGCGCTGCACGGGCCTCTATAACCTCCATCGCGACATCCTGTTGGCGCGCGATAACCGCCGGTCGCCCAGGCTTGAGAATGCCCGCCTTCTCGCGGGCGATGCCGGACAGGCCGGTTCCGAGAAACTCCGCATGGTCCAGATCGACCGGCGTGATGATCGACAGACGTGGGGGGTCGATGACGTTCGTCGCATCCAGAAGGCCGCCGAGGCCAACCTCGACAATCGCCAGATCTGCGGGCGTTTCCGACATGGCCAGAAAGGCGGCTGCCGTGGTCATCTCGAAGACGGTCGCGGAAATCTCGCCATCGACCCGCTCAAGACGATCCAGAATCCCTTCGAGTTCAGCATCTTCAATCAGACGACCGGCCAGTCGAATGCGCTCGTTGAAACGAACCAGATGTGGCGATGTATATACACTGACCGCCTGCCCCTCAGCCTCGGCCATGGCCCGCAGCAAGGCGACCGTCGAGCCCTTGCCGTTGGTTCCGGCCACATGGACGACCGAAGGCAACCGGTCCTGCGGGTTGCCGACCGCTGCCAGCAGCCGCCGGATTCGGTCCAGCGACAGGTCAATCTTCTGTGGGTGACGGGCCAGGAGGCGCGCGGAGATGGAATCCATCTCGCGTCGTCGGATCAGGCCGCGGCCCGTCGTCCGCCCATCAGAATGGACAGAACCTGGCCCAGAACCTCGGGCAGCTCGTTGCGGGGCACGACCTTGTCGACCATGCCTTTTTCCTGAAGATATTCAGATCGCTGGAAGCCTGGCGGCAGTTTCTCGCGGATGGTCTGTTCGATCACGCGCGGACCGGCAAAGCCGATCAGGGCCCCCGGCTCGGCCAGATGGACGTCGCCCAGCATGGCGTAGGAGGCCGTCACGCCCCCCGTCGTCGGATCGGTCAGCACCACCACATAGGGCAGGCCCGCCGCCTTCATCTCATTGATGGCCAGGGTCGTGCGCGCCATCTGCATGAGCGACAGCGCCCCTTCCTGCATCCGCGCACCGCCGGCGGCGGTGAAACAGACCATCGGCACACCGCGCTCGATGGCGGCATGGGCCGCGGCAATGAAGCCTTCACCTGCCGCCATGCCCAGCGAACCGCCCATGAAGGCAAAGTTCTGAACCAGGACGACCGCAGGCTCACCCTGGATCGTGCCAAAGCCGATGGACATGACATCCTTGGTGCCATTGGCCTTGCGGGCCGAGGCCAGGCGCTCGCGATAAGGGCGGCCGTCCGAGAACTTCAGCGGGTCTTCCGGCGCGTCGGGCGTCGGCAGGGATTCGAACTGGCCGTCATCGAACGTCACCGACAGGCGCTGTTCGGCGTTGATCCGCATATGTTTGCCCGAAGGGGTGACCCACAGGGCCGCCTCCAATTCGGGGCGATAGATCATCTCGCCGGTGTCCGGGTCCTTGACCCACAGGTTTTCGGGCGTGTCGCGACGACCAACGATCTTGCGTACACCCGGCGCGATGCGCGCCAACCAGCCGCCGCCGCGCTGGCGGCGTTCGGCGGGAGGACGCTGGGGTCCGCTCGGGTCGTCGGGATTTCCGGCCATGGCCATCGTCTAACGCTCTTCACTCTCCAGCGCGAGCCTGGCGCGGCGCACGGCCCCAGCCAGTTCGCTGACCTTGTCCAGAACGGCCGACACCGCCGATCGGTTCTCAGACAAAGCCCGGTCAACCTCTTCCACAAGGGCCGAGCCGACCACCACCGCATCCGCGACGCGGGCGACCTCACCGGCCCTTGCAGCGGTCTTGATGCCGAAGCCGACCGCAACGGGCAAGCCGGAAGCGGCCCTGACACGCACGACGGCGGGGGCGACCGAGGCCGCATCCGCCTCCTTCACGCCCGTCACCCCGGCGACGGAAACGTAATAGACAAAACCGCTTGTACGTTCGGCCACAACCTTGAGACGCTGATCGTCTGTGGTCGGCGTGGCCAGGCGGATCAAGGCAATGTGATGGGCGTCCAGCGCATCCGTCAGCGGCCCAGCCTCCTCCGGCGGGCAATCCACCACGATCAGGCCGTCGACGCCCGACTCAGCGCACAGGGCGGCAAAGGCGTCGTAGCCCATCGTTTCGATGGGATTCAGATAACCCATCAGGATCAGGGGCGTGTCGGCATCGCCCGCCCTGAACGCCGCCGCGAGCGCCAGCGTACCCTTCAGGGTCAGCCCCGACTTCAGGCCGCGCAGCGCCGCCTTCTGGATCGGCGGGCCCTCCGCCATGGGGTCAGAGAAGGGAAAGCCAAGTTCGATGAAATCGGCACCTGCCGCCGGCAGGCCCCGCAAGATCTCCAGCGCCTCGTCGCGCGAGGGATCGCCGGCCATGACATAGGTAACAAAGCCGGCCCGGCCCTCAGCGTTCAGGGCGGCGAAACGGGCGTCGATACGGGCGGTGGTCACAGCGCCACCCCCAGATGCTTGGCCACGGTGAAAATGTCCTTGTCGCCGCGGCCGCTCATCAGGACAACGATATCGCCATCCTTGCCGACTTCCCGCGCGATCTCGCCGGCGCGGGCCAGGGCGTGGGACGGCTCCAGCGCCGGGATGATCCCTTCCAGCTTCGAGCACAGTTGAAAGGCGTCCAGCGCCTCCTGATCGGTCGTCGAACGGTACTCGGCCCGACCGATATCGTGCAGCCAGGCGTGCTCGGGTCCGATGCCCGGGTAATCCAAACCCGCCGAGATCGAATGGCCTTCGAGGATCTGGCCGTCGCCGTCCTGCAGCAGGTAGGTGCGGTTCCCATGCAGCACGCCGGGACGCCCGCCCTTCAGGCTGGCGGCATGGTCGGGCGTATCCAGACCATAGCCTGCGGCCTCCACCCCGATCAGGCGCACATCCTCGTCGCCGATAAAGGGATGAAAGGCGCCGATAGCGTTCGACCCGCCGCCGATACAGGCGACCACCGCGTGGGGCAGGCGGCCGATCTGAGCCTCGGCCTGGCGTTTGATCTCATTGCCGATGACGCACTGGAAATCGCGCACCATGGCCGGATAGGGCGCCGGACCCGCCGCCGTGCCGATGATGTAATAGGTGTCGCCGACATTGGTGACCCAGTCGCGCAGGGCCTCGTTCATGGCGTCCTTCAGCGTCGCGCGTCCCGCCGTGACCGGCCGCACCTCGGCGCCCAGCAGCTTCATGCGGAACACGTTCGGCTGCTGACGTTCGACATCAACCGCGCCCATATAGACCACGCAAGGCAGGCCGAATCGGGCGGCCACGGTTGCGGTCGCCACCCCGTGCTGGCCGGCTCCCGTCTCAGCGATGATGCGGGTCTTGCCCATGCGCCGAGCCAGCAGGATCTGGCCCATGCAGTTGTTGATCTTGTGCGCGCCGGTGTGGTTCAGGTCCTCGCGCTTGAGCCAGATGCGCGCGCCGCCGAAATGCTCGGTCAGCCGCTCCGCGAAATAGAGCGGGCTGGCCCGGCCGACATAGTGTTCCAGAAACCCGTCCAGCTCAGCCTGAAAGGCCGGATCTGCCCTGGCCTCGGCATAGGCCGCATCCAGCTCCTGGATGGCCGGCATCAGGGTCTCGGACACGAAGCGGCCACCATAGGGGCCGAAGCGCCCCTGGTCGTCCGGCCAGGCGTATTCGTTGGCGAGTGTCACAGATGTAGCTCTCTAACGCGGGGAGGCGTCCCTGACCTGATCCAGAAAGGCCCGGATCAGGCCCGTGTCCTTAACACCGGGCGCGCTTTCAACGCCAGACGAGACATCGACCAGCGGTGCGTGAGTTTGGCGAATGGCCTGCGCGACGTTTTCCGGCGTCAGACCACCGGCCAGAAACCAGGGTTGCGACAATTGCAGATCTGACAGCAGCGACCAGTCGAAGGCCTCACCCCGACCACCGGGCCGATCCGCATCCACCGGTGGCCTCGCGTCGAACATCAGGTAGTCGACCACGCCGTCCCAGTCCGACGCTGCCTCCACGTCGGCGCGGGCCGACACCGGCAACGCCTTGATGAGCGCGGCGCCGGTTAGCTCGCGCACCTGTCGGGCGCGCTCAGGCGTTTCGGCGCCATGCAACTGAATGAACTGCGGCTTCACCCGCTCGGCGATCTCGATGAGCAGGGCGTCCTCGGCATCTACCGTCAGAACGGCCACCGGCAAGGGTCGCCGGGCGACGTAGAGCAAGTCTTCCATCTGCTCGATGGACAGGTGGCGCGGGCTTCTTGGAAAAGACACCAGCCCCACCAACGCCGCCCCGCACCGGGCGGCGGTGCGTATGGCGGTCGGCGTGGTGACGCCGCAGATCTTGGCGCGGGTCATGGGTTGAAAACGGTTTTGACCTGCCAAGCGTGCTCTTCGAGAACGTCTTCGCCAATCCAGCTCTTCAAAAGTTCATCATAGGACAGAGGGCGGAAGACCACCTCGTCGCCGGATACGCGTGAAGCGAAGTCGTCGATCTCCGCCCGATGCCGTTGGCGAGCTTCTGGCTCAATGGCTGCTCCATTTGGCCACGCCGATGGCTCGGCAAACAGGTATACCAATATCGGCGCGAGGCCACGCCGCTGCCCTTCCGTACGCAAGCCGAAGGCGTGTTTGAGAAGTTGAACAGCATCAAGGTGTTTGTAGCCGACCTCCCCTGACGACAGGTCGTCTCGGAGTTGCCCAAATCGGCCCATCAACTGACCCCAAACAGCACGGTCGTAGGCCGCCGACAACTCGCCCTTCTTTGTCGTCCTGAAAGGTTCAAAACGCTTCGATTCGATGCCGATCAGACAGTCCTCCGTGGTCACCAAAACATCGAGGCATGGGTGACGACCGCCCGACCACGGGAAGCGCACGATGTGTTCGAGGTCAATCCTAAGCGCGGGCCAAGAGACAGCTGAAAGACCAGGCAGGGCGGGTAATTCCGAGGGCCTTTCGAGAAAATAGCCGAACGCATTTGCCGCGAGGGCCGAGGAGGATTCGGGGCTTTGAAACTTGCCTTCCAATTCCCTGCCGGGTGCTGCTGCATAGGCCGAGAGCACCCTTTCCTCATCAAGGTGGGCCAACAGGCCGTTTGTGCCGAGACGGGGTTCTTTGACCTGATCGCTCTCAATCCGCACAAACCGAACCGGCAAGCCATCAATCTCGACGACGAGTGATTGCTCATCCTGGAGCCGGTCAAGCAGGTTCGAAATATCGGCTTGTGCTTGGTCCATGGACATCTTGATCATGGAGCCAAGACTAGCGCCAAAAGCAGGGGATTCCGAACGCTCGCTTCAAACTACCGCGAATATCCGTTCCACCTCATCCGCTCCCAGCAACCGCCACTGGCCCGCCTCAAGATCGTCCGGGATGGACAACCCGCCCACCCGCTCGCGGTGCAGGGCTTCGACGTGGTTGCCGGCCGCCGCAAACATCCGGCGCACCATGTGATAGCGGCCTTCGGTCACGGTCAGTCGGGCCTCTGTTGGCGAGAGCACCTCCAGCTCCGCCGGTTTCAGCGGCTTGTCTTCGCCTTCGAGCACCAGCTGGCCCGAGGCGAACAGCGCGCCTTCCGTCCCGTTCAGGGGTCTCGCCAGGGTCGCGCGATAGACCTTGGCGACATGACGTTTGGGCGAAATGATCCGGTGCAGCAGGTCGCCGTCATCGGTCATCAGCAGAAGGCCGGACGTCTCCTTGTCCAGCCTCCCCACGGTCGAAATCGCCGGATCGCGCGCCCGCCAGCGGGTCGGCAGGAGATCATAGACCAGCGGCCCGGCCTCCTTGTGCGAACAGGTGACGCCCAACGGCTTGTTCAACAGGATCACCACGCCCGGCGGCGGATCGAGGGGTTCCCCATCCACCGTCATGCGTTCCGGCAGGTCCGGGGTCACGGCGATGCGGGCCGAGGCGTCGATCAGGTCGCGACCATCGAGCGTAATCGCACCCAGTCGCGCCAGGGCGGCGATGTCACGGCGCGAGCCATAGCCCATCGACCCCAACAGCTTGTCCAGCCGCATCGTCGGGGTCTTCACTTGACCGCCACGAAGACCTTGTAGCCTCCGTCCTCGGTCACCAGCCGCTCGCGGCTGAAGGCGGTTTTCAGTTCGGCTTCGTAGGGCAGGTGCCGGTTGGCCACCATCCAGAGAACGCCGCCTATGGTCAGCATCTCTGCCGCCTTCTTGATAAAGGCCACGCCGAGACGTTTCGCCTCCGCGCCACCGTCATGAAACGGCGGGTTCATGACGATGAAGTTGAGGTCACCTTCCCCCGATAGATTTCTGGCGTCGGCCCATTCGAACCGCGCCCTGGGGTCGGTCACGTTCCGTCGCGCCATGTCGATGGCTCGTCGATCCAGATCGATCATGCGCATCGATGAGACTTTCGGTTGTTCTTCCAGAACCCAATAGGCCAAGTCGCCAATCCCACACCCGAGGTCGGCACCGGCACCCATCAAGCCCATGTCGCTTCCCTGATAGAGGATCTGGTTCAACAGGATGTCGGTTCCTGCATCGAGCCTATCCCAGGCGAATACGCCGGGTTGGGTCCATCGTTCCCAGCCGTTCGGCGTTGAAACCCGACGCGGTGCCCCCGCGGCGACCGCCTCGTCGATGCCCTCCAACCGGGCCGGTCGCACCGCCTCGATCCGCTTGTGATGCGCCTTGGAGGTCGCCTCGCCGGTCACGCCAAAGGCCGCCAGCTCCTTGGCCAGGCGCGAGCCGCCCTTGTCCTTGGGGGCCGAAACATCCAGCCGCCCGCCTGGCTCCAGCACCTGCAACGCCAGCGCCAGCACATAGCGTCGCTCCACCGCGCCGGGCGGTGCCAGCATCGTGACGGAAGCCGCCGCTTCATGCGCAACCTCCTCCAGCCGCGCCGACCCCGGGATCAGGGGCGAGGTCTGGATCGCATCGCCCGGCGGATCAAACACCGGCGGCGGTCGGCCATAAAGATAGGCGGTCATGCCCGGCCTATAGCGGCTGTCCGCCCTGCGCTAAAGCCGTTGCGACATTGACCGCGACGCCCCTTCAGCCCTAATCGGCGGTCATGTCCGCCTCCTCCCCCTTCGTCGGCCTGACCACTGAGGCCCAGAACGCCCGCGCCTGGCCGTTTGAACAGGCCCGCAACCTGCTGGCCCGCCTGCTGAAAAGCCGCCTCGACAGCGATGCCGACCGTGACCTGGCCTCGACCCTGATCCATGCCGGCAAGACCGATGAGGCCCTGGCCACCCTGCCCGGCCTCCAGCGCGAAGTGATCTTTGAAACCGGCTATGGCCCGTCGGGCCTGCCGCACATCGGCACCTTCAATGAGGTGCTGCGCACGACCATGGTGCGCAACGCCTTTCGCGCCTTGACCGGCGACCATTGGCCGACGCGGCTGTACTGCTTCTCGGACGACATGGACGGCTTCCGCAAGGTGCCCGAGAACGTCCCCAACCGCGAGCAGATGGCCGAGGATCTGGGCAAGCCCCTGACCAAGGTGCGCGATCCGTTCGGATCGGGTGAGAGCTTCGGCCGCGCCAACAACGCCCGCCTGCGCGCCTTTCTGGACCAGTACGGCTTTGAGTATGAGTTCCTGTCGGCCACCGACTGTTACCGGTCGGGCCGGTTCGACGCGACGCTGATCAAGGCGCTGGAAAAGTTCGACGACATCCAGGCCATCATGCTGCCGACGCTGGGACCGGACCGGCGCGCCACCTATTCGCCCTTCCTGCCGATCAGCCCGACGACGGGGCGCGTGCTTCAGGTCCCGACGCTGGAGCGCAATGTCGAGGCCGGAACCATCGTCTTCGAGGACGAGGACGGAACCCGCGTCGAAACCCCCGTCACCGGCGGCCACGTCAAGATGCAGTGGAAGCCCGACTGGGCCATGCGCTGGACGGCACTCGGCGTCGACTATGAGATGGCGGGCAAGGACCTGATTGAATCGGTGAAGGTGTCATCGCGCATCTGCCGGGCGCTGGGCGGCACGCCGCCGGAAGGTTTCAACTTCGAACTGTTCCTCGATGGCGAAGGCCGCAAGATTTCCAAGTCGCTTGGCAATGGCCTGTCGATCGAGGAATGGCTGCACTACGGCACGCCCGAGAGCCTGGCCTTTTATATCTACGCCTCGCCCAAGTCGGCCAAGAAGCTGCACTTCGACGTCATCCCGCGCGCGGTCGACGACTATCTCGGCCAGATCGACGCCTATCGCGATCAGGAGATCGACAAGCGGATCGAGAACCCGGTCTGGCACGTCCATCAGGGCGAACCGCCGGCCTCGGTGTCGCCGGTACCGTTCAGCCTGTTGCTGAACCTGGCCTCGGTGGCCAATGCGACCGACAAGGACGCCCTGTGGGCCTACATCAGCCGCTATCTGCCGGACGCCACGCCTGAAACCGAGCCGACGCTGGATCAGCTCGCCGGCTATGCGCTGAACTATTACGAAGACCGGGTGAAGGCCTCCAAGGTCTTCCGCGCCCCGACCGACAAGGAGGCGCAAGCCTTCCGCGACCTCGCCAACCGCCTGCGCGCCCTGCCGGCGGACACCACCGATGGCGAAATCATCCAGAACGAGGTCTATGCGGTCGGCAAGGAGCACGCCTTTGAGCCGCTGCGGGCGTGGTTCGGTGCGCTCTATGAGGTTCTGCTGGGTGCATCTCAGGGGCCGAGGTTCGGCTCGTTTGCCGCCATCTATGGTCTTGATCGCACGATAGACCTTCTGGAATCCGGCGCACGCGGCGACCTGGCGGCTAGATGAACCCCTTATGAACAAGGGTTTTAAGGGAACCTAGACGCGGCTTCGTACATTTCCCCTGCATCGTTTCAACGCGCAAAGGAGAACCAGATGTCTTTCACGCGTAACCTCACCCTCGGTCTGTCGGCGCTGGCCATGAGCGTCGTCGCTGTTCCGACCCTGGCTTCGGCCCAGGACCGCCCGGTCGGCGTGCTCCAGTGCGAGGCGCCGGGCAATCAGCAGGAGCGCAACGCCGCCATCGGCGGGGCGATCGGCGCCCTCGTCGGCAGCCAGATTTCGGACAATGAACGGACGTTGGGCGCCGTGGCCGGGGCCGCCATCGGGGCGGGGGCCGGCTCCTATATCGGCTGCGAACAGCAACGTCGCGAGGCTGAACGCAACGGCTATGCCCAGGGCTATGGCAATGCCTACGCCACGGCCAATGTGAACGTCCGCTCGGGCCCGGGTACCGAGTATGGGCGCGTCGGCTCCCTGAGCAGCGGCCAGGCCTTCCAGGCCGGCGAACGTCTGGGCGACTGGGTCGGCGTGGTCGAGAACGGTCGGATTGTCGGCTATGTCCACGGCGGCTACGTCCGCGGCTACTAGATCCCGCAAGATCGAGTTGGCGATCGGGCCGGTCCCAAGGGGCCGGCCCTTTTTACTGGCTGATCCAGAGGATGCGGCCGATCCAGGAAACCTCCTTGATCGCAAAGGTGCGGTCGCGAAATTCCGGATTGAGAGACTTTAGCTCCAGCCGCGTCGCGGTGCGGCGTATGAGCTCCTTTGCTAACACCTCGCCGGCCAGGGTGCGAACCACCACGCGGTCACCGCGTCGGTATTCCGTCGCCGCCCGATCCACGACCAGGTGATCGCCCTCCCGATAGGCCGGAAGCATCGAATCGCCGGACACCTTCAGGGCAAACAGGCCTTCCCTGGACCGGCCCGGAAAGGCCAGCATGTCCCAGCCCTCCCCTGACGGCAGCCCTTGATCGTCGAAGAAACCGTCGTCACCGGCCTGGGCAAACCCGAGCAGGGGCACCGGTGCTTCGACGGCCCCATCCCCGGCCAGTTCGGCAAACTCGGCCAGGCTGACCCCGCTGACCATGAGAACCTTGGTCAGGCTTTCGGTTGAAGGCCAGCGATTGCGACCTGCGGACACGCGCTTGGAGGGATTGAAACTGGTGGGGTCCAGCTGAGCACGACGCGCCAGGGCCGACGGCGACAAATCCTGCTGCCGGGCCAGACGGTCAATGCCGTTCCAGATTTGCGTATGGGTCAGGGGCAAGGTGGCGATTCAACTTCTATGACAGGAAAATAGACCTATCCCTCGACCGCGCCTAGCCCCTCCTTCCGCCACAGATATCTCGACCGGAACGCGCCGAACACCAGGCAGGCCATGATGCCGAAAGAGGCCGCCGTCTGAACGGCCACATAGCCGACATTCAATATTCGGACGTCCAGCATCGAAACGATCTGAACAAGAACAACAATGGCGAAGAAGGCCGATGCCCAGGTCATCCACGCACGCCCAGACCGGTACGCAAGAACGACAAAGACCATCAATTGCAGGGAATCGCAGACAAGAATGACCGGCGATACCGACGCGCGGGACAGCTGATCGACATCGACATAGGCTGAGAGGGTCACCAGCCACCCCAGCAAAAGCACACCGGTCGCCAGTCGTTCTGTCCGTCCACCAAACCAGAGGGCAAGTGCCGCAAAAAACAGCCAGACCCCCGCCTGGATGGATGCAAGCGCATCCAGCACGCCCGACTCCCTCACGCCAAATTCACCGGTCCGACCGTATACAGGCGTGGGGTCAGCCACGCGAATGAATCTGGTGTTTTCGCCGGCTGGTTCGTTAGAGCATGATGGTTTTGTTGGAACCGCGTCGCGGAGCCAACAAAAAGCTGAATCATGCTCGCGCTTTCATCTGGAGCCTGATTCACGCCTGAGATGAAATCGCGAAGCGATTCCACCTCAACCGATCAGGCTCTAGGTGAGGTCGTCCTCTCGCGGACGGATCGCTTCGCGGGTCTGCCAGGCCCAGAAGGTCCCGACAGCCAGGCAGATCAACACACCGTAGGTGCCGACCGTCTGGGCGCTCAGATAGGCGATGGCGCGGATTCTCAGATCCACCAGGGTCACCACGTGGACCAGGACCACAATCGACTGAAAGGCCGCAGCCCACACCGGCCAGTTCCGATCACTGCGCCAGCTCAGACCGACCAGAAGCGCCAGAAGCGCTGTGTCGATCAAGAAGACCGGGATCGTCACGCTCGTCAGATTGGTATCGCGGTGAACAGCCAGGGTCGCGAGCCAGGCGATCACAAGCGCCCCGCCGGCAATGCGCTCGGGCTTGTCACCTTTCAGCAAGGCAAAGGGCAAACGCCGAGCCAAACGATGGCACCGAGCTGACTGTACAGGGTGTCCAGCAATGAAATCGCCCCCGCGATTCGTCCTCGCGGGGGCGACTATGTCAGACTCAGCGGTGCCCCGTAAGACACCGCACGTTGTCTCGCTGCGTCAGGACGCCGCGCGCAGGCCGCGAGGACGCTGCGGGTGCATCGGGACATCCTCTTCGGGCTTGTCGACCGGGCCGGTCGCGACATGACCGAGGCCAACCTGGCGCTGAACCTTGGCCAGATCCGCATGAGCCGCAACGACCGCGCTGCGCGCCGCACCGAGGGCGGCAACCGCTTCGATCATCTTGGCCTGGGCTTCGGCACCGACAACGGCCGAGAGGTTCACATCACGACGGCTTTGAATCATCGTCGCAATGAAATCCGTGGATTGAGCGATCGCGTCATCAATCGACCGCTCCGTCGCGTACAGGTCTTCCACGACCGTCCGCATAATTTCAATCTTGTCCATGAAGGCTCCCCCTTACCAGATTGGTAAACGAAACCTTAACACACGCGCCGGGAGAGCGAAAGGGCGTGAATTCGCCCTCCCGGATAACAGTATTCGCTAAGCAGAGGCGCGTTGCAATTCCACGCCGCCGCCCTGGCGCGGACCGTCCTCGTCGGGCTTGTCCACCGGCCCGGTCGCCGTGACGGTCACGTTCATGGCCCGACCGAGCGCCTCTAGCCGGCGATGCGTCTCGACCAGTCGGCCACGCGCCTGGGCCAGAAGCGCCAGAGTCTCACTTGCCCCTTCGAAGATGCGCTGGCCGGAAACAGCCGACAACTCGGCCCGCTGACGCGCCTCGGGCAGCAGGGCCGCAAATCGCGCGATTTCGCCGACCGCCGCATCGATAGCCGACTCGGCCTTGTCCAGCGCGACGGCCACCTGCCGACCCACAATCATTCTTGCCATGACAGTCCTCCTTGATCTGGCGGATCAAGAGATACTACCTATGGGTGCAATTGCAACCTGTGATTTAGTTGTTCGTTGAATCCAGGTCTGCCAACAGGAAGTGCGCCGTCATTTCGGCCACGGGGGCCGCCTCATCCTCTTGCCAGGCCAGAACGTGGACATAGGCGATGCGGCGTCCCACCTTGCGGATCTGCGCGCGCGCATGGGTATCGGCGGGTCGTGCCGACCGCAGATAGGCAACCGAAACATCAACCGGCTTGGGTCGGCCCTGTGCGCCCTGCGTTGCCGCCGTGAGGGTCGCGGTCGCGGTCAACTCCATGAACCCGGCCACCGATCCGCCGTGCAGGGCGGGCAGCAAGGGGTTTCCGACCAGCGGCTGCGAGAAACGCATCATTGCCCGATCCAACGATCCCGCCACGGCCTCAACGCCGAGGAAATTCGCATAGGGTGAAACAGCCAGGGCATCGGCAAAGGCCTGGGCCACCGTCATGACCTGGCTCCCGCAAGGTTCGCCCCGGCCCTGCGCCCACCGTCCGAGTTCAGCATGAAGGCGGCTTGGACTGCCGCGACCGGATCCGCCGGATCACCATCATCGGCCAACCCCCGCACAAAGGCGATGGAACGGGTCAGCCGGAACACATGGGTGCGTGCGAAGATTTCACGCTGCGGCACGGCAGCCCGCATATAGTCAATGCGCATATCCAGGGTGGCAATCGGCTGAAACGTCTTCAGCGCGGTCCAGACCGCCACGCCACAGGCGTGATCCAGAAGGCTGGACACAACGCCGCCCGACAGGACACCGGACTGTGGGTCTCCCACCAGATCCTCGCGCCAGGGCACGGCAAGAACGGCCCCGTCTGTGTCGACATGGTCCAGACGAAACCCCAGGGCCGCAGGGTGCGGCGGCGTCGTCACCAGCTGTTGCAGGAGGGCACGAAACTCGGCGGAGATCATGCCCGGCGATACACTCTCATAGCCCCCCGGCCAAGCCGCAAGGCCGGGTAAAATCCTGATATCAGCGGTCGGGCAGCAAGCCCCGCCGGACCCGCCGGCGGGGCATCAGGCCGTCTCCGGTTCAACCTAGTCCCAGCCGCAATCCTGGCCGCGGTTCTGTTCGGTCAGCCACGCGTTCAGCGGCGCGAAATACTCCGCCACGGCCGAAGCGTCGGTGCGGCGTTCACCGGTGAAGGCTTCCAACGCCTCTGGCCACGGGCGGGACTGGCCCATTTCCATCATGGCGTTGAAGCGACGGCCGACCTCTTCGTTGCCATACACCGAGCAACGGTGCAGCGGCCCGGTCCAGCCGGCCATCTGGCAGGCCGCCCGGTGGAACTGGAACTGATAGATGTGGGCCAGGAAATAGCGCGTGTAGGGCACGTTCGCCGGCACATGGTACTTGGCACCCGGATCGAAGGCATTGGCCGGACGCGCACCGCCCGGCGGCACCAGGCCCTGATAGCGCAGCATGTCGGCGGTCCAGGCGGCATTGTACTCCGCCGGCGTCGTCTCACCCGACAGCACGTCCCAGCGCCAGCGATCCACCATCAGACCAAACGGCAGGAAGGCGATCTTGTCCAGCGCCATGCGCAGCAAGTACGGGATGTCCTCATCCGTGCCCGGCACCGTGTCCAACAGACCGATCTGGTTCAGATATTCGGGCGTCGCCGCCGACAGGGCCGCGAAGTCACCGATGGCTTCGTGGAAGCCGTCATTGGCCCCGTTGCGGAACAGGAAAGGCTGCTGGTTGTAGGCCCGCTGATAGTAGTTGTGGCCCAGCTCGTGGTGGGCGGTCTGGAAGTCCTCGGCATTGACCCGGGTGCACATCTTGATGCGCAGGTCGTTCTCGTTGTCGATATCCCAGGCCGAGGCGTGACAGACGACCTCGCGACCTTCAGGCCGGGTGATCTGGGACCGTTCCCAGAACGTCTCGGGCAGCGGGTCCATGCCGACCGACGTGTAGAATTGCTCGGACGTGCGGATGATCTGTTCGGGCGTGTAGTCGTGGGCCTCCAGAATGGCCGTCAGATCGACGCTCGATTCCGGCATGTTGGTCGGGGCGACCACGTCATAGATATTGCCCCACTGCTGGGACCACATATTGCCCAGGAGG
This sequence comes from uncultured Brevundimonas sp., assembly GCA_964647275.1. Classification (GTDB taxonomy): domain Bacteria; phylum Pseudomonadota; class Alphaproteobacteria; order Caulobacterales; family Caulobacteraceae; genus Brevundimonas. Next base: position 70,048 of record CAZYFY010000012.1, read on the forward strand.
TCGGCCCGGATCGGACCCGTGGCCGGCTGGACCGCATCGCCATAGCGCGCATTCAGACGCGCCCGCACATAGCAGTGCAGATTCTCGTAGAAGGGCCGCACCTGGTTCCACAGCCGGTCGGTTTCGGCGGCGAAATCATCAGCGGGCATGTCATAGCCCGAGCGCCACATGGCCCCGGCATCGCTGTAGCCCAGTTCCCGGGCCCCCTCGTTGATGATCTCGACCATACGCGCATAGTCGGTCGCCATGCCGTGCGACGAAATCGTGCGCCAGCCATTGTAGACCGCGGCCGTCACCGCGGGATCACGGGAGTCGGCAATCAGGGCCGAGGCATCGTCCAGGTTCATCTGCTGACCGTTGTAGTCGAACCGACCGGTGGCATAGGTCGAGTCCATGCGCGTGCCGATTTCCGCCAGCTCGGAGGCGGCACCGGGCCGGTTGGGAGCCGGAGCCACCAGCCCCTGACGCAGCAGGTTCAGCTTGCGCCGGGTTTCCGGGTCAGCGTCGACGTTGTTGAAGCGCGCCGCCTCATTGGCCAGCTCAACGCCCAGCTCGGTGTATTCCGCATTGGCCCGCGCCTCGAGCCACATGGTGTCGAAGGTGATGTAGGTGTTGCGCACCCACGAGACGCGCCCGGCGTATTCGCTCATCTCCATGAGCCGACGCTCGGCATCCAGCACAAAGGCCCGAGCCCCGTCAGGCGTCGCCGCGAACTGTTCGCTGGCAGCCGGGGCCGCAGCATCCGTGGGGCTGGCGGGAGCCATGCTGACGCAGGCCGACAGAATGCAGGCCGCAGCGGCCGACATAAGAACTCGTTTCATAACATCTCCTCCGGCGAGCGCCTCTCCGTTGCCGGGTCGCTCGCATTGGCGCGCAAAGGACTATCCCGCGCCGCCCACGTCAAGCGGTGCAGTCGTTCAGACCTTCATTTCGGATGACCGCCATATTGCCCTGAATGGCTCGGGCCCGACGTCGGATGTAGGGGCCGGGGCTGGCCGCCCGATACTCCCGGGGATTGGGCAGAATGGCCGCCAGGCGCGCGGCCTCTTGGCGGGTCAGTTCCGAGGCACTCTTGTCAAACCAGTAGCGCGACGCCGCTTCGGCCCCATACACGCCCGGCCCCATCTCGGCGACGTTCAGATACATCTCCATGATCCGGCGCTTGGACCAGAAGGTCTCGATGAGAACCGTATAACCGGCCTCCAAGCCCTTGCGGATCCAGCTGCGCCCCGACCACAGGAACACGTTCTTGGCGGTCTGTTGGCTGATGGTCGATCCACCTCGCCCACGCCGACCGTCGGCATTGTCTTCGATCGCGTCCTGGATGGCCTCGAAATCAAAACCGCTGTGCTCACAGAAGCGCGCGTCTTCGGCGGCAATCACGGCATCCACCAGATCTGGGGAGATTCGATTCAGGCTCCGCCAGCGGACGTGCAGCCCCTCGCCCTCGAACAGGCGCTGAACCATCAGCAGGGTGAGCGGCGGCGGAACAACCGCATGGACCAGAACGCCCGCAACCGGCGCCAGCGCCAGGGCGATCACGACGGCGAAACACCCCAGTCTGCGCTTGCGTGCCTTTGGCAGATCGCCCCTCGCGACCATCCTAGAGCAGCCGGATCTCGCGCAACCGCTCCATCAGATAGTCCTGGGCGGTAATCGGCTCGGGATAACGGTCGGGATTGTCCGGCGTCACCGTCGAGGGCAGCGTCTCGATCAGATAGTCCGGGTTGAAATGCAGGAAGAACGGCGTCGAATAGCGCGCGACCCCGCGCCGTTCGGGCGGCGGATTGACCACCCGGTGGCTGGTCGACGGCAGCACATGGTTGGTCAGGCGCTGCAACATATCGCCGACATTGATCACCAGGGCCCCTGGCGGCGGGTTGATCGGCAACCATTCGCCCGTTCGGCGGTCGATGACCTGCAGCCCGCCTTCCTCGGCCCCGAGCAACAGGGTGATGACGTTGATGTCCTCGTGCGCGCCCGCCCGCACGCCCGGCGCATCCGCCGGGATCGGCGGATAGTGCAGCAGGCGCAGGACCGAATTGCCCATCTCCACCTTGTCGTCGAACCAGTTGTCCGGCAGCCCCAGATAGTGGGCGATGGCCGTCAGCAGCTTGGCACCCATGTCATCCAGGGCGGTGAACAGGCCATAGGCGCTGTCGTGGAAACCCGCCGGGGCGTCCGGCTTGACGTTGTCGCGCATGAAGGCCCGATACGGGTGGCCGTCAGGCAGTTCGCGACCGGTGTGCCAGAACTCTTTCAGGTCCACGACGTCGGCGTCCTTGGCCGCCTCTGTTCCAAAGGGCGTATAGCCGCGCGCGCCACCGGTGCCGGGCTCATGCCACCGCTTTTTGGTTTCGGCGTCCTGGGCAAAGAAGGTCTTGGTATCGGCCAGCGCCCGGTCGATCACCGCCTGGTCCAGCCCGTGGTCTTCGATCACAGCAAAGCCATACCGCGCAAAGGATTGGCCCAGGTCACGCGAAAAGCCTTCAAAGTCGCTGTCAAAGCGGCTCATGGAGACGGGTTCAATGGCAGAGGTTGTCGGCATTTCGGTTCAGCTTCCGTTCAAGCTCGACCCTCTAGCCCGAAAGTGACGCTGGAGAAACCGGTGTGGCACTCCGAACAGCTTGGCCATAATGTGAGCCCAGGCCGGAACCGCACGGAGCCCCATGGCGTTACCGGGCTGAAACAAGGAGATTTCCATGACCCTCAAGCTAATCGCCGTAGGCGCTTCTGCGGCCGCTCTGCTGGTGGCGGGCTGCACCACCACCGACCCCTATCGTTCGACGCCGGTTCGCAACAACACGGGCACAGGTGCCTTGGTGGGTGCAGGCGTCGGGGCCTTGCTGGGTTATCTGACCAACACCTCCGATTCCGAAGAGGGCCGCACCAACGCCATGATCGGCGCGGGCGTGGGTGCCCTGGCCGGGGCCGGTATCGGCAACTACATGGACCGCCAGCAGCGCGCCCTCGAACAGGAGCTTTCGGGCACCGGCGTCGGCGTGGCGCGTGAAGGCGATGTGCTGATCCTGCGCATGCCGTCGGATGTCACCTTTGGCTTCAACAGCGACCAGGTCGATGCCCGCTTCTATGCCGTTCTGGATGATGTCGCCAATGTGCTGAACACCTATGACCAGTCGGTCGTCGACGTCATGGGTCACGCTGACTCGCGTGGCACCGACGAATACAACCAAGGCCTGTCCGAGCGCCGGGCGGCCTCCGTCGCCGGCTATCTGATCAATCGCGGCGTCATTCGCGAGCGTCTGTACGTCGCCGGCCTGGGTGAACGCTCGCCCATCGCCAGCAACGACACGGATGCCGGGCGCGCCGCCAACCGCCGCGTCGAGATCGTGATCCGGCCCTTCACCGGTCGCTGATTTCGATCCTGGACCAGAGTCAGCGCCCCGAGGCCCTCGGCCTCGGGGCGTTTTCTTTTGTCGTTCCGCCCCTTGTCAGATTCACCTGACCGGTGTTCCTTGAGCGCCCGGGTAGAGGGCGCATCGTTTGAACAGGGAACCCACAGATCGCGAGCAGGAGCACGACGAGGTCGCGGCTCTGTTGCGTGGCCTGCGCCTGGGTTTCATCGCCCTGATTTCAGCCGTCATCATGGCCGGTCTGGTGATCGGCACCGGCAAGCACGGTCGCGATGAAGGCAACCCCTATTATGGCGAGCTGGTTCGCATCGCCAGCGAATAGCCCCAGCCGTCAGGCCCGCCCGATCGAACTGTAGGTAAAGCCCTTGGCTCGCACATCTTCCGGTCGATAGACGTTGCGCAGGTCGACGATGATCGGCTGGCGAGCCAGATCCTTGACCCGGGCCAGGTCCAGGGCTCGGAACTGATCCCATTCGGTCAGAATGACCACCACATCAGCCCCCGCGACGGCCTCGTACGGTCCGGTCTTGAAGACGACGTCAGGCAGGAGCTTCTTCGCCTCGTCCATGGCCTCGGGGTCAAAGGCCTGAACCGTCGCGCCCGCCGCAATCAGGGCCGGCGCGACATCCAGCGACGGCGCATCGCGCATGTCGTCGGTATTGGGCTTGAAGGCCACACCCAGCAAACAGACCGTCTTGCCGGACGCATTCCCGTCCAGCGCCGCGATCACGCGCTCGGCCATGGCCTGTTTGCGCGCCGCATTGACCTCGACGGTCGTTTCAACCAGCCGCAGCGGCGCACCGGCATCCTGGGCCGTATGCACCAGGGCCTGGGTATCTTTCGGGAAGCACGAGCCACCGTAGCCCGGCCCGGCATGCAGGAACTTCGAGCCGATGCGGTTGTCCAGGCCAATGCCCTTGGCCACCTGCTGGACGTCCGCACCGACCTTTTCGCACAGATCCGCCACCTCGTTGATGAAGGTGATCTTCATCGCCAGGAAGGCGTTGGCGGCATATTTGATCAGCTCCGACGTCCGCCGACCGGTAAACAGCAGCGGCGTCTCGTTCAGATTCAGGGGCCGGTACAGCTCGGTCATCGGAGCCCGGGCGCGTTCGTCCTCGATACCGACGACCACGCGGTCGGGGCGCTTGAAGTCGTTGATGGCCGCGCCTTCACGCAGAAACTCAGGGTTCGACACCACGGCAAACTCGGCGTCCGGCCGTGTCTCGCGAATGATCCGCTCGATTTCGTCGCCCGTGCCGACCGGAACGGTCGACTTGGTGACGATGACCGTAAAACCTTCGATGAGGCCTGCAATCTCGCGGGCGGCCTCATACACATAGGTCAGGTCCGCATAGCCGTCGCCGCGCCGTGACGGCGTTCCCACCGCGATGAACACGGCGTCCGCCTGGCGGATCGCCTCGGCTCCATCGATGGCAAAGAACAGGCGACCGTCCCGCACATTGTCGGCAACCAGGCCCTCCAGGCCCGGCTCATAGATCGGCATGATCCCCTGTTCGAGGCGCTCAATCTTGGAAGCGTCCTTGTCGATACAGGTCACGACATGACCGAAATCTGCAAAACAGGCCCCGGATACCAGGCCGACATAGCCGGTTCCGATCATGGCGACGCGCATGGACAGAGCTCTCTGAAACGAATGGGCTGCCTATACCCTCCGGCCCCTCCGGCGTCACCCCCGGCTGGACGCCGGCGAAACCTTTCGGAGACGTCGGCATTGCACAATGTCAGGGCCAGGGCCGCGGCACCGGCCCATCCGGGAAGACCCATGCCTGTCGAAACGCTTCGCCTTCGTGTTGCCAGCCTTGATGATGCCAAACGGCTGTACAACTGGTCCGTCGCCCTGTCGCCCGATGCACCGACCCCCTGGGGGCATCCGGACTGGTACGAGCACCTGCAATGGCTTGAACTCGCGCTCGGACCGACCGACCAGCTCATCTTTGTCGGTGAGGCCATACGGACCGATCAGGCGATAGGTGCCGTGCGATTTGATCTCATTGCCCCGGGCCGGCGGACCGTGAACATTGTGGTCGCCCCTGAGTATCGCGGCCGGGGCTGGTCGCGAAAGCTCCTCCAGGCGGGCCTGAACCATTTCGAGGACGGCACCATCCTGGCTCAGGTTGACCTGGCGGACCCCGCCGCCCTGGCCCTCTTCGTCAATGCCGGCTTCGGTCCGGTCAGCCAGACCCCTGCCCGGCAACTCCTCTCCCTGACCCTCAAGCCCGAGGCGTGATCACAAAGCAAAACCCCCGGAAGTTTCCTTCCGGGGGTTCGCTTTAGGCTTTGGCTCTAGGCCAAGGCTTTGATCGTATCGTCCGCGTTTAGCGGTTGATGTTGATCGTGGCCCGGCGGTTGAGCGGCTCGCGGACACCGTCAGCGGTGGCGCGGGCCAGGTCGGTTTCACCTCGGCCTTCCGTCGTGATGGCACCACCGGTCACACCCTGAGCGATCAGGGCATCACGGACGGTGGCGGCACGACGCTGCGACAGGCGCACGTTGTAGGCGGCCGAACCGGAGGTGTCGGCGTGGCCCACGACGTGGACGCGGGTGGCCCCGCCGGCACGGGCGTGAGCCGCGGCCTGACGGACGATTTCCTGCGCCTGCGGGGTGAGGTCGAAGCGATCCCAGTCGAACAGGACCACGAACTCACGCGCGTTCCACACCGGCGGCGGAGGCGGCGGAGGAGGAGGCGGGGGAGGCGGAGGCGGCGGCGGCGGCGGCGGCGGCGGCGGCGGGGCCGCAATCGCGCCGAACGAATGGCGATAGCCGATCGTCACCGAGTGGTCGGTGTAGTCCATCGCGACAAATACTGGCGTAGGGGTCTGGAGTTCCAGATCGCTGACGTTGAGATAGCGATAGGTCAGATCAATGTTCCCCCTCGGCCCGGTCGAAATCGCCGCGCCGGCCAGCAGTTGCCATGCCAGACCCGAATCATCGATCTCCAGAGTTGGAATTTCGTAGGTCACAGACGCCCAGCCGACACCGGCCCCAACGAAGGGCCGGAACCGGCCAGAACCGAAATCAAACAGGACGTTGGCCATCAGACTGGTGGCATTAACGTCGGTTTCGTCCGGTGGGGGTGCCCCGTTGAAGGTATCGACGGAGGCCGTACGTCGGCCCAGTTCAGCCTCAAACCTCCAGTTCGGATTGAGGCGGAAGCCGAACCGTCCGAACAGCGCCAGCCCACCGTCCATTTCGGCATCCACCGTTGGTGTGCAGGCTGCGGGTACACATTCCGCCGCGTCGGCACTGGCCCAGTGGTATCCGATGTCGCCGGCGATGTAGGGCCCATTGGGTTCGGCCATGGCGGGTGCACCCGTGACCATGGCAAGACCGGCGACGCCGGTCAGAAGCAGCTTTTTCATCATCACTCCCCTCGCCGGACAACCCGACGATCCTGATGACGAACGACGATATGCCGATCTGCGCGCTTGGCAAGCTCGCTCAACCCGTCCGTCAGATTTCGACCAGAATCTATAATCGCAAAGCAAAACCCCGCAGATTGCTCTGCGGGGGTTCGCTATAGGCTTTGGCTCCGCAGCATGGTGGTTCTTGTTTGAACCGCTGCGCGGTTCCAACAAGAAGCTGAATCATGCTCGCGCATTCATATGGAGCCTGATTCACGACGGAGACAGAATCGCGAAGCGATTCCATCTCTGCCGATCAGGCTCCAGGCCAAGGCTTTGATCGTATCGCCCGCGCTTAGCGGTTGATGTTGATCGTGGCCCGGCGGTTGAGCGGCTCGCGGACACCGTCAGCGGTGGCGCGGGCCAGGTCGG
>CAZYFY010000013.1:0-77123 GCA_964647275.1 uncultured Brevundimonas sp.
CGACGTTGTGGTGGCTCTTGATGACGTGGGCCTTGCCGCTGGAGGCCGAGACGCTTTCGATGACGTCGGGATAGAGGGTGCCCTGGGCGAGGAATTCGGCGCCGTCGATCTTGTTGGCCTCGCGGTCGAAGATATCGATGAAGACCTTGCCGATTGTCTTGCGCTTGGTTTCGGGGTCCGATTGGCCGGCCAGGGCGCCAAGGAATTCCTCTGACGCATCAACGTGGATGAGCGGAATGTTGTAGTGATCGCGGAACAGGGTCGTGACCTGTTTGGCCTCGTCTTTTCGCAGGAGGCCGGTGTCGACGAAGACGCAGGTGAGCTGGTCGCCGATGGCCTCGTGGATCAGGACCGCGGCGACGGAGGAATCCACCCCGCCCGACAGGCCGCAGATGACCTTGGCGTCGCCGACCTGGGCGCGGATCTGGGCGATCTTCTCGTCGCGATAGGCGGCCATGGTCCAGTCGCCCGACAGGCCGGCGATCTTGTGGGTGAAGTTCTTGAGCATGGCCGCGCCGCGCGGCGTGTGCATGACCTCGGGGTGGAACTGGATGCCGTAGAGGCGGCGTCTCTCGTCGCCGATCACCGCATAGGGCGAACCCGGCGAGGTGGCGATGACGTCGAAGCCCTCGGGGATGGCGACGATCTTGTCGCCGTGGCTCATCCAGACGGTTTCTTCCTCGCCGACGCCGGCCAGGCCGTCGAGGAGGGGCGAGGCCTTCTGCACGGTGATTTCAGCACGGCCGAACTCGCGGTGGTGGCCGCCTTCGACCTTGCCGCCGAGCTGTTCGCACATGGTCATTTCGCCGTAGCAGATGCCCAGCACCGGGACGTCGGCGTCGAACACGGCCTGGGGCGCCCGCGGGCTGCCTTCCTCGTGGACGCTTTCAGGGCCGCCCGACAGGATGATGGCGGCGGGGGTCATGGCGGCGAGGGCGGCCTCGGCCTTCGCATAGGGATGGATCTCGCAATAGACGTTCGCCTCGCGCAGGCGCCGGGCGATCAGCTGGGTCACCTGGCTGCCGAAATCGACGATGAGGACTTTCTGGTGGGGGGTCATTGCGCGGCGGAGGTCTCGTGGTTGAGCGAATGGCGGCGGTCTTGGTCCGCAACGGCGGCGATTTCAAGGGCGGCAGCGCCGCGTGCAGTGATCTCGGCGGCAAGGGTGTCGAAGGCGGCGGCCAGGGTCTGGTCGACGTGGGCGAGGGTGGAGGTCCAGTCTTCGAGCGCCTTCAGTTCGCTACGACCATCCGAGACTCCGCGCAGGGCCACCAGTGGCACACCAAAGGTCTGGGCGGCGCGGAGCAGGGCCCAGGTCTCCATGTCGACCATATCGGCGTCGATGCCGGCGTAGGCGGCGCCGGAGATGACGTTGGCGCCGGTCGACAGCCGCGCGGTCGGCCAGTCGGGGATAGGGCAAGGCAGAGGCAGGACGGCGGGCAGGTCGGACAGGGGCGTGACGCCCTTCTCGAAACCGAGCGGGCTGGCGTCCATGTCGCGATAGCTGACGGCGGCGACCTGATAGGCAGCGGCGTGCTCCAGCGTCGGCGAACCGGCTGAGCCAAGGGAGACGATGAGGTCGGGGAGGTTTCCCTGTGCTTCCAGCCGCGCCAGGGCGGCGGTCAGGGCGACGGCGCCCTCGACGGGGCCGATGCCGGTGAACAGGGGCTGGATGCGGGTCTGGAGTTCGACGCCGTATTCGGCGGGCGCGGCCATGACAGGCAGGACGGTGAGATCGCCCCAGGTTTCGAGGCGAAAGCCGGTCATGCCTTGCGCTCCAGCACGCAGGCGAAGAAGCCGTCGGTTCCAGCGGAGAGTGGCGAAAGGCGCAGGCTTTGTCCGGTCTCGGTGAAATCCGATGCGCGTTCCAGAAACGCCGCCACCCGGTCCTCGTTCTCTTCGGCTAAGAGGGAGCAGGTGACGTAGATCAAACGACCGCCGGGTTTGACGAAGCGAGCGGCCTGGTCGAGCACCGTGTCCTGTTCGCTCAGGCGGCGGTCGAGCTGGTCGGGGGCAAGGCGCCATTTGGTGTCGGGGTGGCGCCGCCAGGTGCCGGAACCGGTGCACGGGGCGTCGACGAAGACGAGGTCCATCTTGCCTTCGAGGCCCTTCAGGGCGTCGGGGTCGACGGGACTGCGGACCTGAAGATTGCGGACCCCAGCGCGCTGGGCGCGCGGGATGATGTCGGCCATCCGCCGGGCATCGTTGTCATAGGCGTAGAGCTGGCCAGTGTTGGCCATGAGGGCGGCCAGCGCCAGGGTCTTGCCGCCGCCGCCGGCGCAGAAGTCGAGCACCTGTTTGCCGGTGAGGTCGCCGGCGACGAGGGCGGCGCGCTGGCTGCCGAGGTCCTGAACCTCGAACCAGCCCTTGTGGAAGGCCGGGATCGTCTCGACCGCGCCGGTGCGGACGGCGGGGTCTGGCGCGGGGATGCGGGCGGCGGTCGGGACGTCGGCGACCGGCTCTGCCCCCAGCGGCTGCAGCGCCTTGAAGGCGCGCTCGGGGTCGGTCTTGAGACTATTTATGCGCAGATCGACGGGCGCGCGCTCGGCCAGGGCGGCGGCTTCCTCGGCGCGGTCATCGCCGAAGACGCGGGCGAGATGCGGGTCGAGCCAGTCGGGATAGTCGCCACGGACGGGGGCAGGGGCTTCGTCGAGCGCGCGCGGCGAGGCGAGGGCGGCCTGTTCTGCGTCTGTAAGGGCACTGGGGCCGTGAGGCTCCTCAGCGGCGGCGTCTGCCATGCGGTCGGCGGACCAACGCCAGCCCCAGGCCAGCACGCCGAGAACGGCCGCGCGCGAACTGTCGTCGCCCATGCGCCAGGCGGTAGAGCGGCGTTTTCGGAGTGCATCGAGAACGAGGCCGGAGACGAAGGCCCGGTCCTTGGCCCCGGCAAAACGGGAGCGGTCGGACCAGGCCTTCAGGGCGATTTTGGCTGGGACGCGGCGCGTCTCAAGGTCCGTGAGAACCTCAATAGCTGCTGAAATCCGGCCGCCGTCTCTCATGCCTTAGGTAAACAACGCAGAGAGGGTCATAACCAGACCGGCGAGAGACACCATCCAGGCCAGGGTCCGAACACCTGGCACGCCCCAGCGATAGAGCGGCAGATAGACGACACGTCCGAGCAGGAACAGGTGCGTGCCCCACATCGACAGCTCGCCCTGTTTGCCGGCCAGATGGACCAGACAGACCGCCGCCAGGAACAGCGGCAGGGTTTCCATCAGATTGGCCTGGGCCCGCATGAGGCGACCGGCGACAACACCGGGGGGGGGAACGGCCTCGTCACGCGCCCCGGTGTTCCACTTGGTTCCGAGCTCGCGCGTCCGGGCGACCGTGGCCCAAAGGATCTGGATCAACGCCAGAACGATGGTGAAGCCCGCAACGATCAGATCGGGGTGGACGTCAGAAAAGATCGACGGATGGTGCATGATCAGAGCCCTCCCAAGCTCAGCCTTGCCGGTAGTTGGGGGCTTCGCGCGTGATCATCACATCGTGAACGTGACTTTCGCGAAGGCCGGCCCCGGTGATGCGGACGAACTTCGCCCGTTTCTGGAATTCGTCAATGCGGGCTGCGCCGACATAGCCCATGGAGGCACGCAGACCGCCGACCAGCTGGTGCAGAACCGGCGCAATCGGCCCCTTGTAGGGGGTCTGGCCCTCAATGCCTTCGGGCACCAGCTTCATCTGGTCAGAGACTTCTTTCTGGAAGTAGCGATCCGCCGAGCCGGAGGCCATGGCACCGACCGAGCCCATGCCACGGTACGACTTGTAGGACCGGCCCTGATACAGGAAGACCTCGCCGGGGCTTTCGTCGGTTCCCGCGAACATGGAGCCGAGCATGGCGACCGAGGCCCCCGCCGCAATCGCCTTGGCCAGGTCGCCGGAGTATTTGATCCCACCGTCGGCAATGATCGGCACCCCGCTGTCACGCGCGGCGCGGACCGAGTCCATGATGGCGGTCAGTTGGGGCACGCCGACGCCCGCGACGATGCGGGTCGTGCAGATGGACCCCGGCCCGATGCCGACCTTCACCGCGTCAGCACCGGCGTCGATCAGGGCGCGGGCGGCGTCATAGGTGGCAACATTGCCGGCGATGATCTGGGTGCGGTTCGTCTCGCGCTTGATCCGCTCGACGGCGCGGGCGACCTGAACCGAATGGCCGTGGGCGGTGTCGATCACCACCACATCGGCTCCGGCCTCAGCCAGCATCATCGACCGCTCGTAGCCCGCATCACCGACCGTGGAGGCGGCTCCGACGAGCAGGCGACCCTGATCGTCCTTGGCGGCATTCGGATGGGCCTGGGCCTTTTCGATATCCTTGACGGTGATCAGGCCGACGGCGCGAAAATCTTCATCGACGACGATGACGCGTTCGATCTTGCGGGTGTTGAGCAACCCTTGCGCCTCTTCGCGACCCGAGCCTTCGCGAACGACCGCGAGATTGTCGCGGGTCATCAGATCGCCGGCGGTGCGGGCCCCGTCGCCTTCGAAGCGCATATCCCGATTGGTCAGAACCCCGACCAGCTTGCCGGTATCGCGCTCGACCACCGGGAAGCCCGAGATCTTGCGACGTTCGCGGATGGCCCGAACCTCATCGAGCGAGGTGTCCGGGTGGATGGTGATCGGGCTGACCACCATGCCGCTCTCATAGCGTTTGACGCTACGGACCTGCTCGGCCTGTTCCTCGGGCGTCAGGTTGCGGTGAATGACGCCCAGACCACCAGCCTGGGCCATGGCGATGGCCAGCCGGCTCTCAGTCACCGTGTCCATGGCCGACGAAGCCAGGGGAATGTTCAGCGAGATGTCGCGCGTCAGCCGGGTCGAGGTGTCCACCTGGGTGGGCATGACCTCGGACGGGCCGGGTTCGAGCAAAACATCGTCGAAGGTAAGGCCTTCGCGAATCTCCATGGGAGTCTCCGTTTTGCGGGCGGGCTATAGACCGCTCTTCGCGGGTGCGGCAAGGGGCAGACCGCGCTTATCGTCATGATCAGAATTATTGCCTTGTCGCGTGGCGGGCGAGTGACCATCCTTTGGCGATGGTCAGAATGATCGCAGATGCCGCCAGGCAGCTATGGCTGAAGATCGCCTCCTACGGGGCGATGCACCTGGTCGTGGCGATCCTGGTGGCCTGGGCAATCACGCGGGATTGGCGTCTGGCGCTGGCGGTCGGGATGATCGAGCCCATGGCCCAGACCGTGGCGTTCGCGATCCACGACCGGGTCTGGCACCGAATCGAACGCCGGGGGCGACTGTCGGGCCTGCAGGAAGCGTCCGAGGCGATCGAAGGGCGTCTGGGTCTGCACGACCATCACGCCTGCAATCATGCCCTGCCGACCAGCTTCAAGACCCTGGCCGCCAAATCGTTCAGCTATGGCATCATGCACTTTGCCGTGGCGGTGACGGTGGCCTTCGCCCTGACGCGCGACTGGCGCATCGCCCTGGCGGTCGGGACCATCGAGCCGATCGTGCAGACGGTTTTCTTCACCCTGCATGACCAGATCTGGCGACGGATCGAACGCCGCCGCGCCGGGATCAGTCCCGATCCGGTGCCCCGAGAGGAAAGTAGGGCCTGAAGCGTCGGGCCTCCTCGACGCAGCGCGCGAACGATGGTCGGGCCAAAAGACGCTGTCGGTAGGCGATCAGATGGCCGAGGTTGGCCGGGATTTCGTGGGTCCAGTCCGCATAGAACAGGGCCGGCGCGGCGGCACAGTCTGCCAGGCTAAAGCTGTCACCCGCGGCCCATTCCCGACCGGCCATCCGCTCATTGAGCCAGACGTAGCTGGTTTCCAGCATCTCGCGGGCGCGGGTGACGCCGTAGGGATCAGGGTTGGCCCCCTCCGGGCGGATCGCCTCGAAGATGATGTCCTGTTGCGGGCGGTTGACGTAGTTGTCGAAGACGCGATCCATCATCCGTGTCTCGACCGCCAGGATCGGATCTTGCGGGATCAGCCGGGTCGGCCCCGGATAGAGGGCGGTCAGATATTCGATGATGGCGGTCGCTTCCATCACGGTCCGGTCGCCATCGACCAGGAGCGGAAACCGCTTCATGGGCCACAGTGCGGCCAGTTCGTCCATGGCACCGGGGTCTTCGAGAAACCGTTCCTCGAAGGGGGTGCCGTTCTCATAGAAGGCGATCAGGGCCTTCTGGCAATAGGACGAGAACGGATGGGTGTAGAGGCGCATCTCAGGCTCCGTCGAAGGCGCGTTGGAGTTCAGCGACGTCGATCTTCTTCATCGTCATCATGGCCTGCATGGCGCGCCCGGCGGCCTCTCGGTCCGGATCGGAGAACAGGCGCGGCAGGGCCTTGGGAATGATCTGCCACGACACGCCAAATCGGTCGGTCAGCCAGCCGCAGCGCATTTCCGCGCCGCCGCCCTCCAGCAGGGCATCCCACAGGCGATCGACCTCAGCCTGATCCTCGCAGTCGACATAGATGGAGAAGGCCGGGCTGGCCTCGTACATCGGACCACCGTCCAGGGTCATGTAGCGGCGACCGTCCAGCTCGAAGATCACCATAGGGTGCTGGGCAGAGATGATGCGCGAATTGGGGATCAGCGAGACATAGAGTTCCGCGGCCTCCTGGCCGTTGCCGTCGAACCAGAGGCAGGGGGCAGTCTTCTCTGACATCGGCGTCTCCCAAGGGTTCAGAATGTTGCGCCGGATCGCGCTTCAAGGCGAGGGCGATTCACGCGCGAAGCCGGAATCGGCGCAAGAGCGACCCATGACCTATACGCTCTATGGCATCCCGAACTGCGACACCGTGAAAAAGGCCCGCGTATGGCTGGACGAGCGGGGCGTGCGATACGAATTCCACGATTACAAGAAGGCCGGGATCGACGAATCCCGGCTCAAGAGTTGGGTCGAAGAACTGGGCTGGGAGACGGTGCTGAACCGCGCCGGGACTACGTTCAAAAAGCTCGACGACGCCGACAAGGCTGACCTGAACGCCGACAAGGCCGTGCGGCTGATGTTGGCGCAGCCGTCGATGATCAAACGACCGATCCTTGATCTGGGTGATCGGCGCATCGCCGGGTTCAAGCCAGACGTCTATGAAGCCGCTCTGGGCGCTTTTCTTTAGTGGGTGCTGCATCCGATCGGGTGGACGGCGGCAATACAGTCTCGAGCGGGCGTCGAAGGGGCACCCGGTACGGAGACAGTGACAATGGTGGAGTTGATCCGCGATTTCTGGTGGCTGGTGTTCCCGTTGGCGGCCGCCCTGTGCGGCGTGTGGGACCAGTGGCTGACGAGCCGGGCCAGAGCCGATGAAATGCGTGTCTTGGCGGCCTATGCGGCGGCCGGCCGGGAGCCGCCGCCCGAGCTGATGAAGGCGCTACGGCGCGACCCGGTGGAGGGCTGATCGATGGAAGATCTGTTTCGCAGTTTCTGGTGGCTGCTGTTCCCGGTGGCATGGTTCGTGGTTGAGGGCTGGAACAACTGGCTGAAATATCGGTCGCGTCGCGACACTTTGCGGCTGGTTCAGGCCTATGCGGAAAAGGGGCAGACGCCGCCCCCCGAGTTGCTGGGGGCGGTGAGCCGACCGACCGAATACGACCCTCTTCTGGGAGATTTCGGTGCGCCGGGCGAGAGCCGCCCCTCCACGACCAACTGGGGCTGGTATCAGGTGGCGCTGTTTGGTGGCCTGTCAGGAGGATTCGTCTTCCTGTCGCGCTCAAATATTCTCGGTGACGGAGGGCTGGCCGACGCTCTGCTCGTTGTCGGGGTGATCTTCGGGGCCCTGGCCCTGGCCTCTGTGGTTTATGCCATCACCTGGAAACGCCCGCGGGACTGATGGTTGCGGCCGGCAACCGTGACCCGACAGATCGGGCTCTGGTCCAGGCGGCCAGAGCCGGGTCCGCGCGCGCCTTCTCGGAATTGGTCCAGCGGCATCAGGCGGCAGTGCGGTCATTCCTCAGGCGAATCTGTGCCGACCCGTCCGAAGCCGACGATATGGCCCAGGAAGCGTTCGTCACCGCCTGGTCCAAGATTGGAACTTTGAACCTAGAGGCCAATGTCCGGTCCTGGTTCTGTGGACTGGCCTGGCGCAAGGCACTGACGGCCCGCCGCGGTCGGGTCCGAGCTGCGGTCCGTGACCGTCAGTGGCTGGAGACGCGACCGGAGTTCGCCACCCCTGCGGCGCGGGATCAGATCGCCGTGCGAAGGGCGATGGAGGCCCTGCCGGATGATCAGCGCGCGGTGGTTGCCCTGTGCCTGGCTGCGGACTGGTCACACAGCGAGGCGGCTGAGGCGCTTGGCTTGCCACTCGGCACCGTCAAGTCGCATGCCGCGCGCGGTCGCGCTAAACTCCTCGAAGCCATGGGAGAGACTCCATGAACGCCGATGACCGTCTGAGACGTGCGCTTGGGTTGGGCAAGCAAACCCCGCCACCGGTGGACTATGGGTTCGTGGCCCGAACGGTTGAGCGGATTGAGGCGCGACGATTCCTGGGTCGGCTGGCCGTGCTGGCGCTTTGGGCCGGGGTTGCCGCGCTGCTGGGTTGGAGTCTCGTGCCGGCCCTGGAACCGCTGGCACCGGAGGCTGTGACGGGCTGGCTGGCCGGGCTGACCCTTGCCGGTCTGGGTCTGTGGATCCTGCTTCGAGGCGGCGGGACACAGCTCATGGCGCGGGTCCGGCGCTCGTTCCGGTTTGGTCGACTCCAACATTAAGAACTTTTCATGCGCGGCGGCGCATCTGAAACGGGCATCGGCAGCCTCTTGTCTTCAAGGGGCGGGCGTTGGGCCTGTCGAAAATCGAATGAGGACCCCATGGGTGTCGAAGTCATTGTTCCGATCGGCCTGTTCGCTGCAATCGTCGCGATTGTGCTGGTTCCCGCCTGGTTCAAGAGCCGCGACCGGCGCGATATGCAAGAGACGGTGCGGCATGCGCTGGACAAGGGCCAGGAACTGCCTGCGGATCTGGTTGACGCTCTTGCCAAGGCCGCGCGCGGGCGTGTCGCGACGGCGCATACCGACCTGCGCACTGGCGTGATCTGGCTGGCGGTGGCCGCGGGCGTCGCCACCTTCGGCTGGATGATCGGGCTGGAAGAACATGAGGCCGTCTATCCGCTGATGGGTCTGGCCGCCGTGCCCGGCTTCCTCGGCCTGGCCTTTGTCATCCTCAGCTTCTTCAACAAGACGCGGGCGGACTAGGCGGATCAGGACCAGACGGAGGACGGTCCGTGACCGCAACATCATCCAGACTGGCCAGGCTTCACGACACGGAGCTGGCCGCCCTTGCGGCGGCCGGCGGCCGGCGGGAGTTCGGAGAGCTGGTGCGTCGTCATGCGGCGTCGGTCCGGGGGCTGCTGCGCCGCATGGGCGCGGAGTCGGCCCTGGCCGACGACGTGGCCCAGGACGCCTTCATCCAGGCGTTCGAGCGATGCGTGGATTTTCGTGGTGAGGGCGCTTTTTCTGCCTGGGTCCGCAAGATTGCAGCGCGGCTCTATGTCAAACGCCGCCAGAAAGAGGCTCGCTGGGCGGATATGTCTGAAGCCGAGGAACCGGTCACTCCCATGCCGGATGGGACCCGCAGCCTCGATCTCGATGACGCATTGAAGAGCCTTAGCGAGGTTGAAAGGGTGTGCGTCAGCCTTTGTCACGGTGCAGGGCTGACCCAGGCAGAAATCGCAGACGCCTTGAACTTGCCGCTAGGAACGGTGAAGTCTCATGTCAAACGTGGTCTGGATAAACTTCGCGCGCGGCTGGACGTTGCGCCGGCCGGTCAAGGGAGACGCGTCCATGTCTGATCCTGACGCCTTCGACGGCGAAATCGAGCGGATGTTCGCCCGCACACCGTCCTTTGACGATACGCAAGCCTTTGCGGATCGGGTCGATCGGAGGCTTGGCCTCAATTGGTACCTGCGAACGGCGGTGTTGACAGGCGCCGGCGTCGTGGGCGGGGTCTTCGCGGTCCGGGAAACGCTTGATGCAGGGCTCGGGACGGGCTTGGGCCAGATCGCCGCCATGACGTCACAGACGTCGCAATCCTCGACAGGCCTCGACTGGAGCCGGCTCGGCACCCTGATGAACAGCGGGGGGCTGGATCTTGCCATGATCCCGGCCATGCCTCTGTTCTGGCTCGTTTCTGTGGCGGTGATCGGGGCGGCTGTGGCCTCGGCGGTGCACGCAAACCAGGGCGGATGAGACCGGCGTCGATAAAAAGCCGCGTTTGAGGGCTTGGCTTGCGTTGCGGCGGACAGCGTGAACCTCTAGGTTCGCGGCGCTTTATGTTCCGCCCGTTTCGGGCCAGGGGAGTCGACGCGCCTTGTCAGACGTATTTGAAGAGGTCGAAGAGAACCTTCGTACCGAACGCTGGAAGCATTTGTTTCAGCATTGGTGGCCCGCTGCGGCAGCCATCGCGGGGGTCGCGGTTCTGATCGTCGGGGGGATCTGGTTCCTTGATGCCCGCAAGGGTTGGTCGGGGGCTGAGGCCTCACAGGCCTACCAGCGGGGTCTGGATGCCCTTCAGGCTCAAGATCAGTCGGCCGCCGAAGCTGCCTTTGTTGAAGTCGAAGGGGCCGGCAATGGTCCCTATCGGGCCTTGGCCTTGATGCAGCGCGCGGCGCTGCGGCTGGAACAGGGTGAGACGACCGAAGCTGTGGCCCTGTTTGACCAGGCTTCAGAAGCGACCAATGAGCCGATGATCTCCGATATCGCCCAGCTCAAGGCGGCCTGGGCGTTGATGGACAGCGGGTCCCTGGAAGACGTGACGACACGGCTGTCTCCGTTGACGGAAGAAGGCCGTCCGTTCCGGTTCGAAGCCCAGGAGGCCCTGGCGCTTGCCCGGCTCCAGCATGGCCAGACTGATGCGGCGCGCCAGCAACTTCAGGCCCTGACCCTTGAGCTTGAACTGCCCGACTCCCTGCGTCAGCGCGCCCAGATTGCGTTGGGGCTCATCGAGTCCGGCACTGCCTCCAGCATTCCCGGCATCATCGAATCCGCGGGACGAGCTGCGGATCAGGCCGAAGCCGAAGCGGCGGCGGCTCCGCGTCCGGGGGCGACCGCTCCCGGAGCCCAGGCTCCCGCGGCAGGTGCCGCGACAGATCATTGATTTCAGGCGAAAGTCCCTGTCCATGAAACTGAACCTGAAAATTGTATCGACGGCTGCCCTCTGCGCCCTGCTGGCCGGCTGTTCGACCGTTAGCAATACGGCCCAGCGAATCTGGCCGTTTGGCAATGACGACAACGGTCGTCAGGCCGTTGCATCCGAAGGCGAGCGTGTCTCGATCCTTCAGTTCGAAGACTCGGTCGAGGTGTCCACGGATCTGGCTGGGCGGACCTTCAACCTGCCGACGCCGCGTGCGGTGACGGCCTGGCCAGAGCCGGGCGGAACGGCCGAGAACTCCATCGAACACGCCCAGGCCGGTGAGCAGTTCCGCATCGCCTGGCGTCACGACATCGGTGAAGGTTCGGGCCGGACGACCCAGGTGACGTCTCCGATCGTTGCCAGTGATGGTCGCCTCTATGTGCTGGATGGCCACAACCAGGTGTCGGCGGTCGATGCCGCCTCCGGGCGGACCGTGTGGCGCTACACCGTGACCAACAGTGAGCGGGATCGCGGTGGCCTGCTGTCCTTTGGTCGCACCGGCGGTCAGAACCAGGGCTTCGGCGGCGGCTTGGCCGTCGGAGGGGATCGGGTTTTCGTGACCTCAGGCCTGCGCGTCGTGACGGCCCTCAACGCCGCCACCGGCGACGTCATCTGGACCAGCCAGGTTGAGTCGCCCATCCATGGTGCCCCCACGGTGTCCGGCAACCGGGTCTATGCCGTCGATATCGACAACCAGATCATTGCCTTTGACGTGGCGACCGGAAATCAGAACTGGTCGTACCAGGCCATTGCCGAGCCGGCCCGCATTCTGCGCGCATCCAGCCCGGCGGTATCGGGAGAGGTCGTGATCGCGCCCTTCTCGTCGGGCGAACTGGTGGCTCTGCGGACGTCCAATGGGCAGATGCTGTGGCAGCAGGTGCTGTCGCGGACCAACCGGACGAATGCTCTGTCGGAACTGCGCGATATCACCGGGCGCCCGGTCGTCTATCAGGGCTCGGTCTATGCGGGCAGCCATTCAGGCCTGTTCGCGGCTATGGACCTGCGCTCGGGCACGCCGCGCTGGCAGCTGCCGATTGCGACGTTGAATGCGCCCTGGCCGGCCGGGGACGTGGTCTATGTCGTCTCCAAGAGCGGTGAGGTGATCACCATCAATCGCGCCAATGGTCAGGTCTACTGGATCTATGATCTGAACGAGGAACGCCAGCGTCAGGAAGGTGGTGTGCTCGGCATGTTCGATCGCACCGTTCGTCCGATCTGGTCGGGTCCGTTGCTGGCCACCAATCGCCTGGTTCTGGTCAGTTCGGACGGTGAGGCCGTTGCTCTCAATGCTCGGACCGGGGCTGAGGAAGCCAGCCTGAATCTGGGCGGAGCCGCCTATATTGCTCCGATTGCGTACAACGGCATGATCTACGTCCTTACCGACGAAGGTCAGCTGATTGCCATTCAATAGGCCGGGGAGGCCGTCCGTAGCGTGAGCCTCAAGGTCGCGATCGTCGGACGGCCGAATGTCGGCAAGTCGACCCTGTTCAACCGCCTGGCGGGCAAGAAGCTCGCCATCGTGGATGACCGGCCGGGCGTGACCCGCGACCGGCGCTATGCGCGCGGCATGCTGGGGGACATCGACCTCACATTGATCGACACGGCCGGCTTCGAGGACGTGGCCGACGAAAGCCTGGAATCGCGGATGCGCCGCCAGACCGAGCTGGCGGTCGAGGAAGCCGATCTGATTCTGTTCGTCATCGACGCCCGCGAAGGCATCGTGCCGCTGGACCGGATTTTCGCCGATCTGGTCCGCAAGCGAGACAAACCGACGATCCTGATCGGCAACAAGGCTGAGGGGAAGGCGGGCGACGTCGGCCTGTCCGAAGCCGTGCGGCTGGGCTTTGGCGATCCGATCCCGCTGTCGGCTGAGCACGGCGAGGGCATGGCGGACCTCTATGCTGCGGTGGCACCCTTCGAGCCTGAGGACGACAGCGACGAAGACGAGGCCGGCAAGCCGATCATGGTTGCGATCATGGGGCGTCCGAACGCCGGCAAATCGACGCTGGTGAACCGCCTTCTGGGTGAAGACCGGATGCTGACCGGACCGGAGGCGGGGATCACGCGGGATTCCATCTCGGTTGATTTCGAGTGGGACGGTCGGCCCGTGCGGCTGGTCGACACCGCCGGAATGCGTCGCAAGGCACGGGTTCAGGAAAAGCTGGAGAAGCTGTCGGTTGCCGACACCATCCGGGCCCTGACCTTTGCCGAGGTTGTGGTGCTGGTCATGGATGAGGCCAACGCCTTTGACACCCAGGATCTGCAACTGGCTGATCTGGTCGAGCGCGAGGGCCGGGCTCTCGTCTATTGCATCGCCAAGTGGGACCAGGTCGAGGACGGCAAGGACAAGCTGGCCCAACTGCGTGAAGAGGCGGATCGCCTGCTGCCCCAGCTCAAGGGTTCGCCCTTGATCGCTCTTTCAGCCCAGACAGGGCGGGGCGTCGACCGGCTGATGCCGGCGGTGTTCGAAGCGCACCGGCAGTGGTCGGCCAAGGTCAAGACGCGGGACCTGAACGACTGGCTGGCCCTGGCGGTCCAGCGGCACCCGCCGCCCGCCGTCGACGGTCGCCGGATCAAGCCGAAATACATGACCCAGACCAAGGCGCGCCCGCCGACGTTTGTGCTGTTCGCCAACCGGGCGTCGCAGATGCCGGATCACTACAAACGCTATCTGATCAACAGCTTGCGCGAGAGTTTTGATCTTCCGGGCGTGCCGATGCGACTGACGGTCAAATCGGGGGCCAATCCGTTCGCCGAGGGGCCGGGACCGGAAAAAACTGCGCCGCGTCGCAAGATCAAGGCGGATGCCGCTGCGGCAGCGCCCGAAAAACCCAGAAAGCCCAAGGTCGCGACCAAGCGCGTTTCGGGGCTGAAAGCCGGCTCGGGCAAGAAGTCGGGATCAACCGTCCTGGTCGGCAAACGGGCGCGCGGCGGGGCGCGGCCTGTCAGCCGTTCGGGCCGGATCAGGACCGCACCGAAGGGCAGCGGGAAGCGTTAGGCTCCCTCCGTCGCCGCATAGACCATAATGCCCGTGGCGATCGCCAGGTTGAGGCTGTCGGCCCGTCCGCGCATGGGGATTTTGACCGTCAGATCGCAGGCGGCCGCGAGATCGTCCGTCAGGCCGGCCTGTTCATTGCCCATCAGGATCAGGCTGGGCGTCCGGTAGGGCGCGGCGCGATAGTCGTGCGTGGCGTCCAGACGGGTGCCAACGACGGAGCCGGGCCAGCGGGCCCGCCAGGCCAGGAATTCTTCGCTTGAGGCACGGCTGACGCTGACGGCGAAGATGGAGCCCATGGTGGCGCGCACGGCCTCCACGCTGAACGGATCGACGCAGTCATCGATCAGGATCACCCCGCCGCAGCCCGCCGCATCGGCGGTGCGGATGATGGTGCCGAGATTGCCCGGATCGCGCACCTGTTCCAGCGCCACCCAGCAGGGCGCGCGAGCCGGGTCGATGTCATCCAGCGCCGTAAAGGTCTGGTCGAAGACGGCCAGCACCGTCTGGGGATTGTCCTTGCGCGACACCTTTTCCAGGATCTCGCGCGTGACAACGATGACCTCACCGCCCTTGGCCAGCGTCCCGGCGCGGGCGCGGTCGAGCAGGGGGTGCGGGCGGGCGTGCTTGCCGATGAACAGCTGGCGCGGCGTCTGGCCCAGATCGAGGGCTTCGCCGATGAATTTGAGGCCTTCGGCCAGGAAGGTACCGGTCTGGTCGCGCGCCTTCTTCATGTGCAGGGCGCGCACGGCCTTGATCGTGTCGTTGGTGAGGGAGGTGATCTCCCGCTCGCGGCCCCCGCTCACAGGTGGCTCCAGCGCGCAAAGAAGCTCAGGCCGATCTCGGCGGCGCGGGGGCTGTCTTCCAGCAGACCCAGCTCCCCCCAGTCGATGACGCCGGCCCGATCTTTCATCCGGTCGGCCAGCAAATGCGCGAGCGCCATCCCGGAGATGCGTGCAGCGTAGGCGTTGATCAGCAGGAAGGCGGCGTCGTCGGACAGGAGTTCGGCGCAGTCGCTGACCAGTTGAGCGGTGTCTTCGAATAGCCGCCAGACCTCGCCGTCGGCCCCGCGTCCGTATTTCGGCGGATCGAGGATGATGCCGTCATAGCGGTTGCCGCGCCGGATCTCTCGCTGGACGAACTTGCGGGCGTCCTCGACGATCCAGCGGACGATGTTGATGCCGGAAAGCTCAGCGTTTTCGCGAGCATAGGCGACAGACTTCTTGGACGCATCGACGTGCGTGACCTGGGCACCGGCCGCTGAGCAGACGAGGGACGCCACGCCGGTATAACCGAACAGATTGAGGATACGGGGGGCTTCGCGAGCCTCAACAGCGGCCTTCAGCCATTCCCAATTGGCGGCCTGTTCCGGGAAGAAGGCGAGGTGGCGAAAGTTGGTGAAACGGGCGTTGAAACGGGCGGCACCCCAGGACAGTTCGGTCGTTTCCGGCTGGGGGCGATTGAAACGCCAGTTACCGGCCTCATCGTCGTCGGTGGGGTCAAAGACGGCGTCGGCCTTGTCCCACAGAGCGGGCTGGGCCGGGTGCCACATGGCCTGTGGCTCGGGGCGCACGACCAAGGCGTGGCCATAGCGTTCGAGCTTCTTGCCATCACCACTGTCGACGAGGGCATAGTCGCCCCAGGCGCGGGTCCGCAGAATCTCTGGTTGGTCGGCGAGGCGTGGGCTCATGGGGCGCTTTTAGAGGGCGGAGAGGGCCGGGACCAGAGTGTCACCGCCGCCGCCGGCGCGATCGGCGGCGACGCATCAGGGACAACAGCAGTCCTTCCCGTAGCCCGCGATCGGCGACCCGGAGGTGTTCGCAGGGCCAGGCCCGCTGGACAGCCTCGAGAATGGCGGCCCCCGCCAGAACCAGGTCCGCCCGGTCCGGCCCGATGCAGGCGTGTCCCGCGCGCCCGGCGCGATCAAGTTCAAGCAGGCGACTGGCCACGGCGCGGCATTCGCCGGCAGTCATGCGCAGCCCGTCGACCCGGGCGCGCTCATATCGGGTGAGCCCCAGATGCAGGCTTGCCAGGCTGGTGACGGCCCCCGAGGTGCCGATCAGTTGAGCGCGGTTGTCCGCGAAGGCCGACCGATGGGCATCGGCTCCGTCAAACGCCTGAAGTCGTTCCTGAATGGCCCCGACCATGGTCTCATACCATGCGAGGTCCGGCGTCGGCGGTTCCGGAAATCGCTCCGCGAGGGTGACGACACCCATCGGGATGCTGTGCCAGGCCAGCATTTCAGCCGGCTGACGGTCAGGCCCGCCGCGCGGGCGAACCCAGGACACCTCTGTCGAACCGCCGCCGACATCGAGGATGATGGCCGCCTGAAACTGGCTGTCGATCAGGTCGGTACAGCCGACAACGGCCAAACGTGCTTCTTCCGAAGGGTCGATGATGCTGAGGGCCAGGCCGGTTTCCCGCTCGACCCGCGCCAGGAACTCAGCCCCGTTTCCGGCTCCCCGGCAGGCCTGGGTCGCGACGGCGCGCACCTGGCTGACCTGACGACGTCGGATCCGTTCGGCACAGATTCCGAGGGCCGCAATGGCCCGGTCCATGGCTTGCGGTGACAGCTGGCCGGTTTGTGACAGACCTTCTCCCAGGCGTACAATGCGCGAAAAGGCTTCGACGATGCGAAATCCACCATGGGCGCGTCGCGCGATCAGAAGGCGGCAATTGTTTGTGCCGAGGTCCAGCGCCGCATAGAGCGGCGCATCACTGTGGGTTGCGCGCTCGCCCTTGCGAGCGGGCCCGGGGAGGGCAGTCTCAGGCATGGCCCGATCCATCATCAGAACGCAAGGCACCAGCGCCTCGGCTCGTTTTCGTGAACCAGAATAACGGGTTGGCGATTCCTGTCTAGACACCGGCACGCCGCGTTCAGGGTGAGGTCATCTCGGGTTGGTCAGGTTCAGGCCATGAAACCTAGATTGGCAAAATTTGCGATCGGCCAGATGGTGCGTCACCGGGACCTGCCGCTACGGGGTGTCGTGATCGACGTCGATCCCGAGTTTGCCCACGGCGATGACTGGTGGGAGGCCCTTCCGCTAGAAGGTCGGCCTGAGCGTCGCCAGCCGTTCTATCGGATCATTTCCGAAGGGTTGGACGCAGACCAAGCGGCCTACGTCTGCGAACAGAGTCTGTTGGCGGATCCGTCCGGCGAGCCCATCCGTCACGTTGAGGCTGAGCGGCACTTTTGCGGCTTCAGGGATGGTCGCTATCAGGTTCGTCGCAATGACTTGAACTAGGCTGACCTACCGCTGGGGCATTCGTCGCGTTACATAGGGGGCCGAGCGCGAACGGAGGCCCCAATGTCCGATTTCGAACATGTCTTTGACAAGCCGCCCGAGGGCGCGGCGGAAGACTGGACCATCCCGCAGGATTGGGCGGCCTACACCGATGTCGAGCACCAGACGTGGGATACGCTGTATGCGCGGCAGATGAAGGTGCTTCCAGGTCGCGCCGCCGAGGTCTTCTTCGAGGGTTTGAAGGCGCTTGATCTGAGCACCGGCGGCATCCCGGATTTCGCCGTGATGAACCCTAAACTTCAGGCCCTGACCGGCTGGACGGTGGTCTGCGTGCCGGGGTTGGTCCCGGATGAGGTGTTCTTTGATCATTTGGCCAATCGGCGCTTCCCTTCCGGGCAGTTCATCCGCCGGCCGGATCAACTGGACTATCTCCAGGAGCCGGACATTTTCCATGATGTCTTTGGCCATGTGCCGATGCTGACCAACCCGGATTTCGCCGCCTATATGGAGGCCTACGGCAAGGGAGGGCAGCGGGCCGCGTCCCTCGGCATGCTTCCCAATCTGGCGCGACTGTACTGGTACACGGTTGAGTTCGGCCTGATGAAGGAGGCTGACGAACTCAGGATCTATGGTGCCGGTATCGTTTCGTCGGCGACGGAGAGCGTATTCAGCCTTGAAGACCCGTCCCCCAATCGCCTCGGGTTCGATCTCGAGCGGGTGATGAAGACCCTCTATCGGATCGACGATTTCCAACAGGTCTATTTCGTCGTGGACACGATCGAGCAGCTGAAACGCGAAACGCTTCAGGATTTCGGGCCCATCTACGACCGGTTGGCCGGGTTGGAGCCGATCCCGATCGAGACGATCCTGGCTGAGGATGTCGTCTATACGGACGGGACCCAGGCCTATGCCAGCAAGGGTGGCCGTTTCGCGGCCTGAGACATCGGCACTCTGGACGGCCCAACTCTGAGAAACACCGTTCCGGGGAATTGTATGGACGGGCCTCGCGGTAAGGATGAGGCTGGCGCTTCAGTTGTGAAGGCGTGGTCCTAAAATGTTTGCTCTAGCGAGCCTGGGTCTGGTTGCAGCGGCGTCACTTGCCGTTGTGCATGACCCGCATGGGTGTCCCGAAGCGCCCCATGATGTCCGTGCGTATTGCAATTGCCTCGACTACGGTCAGGCAGCGGCGGCGCGCAGCTACTATCAGCCGCGCGTATCGACCTATCGCAGACCCGGATACCATCCGAGGCCTTATCCGGTTCCGCCGACCTATGAACCGCCCGCCTACTATCCGCCACGGCATGAGCCGATGCCGCCAGCCTACTATGGCGGGGCCCCCGACTATTATGTGCGTGGACGTCCGGTGCATGCCGCCGGTGGGCAGGGCTATGTGCAGGGGCCGCGCATCTATGTTGACGCTCCGCCTATCTACGTGGAGCCGGCTCAGATCTACATCGAACGGCCCGAAGTCATCGTTCGCCCGTCAGAAGTGATCGTCGCGCCGCCTGAGGTCCATTTCGGCCCCTGCCCCGAAGGGGTGGAGTGCTACCAGGATCCGTCCGTGGCCACACAACCGCAGCAAGCCACCGGCGGCTAGTCTTCGGTGCTCGCCGTCGGGCACAGATCCTGGGTCTCGCGAGCCAGCCTGAAATAGCCACCACTCAGCGCATGGGCCCGAGCCCCGCTGCAATCGCCTTCGCTCAGCAGGTGGCCGACCCGCAGACGGGCGACCTCGTACGCCTGCGCGAGGTCACGCAGACGACGGGCCTCGATCCTCTGTGACGGCAGGCACAACGACATCCATCGGGCTTCGGCACAGCGCGCGACCAGTGACGTCTCGGATTCTGTCAGTACGCCGGGGTCACGATTAAGCGTCATCATTTCGACGTTTGTGGTGGAGGCACCGGATGACGTTGATGACACCGAGGTGGCCCCGGTGCTCTCCGCACTGGTCCCTTCCGCAGTTCCCGTCGGTGTTACAGGGACTGAAACGGGAACCGAGGCCGGAGCGACAGGCTCGGTGGTCAGGAGTTGCACCTCGGGCAGCCGATACCGGCAAATCCATCGCTGATCGACGAATTCACAGCCCTCAAGCGTCGCCGCCTGAGGCTGCCCTGCCATTGCGGCCGCCAAGGCCAGGCTGATTTCCCACATTGGCACCGTCCCGGTTGCGGTCGCACACCCCTGTTCACTGTAGCAGCCGGCGAGGGAAAGGGCGAACGATCAGGTCAAAAAAGGAATAATTCGCCCAATTGGAGAAACCGGTCGGCTTCCGTTGCGCGAAGCCTTCATGTACCCTTGCTATTCGTTAACCATGTAGCTGGGGAGTTTTGGGGATGTTTTGGCTTTCAAGTCTGGTTCTGTCGGCGGCTTTGTCGACGACCGCCGTCGTAGATGACCATGGCTGTCAGGAGCGGGTGCATAACCCGAACGAGCCTTGCCTCTGCACGATCGAAGTTGATTTCTATCGGCCGGGTCCGGGACAAGGACCGGGGGGTCCGGGTGGCCCCGGTGGTCCAGGTGGCCCAGGCGGTTCGGGCTGGACCGGCCCGGGCACGATCCACGTAGCGGCTCCGGGAGCCCGCGTAATCGGCCGTCCGATCCGGATTGACGGGCCTGTGGTGCATATCGCTGGTCCGCCGATCTATGTCGACGCCCCGCCGGTCTATGTCTCGCCTGCCCAGATCTATCTGGCCCGGCCTGAAGTGGTGGTTCGTCCGTCCGAAGTCGTGGTGGCTCCGCCGCAAGTCAATGTTGAGCCCTGCCCGAACGGCGGCACCTGCCAGTAGTCTGTCCCGGCTTCTTTGAAGCCGAACGATCCTAGATCGATGAGCGGGGTCGCCTCCAGGGCGGCCCCGTTTTTCGTTGTGCAAGAGATCACATTCAGGCGGGTCGTATCGCCTTGCCCATGCGGATCAACGGCACCGGTGCGCCACCGCGTGCATCCACGATCCGCTCAATGTCCTCATATCCGCAGGCGCGATACAGCGGTTCACCGCCCAGGGTCGCCACCAGTTCCACGCGATCAAAGCCGGCCTGACGCGCCGCCGCTTCGCACAGGCCCAGGACCAACCTGCCCACGCCACGGCGCACGAAGTCCGGGTGGGTGTACATGGCGCGCACTCTTGCCGCATCGACACCCGGCGTCAGAGGGGCCGGCTCGCGGCCCGGCGTATGGTCGCCGCCGTACGAGGTGATCCGGTAGCTCCATCCGCCACAACCAGCTGCCTGGCCGTCGATCTCGATCAGAAAATAGGTCCGGTCGGCAATCAACTGGCTGTCGACCCCCATGATCAGGCGGCTGGCCTGGACCTGTTCGGGTGTCAGGAACGCAGCCAGGGGGCCGGAAATGGCGGCGTCCATAAGGCCATGGAGTACCGGGATGTCATCCTCGGTCGCGATGCGCCAGACAGGGGCATTCACGGTGCCAGTCGTGGCCAGGCCCGCCAGGTCCCTACGAAATAGGTGAGGCCGTAGACCAGGACGATCAACGAACTCCACCAGCCGAAGGCGTTGATGTCGCGCCCCATGAGCCAGGCGGGAATGAGCAAAAGCCCGCGTGCCAGGTAGATGAAGGTAATCACGACCAGGCCGGTTCTGAGCAGCGGCAGTCTTGGGAGGAGGCCCGCCGCAGAAAAGGCGTAGGCCGCCCAGATCGCCAGAACTGTGGCAATCCCGATCGTAATCAGCGTCGGCTGGATCATGCCGCGCTCGGCCATCCGCGCCATCCCTTCACCGGCCCCGAAGAAGCGGTACCAGTCGGGGCCACCGACGATCACCGCGAGGTGTAGCAAGGCCGCGAGCGAGCTTAGGCCGCCGGCAAGGAGTAGCGCGGTCTTGCCGGGCATGAACCTCAGTCCCTTTGAAAGTCGTAGAAGTCCGATCCCAGCGCCAGGATCGAGGTCAGTTCATCCAGTGCCCCCTGCGTCTCCAGCAACAAGGCCGGGTCGGCGAGATCGGCGGGCAGGAGCCGGTCGCGGTACCAGTGGCTGGCCCAAACGGTAAGCGCGGCGTGCA
Source organism: uncultured Brevundimonas sp. (assembly GCA_964647275.1). Lineage (GTDB taxonomy): Bacteria > Pseudomonadota > Alphaproteobacteria > Caulobacterales > Caulobacteraceae > Brevundimonas. The sequence continues at coordinate 21,335 of CAZYFY010000013.1, forward strand.
GGCCCTCATCAAGTCGCTGGGCCGGGTTGGCGGCTTCCAGTTGGTCGTCGGTCATGACCACGCGCAGGCGCAAGCAGGCCGGCCCCCCGCCATTGGCCATCGACTGGCGGACATCGACGTACTCAACGCGTCCAATCGGGCCATTGGAAGCGGCGAGGGCCTGTGCGGCGGCATGGGCACGCGGGTTGGCTTCTGTCTCGGTCGGGGCCAGCAGGACCAGTCGATCCTCACCCGGGACGACCAGAAGCTGGCTGTTGAACAGGTAGGATTTCACCGCCTCCGCGAGCGGCAGATCGGCTTCGCTGATCTCAAGGAACGCCGGTTCGAACAGGCCATCGGCCGCGCGACGGATGGCGTTGAGTGTGCCCTGTTTGTCCTCAAAGGCGGACTGATGGAAAAGCAGGGCCTGGCGTGTTCCCACACATACCACATCGTTGTGGAAGGCACCGCCAAGAATGGCGGTCTTGCCCTGTCGGGCAAAGACGGGTCGGTGGGCCCCGTGGCGGCGGGCGATGGCTTGCGAAGCCTGCTCCGTCTGGCGCGCCGGGAAATCAAAGCTGGGCCAGGGCTCGAACGCGTCCTTGCCCCAAACCAGCAGATTTACCCCCGGAGCCCCGTGTTCGGCGCACAGGCGAACGTGGTTGGCCGCGCCTTCGTCCGACAGGTGGGCGACCGCGGGCAGGGGGTCGTGCACCACGAACTGGCCGGGATCAGGGAAGAGGGCTCGAAGCGCCCGCGTCGTCTGGGTCGCCTCAATCGAACGGTGCAGGTTGGACACCAGATTGGCCGGCGTGAAGTGAACCCGGCCATCGGTCGAATCCGCGCTTGGTGTCACCGTGGCGGCGTTTGCCGCCCACATGGACGAGGCGGAAGAGGCGGCCGCAGCAAACGACGGTGCGCCCTTCCAGGCGGCTTCGACAACCGAGGCATCGCTCCCGCCGAAACCGAGTCCTCGCAACCAGCCGACATAGGGGCGTTCGTGCGGCGGCATGACGAACTGGGGAATGCCCAGGTCGGCCAGCCGTTTCATCTTGGCCAGGCCTTGAAGGACGGCCCCGCGCGGATCAGACGCCTCACCGGCATTCAGGGCACTGGCCAGATTGCCCGGCGACAGACCGGCATAGCTGTGCGTCGGGCCGACCAGACCGTCACAGTTGGCTTCATAGGCGAGGGTCATGCGCGCAATCCCTTGATTTCACCCTCGATATTTCTGACCTCGCCAGCCTCAAAGCTGGCGACGGGATAGGCGCAATAGTCGGCGGCGTAATAGGCGCTGGGGCGGTGGTTGCCAGAGGCCCCCAGCCCACCGAAGGGCATATCGCCCGCCGCACCGGTGGTCGGGCGGTTGAAGTTCACGACGCCGGCGCGAATGCGCTGGATAAATCGGTCCCAGGTCCTGGGGTCATCAGAGACAAGACCGGCCGAGAGCCCATAGCGGGTGGCGTTGGCGGCATTGATGGCGTCATCAAAGGTCGCAACGCGATTGACCTGCAGGAAGGGCGCGAAGATCTCTTCGTCGGGGACGTTGACGCCTGTGACGTCGATGATCGCGGGCGTAACGAAGGCGTCTGACAGGCCCGCCATGCGTTCGGTCGGGCGGATCACCTTTGCCCCGGCGTCAATGCGCTGCTGAAGGGCGGCGCGCGCCTGTTGAGCGGCGCGGACGGAGATCAGCGGACCACCGAAGGGTTCAGGCGCTGAATCCCATGGCGCATAGGTCAAGCGACTGGCGATGGCGTCGACGGCGGCGATGATATCGTCGCCGGCCTTTCCTTCCGGCACGATCAGGCGGCGCGCGCATGAACACCGCTGGCCGGTGGTGACAAAGGCGGACATGGCGACAATGCCGGCCACGGCCTCGGCATCCGCAACATCCCAGGCAACCAGCGGGTTGTTGCCGCCCAGCTCAAGCGCGAGAATGACATGGGCATCGTCGGCAAACTTGCGACGGAAGTGCGCCCCGGCAGCGCCCGAGCCCGTGAACATCAGCGCGTCGATGGGCTGATCCAACAGGGCCGCCCCGACGTTGCGCCCCCCCTGAACGATATTGACGACGCCCTCGGGAAGATCGGCCTCTGCAAAGCACTCGGCCATCAGCTCGCCGGTCAGGGGGGCCTCTTCCGACGGCTTGAAAACGACTGTGTCGCCCGCCAGAAGCGCCGGCACGATGTGACCGTTCGGGAGATGACCAGGGAAGTTGAATGGACCGAGCACGGCGGCGACGCCGTGCGGACGGTGGCGCAGAACGGCGCGGCCAAATCCGGTGGTGGTTTCGCGCTCGCCGGTCCGTTCGTCATAGGCGCGGATTGAAATATCGACCTTGCCTTGCATGGCGGCCAGTTCGGTCGTGGTTTCCCAAAGGGCCTTGCCGGTTTCACGGCTGATGGCCTTGGCGATCTCGGGTGCCCGGGTCTTCAGGGCGGCCTGATACCGCTTCACGCCGTCAATACGCTCCTGTCGCGAGCGATCTGCCCAGGCGTCGAAGGCCATGCGGGCCCGCGCAACAGCTTCACCAACCTGGGCCGCCGTGGCTTCAGCGCCTTCCCAGACGGTTTCACCGGTTGCCGGGTCGATGGAAGAGAATACGGTCACGTCAGCCTCACAGGATGGCGCGGACGGGATCGCCGTCCTTGATCTTCAGGGCCTCGGCGGTCTCGGGCGAGATCTCGATGCCGCCTTCGACAGGTTCGGCAATCGCGCGAGTGGCGCGGAAGTCCAGCAGGCCCGTCGTTGAGAGCAGGTGCGGGTCCCCTTCGACCTCTGCCGTGACGATGGCTCTCGTCATCCGGGCCTCACGGACGGTTCGGATGGCGTCGCGCTGACAGGCCATGGTTGGACCGGCATCGAAGACATCGACCAGACCATTGGCCTGAAAGCCTTCACGCTCGAGCAGCTTCTTGGCTGGCTTGCCCTCTTCGAACACCTGGCCGATGGCGGCCTGCGCGTCCCGGTGCATCAGGCTTTCGTACAGTGGATGATGCGGGGCCAGATCGAAGATGAACTGCCCGTCGCCCTTACCCGACAATTCGTCGGCACTCTCGAAATCCATGCCGAAGAATTTGGATGTGACATGCTCCCAGAAGGGAGAGTTGCCCTGGGTATCAAAGCGGCCGCGCAGCTCGGCCAGCACCATGTTGTTGAACAGCTCGGGGCGCGTGCCGATCAACAGATAGCGTGAGCGCGAGAGCAGGGCACCGGCACCTCCGACGCGGTTCTCCGGCTTGAGGAACAGCGATCCAACCTCGGTCCATCCCCGGCATTCGTTGACGAAAACGAGGGCGGGTTGGTCGTTCCGGTGTGATCCGGCTTCCTCCGACACATGATAGTGGGAAAACGTCATGCGCCGGAATGACGCGAACGGTCGCTTGAGGCCGACGGCAGCCTTGACCCCGGCCAGCCCGACCACCTGACCGGTGTCCGTCTCTTCCATCATCAGAACGTACCAGCGGTCCTCCACCGGCAGGGTTTCGGAGAAGGAGCCCTCGCTGATCTCGAGTCGTCGACGCAGCGTCGGCTCGTGCTCAGGCAGACTGGTAAAGCCGGGGCCGGACGCCCGGGCCAGCTCCATCAGGGAGTCATAGTCGGCAGATCCTGCGGGACGGACAACGAGCATTCTAGAGAGTCTCCAGGCGCAGGCGTTTGAGGGCGTGCGCGTCGATTTCGCCCGAGGCGACCTTGGCGAGGATGAGGGTCGAGAGTTGGGCGCGTTCGACGAAACTCTCAGGCCAGGCGAATTCGGCCTCTGAATGGATATCGCCGCCTCGCACCCCAAGGGTGTCGATATTCGGCAGCCCCGCCGCGTGCAGGTTGTTGCCTTCGCAAACACCGCCGGAGGGCTTGAAGACAATGTCCTGGCCAAGCAGGGCTCCGGCCTTGGCCACAACCTCCATCAAGGCCTTCTGCGAGGCATCGGCTGGCTTGGGTGGCCGGGTAAAGCCGCCGTGCAGGTCAGTCGTCAGCCCCTCGAATGGGGGGGTGGCCGCCAGTTGGGCGACCTGATCGCTCACCCAGGTTGCCGCCGCCTGATCGGGTACGCGGGCGTTGAAGTGGACGACTGCAACGTCCGGCACGACGTTGAGGGGAGCTCCGCCGGTGATTTTGGCGACATTCACCGTGACCCCATCGTGCCGGCCGTTCAGTCCGTGCAGAGCAGCCCCGATTATCGCGGCCCCAGCAATCGCATTGCGGCCTTCGTGGAAGGCACGGCCGGCATGGGCGGAGCGCCCATGGACAATGATCCGCCAGTTGGCCGAGCCCTTGCGGGCACCCGCCAGAGCTCCATCGGGCATGGCCGGCTCATAGGTCAGTCCCAGATGCCCGCGACGGCCCAGCTCGGCCAGGACCGGACCGGACCCCAGCGATCCGATCTCTTCATCGGGCGACAGCAGCACCGTCCAACCCACGGCGTGCCGGGCGGGGTGGTTCTCGAAGGCCTCCAGTGCGGCGAGGATGACGCTGATCCCCCCCTTCATGTCCGCGATCCCGGGGCCGTGCAGTGCGCCATCGTCACCAACCCGCACGGTCTGGAACGGACTGGAGGCTGGATAGACGGTGTCGTAGTGCCCGGTCAGAACAACCTGGGTTGGGGCCTGTGGGCGCATCGTCAGCTTCAGCGCCGGTGGATAGGGTTGCGCTGTCAGGGTGCCGTTGTCACCGACCTCAATCGTTTCGGCCAGTGGCACCCGCTCGATGTCGCAGGGCAGGCTGCGCCGAACCTCGGCCTCAAGCACATCCAGCTGTGTGGTCAGCCCATCCAGATTCCGACTGCCGGAATTGATGCCACACCAGGCGACCGCCCGATCAATGATCGCGTCCCCACGCGCTTCGACATGGCCGAGCGCCACCCGATCATCATCCAGAATTTGCATGGTGTGGGTTTAGCCCGGCTCGTCGCTCTGTTCCACCCGCCGCCGAGGTTCTTCGTCGCGGGAGGTGCGCCGCCAGCGGACATACAGGCGAGCATTGCCATCGGCCCCAACGCGCGAAACGACAGAGACATTTCGACGAGCCCGCCATTCCACCTGAACGGCCGCACCGGCCTCGCCGCCGCCAATCACCTCAAAATAGAGATCGTCGCCGATATATTTCCCGCCCGCGACGGTCAGGCTGGACGCATCACCTCCGAACGAAAGTCGATCCAGACCCGCGAACTCCCGAAGATTGCCGACGACATCGAACCCGCCGCCACCGGCCAGGGCGGCGACGCTGGATGCCAACTGGGCGGCTTCAACCGGAGACAGCTGGGAGGCAGATCGTCCGAACAGAACCTGCGACAGGATCTCGTCCTGGGGAAGGGCAGGGATAGAGGTCAGGGTAATGACCGGTCTGGCGGCGGTGCCGCGCACTTCGATCCGCGCGGTCAAGGCCGGGTCTTCCCGCACGGCGGTCAGGGCCAGCCGAATGTCTTCTGGTCGGGTGGAAAGTGAAACCGTACCGCCCTGTTCAAAGGTGAAACGTCGACCGCCGAACTGATAGTCGCCGCGAACCAGGCTGGCCGTGCCGCTGAGACGGGGGCGGCTGATCGATCCTGTGACGTGGGCATTCAAGGCCATTTCGACATCCAGGCCGCGCCCCTCGATGAAGACTCCCCCGTCATTCGAGCGGAGCCGGACATCAAGATTGAAGGCGGAGCGCGACCGGCGGGCCTCGCGCTCTTCTGCAGTCTCCTCGACCTCATCTTCGAGCCCGCCCGGGCGATTGATCTCGATGACATCCAGCTCAACCACGGACGTACTGTTGGGCAGATCGTCGGCCGAAATCACGGCGTGGGTCACATCAAGGTCGCCGCTGAGTGAGATCGCCCCGGCCGCAGACCGTTCAACCCGGATCGGCCCCGACGCCCTCGCGTTCGCCAGGTCGGTCTGGATGACGCGGAAGTCTTGTAGTTGGAGCGTGAAATTGGACGCAGAGCCGGTCGTCAGCCCTAGAACGCCTGACCCAGTCACGCGCCCCGCGTCGCCACCACGGCCATCAGTCGCCGCAAAAGACAGTATGCGGGCCGTGTCCGTATCGAACCGTGTCTGCATGGCGAGGTCGTTCAGGACGAGCCCGACACCGCCGTCTTCGAAGCGTCCCTGGGCAATGTTCAGGTAACCTTCGACCCGTGGCTCATTGAGCGTGCCCGCAAGTGTCGCATGGCCGTCGACCATCCCCGACAGGCTGCGTTCGCCGCCCAGGAGCAGGTCCCAGATCGAGCGGATCTGGCCCTGCAGTGTCACCTCACCGGACATGGGCTCTGCCCGGTTGACCGCGAGATGCAGGGGAGCGGCACTGGCCGTCACGGGCAGGCTGAGGCTGGCTTGCGACTGGACACCTGCGGCGTCGGAGGCGGAGGCGTCAACCAGAAGCCGATCATCAATCAGCCGGGCTTCGATCAGGGCATCGATATCCATGTCCGCGCCGGCATCGCGGCTGCGGGCATTCTCAAGCCTGGCGGTCACGGTGCCCTCCAGGTCATCGCGTGTTCCGCGCAGATTGACTTCGCCGGTGACACGCCCGGCCAGATCGGGCGCGATCGAGCGCAGGTCGACGCCGCTCAGGGTGGCCTGGATCAGGGCAGCGGTCCGGTCATGTCGGAGCTCTCCATTCAGGACGCCTCCGCCGACGCCCAGATCAACCCGGATGACCTTGCCGCCGTTCGTCAAGGCAATGACCGCCGGCGACCGCGTTTCGAAGGGCACCTCGCGCACGCGACCACCGCCCTGGAGCGTAAAGGTCTGGCTCTCGTCCTGCCGGGCATAGACGCCGGAACCCTGAAAGCTGATCGGGAATGTTCCGGCCACGTCTGTCTGAAGGGTGAAGGGGAGGCGCGCCAGCGTCCCTTCGCCCTGCAGTCTCAGGGTTCGAATGACATAGTCCGAACCCGAGAAGCGGACACCACGACCGGTGACATCGAGCACGGCGGCCGTGTCTCCGTCCCCCTCGGTCAAGAGAATGCGGCCCGACGCATTTCCCGCCGCCAGGAAGGCTCCGGGGCGTGCCTCGAAGGTGAGATTGGCGCTGGAGGGGGCGACGCCTCTCAGGGCCAGGTCGCCGTTGGCGGTTATACCTCCGGCGTTGATGTCCAGTCCGTTCAGTTGCACTCCGTCATCGGCGATGCGGAAATTCGAGAACGCCCGCGCCGGGCCGTAGGCACTCCCGCCGGTAATGGTCACCCGCCCATGAGAGGCGGCGATGTCGTGGCCGAAGCTCAGGATCAGGTGCGTGTCCGAAAGACTGAGGGGGCCGGCCTCAATCGACGTGAAGTCTGCCGTCAGGTCCATCACGGGTCGGGCCAGGGTGCCGGTCAGAGCGCCGTCGCCGGTGGCCGCGCCGTCAATCTCGACAGGCCCGATGCCGAAAGGACCGCGAGCATTCCAGTCGAGCGCCAGGCGGAGGTCGCCGCTGCCCAGACCAATCAGCCCGCGGGCATTCAGGCGACCGGCCTGCCCGGCAAGGCTGGCCTGTTGAATGGCAATGCGCCCATCTCCGAACTGTCCGGATCCCGTCAGGGTCGGAGAGGTGCCGAGCAGGCGATCCAGCTCGGACAGGCCCGAGTGGAAGCGTCGGGCGTTTGCTGAGAAGTCCAGCCGCCAGGGCGCGCGCCGGGTCTGGCTTGTCCTGAACGACAGCCCTAGCGTGCCCCCAGCCTGCCGATGCAGGCGGGACACGTCCGAGACGCTGGCCGTGCCTTCCGCTCGCAAGGTGCCGTCCAGTCCACGGGACCCTTCGGCGGTAATGTCCAGCGCGGCACCGTCCAGATCAAAGCGCCGGATCAGCAGGCGGGAATCCGCCAGGCGACTGCCCCGGACAAGGGCGCGCGGACGACTGCCGATCAACGATGCCAAGAGGCCGTCGCCGGTGCCGCCTTCACCCGAAAAGTCGCCTTCGAATTCGTACTGGCCGTCGCGGGCGTCGATCTCGATGGGGCCGCCCAGACGCCGCAGGCTGTAGCCGGCCATGGACGCCTGTTCAACGCCGGCTCGGCCGTTGAAACTCCATTGGTTGTCCTGGGATCGGAAGGTCCCGTCGACCTGGGCTGCGCGCGCAATATCCTGCCCGGCCAGACGCGAAAGCGAGGGGGTCGAGGCCTGAACCTGAAGACCATCCTCACCCGCAGTCCCCTCTTTCGAGACGACACCGCGAACGGCCAGGGTCAGGTTGTCGGCGCGAGTCCGCACCCCGATGGCATATTCACCCTCGCGGCCCTGCACCGGGCGTACCCCGATGCCGAACTGAAGTTGGGGGCCGAACCGCGCGATGAGGGGTTCCAACAGGCTTGATCCGGCGAACCGGATGAAGCCCCCGCCTTGACCTCCGGTTTCATCAAAGCGCCCGCGCGCCTGAACCGGCTGATCGTCGCCCGATGTGACCAGGGCGTCGAACGCCTGGGAATTGATGCGAACATCCAGATCAAAGGGCCGGTCCGGGGAATATCCCAGCGCCCCGGCCAGTGAACCGCCTTCGCCTTCGTGCGCGCGCGCTTCGAGGGTCGAGCCCATGAGTTCGCCGTCCGGGCCACTGGCGAAGGCAAGCCGGAGGAAGTCAGCGGTCCGGGCCACGTTGTGAGCTTCGATCGTCGCCGACTTGCTGCCGTTGCGGTCCAGCAGGGTTTCACCCTGGAGGGTCCACCGACCGTACTCCTCCGAGAAGCCCTCAAGGAGCTCGAGCCGCGTGGAGAAGTTGTCGATATCAATGGTCAGGGGCTGCCGCCCAGGCGGTGTCAGATCGGGCTCGAGGCTAGGCCGGCGTATGACCCGGATGACTTCGGCTTCGATGGTGTCGGCATGAAAGCGTCGCGTCACCAACGGCAGATACGACCAGTCCACCCTGACCTCACGGGCCTCGAGCCAGATGCCGTCGCGGTCGGTCACCGTGACCCGCCGCAGGGTAAAATCATCAAAGAGATCGCCGCTCAGGCCTTCGACATTGATGCGCCCGTACCGCCCCAGTTGCTTGCCCTCGACGAAGCCCAGGATCAGATCCCGGCCCGCCGGCGTCAAAACCGCCAATCGCCCGATGCTCACCAGGGCGACAATCCCGGCCACCAGACCGATCAGCGCGATCAGGGTCCAGCCGCGCCAGCCACGACGGCGTTTTTCGGCCGCGACCGTCTCGGTCGGCGTCGTCGGCGCGTCGGCGTGCCGGTCAGATTTGGGTTTCCGGCTCAAAAGGCTTGGCCGATGCTGATGTAGACTTGGAACTCGGGGTCGGTGTCACGCCGGTCGAGCGGGAAGGCGACGTCGGCGCGGATCGGCCCGAATGGCAGGTCGTAGCGAACCCCCGCACCGACCGAATATCGGATGTCGGAAAAATCGGGGGTACTGGAGGTGCCGATCGATCCGGCATCCACGAACACGGCGGCCCCGAGGTCACGCCAGATATTGCGCCGCCGGATTTCGAGACTTGTCTCGAACAGCGAGGCACCGCCGACGGGTGTTCCATCCTGGAATTGGGGGCCGACGCCCTGGTAGTCGAAGCCGCGCAGCGAACCGCCGCCGCCGGAATAGAAGCGACGGTCTGACGGGATGTCGTTGCCGCTGGCCCCGGTAATGGAGCCCACGCGAATGCGCCCGGCCACGATCGTTTTCTCGTCTTCGTCGAGTGGCTGGTAGACGCTGAGCTGGCTGGTCGCGCGCAGGAAGGCGAAGGAGCCATCCCCGGTCACAAGCGTCGGCTGGACGTCGGCGCTAAGACGCCAGCCGCGGCTGGGATCCAGCGGGTTGTCCGTCGAATCGAGCAGGCCGATTGCGCCCAAGGTCACAATGACCAGGTTCCGTTCAATCGGGGTCAGTGGGAGCACCAGATTGTTGACGTCCAACTCGCCATAGGACCCGGCCTCGACAGCGGCGCTGCCGGACAGGAAGGAGGTTTCCCCGATCCGCTGGCGGACCTCGACGCGTGCCCCGCCCACACGCCGGTCGTAGGCGCGCGTATCCTCGTCGAGCACATAGGCGCTCATGGCCAGGGTTCGGCCCGGTTGGCGCCAGTGCGGCAGACTGAGTTCCACGCCAATGCGACTGTTGATCTCAGCCAGCCGGACATCGAAGGTCAGGGTGTCGGCCCGCCCAAAACGGTTCCGCCAGGTCCACAGGGCGTCCACGCCGACGCCTTCAGCGGTGGAGTAGCCGGCCCCGGCCTCCAGAACGCGGCGCGGCTGATCGCTTAGGGTGACGATGACCGGGCGCAACCCCTCCGGGGTCGTCGCGTCCGGTCCGGCCAGGGCAATGGAAACGCTGTCGTAGACGGTGGTTTCCAAAAGGCGCCGCTCCAGCTCCGCGACAGCTTCGGGGGTGTAGCGATCACCGGGCTCCCACGGTGCCAGGCTCTCGACCCAGGCCCGGTTTGTCCGGCCATCCGTTTGCAGCAGAACGCCATTCAGCCGAACGGCGTCTCCGGCCAGGATACGAAAAGTCGGCTGAAGCGAGCCGGCGGCGTGGTCGACGATCACGCGGCGCTGACCGGCCGAGGCATCCGGATAGCCCAGCTCGGACAGGCGGGCGATGACCCGCCCCTCGGCGGCAAGAACATCGACAGCGCGGCCGGGTTGTCCCGGGGCGAGGTTGAGGGCGGCCTCCGCCTGGGTCAGGGTTGCGCCGTCCGGCTCGGGGGCAAGCCATTCGATCTCGGGGTTGCTGATCTCGAAGCGCGCTCCGGGCACGACCGAGATGACCGGGACGGGGGGCGAATCTCCCTCCACATCGTCTTGAACCTCGGCCCCGTAGTAGCCTTCGGACCGAAGGACCGCGAGCGCATTGGCCGCAGCGTCGCGGGCACGTCGACGCGCCTGGAAACGATTGGCCGGTGCTTCGTCGACTTCACCGACCGCTTCGCGGATGCGTTCGGCCAGGCTCTCTGGCAGGTCGCCGTCGACCCGCGCGCGCGGCTCTGCCATTGCCATCGAGGGCCACAGGCTTCCGGCGATCACCAGAAACGGAATCAGTGAGCCAAGACGCACTTAGTCCCCTTAAATACAGCCTTCGAACCCGGCCTTGATGCTGTGCTCAGCCGGAATCAATGCGCCGACTGCCTTAATGAAACATCGTGGGACTGTCGGGTTCCACACTTTCCTGGCTGCTACGCGCATCGCCCATGTCGCCATTGGCCGCAGTTGTCGGGGCCGTTTGCTGGGCCGGCTCGGCCTCGGTCGGCATCTCGGTGGCGGCGCTGGCGTCCGCCGCATCGCTGGCGGCATCACCGGCTGCGGGGGCCTCGGGCGCAGGACCAGAGGTGAGATTGACGTCCGAATCTTCGGCTGAAGGTTGGCAAGCCGCCAGGGACAGAACCAAGGCCCCACCGGCGATGGCAAGAAGCGGCAGGCGCATGGTCGATCTCCGAATGGGCGGTATCAGTAGAAGACGGTTTCGCTGTCCGGCTGGACGCTTTCCTGGCTCGAGCGGGCCTCACCCATGTCGCCGGTGTCGCGCGCCGGCGGGGCGGTTTGCTGGGCGGGTTCCGGCTCGACGGGCGCGGCGGCCTCTTCGGCCACGTCCTCGGCCGCGGGGGCCTCTATCGGCGGCGGTGCGGGCGGCGCTTCCTGGGCCGGCTCAGAGGACTGGAACTCGCAGGCTCCAAGCGCGGTACCCGCCGCGAAGGTCAAGAGAATCAAAGGAAGACGAATGCGCATGTCCGGTCACCCGATCGCTGAATTGGCCACGATTCTAGCCCGAAAATGACCACCTGCGATAGTCCTGTCAGGCTTCGTCATCCCGTGGGTGCCGTGTGTGCCACAGTTCGGTCATCAGGCGCGGGGAGATGGTACGTCCTCTCGGGCTCGAACCGAGGACCCTCTGATTAAAAGTCAGATGCTCTAACCAACTGAGCTAAGGACGCGCCGTCTTGCTGCTATGGACCGAAGCTGAAGCCGATTTCTCAGTTCCTGCCCGGTTTGCAGGGCGGCGTTTCTGTTCCATTCGCGCCGGTACGTCAAGACGGGGCTGTGCCCCATTTGCATCCCGCGCTAGGAAGCACCCATGACAGTCAGCCGCCTACTCATTCTTGTCGGGGCCGCGGTGGTCCTCGCCGGGTGTGCGTCCAATGGGACCACGGCACGCATTGGCCGGAATCTGGCCGATGCGGCGGCGCAGCCGCTGGAAGATCTGAATCTTCGCCGCGATCCCATTCCGGCGGTTCTGACGCGTGCGTTGGTCAATCCCTATTCCCAGGAGGGGATGGAAACCTGCATGGCCATCGCGTTGCAGGTGCGCCATCTGAATGAGGCCCTGGGGCCCGATCAGGACGAGCCGCCGCCGCCGCGCGCCGGTCTGAGCCAGCAGGCGGTGGAGGCGCTCGCGGACGCCGCTGTCGATGCTGTCCGAAGCGAAACGACGGACTTCATTCCGCTACGCGGGTGGGTGCGCGAACTGTCGGGCGCTGAACGCCATAGCCGTCGTATTCAGGCCGCCATTCAAGCCGGGCGGGCGCGGCGGGCCTTTCTCAAGGGTGTCGGCATGCGCCAGAACTGTGCCCCGCCGGCAGCGCCGAGCTGGTTCCGGCCCCGCCCGCAAAACCGACGTGGCCTGAGATGGCCGTGGGGGTGATAGCAGACTGAAAAGCACTGTCTGGTCCGGCTGGAGGGGCGCTAGCTGGACTGTCGCTCGGAGCGAGCGACACAGTGCCGTCTTTTCCAGGGTCATCATCCTCGGACTCGATCCGAGGATCGGGCGGCGGGTTGAGTGATCTACCCGTCTACACGGAGCGACGGGGCGTCTGACCCTCGGATCAAATCCGAGGGTGACGTGGCATATGAGGGGTCAGCCCTGATCCTTCAGGTGACGGGCGCGAAAATCGCGCCGGAACGCCTCGAAACGGCCCTCTGAAATCGCCGCCCGCATCGCCGCCGTCAGGGTCTGGAAGAAGGCGATGTTGTGCCAGCTCAACAGCACCTGGCCGAGGATTTCCTCGGCACGGACGAGGTGGTGAAGGTAGGCCATCGAATAGTCGCGAGAGGCGGGGCAGTCGCTGTCGGGATCGAGCGGTTCGTCCAGTTCGGCGAAGCGGGCGTTCTTGAGATTGATAGGACCGTCCCAGGTCCAGGCCTGGCCGTGGCGGCCCGAGCGGGTGGGCAGGACGCAGTCAAACATGTCCACGCCGCGAGCCACGGCCTCGACCAGATCGATCGGCTTACCGACGCCCATGAGATAGCGGGGGCGCTCGGTCGGCAGCAGGGGTGCGGCGTAGTCGAGGGTATCGCACATGGCCTGATGGCCTTCCCCCACAGCCAGGCCGCCGATGGCGTAGCCGTCAAAGCCGATGTCGATCAGCCGTTCGGCGCTCTCGCGGCGCAGATGTTCGAAGGTCGAGCCCTGCTGGATGCCGAACAGGGCCTGGGTGTCTCGGGTGCCAAAGGCGGTTTTGGAACGCGCGGCCCAGCGGGCCGACAGCTCCATGGCCGCACGCGCACGCTGTTCCTCGGCCGGGTAGGCGACGCACTCGTCCAGCTGCATGACAATGTCCGAGCCGAGCAGGTCAGCCTGGATCTCGATGGAGCGTTCGGGGCTGAGCACATGGCGCGAGCCGTCAATGTGGCTGGCGAAGGTGACAGCCTCTTCGGTCACCTTGTTGATGTCGGACAGGCTCATGACCTGGAAGCCGCCGGAATCGGTCAGGATCGGACCGTCCCAGCGCATGAAGCGATGCAGGCCGCCCAGCCGCTTCACCCGCTCGGCGGTGGGGCGCAGCATCAGGTGGTAGGTGTTGCCCAGGATGATATCGGCGCCGGTCTGTCTGACCTGATCGACCGTCAGGGCCTTGACCGTGCCGGCGGTGCCGACCGGCATGAAGGCGGGTGTGCGAATGTCGCCGCGCGGGGTCTTGAGGACGCCGGTTCGGGCGGTGCCATCGGTGGCGTTAAGGGCAAAATCAAAGGCCATGGAGGCGCGCCTGTACACCCAATCCGGCCTGACGCGAAAGGGCTGCACGGTTCGTGGGGTTGCAACCCCTGGGCGGTTTACCCATTATCTCCCCATCCAAGATCGCTTCGACAGACTGCCCTGCGCACCCGCGCCAGGGCGCGATTTCCGTTCTGCCGTAGCCGATCCAACCGAACGACAACTCTCAGAAGGACGTCCCTTGTACGCACAACGCCAAGCCAACTCAGCCCCCCGTTCCAATCCCCGTCGCCAGGGTTTTGCCCGCACGCCTGTGCGTGCGCGCGTCGGACTGTTGATGCGAAAGGGCTCCAACTTCGGAGAGATGGCTGAGGCAGAGCAGGCGGTGCGGGGTGCGGGCTTGGGCCTGGCACCCCTGGCGATCAGCGATGAACCGATCAGCGAGGGCGGTGTGACCATTCTGGCGACCGCGGCCCTGACCGACCTGGATTCCGGCTCGCTGCGCGCGCTGGTCATTCCCGATGGGGCCGATGCAGACACCCACGTAACCGAGGCGGCCAGGCGCGCCGTTTCCGCCGGGCTGCCGGTCGTCGCCTTTGGGTCGAGTGTTCCGCTGGCGGCAACGGCGGCAGGCGCGGCTCCCGCTTCGGCACCGGCGGCGCTGATCGCCAATGGCAAGGTTCAGCCGCTGGCGGACCTCAAGGCCCTGGCCGCCGCCGCCGAGACGATCAGCTAGCCTGATCGGCACGGAACAACAGGCTTCCGTCGCCATAGGAATAGAACCGATAGCCGTCTGCGATCGCGTGGTCGTAGGCGGCTTTCATTTGTGCGGTTCCCGCAAAGGCCGAGACCAGCATGAACAGGGTCGATTTCGGCAGGTGGAAGTTGGTCATCAGCACGTCTGCGGCGCGGAATCGATAGCCCGGCGTGATGAAAATGGCGGTGTCACCGGTCCAGGGCTGGATCGTGCCGTCCGGGTCTGTGGCGCTTTCGAGCAGACGCAGGGATGTGGTGCCGACGCAAATGATGCGACCGCCCGCTGCGTGCGTCGCGTTCAGCGCAGCCGCCGTGGCCGCGGAAACCTCGCCCCATTCGGCGTGCATCCTGTGGTCGTCGGTGTCCTCAACCTTGACCGGCAGGAAGGTCCCGGCCCCGACGTGAAGGGTGACGGCGTGGGTGGTGACGCCGCGCGCGTTGAGCCGTTCGAGCAGGTCCGGCGTGAAATGCAGGCCCGCGGTCGGAGCGGCGACGGAGCCGTCATGCTCGGCGAAGACGGTCTGGTAGTCTGACCGGTCGCGATCATCTTCGCGACGTTGGGCCGCGATATAGGGGGGTAGGGGCATGACGCCCGCCTCGCGGATCGCGTCATCGAGCACAGGGCCGGAGAGGTCGAAGGCCAGGTCGATCAGACCATCTTCGGACTTTGCGGTGACGGTGGCGTCAAGAACCCCATCCAGACAGGCACCGTCCTCGCTGCGGCCCAGACGGATGCGGTCGCCGGGCTTGATGCGCTTGCCGGGCTTCATGAAAGCGGACCAACGGTCGGGCGCGATACGTTGATGCAGGGTGGCCTCGACCGGGACAATCAGGTTCTGGCCGTCTTCTCCTTCACGGAGGCGTTCGCCCGAGAGACGGGCGGGGATGACGCGGGTGTCGTTGAAGACCAGGGCATCGCCGGGCTGGAGCAGGTCCGGCAGGTCGCGGACGATGCGGTCTTTCAACGCGTCGCCGGGGCGCACGACGAGCAGGCGGGCGGTATCGCGTGGGCTGACGGGGCGTAGCGCGATGCGGTCGTTCGGCAGGTCGAAATCGAAGTCGGAGACCTTCATGGCGTTTCGATCAGGCCGCAGGCGAAAGGTTGGCTCGGGTTGTTGTGCAGGCGCGCCGACTGGCCCGCCGCAAGGGCGATGACGACAGGGCCATCCGGGCGGTTCACCTGCACGCGGGTTGGCCCCGTCAGGTTACAGGTCTTGTCGCCAAATATCTCGATGCAACGCGGATAGGGAGGCCCTTGCTCGGCCAATACGCCGTTGGGCCGCTCACGTTCGCGCCGGTCGGTGCTGTTGTAGAAAGACCCGAACTCGACCCCCTGGGCATTGAGTGTCGCCCAGTCCTCGCGCGGGCAGGCCGGGGCCTCCGGCGGGATGTCCCGAGGCCCGAAGGTGTACAGACCCCACAGAACAAAACCGCCGATCAGGGCCGCGATGACCGCCAGCAGTTGAAACAGACCCCATGGGCCGCGCCGGGGCTCGGTCATGCGGACATCGTCTCCATTTGCGCGGACAGATCCAGCGCCTGGGCCAGGGCCCCGAGACGCTTGCGCACCTTCTCGCCACGAAGCAGGTCAGCATGAGGCTCATCGACACGCAGGATCAGGTCGCCGTCGCGGGCAACGAGGCGCGTAGTCGAGAGGATCTCGGCCGACCTCGCTGAAAGGTCGCTGGCCAGGCGAAGCGCCAGGCCGTGGATGCGCGCGCGTTCCATGCCTTCATCGCCCAGGAGACGGGCCATTAGCTGCGGTTCGGGCACGCCGTGTCCGCCGTAGCGCGCGTGGATGGCAGATGCCAGGAAGGCTCGCTCAGGATGGGTTAGCCCGGCCACGGGCGCGCGCAGGACCTGCTCAAAAGCGACGACCGCGCGATGGTCAGGATGGAGCCGCGATCCGACATCGGCCAGGGCAGCCCCGGCGGCCAGCAGGACCTCGTCGCGCTCTTCCGAGAAATACGGCGCAAGACGCGACAGTGTGGGCTTGAGCCATGCGGTCATCACCCGGTCCAGGCCCCGCTCGAGGCTTTCGCGGTCCCCAAGGGCGCGGCAGCCCTCCAGCAGCGGATCGCGCGCACGAACCTCGGAGGGCATGGCCTCAAGCAACAAACCTTCTCTCAGCCCATAGGCCGAGAAGGACACCGTGTCGGCCTCCAGCTTGCGACACAGGCGCGACAGCACATGCGCCGCATGGGGAAGGGTGAGCGCGCGTGCCTTGTTCGTCCGGGCCAGCTTTTCAAGCGAAGCCCGCGATAGCCGGCCCAGAAGGGCAGCCATCTCGTCCACCTCTGCGGCGGACATCTCGTACTGGTGGACGATCTCCAGCTGGTGGCCCTGCTGTCGCATGTTCAGGAGAGCCAGACTGCGCCAGGCCCCGCCAACGGCATGGAGCGTGCGCGCGTTGAGGCCATCAGCCGCCCTCAGCCGGCGGTCGACCTCCGCTGTGGCATCGCCGCGAACCTCTTCCATGGCGAAGGGGCCGAGGGGTAGCGTCAGCCCACCGCCGACATCACCGGTCGAGACGGGGATCAGTTCGAGGCTGGAACCGCCCAGATCGGCGACGATGCCTTCGGCCAGAGGGTTGCCGGCGATGACGCCCAGGGCGGCATAGCGGGCCTCTTCGGCCCCCGACAGGACCCGGACCCGAAGGCCGGTTTCGGCCGCGATGCGATCACAGAAGTCGGGTCCGTCCGAGGCTTCCCGTACGGCCGCGGTGGCCACGATATGACGCTGGGAAAGCGGCAGGCTCTCCATGAGGGTAGCGAACCTGCGGACCGTGTTGAGCGCGTCGGCGACCCCATCGGCCGACAGGCGACCGGTTGTCGCGACTTCGCGGCCCAGGCCAGCCAGCACCTTCTCGTTGTAACCGGTCCAGATGGCACGTCCCTGCAGACCGTAGACGACCAGGCGCACCGAGTTGGACCCGATGTCCAGAACCGCCGCCTCATGCGTGCGGGGATCAACGGATACGGTCATATCGAATGGCCTTGGGCCGGTCCTTGGCGCGGCGTCCGCGCCCTGACAGGCTGGGGTTAGTCATGAAGTAGTCGTGCGCGGAGAATGGCGTCTCACTCTTGCCGACGCGCGCGCGGCCATAGGTGCCATCGGACTTGAGGAACCAGCTCTGAGCCTCGTCCTTGAGATTGGCCAGCATGATCTGGTCCATGATCTGGTCGTGGACGGTCGGGTTCAGGGCCGGCACCATGATCTCGACCCGCCGATCCAGATTGCGCTGCATCCAGTCAGCCGACGAGAAGAACACCTGGGCGCGGTTGCTCGGCAGCTCGCGACCATTGGCGAAACAGGCAATGCGGGCGTGTTCCAGAAAGCGTCCGACGATCGACTTGACGGTGATGTTCTCCGACAGGCCCTTGACGCCCGGCCGCAAACAACAGACGCCGCGAACCACCAGCTCGATTTTCACCCCGGCCTGGCTGGCCCGATACAGGGCATCAATGATCTCGGCATGGACCAGAGAGTTCATCTTGGCCCAGATTGCCGCGGGCTTGCCCTTGCGGGCATTGTCGGCCTCCCGTTCGATCAGATCGAGCAGTCGCGTCTTCAACGTCAGCGGGGAGACGGCCAGCCGCTCCAGGTCATCCGGCTCGGCATAGCCGGTGATGAAGTTGAACACCTTCGTTGCGTCGCGCCCCAGGGCGGGATCACAGGTGAACAGGCTCAGGTCCGTATAGATGCGCGCCGTCACGGGGTGATAGTTGCCGGTGCCGAAGTGGCAATAGGTCCGCAAGCCTTCGGCTTCGCGCCGCACGACTGCTGAAATCTTGGCGTGGGTCTTCCACTCGACGAAGCCGAAGACGACGTGGACGCCGGCCCGCTCCATGGCGCGCGCCCAGCGCAGATTGGCTTCTTCATCGAAGCGCGCCTTGATCTCGACCAGGGCGGTGACGTTCTTGCCGTTTTCGGCCGCCTCGATCAGGGCGGCGACGATGGGGCTGTCGTTAGAGGTGCGATACAGGGTCTGTTTGATGGCGATGACGCTGGGATCGCGGGCCGCCTGACGCAGGAACTGAACCACGGCGTCGAAGCTCTCGAACGGATGGTGGACCAGGATGTCCTTCTCGCGGATGGCGGCAAAACTGTCGCCGCCGTGTTCGCGGATGCGCTCGGGGAACCGCGGCTCATAGGGCTTGAACTTGAGGTCGGGGCGTTCCGACGGGATCAGCTCGTTGAGCTGGCCCAGACCCAGCAGGCCGTCGATGATGTCGACATCGGGCGGGTCAGCGTCGAGTTGCTCGATGATGAAGGCAGCCAGGTCGTCCGGCATGGCCTTTTCGATCATCACCTTGACCACATCGCCCAGTCGCCGCTGCTTGAGGCGGCTTTCGAACTCGCGGACCAGATCCTCGGCCTCTTCCTCGATTTCGATATCGCTGTCGCGGATCAGCCGAAACAGGCCGCTGGCCTCGACATCACAGCCAGGAAACAGGTGGTCGATGAACATCATCACCATCGTCTCGAGGGTGACGACCCGCCGGCGCCCCTTGGCCGAGCGTCCGTCCGTGGGCAAGGCCCAGAAGCGGCGCACCTGGGTCGGGATCGGCGCCAGGGCATACAGGACCCGCCCGGTCGAGCGCCGCCTCAGCTTGAGCGCCAGCGAGAACCCCTGGTTCGGCAGGAACGGGAAGGGATGGGCCGGGTCGATGGCCATGGGCGTCAGCACGGCAAAGAGCTGGCTCAGGAATTCGGGCTCCAGCCGCTCGCGCTCGGTCTTGGTAATATGGTCGGCATCGACGACCTCAATACCCTCCACCGCCAGTTCGCGGCGCAGCTTGCGCCAGGTCTTTTGCTGGTCGTCCATCAGCTGTTCGGCGGCGACGTCGACGGCCTCCAGCGTTTCGGGCGGGGTCAGGCCATCTTGCGAGAGGACGCGCACGCCCTGGCGGACCTGGCCCTTGATGCCGGCCACGCGCACCATGAAGAACTCATCCAGGTTGTTGGCCGAGATCGACAGGAAGCGCAGGCGCTCGAACAGGGGGTGGCGCGGATTGGTCGCCTCTTCCATCACGCGCTGATTGAAGGCCAGCCAGGAAAGCTCCCGGTTGAAGAACCGCTCGGGCGACGTCAGCAGGGCCTGATCCAGCGCAAGCGGAGCGGACCGCGTGGCGGTCGATTTCGGCGAGGCGTCTGTGGTGTCGGCCATGGCGGGGTAATGACCCTTCGGGCCTTGTTCGGCAAGGGCCGGCTAGAGCATGATGGTTTTTGTTGGAACCGCGTCGCGGTGCCAAAAAAAGCTGAATCATGCTCGCGCTTTCATCTGGAGCCTGATTCACGCCCGAGATGAAATCGCAAAGCGATTCCATCTCAACCGATCAGGCTCTAGGGTTGAGGCTGGAAAAGCTCCGCCGTCTCAGCCTCAAGCAGTTCGCGCGCCAGGGCCCGATTGAGCTTGCGTCCCCCGGCCTCGGCATCCAGCCGGGTGACCATGGCGCGCGCCGCCGGGATGGAGCGATCCATCCGCAGCACCAGATAGTCGATCAGGTCATCGGCCGGGGTCATGGCCCGCTCGTCGAAGAAGCGGCGCAGGGCCGCCGCCAGGACCGTCTCATCCGGGGCCTCCATCCGAACGGCACGAACCGAGTCCAGGCGCGACCGCAGGTCGGGGACGCGCGTGTCGCGATCGGCCAGCGTTGCCCGCGACGTCAGAAGCAGGGCCCCGCCGGGAAGACGTGCCAGGTTCATCAGGTGGAACAGGATCTCGTCATCGGTTCGATCCGCGTCCTCCAGCAGGACCGCCCGGCCCTCCAGGTCGGACAGATCCTCCAGCCGCACTTCATCGCCCTGAAAACCCATGGCCCCGACGCGCTCGGCCCAGTCGGCGGCCAGATGTGACTTGCCCGCGCCCTCGGGACCGATGAGGGCCAGGATGGACTCGCCCGGCATCGGCCATTGATCCAGGGTTTCCGCCGCCGCCCGATTGCTGGGCCCACGCATGAAGGCGGCAAACCGCGCCCTGGGCTCGCGCACCAGCGGAAAGCGCATCTGATCGGAGGCAAGTCGGCGGGAACCGGGCTGGGACATGACACCTATCTAGCGGTGTCTTGCGACAAAATCAGTCGTGACCGACGGGGGGTTGGGGACAAGGCCCCGCTTTCTGTGGGCGAGGAGGGCGGCGCTATGTGCCGGGTGCGGGGCTGGATGACTATGCGGCCTATACGGTGGGCACCACGACCATCACCCGCGACTGGCCGGTGGCGGACCCGCTGGGCAGCGTAGTGGGGATCACCAACAGCTCCGCCACCGCCTCCACGATCAACACCTATGATGAATACGGCGTGCCGGGCTCAGGCTTTTCAGGCCGGTTCGGCTATGCTGGCTCCATGTATCTGAACCGCGCCATGGCCGCGCCGTGGAATATGCGCAACCGCCAGTACAATCCGAGCCTGGGCCGGTTCATGCAGACCGATCCCATCGGCATCGCGGGCGGGGTGAACCTGTATGGGTATGTAGGGAACGATCCGGTGAACCTGATCGATCCGTGGGGGTTGCAGCCCAGGGTGCCAGATGTCGTGATAAGGTGCGACTACGAATGCCAGCGTCGCCTTGAGCGCGCCCGTCGAGAAGCTGCGGCTCTGCGCGATGCACTTGAGAGATTCTTGCGGCGCTTGGATGAGGTTGTCAGTGATACGCGTCAATCCCGTGACGCTGCAATCTGCGATGTTATGTCGAGTGAGGTCGGTAGAGAATTGAGGAATGCAGCACGCGCCTCGGCGAGGTCGTTGGCGAGAGTGCAGGCTTTAGGACGTTCTCCGTTTACAGATGGCTATCTATTCGGTCAGGCGGGATACGGGGCTGCCGCCGTTATGGGAGTTTCAGGATATTTTGGCATTGGCGTCGAGGTCCGAAATGGGGCACCGGGTAGAATTTATACATACACCGGGAACAGCATTGATTTCGGCTTCAATCGGGATCTTGCAGGCGGTGTTTATTTCAGTAACCGGTCAAATCTTGGTCGTTCATTCAACGTGACGGGAAGTTTTGTCGCAACTGGCGGCGTTACTATTCCTGGTAATGGTGGGGCCGAGGGTTTTATCGTCGGCATCGAAGCTGGGGCCGGGGTCGCTGGCCAGGCGTCGGAAGCGGGAGAGGTCCAGTGTCCACGATAGCTGGCGCATTTAGGTTGTGCTTTTTAGTTATTCTGGGGATCATATTCACATTTGGTGGATCAGCATTGACGTTTGCCTTCCATTTTATGTTGACGCCATCAATATGGCATTACAATAGAATTTTTCTAATTATGTTCGGGTTAGTTATTATTATATTCTATTCTTATATTTTTATAACTACAATCGACATGAATCTATCGAGATCAAAAATATTTACATTCTGGGCTATTTATTTGGTGATCTGCGCTATCGATTTGCTGTTTTTCGTGGATCGGGTAGCTATCGGTATGTTCCTTGCGCTGTTGCCGCTCGGTTTATATTCAGTTCGGCGCTATGGGCAGCGCCGATTCGGGTTTCCCTAGGGTTGCGAACAAGCCAATCGCTGTCGGATGGAACGACGACCTTTTCGTTGGCCCAGGTCAGCTATGATGCCTCAGGTCGCCCGGACTGTACCGCCGTGCGCATGAACCCGGCGACCTTTGGGTCACCGCCCAGTTCGGCCTGTACGGCGGCGACGGCGGGCAGCTTTGGCCCCGACCGGATCAGTCGCACGACCTATGACGACTTCGGACGGGTGGCGTCGGTGACGTCGGGCTACGGCACGGCGGGGGCGGTGAGCCAGAGCCTGACCTATGGGGTGAGTGGCCAGGTGGCGACCCTGACGGACGGGGAGGGGCATCTGACCACCTGGACCTATGATGGGTTCAGTCGGCCCTGGCGGATGTTCTATCCCAATGCGACGGGCTCGGGCTCTTCGAGCACCGACTATGAGCAGATCAGCTATGACGCCGATGGGCTGATGAGTGGGACGCGGACGCGGGATGGTCAGACGTTCGGCTACACCTACGATGCCCTGGGTCGGCTGACGGCACTGGATGCGCCGTCCGGGATGAGCGATCAGGCCTGGACCTATAATCTGTTCAACCAGCCCCTGACGGCCCAGACCCTGGGCACGGGCGGTCAGACCCTGACCTACACCTATGACGCCCTGTCGCGGCTCGTCACCGAGACCGGTCCGTTGGGGACGATGACCTATTATTGGAATGAGGCCTCCAGCAACACGCGCATCACCTGGCCGGACGGCTACTATGCGCGGTATGTGCATGATGTGACCGGGGCCGTCATCCAGGTGCGCGAGAACGGGGCGACGTCGGGGGCGGGGGTGCTGGCGACCTATGGCTATGACCAGCTGGGTCGCCGGACCAGCGTGACGCGGGGTAATGGGACGGTGAGTTCTTACGGCTGGGATGGCGGCAGCCGGCTGACCAGCCTGACCCTGAACCTGTCGGGCACCAGCCAGGATGCGACCTGGACGCTGGGGTACAATCCTGCCGGTCAGGTGGTGAGCCGGGCGCTGTCGAACAGCGCCGTCTCAAGTTCGTCAGACGGCATCACGCCCGCCGCCAGGTCAGTGGCTTGGTTGGATCGCGCACGACCAGCCCCTCGGCTTCGAGGTGAAGCTGGGCCGACTTGCCCCACCAGCCGTGGGTGGAGCCGGGGAAGTCGGCTTCGGAAACCGTACCGCGCAGGGCCTTGATGAACTCGGATTGGGTCATGCCGGGTTTTTCGGTCGGCAGGACCTTGAGTAGGCGGCGGAGATCTTCTCCATCTTGTCGGCGTCGCGCGGATAGAGTTTGCCGGGCTGGTTGACGTTCTTGATCTGGACGATGCGGGGCATCCTCAACTCCTCTCTATTGGCCGTCATCCCGGCCGGAGCCCGGAGGGCGGAGAGCCGGGACCCAAGCTCAGCGGCGCCGCCTGCGTTCAGGCCCCGGATCACCGCTTCGCGGCGTCCGGGGTGACGACGAAGTTGGGGCTACAGCCCCAGCTTCGCCTTCAGAATGTCGTTGACCGCCGCCGGGTTGGCCTTGCCGCCGGTGGCCTTCATGACCTGGCCGACGAACCAGCCGATGGCCTGGGGCTTGTCCTTGACGGCAGCGACCTGGCCGGGGTTGGCGGCGATGATCTGGTCGATGGCAGCCTCGATGGCCCCGGTGTCGGTGACCTGTTTCAGGCCGCGCGCCTCGACGACCGCGGAGGGAGAGCCCTCGCCGGCCCAGACGTAGTCGAACACCTCCTTGGCGATCTTGGAGGAGATGGTAGCGTCCTCGATCAGGGCCACCAGCTCAGCCACATGGGCGGCCGGCAGGGGGTTGGCGTCAAACTCCAGCCCATCGGCGGTCAGACGGGCTGACACCTCATTGGTCACCCAGTTGGCCACCAGCTTGGCGTCGCGGCCTTCCGCCGCCTGTTCGAAATAGGCGGCCTTGGCCTGGTCCGAGATCAGCACCCCGGCGTCGTATTGCGACAGGCCGTACTGGCTCATGAAACGGCGGCGCTTGTCGTCGGGCAGTTCGGGGAGCGATGCGCGGATTTCGTCGATCCAGGCCTGTTCAAGCCGCAGCGGCAGAAGGTCGGGGTCGGGGAAATAGCGATAGTCCTGCGCCTCTTCTTTCGAGCGCATGGAGCGCGTCTCGCCCTTGCCGGGGTCGAACAGGCGGGTCTCCTGGTCGATCTTGCCGCCGTCTTCCAGGATCTCGATCTGGCGACGAGCCTCATACTGGATGGCCTGGTTGATGAAGCGGAACGAGTTGACGTTCTTGATCTCGCAGCGCGTGCCCAGATGGCCGAAATCGCCCGTCTCCATGAACCGCTCATAGTCGCCCGGGCGGCAGACCGAGACGTTCACATCGGCGCGCAGATTGCCCTTCTCCATGTCGCCGTCGCAGGCACCCAGATACATGAGGATCATGCGGATCTTCTTGACGTAGGCGACGGCCTCATCCGGTGTGCGGATGTGGGGTCGCGAGACGATCTCCATCAGGGCCGTGCCCGCGCGGTTCAGATCGACAAAGCTCTCAGTCGGCGACAGGTCGTGGATCAGCTTGCCGGCGTCCTGCTCCAGATGCAGCCGCTCGATGCCGACATTGAAGAACGAGCCGTCGTCGCGCTCGACCTCGACCACGCCCTCACCGACGATGGGGTGGTAGAGCTGGCTGATCTGATAACCGGTCGGCAGGTCGGGATAGAAGTAGTTCTTCCGGTCGAACTGGCTGAAGGTATTGATCTTTGCCTTCAGGCCCAGGCCTGACTTGACTGCTTGCTCGACGCACCAGCGGTTCAGGGTCGGCAGCATGCCGGGGAAACCCGCATCCACCAGCGACACCCGTTCGTTCGGCCCGGCCCCGAAGCCGACGGCGGCTCCCGAGAACAGCTTGGATTCAGAGGCGACCTGGGCATGGATCTCCAGACCCATGACGAGTTCCCACAGGCCGGTGCGGCCTTCGAGGGTGTAGCGGGGGGCGGTGGCGGTTTCGGTGGTCATGGGGCTCAGATGGCTCACGTCTCCGAACGGGTCAAGAATCGCTTGCCCCTCTCTATGCGAAGGATTGCTATTGCAAAGGATTCTGGCGGTCGAAACGAGGCGGAAATGCTATCGGGAACCCCAGCTGGAACGAGTTGATTGAGGTCCAATGCGTGCATTGAGTTTGATTTTGGTGCTCGGCTCGACGCTGGCATCTGCCGGTGGCGGCTCCTGCGGCCAACAGCAGGATTTTGGCCCTGACGCCGCAGACCCTTTGTGGATGCACAGGCGCAACGGGGAGTATCCCTGGGTCAGACGGCCGACCCAGCAGGATGCCCTTCGGCTTATCCCCGACGCCGTGATGCAGGGGGGGCGGTTCGAACAAGTCTGGATGCGTTGTGAGTTGACTGCCGACGGAGGCCTTACCGATTGTGTTGTTGATGTGGAAACGCGATCTGGGATCGGACTTGGAAATGCGGCGCTCGCGGCAGCGAAGTTGGTGCAGGTTGAGCCGGCCACCGCTCACGGCGTCCCTGTGGGAGGTCTGTATTCTTACGTTGTTATGACATTCGAACCGCGAGAGCCGGCAATCTATCCCCGCCTCGATTCCAATCTCTCAAGGGAAATGCCGGGAGGCACAATAACCGTTGACCGGCCCCCGCCAATGCTCATGCCGAACGGCGGGTGATCTCGACCAAGTAGAGCCCGAGACGTCGCGTTGTGGCGCAGTGCACTCACCGAGGGACCGTAACCCCTCGCCCTACCGCTTGCAGGCGGGCAGGCCCCTCCTTCTCCCATTGGGAGAGCGCCCTTTGAGGATCAGCTCGGCACGCCGTCCCGCAGGTCGAAGGTCGGGACGAGCGACTTCTCGAACTGTTTGACCAGGCCCGCCGCCTTGGCGACGCGGGCGAATCCGACCTTGGCCAGGGCCGCCGGGTGGGGCACGGTCTGCAACTGGGGCCGGATACCGGCCTTCCTGAGCACGCCGTTGGCGTAGATGACATTGGCGCGCATGGCGGCGGCCATGGTCATGAACTCGACACTGAGCGAGACATTCAGCATCGGGCCGTTCTCGATCCGGTGCGGGGCGTTCTGGCGCCAGGTGACCATCTTGCCCGGCGTCAGGTCGAACACCTGGGCTCCGTCGTCCATGTCGCGGCGGAAGGCGATCTGTTCGGCGGATTCACGCAGGATGACGCGCTCGATCTGTTCGGGGGTAACGTGGGTGTTCTCGACGGGATAGACCCAGGCCTTCTTCTGGCCGCGCAGCTGCCACAGCGACACCAGCGGAGTGTCGAGATGGTAGAAGACCTGGGCGTTGGCTGAGGAAATCAGGATGCCCAGATCCCGCTTGAAGGTCTTGAGGCCCGAGCGGGCCTCCTTCTCGGCGAAGATCTCACGCTCCAGCTCGGCATAGTCCGGCAGGAAGTCGTTGGTGTGACGCAGGTTGAGCCAGATGCGGCCGTCCATGACCGCCCGCAGGAGCTGTTCGGCAGACAGATCGCCCGCAGAGCCGTTGCGCCAGCTTTTCCAGTCCTCAGGGTCGTGGCCCATGGTGAAAACGCCCAGGTGCTCGCGCGGATAGCGGTCCAGCAGCGAGATCAGGCCCTCGTCGTCGAACATCGGACGTTCGTGCAGGCTGTGCTCGAAGCCGAGGGTTTCTTTGGTGAAGGCTTTGGCCTTGGCGTCAGTCCAGTCGGTGATGATGGTCATGGGATCACTCGGCAGAGGGAGATTCAGACGTGAGCGAGCGTTTGCGTAGCGCCAGGGCCGCCTCGATCACGCCATGGACCCGGCCCCCGAGTGAGGGGTCGGTGGCGGCGATATGGTCAAGCCGCCGGCGAATCTTGGTGATCGGCGTGCGGAGCTCGTCGCTGAGCGCCAGGCCGTCCGCCCGGCTGAGCCCCACGCCCAGAGGGCGTTGCACATTACAGAAGGGCTTCTTGTAATGATCGGTCCCGGTGCCGAGGTCATAGACCTGCAGACCCAGCTGCGGCATGGCCAGGATGGCGTGGTGCAGGAAGGCCTGGCCGGGCGACGCATGGGCCAGTTCCGGGTTCGTGGAGGCAATCCACGGATGGTAGATGCCATTCTCGGCCACGCCGAAATGGCCACCGATCAGGGTATCGCCGGCATGGAAGGTCAGCATCAGGCCCGAGAAATCTGTAACCGAGGCCGCGGGGCGCAGCCCAAACAGCCACTGCATCATGTCCTGCGACCAGGCGGGGCGCAGGACGTCCAGCACGCCCGTGCGGGCAAACTGGGCGCGTTTCCACTGCATCAGCTGGTCATAGTCGGCCTGGACGGTGGAGGCGCGAACCTCCAGCGGTCCGATCTCTTCGAGCCGGTGACGCAGGCGCCGCCAGTTCTTGAAGCGTTTGGGGCTCAGGACGCGCAGCGCCTCGACATAGGCCTCCGGTGAACCCTGCAGGTCGATGACATAGCCGGCATCGCCGGTCGGCAATGCCGCGAAGACGCCCCCCGGGTCGATCAGGCCGTTGTGGCGAAAGGCCTTCAGACGGGCTCCGGCGAGGGCGGTGCGAGCATCCAGGCCCTCATCCTTGCGGGTGACCATGGCATGATAGTCGGCGAACGGTGCCCCGATGGGCCGGCCCAGGCCACCCGGGCGCCTGTGGTGCGCCAGATAGCCGATCGCACGACCGTCGCGGCGATAGATCGCCACATGCGCATCGCTGCGGAAACGCGCGACGGCCTGGGCAAAGCCCGGTCCGAAAAGCGGGCTGAGCAGACCCGGCTCATCGGCGCGGATGGCGTTCCAGTTTGAAACATCCTCCGGCGAGAGCTCGGCGACGGGAATGACCGTAGCCTCGAGATCGGTGCGGTTCTGGGACACGAAGGTTAACTCCGACAACGTATGCGGAGCGCATTGCATAACCGGGGCCAACAACCTTCAAGTTGAGGATTGCCTCAGTGAGCCGCTGGGGAGTTGCTTCAGCCCTCGCGGCTGGCCTTGCGGGGATCGGCCTTGGGGGAGGGGGCCAGGCGCATGACCTCGGCCTGATAACGGTCGTCGTCACCGGCAGCGGCAAAGGGTAGGGCCTCGGCACAGGCGCGCAGCAACGGATCGCGCCAGGCCAGTTCGACCTTGTAGAAGTCGCCCAGCACATAGGGCATGACCAGTTCGCGCTGACCGGGATGGCCGATACCCATGCGGGCCCGCCGAAAATCGGGGCCGACGTGAGCCATCAGTGAGCGCACGCCGTTGTGGCCCGCCGCTCCACCGCCGGTCTTCATGCGAAAGCGGCCTTCCGCCAGGTCCAGTTCGTCATAGAAGGCGATGACGTCGGCGGGCGTCGTCTTGTAGAAGCGCATGGCCTCACCGACGGCGCGACCGCTTTCATTCATGTAGGTCTGGGGTTTGATCGCCAGGGCCTTGACCGGACCATTTGGCGTCGGGATGTCGCCCGCCCGCACCTTGGCCTGAAAGATCGCCTTTTCGGGACCGAAGTTCCATTCATCGGCGATGGCGTCCACAGCCATGAACCCGATGTTGTGGCGGTTGTTCTGGTATTTTGGACCCGGATTGCCCAGGCCGGCGATGATCAGCATGGCTGTTCTCGAATCTGGGGCCACAAAAGGAAACGGCCCCGCCCGTGTGCCGGGCGAGGCCGCAAAAATCCAGACCCTTGAGGGGATCAGCCTTCCGAAGACTCTTCGGTCGCTTCTTCGGCCACTTCCTCGGCGTGGGCTTCGGTGGCGGCTTCTTCGGCCGCAGCATCGGCGGCTTCGTCAGCGGCTTCAGACATGGCGGCCGACGACACCTTGATCGAGGCGATCACGAAGTCGCGGTCGGTGATGGTGGGGTGAGCGCCCTCAGGCAGCTTGATTTCCGAGACGCGGATGGTGTCGCCCAGCTTGTGGTTGGTCAGGTCGATGACCAGCTCTTCGGGGATCTGGTCGGCGCGGACCATGATCTCGACGTCGTGACGCACGATTTCCAGCGAACCACCCTGACGGAAGGCTTCGCACTCGTCCTGGTTCTTGAAGTGGACCGGGATCGAGATCTTGACCGGGGCATGCTCGTCGACGCGCATCAGGTCGAAGTGCAGCGGACGGTCGGTGACCGGGTCGAACTGAATGTCCTTGGCGATGACCGGCTGGGTTTCCTTGCCGTACTTCAGGGTCACCAGGTGACCGAGCAGCTTGCCGGTGTACAGCGACTTGCGGAACGGACGCTCCTCGACGGAGATCGCCACCGGGCCCTTGTCGCCGCCATACAGGATGCCGGGCACCTTGCCTTCGCGGCGGGCCTGACGGGCGCCACCGGTGCCCACGCCGTCGCGGACTTCAACGTTCAGAATAATCTCGGCCATGAGGCTGCCTTCAAAACGAAACCGCCGCGCGGGACGTGCGCGGCGGGGGTCTTCGACCCGTGAATTCAAGAGCGGGCGTCATTACACGCTTCGTTCAACAGGCGCAACAGGGCTGGCGGTGGAATCACCGCGGCCCTGTAGTCTTGTTCAGTTGGGAGACTGAGCCTCGCTCGAAACCCCTTCGGTGGCGGGGCCGGCGGGCTCCAGCGTGGGCTGGCCCGACGCCATCAGGGCCGGCGCGGCGACAGGGCTCAGCGTGTAGGAGCCACCCGAATCGATGATGCACTGGGCGGTGTCCATCATCAGGTGCTGGCCCAGACAGAAGATCTCCTCGTAGTGGGGCCGCGACGCGGCCAGACATTGAAGGATCATCAGGCGGGTGAAGTTCATGCAGTCGGCGCTGACCGGCTCATTCAGCAGACTGTCGGTCAGGGGGCGGTTGTTCTCTCCGGCCTGGCCGAGGGCCGCCAGGGCCGCCAGGGCCAGACCACGCACCACGGCCTGGGTGTAAGGCGGCGACGCCTCCGCCGGTGCCAGCGACAATCCATGACCGCTGAGGCCCGCCTGTTGGAGCGTTGCCGACGAGGTGTAGTCCACGTTGAGCGGGATGGTGCCCAGGACCCGAATCTGTTCGAGGCGGCTCTCACGATCGGTGACGTGCTGGGCCGACCAGCGTTGGCGCTGAATATCGTAGGCGGTCTGTTTGATGGCGGCACCGGCCGCGTACATCGAGTTTCCGTTCCCCTGAATCTGCGATGCGATCAGGCCGGCGGCGTGACGCGCGCCGGGAAGCTGGGCGGCATAGGCCGGATCAGCCACAATCTGGCGGAACAGGGTGTCACGATTGGCCGGATCAGCCGCCAGGCTGCGGACGCCATTGACGAATTCCGGGGATTGCAGGGCGACGATCGCGGCGTAAGCGACCATCCCGCGCGACAGCTGGACCGGCTCATAGGCGGCGGCGCTCAACATCGACTGGCGGACCTGGCCACCGTCCGAAAAGCTGGATGACAGGCTGGAGGCCGTCCCAACATAGGACAGATAGACAGCGGCGGCCTCAGCGACGCTCGAGTTCAAAGCCAGGTCCGGCATGGGCGGCGGCGGCGGCGGAGGAGGTGCCTCGGGCGTTTGACAGGCAGCGACGCCAAGGCTGAGGCTCAAGGCTCCGATAAGGCCGGTACGGCGAATGAAGGCGCTCATGGGCTGTATCCTCGGATCGAACTGACTGGCGACAGTCTGCAAGTCGGATGCCGCCTCAGATCATAACGCGATGCAAAGCCTTGTTCGATGGTTAATCCGACTAGTCGAACAGTTTCGACACGGATTCCTCATTGGCGATGCGGCGGATTGCCTCGCCGATGAGCGGCGCAATCGAAACCGTGCGGATCTTCTTGCAGGCCAGGGCCTCGTCCGACAGGGCGATGGAATCGGTGACGACCATCTCGCTGAGGACCGAATCCGCCACGCGATTGACGGCCGGGCCGGACAGCACGCCATGGCTGACATAGGCAGCGACCTCGACGGCCCCTTGCTCTGACAGGGCCTGGGCGGCGTTGCACAGCGTGCCGGCGGAATCGACTATGTCGTCGAACAGGATGCAGCGGCGCCCGCTGACATCACCGATGATGTTCATCACTTCGCTCTTGCCCGGAGCCGAGCGGCGCTTGTCCACGATGGCCAGATCGGCATTCAGGCGGCTGGCCAGAGCCCGGGCCCGGACGACGCCGCCAACGTCAGGCGAGACGATGACCAGATCGGAAGCGGCCTTGCCGCCGCGCTGTTCCTTGATGTCCTGGGCCAGCAAGGGGGCTGGAAGCAGGTTGTCGGTGGGGATGTCGAAGAAGCCCTGAATCTGTCCGGCATGCAGGTCCATGGTCAAAACGCGGTCCGCGCCGGCACGGGTGATCAGGTTGGCGACCAGCTTGGCGGAAATAGGGGTGCGGCCTCCGGTCTTCCGATCCTGACGGGCATAGCCGAAATAGGGGACGACAGCCGTGATCCGTCTGGCCGACGCCCGGACCAGGGCGTCCGTCATGATCAGCAGCTCCATCAGGTTGTCGTTGGCCGGATAGCTGGTCGACTGAATGATGAAGACGTCTTCCCCGCGGACGTTTTCCTCGATGACGGCGAAGACCTCGTTGTCCGCAAACCGCTTGACCTGGGTTTTGGTCAGGGGGGCCGCCAACTCTTCGGCGATGGCCCTGGCCAGGGGAGGGTTCGAGTTGCCGGCCAGCAGTTTCATCGCGTCATCCTTTCGCCCCATAGGGCCCGCCTTGTGGCGCGGCTTCTATATGCGGTAGGCGTTGGGTTCCACCCCGAACGGGCGTTCTTGGCGCAACTATCTGCCTCGTGTAGAAGCCCGGTCACAGAGTCCGAACCCGTCGGGGCGTTCGAAAGGTCAATCGGTGCAGTCAGCTTCCATTCGTCGCCAGGTCGCCGCCGTCGTTGCGGTTGGTGTTGCGTCTATCGTCCTTTCGGGATGCCTCGGACCGCAGGGTCGCCAACCGCGGCTGCAGTATGAAGAACGTCCGGTTGAGGTGCTGTATTCCGTTGGCCTGCAACGGCTGGATCAGCGTCGCTTCCAGGAGGCGGTCCAGTTCTTCCAGGAAGTGGAGCGCCAGCACCCGTATTCGCCGTGGTCGCGTCGCGCGATCCTGATGCAGGTCTATGCCCAGTATCAGCGTCAGAACTATGAGGACGCCATTGCGGCGGCGGATCGCTACATCCAGCTCTATCCGGGCAGCCCGCAGGTTTCCTATGCCTATTACATGAAGGGGATCTGCTACTTCGAGCAGATTGTTGATGTGGGCCGCGATCAGGCTGCGGCCGGTCAGGCGCTCAATGCCCTGACGGATGTAATGCGGCGTTTCCCCGGCACCCAGTATGCGACGGATGCCCGGGTCAAGATCGACATGGTCAACGACCAGCTTGCGGGCAAGGAGATGGAGATCGGGCGTTGGTATCTGCGCCGCGACCAGCCGCTGGCGGCGGTCGGCCGTTTCCGCCGCGTGGTCGACATGTATCAGACCACCTCGCACACGCCCGAGGCGCTCTATCGCCTGGTTGAGGCCTATGTGTCGTTGGGCCTGACCGAGGAAGCTGAACGCAACGCCGCTGTTCTGGGGCACAATTTCCCGGGCAGCCGCTGGTATTCCGACGCCTATGTGCTGGTCCGCAACCAGGGTGGCCAGCTGGATCAGGAGCCGCAGGAAGAAGGCTGGCTGCAGCGTCTGATTCCGGGCTGAGACGAACCGGCCTCGAATCCTCTACAAGCAGGTCATGCTGACCGGCCTGTCCATCCGTGACATCGTCCTCGTCGAGGCGCTGGACCTGGCCTTTGGGCCGGGTCTGACGGTTCTGACGGGCGAAACCGGGGCCGGGAAGTCCATCATTCTGGACGCCCTGGGCCTGGCGACCGGCGCGCGCGCTGATGCCGGACTTGTGCGCGGCGGAGCCAGTCAGGGAACCGCCACTGCCGTTTTCGCGCCGTCGATAGACCATCCGCTCTGGCGTGACCTGGCGGAGGCCGGGATCAATGCCGAACCTGGCGAGGACCTGATTCTGCGCCGCCAGCAGGGTGCCGACGGGCGAAGCCGCGCTTTCATCAATGACCAGCCGGTGTCGATTGCCGCCCTGAGAGGGGTGGGTGAGCAACTGATCGAGGTCCATGGCCAGCACGAGACGGTTGGTCTGCTGGACCCCAAGACCCATCGTGGCCTTCTGGATGATTGGGGCGATCTGTCGGCCTTGCTGGGCCAGGTCCAGGCCGCCTGGAAGGCTCGGGCCGAGGCGGCGTCCGAACTCGCGGCCATGCAGGCAGCCGCAGCTACGGCAGCCGATCAGGCCGAGGGCCTTGCCGCCGATCTGGCCGAACTGGACCGGCTTGACCCGCGGACGGGCGAAGAAGCTGAACTGGCCGGTGAACGGGCGATCCTTGGGGCCGCCGAGAAGGCCCTGGCCGATCTGGACGATGCCCGCCAAGCCATCGGGGCCGATACCCTGTCGAACCGACTGGCCTCAGCCTTTCGGGCCGTGGAGCGGGCGCGACAGCGCGCCTTGCAGGCAGGGGCCGAAGACGACAATGCCGTCGTTCAGCGGCTGGCGCGCGCGGCGGAGGGGATCGACCGCACCCTGACCGAAGCCCAGGAGGCCCTGGATGCCCTGGATGAGGCCGCGACGGCCTTTGAATTTGAGCCGGGACGTCTGGATCGGGCCGAGGAACGGCTTTTTGCCCTGCGCGCCGTGGCGCGACGATTGAATGTGGCGGTTGAGCTTCTGCCGGACGAGCGGGCCCGGATCAAGCGCTCGCTGGATCTGATTGAGGATGGAGCCGAGGCTCTGAAACAGGCCGAGGTGCGCGCCACAGAAACCGATGTGGCCTACCGCCAGGTTGCCGATTCGCTCAGCCAGGCGCGACGGTCCGTCGGTGACCGGCTGGCCGATGCGGTGATGGCCGAACTGGGTCCGCTCAAGCTGGACAAGGCGCGGTTCCGCGTCGGGCTGGAGGCGCTGGATTGGGAGCGGGCCGGGCCGGACGGGCGGGATCGCGTGACCTTCGAAGTCCAGACCAACCCGGGTGCGCCCTGGGGCGGGCTGGCGGCGATCGCGTCTGGCGGCGAACTGGCGCGCTTTGCCTTGGCCCTGAAGGCATCGCTGGCGAGCCGAGGCCACGCCGATCAGCCTGTGATGATCTTCGATGAGGTCGATCAGGGTGTCGGTGGAGCGGTCGCGGATGCCGTAGGGTCGCGCCTGGCCAGGCTGGCCGAGCAGGGGCAGGTCCTGATTGTTACCCACAGCCCGCAGGTCGCCGCGCGGGCGGGTGCGCATCTGAAGGTGGCAAAATCCGAAACGGATGCCGGCGTGCGAACTCGTATCGACACGCTCGATGCCGA
Source organism: uncultured Brevundimonas sp. (assembly GCA_964647275.1). Lineage (GTDB taxonomy): Bacteria > Pseudomonadota > Alphaproteobacteria > Caulobacterales > Caulobacteraceae > Brevundimonas. The sequence goes on from CAZYFY010000013.1 coordinate 55,562, forward strand.
TCGGCGCGAAGAAGAACTGGCCCGAATGCTGGCTGGACGCGAGGTGACCGAAGCGGCGCGGGCGGCCGCCAGAGCCCTTCTCGCCTGATCGGGAACACCTGATCGGCTGGAGGGTTGATGCACCTTCGGCGCTCAGATTCCAGGTCTGAACTCAACAGCCTCGACGCCCCCATGATCGGAGATCAATGCACCAGGAGCCACCGAATAGCCCGCCGCCGGGTCTTTTCTCCGAAATCCTGACGGATCTCGGCGAGGGAGCGGAGGCGCGCCTGACGTTGGCAAAATTGATCGATGCCTTCGGTGATCGCGCCTTCGGGGCGGGATTGGCGATCATCGGCGTGATCAGCCTCTTGCCCTGGCCGCCCGGCTCCAAGGTGGTGTTCAGCCTGCCGCTGGCCCTGATCGCGGCGGAGGTCGTCTTGCAGCGCCGCAAGCTGTGGCTGCCGCGATGGCTGTTGAATCTGTCCCTGTCCCGGGTGCGCTATGCAGCCGGCCTGAAGCGGTTGATCGGTCCAATCCGAAGGGCCGAGGCGTTGTCGCGCCCGCGCATGACGGGGCTGACGGCGGGCTGGATGCGGTCGGTGATAGGGCTGGCTTGTGTGTTTCTGACTGTGATGCTGGCGCTACCGATCCCGTTCGGTGACGTCATGCCGGCGCTGACGATTATCGTCCTGGGCTTTGCGCTGATGCAGCGTGACGGCCTGGCGGCGCTGGTCGGCCTGGCCGGTACCGCGATCTGTTTCGCCTATCTGGTCTTTGTCTGGGAGGCGGTCATGCACCTTTTCGCTGTCGCCGTCGCCTGGGTTCTGGCGCGGACGACATAGGCACCGGCTCGTCGGGCGCAGCTTGAAAGTCCAGCTTGCGGGATCGTAGGTGGGTGATGGAGCCGTCCAGCCCGGCGAGGATCTCATAGGCCGCGGCTTCGCCGGCGGCGACTGCAGGATCGAACGCCTTCCAGTCGCGGATTTCGACGCCGTCGAGCTTGGGCAGGATCAGAACATCGGTGGCGGCGCGGGTTGCCGCCAGTTCAGCGCCCGTGGCGATGGTGGCTGACCGCATCAGGATCGACACGATCGGCGGTCCCTGGCGCCACGCGCCTGACAGCACCCATCGCCACCAGGGGCGGGGGATATCAAGGGACTTGGGGTCAATGCCGCGGGCCCGCGAGACATCGACGCCCACAATCGGGCCGCGGTGCTGATCGCGCATGACGTCGGCAGGGAAGCTCTTCATGACGGCCCCGTCGACCAGGACGGCCCCATCCTTGACCACCGGCGGCAAGACCCCCGGCAGGGAGATCGAGGCCCGCAGCGCCTCTCGCAGCAGGCCGATCTCGTGGACCTTGTAGGCATTGGACGTGATGTTGGCCGAGACGCAGAAATACGGAAGCGGCAGATCCGAGATCATTGTCTCGCCGAAGTTCTCCGCGAGCAGGGCTTCGACCTTGCGACCGCGCGTCATGGCAATGATCGGCATGGCGATGTCGCTGAGCGGGCTGGCCTCGACGAAGGCGGCGCGGATCCGGGCTTCCAGTTCGGCCTGGGGCCATTCCAGGGCCAGACCTGCCGCCATAACGGCCCCCATGGACGATCCGCCGACAAAGTCGAACGGCGTGCCCACCTGGCGAAGGGCGCGGATGGCTCCGAGATGGGCATAGGCCCGCGCGCCGCCACCGGACAGGACCAGACCGACCGATGTGCCGGTGATCAGTCGGGCGATACGGCTTTCATCGGCACCGTCGCCTTCGATGACATGGAACCAGCGGTGCGGGGCGACGGTTGCGATCCAGCTCGGCGTCCCCTGAATTCTGTCCCCCGCCTTACGCAGGAGAATGAGGTCGCGGGTCTTGTGAGCTTCGTCGATATCGAGACGGGGCTGAGCCGCTTCGGCGGGGCTGGCTGAGCTGTCGCCGACCAGAAACAGTCGGTCGACCTGACGGGCGCACAAGGTGGCCCAGGCGGTTTCCTGACGTTCGGCGACATAGAGGACGAAGTCGTGGGCATCTTCGACCCGTCCGAACCAGTCAGCGGCTGACCGCAGGGCTGTCTGGTCGATAATCTGGACGGTGAAGCCCAGGCCCAGGATCGCCTCGGCCACGCGCTCGATGATGTCCCGGATCGGCGCGTCGCGAACGGCGACAAAGCCGAAAACGCTGGGCTCATTGGCACCGGTCCCCTTGTCACGGGATCGGAGGATCATCAGCCGCGCCAGCTCGGCCAGAATGTCGGGAGCCTTGCGGGCCGCTGCAAAGAAGGCGTCGCGTGGCAGGGCCAGAATCTCGGTGTCGCGCAGGGCCACCACTGTCGAGGTGTGGGCCGTGCCGGCCACCAGAGACATTTCGCCGACCGGCTGGCCAGAGGTGACCACCCCGACGAAGTCTGTGTCCTTGCCGTCCTCGTGCCGGAAGACGCCGAGGCGACCCGAGCGAACGAGATACAGGGTATCGGCGGGATCACCGGCCTGGAACAGGACCTCGCCCCCGGTCAGGGTGAACCAGCTCGCCCCTGAGCCGGGAGCCTCGAACAGCCGATAGAGATCGGCTTCAAGTTTCGAGTCGCTGCGCCGTCGTTTCATGCCGTGAGCCTAGTCGCGCATCGCCGGTGTGCAAGCGGGGGCTTTGGCGAATGCGATCTGGCCGCTAAAGGGAAATCCATGCCCAGGCTCAACTCCTCCGTCGATCGTTCCGCTCCGGCCTTTCAGGCTCTGAAGACTCACAATGAGGCGCTGGCCCACGAACTGCGCGACAAGGTCGCTCAGGCCGGGCGCGGCGGCCCGGAGGCCAGCCGCGAGCGCCACGTCGGTCGTGGCAAGCTGCTGCCGCGGGATCGCGTCGAACGCCTGCTGGATCCCGGTGCGCCGTTCCTGGAGGTCGGCCAGCTGGCCGCCAACGGCATGTACGGCGATGAGGCACCGGGCGCAGGCATGATCTGTGGCGTCGGGCGGGTCTCAGGCCGCGAGGTGATGATCGTCTGCAACGACCCGACCGTGAAGGGCGGGGCCTATTTCCCGATGACGGTCAAAAAGCACCTTCGGGCGCAGGAGATCGCCGAACAGAACCGGCTGCCGTGCGTCTATCTGGTCGATTCGGGCGGGGCCAACCTGCCGCACCAGGCCGAGGTCTTCCCGGACCGCGAGCATTTCGGGCGGATTTTCTTCAATCAGGCGCGGATGAGCGCCAAGGAAATCCCCCAGATCGCCTGTGTGATGGGGTCGTGCACGGCGGGCGGGGCCTATGTGCCGGCCATGTCGGATGAGACAGTGATCGTGCGCAATCAGGGCACCATCTTCCTGGCCGGACCGCCGCTGGTGAAGGCAGCGACCGGCGAAGTGATTTCGGCGGAGGAGCTGGGCGGGGCCGAGACTCACAGCCGCAAGTCCGGTGTCGTCGATCATGTGGCCGAGAACGACGAACACGCGCTGCAGATCGTGCGCGAGATCGTGGCGGGCCTGAACTCAGTCAAACCCAATGAGCTGGATGTCATCGAGCCGGAGCCGCCGGCGTTCGACCCGCATGACCTCTACGGCATCATCCCGGACGATGTGCGCGCCCCCTATGATGTGAAGGAAGTCATCGCCCGCATCGTCGACGGGTCTGAGTTCCAGGAATTCAAGCGCGACTATGGCTCGACGCTGGTGTGCGGCTTTGCGCGCATCTGGGGGATGCCGGTGGCAATCCTGGCCAACAACGGCGTGCTGTTCTCCGAGAGCGCCCAGAAGGGCGCGCACTTCATCGAGCTGGCCTGCAAGCGCAAGATCCCGCTGGTGTTCCTGCAGAACATCTCGGGCTTCATGGTCGGCGGCAAATATGAGGCCGAGGGCATCGCCAAGCACGGGGCCAAGATGGTGACGGCGGTGGCATCTGCAGAGGTGCCCAAGTTCACCGTCCTGATCGGCGGCAGTTTCGGGGCCGGCAACTACGGCATGTGCGGCCGGGCCTATTCGCCGCGCTTCCTGTTCACCTGGCCCAACAGCCGGATTTCGGTCATGGGCGGCGAACAGGCCGCCAGCGTGCTGGCCACCGTCAAACGCGACGCCATGGAGGCCAAGGGCGAGAGCTGGGCTGCCGAGGCCGAAGCCGACTTCAAGGCCCCGATCCGCCAGCGATACGAGGATGAAGGCAATCCGTACTTCGCCACCGCCCGCCTGTGGGACGACGGGGTGATCGATCCGGTGCAGACGCGAGACGTGCTGGGCCTGGCGATTTCAGCGAGCCTGAATGCACCGATCCCGGCGACGCAATTTGGCGTGTTCAGGATGTGATGGATTGAGTGTCGGTGAGAGACGGGAAGAGGGCGTTAGGCCAGCCCGCGAAAAGCTAAAATGTTCGGCGAGACACCAGCGCTTCCTCACAGATCTACCATGAGAGGTTTCAAGCCACTGTGAAGATCCCCGACCAAGTCAGGAAAACGGTCGCGTTCATTGCCTACGTAGATCAGCGCGACCAATCCGTCAGACCAGTCGGGTCGGTCTTCTTTGTAGGCCCCGATCCCGCACCGGGCACCTACTCTGCTGCACGCTCATTCGCTGTAACAGCACGCCATGTCATCGAGGGATTGAAGCGAAAAGGGTGTCGCGAGTGTATCCTCCGGCTCAATCCTGTGGATACAAACCAAGACGTGATTTCGATCAACGTCCCTCTCGATAGCTGGAAGTTTCATCCCAATGACGCCTCTCTAGACGTCGCGGTGTATGAACACGACATCCCTTCTGATGTGGATCAATTAGTCCTCCCTCTGAGTATAGGGGCTACGCCGGAAGAGTTGGCGGATAACGAAGTCGATCTGGGCGATGAGGTATTTATAAGCGGCCTCTTTATTCACCACTACGGTGCACGTAGAAATATTCCTATCGTTCGCACTGGCAACTTAGCTGCTCTGGATGAGGAGCCTGTGTTAACCAAGAGGGGCCTGATACAAGCGTACCTCATCGAAGCGCGCTCCATCGGCGGATTGAGCGGCTCTCCTGTGTTCCTCAACTTGGGTACAACCAGGGTGATAGGTGGCGACTTCAAGCGGGTATCAGGTGGGCCAAAAGTCCTTCTACTCGGGTTGATCCATGGCCATTATGAAGCTGATAGCGAAGATGCGCTGCTAGTCGATGGCGTCAACGAGGACACGATCAGTTCGTCAGTGAATGCAGGTATCGCAATCGTCGTCCCTTTCGCACGCATTGGGGAAGTGGTCGAGTATGCGATGAGGCCCAGTTTTGCCAGTCAGAGCCCGTTCTTCGGAACTTGGTCGCCAGTTGGCGGCCTCGCCAAGTAGCTAATCGTCCAAACTTGTGAGCTGCAGCCTGCGTCCGCGCTGACATCAGAAATACGTCGACGGCGCCGCTGTTGCTATACCGAAAGCTGAATTCGCCGAGCTTGGCTTCCTCAACCCGCCCGCAATATCTTCTCCATCGCCTTCCCCTTGGCCAGCTCGTCCACCAGCTTGTCGAGGTGGCGGATCTCGCGCATCAGCGGGTCTTCAATCTGTTCGACGCGATAGCCGCAGATTATGCCGGTGATCAGATAGCGGTTCGGGTTCATGGCCGGGGCCTGGTCGAAAAAGGCTTCGAAGGTGGTCCTGGCGTCGAGGTGGCGCTTGATCTGGTCATCGGAATAGCCGGTCAGCCAGCGGATGATTTCATCGACCTCGGCCTGGGTTCGACCCTTCTTTTCGGCCTTGGCGACGTACAGCGGATAGACACTGGCCACGGTCATGCGGCGGATGCGGTCGCTGGCGGTGGTCTGCATCGCGCGGCTTTCGTTTCGGTTCGGCTCTTCGCGCGTTATAGGTCGTGACGACAGGAGAACGCCATGGCCAAGACCCCGACCGAAGCCGATCTGAACGCGCCCGACATTACCGATGCCGAGGCCGTCGAGATGAACGCCATCGCCCATCCGATGCTGGCCAATCCGGCCCCGGATGCCGATGATCGGCTGGCGCGGATCGATGCGACGTCGGACGGCATGGTGTTCATCACCATCAATCGCCCGGACAAGAAGAACGCCTTTGACGCCGCGACCATTGCGGCCCTGCGTGAGGCGTTTGAATCCCTGCACGGCGCGGATCATGTGCGGGCCGTCTTTGTGCGCGGGGCGGGGGGCACCTTTTGCGCCGGGGCCGACCTGGGCTGGATGCGCTCGGCGGCAGACTGGTCCGAGAGCGACAACCGCGACGACGCCATGAACCTGGCCGAGATGCTGAAGGCCTTGCGCGAAATTCCGGCCCTGACGGTGGCGCTGGTTGAGGGTGCGGCCATGGGCGGCGGGGCCGGTCTGGTCGCCGCCTGTGATCGGGCCGTGGCCGTGGCGAGCGCCAGGTTTGCCTTTTCGGAGGTCAAGCTGGGCCTGATCCCGGCGACCATCGCCCCCTATGTTGTCGAGGCGGTGGGACCGCGCACGGCGCGCGCCCTGTTTGCGACGGGCGAGCTGTTCACGGCGGAGCAGGCGCTTCAGTTCGGCCTGGTGTCAGAGGTACTGGCCTCGTCCGACGACATTGACGCCTATGTCGAACGCCTGGCCACGACCATGAAGGCGACGGCTCCCGGCGCAGTCGGCGACGCCAAGCGTCTGGTCCACGATGTGGCCGGCGAAGAGATCGACCATGGCCTGATGGTCGAAACCGCCAAACGGATTGCGCGCGCCCGTGTCTCGCAAGAAGGGCAGGAGGGCGTGCGCGCCTTCCTCGACAAGCGCAAGCCGTCCTGGGCCGAATAGGCGCGTCAGCCTCCGTCAGCTTGGCATCCATGCCAAAACAGCGTTCAGTGTCCCCCGAGCACGGGAGGACGGACGATGGGTAGAGTTCGCGTGAAGGCCTGGCTGGCCTCGCTGGGTCTGATTGTTGGGCTGCTCGGTGTTACGCACGCGGCTTCGGCCTCCGCTCAGCAGGTCATGCAACCGTTCCGCTCGGACGCGGACCTGCTGGAGTTCCTGATGGAAGACGGCGAACTGGCCATCGGTCAGGGCGGGTATTCGATGTATCCGGTTCCGCTGCCACCGCCACCGCCACCGCCACCTCCGCCGGCACCGGGACAAGCGCCCCAGGTTTCAGCGCCGCCGGCCCCGGTCGCCCAGGCGGCCGATGCGATGGCTGGCCCGAGCAACCCCTCGATCACCAATACTCAGATCGCCGGGGTGGATGAGGGTGGGATCGTCAAGGTGGTCGGCGACTATCTGGTCATTCTGCGCCGTGGACGGCTTTTCAGCGTCTCCACCGCCAACGGCGGGCTGGAGCCCGTCGGCGAGATCCAGGCCTATCCGCCCGGTGTCGATGCCTCGGGCGACTGGTATGACGAGATGCTCGTCTCGGGCGACTGGGTGGTCGTAGTCGGTTACAGCTATGGGCGTGGCGGCACTGAGGTCAATCGCTTCCGCATCGGATCAGACGGCCAGTTCACCTTCGTCGACAGCCATCATCTGAGATCGGCGGACTACTATTCGGCTGAGAACTACGCCTCGCGCCTGGTCGGTGATCAGCTGATTTTCTACACCCCGCTGGGCTTTGGCGACTATGACGAGGACCCGCTGGATTTCCTGCCGGCCCTGTCACGCTGGAGCGCCGGTGAGGACGAGCCGACCTGGCGGAGGATCACCACCGGGCGTCAGGTCTATGTGGCCCAGCCGCTGCGCGAGAAGGGACCGCACACGGTCAACACCATGCACACGGTGTCGATGTGTGATCTGACCGCGCCGCAGCTGAACTGTAACGCCACGGTCATCCTGGGTTCGAGCAGTCGATCCTTCTTCGTGTCGCAGAACGCCGTCTATGTCTGGACCGACACCGACCGGCCCTGGAACGACGCCACCAACGATCAGGATTTCGTGCCGGCCTTTCTGTACCGGCTGCCGTTTGATGGGTCGTCGCCCCAGGCGGTGCGGGTGATGGGTAACCCCATCGACCAGTTCAGCTTCAATCCGAATGCGGCGGCGGGCCGTCTGGATATTCTGGTGTCGGCCGATTCCGGGGGCGACGAGATGTGGCGCTCAGAGGTGTCGCAGGGCGACATGGCGATGCTCCGCCTGCCGATGAGTCGGTTCGGAAATGGGTCCGGATCGGTCCGGCCGGAGGATTATCAGGACCTTCCCGGTTCGACCTACACCGGCATCATCAACACCAACCGCTTCGTGGGGGACTGGGCCTTCTATGCGATGTCGCGATACGCCTCGCCGGGTAACTATCAAAGCCGCACCAGCGAGCTGGTCGCTGTTCCGGTCGCCGGCGGCGAGCCGATCCTGTTCAACTTCGACGAGGGGGTTGAGCGCATCGAGCCGCTGGGACGTGACGCCCTGATCGTGGGCGGGAACACCTCGGTCGATTTCACCACCCTGATCCTGGGCGGGGCCCGGCCGCAGGTCGGATCGTCGTTCACCGTGCCCCAAGCCAGCCAGAGCGAGTCGCGTAGTCACGCCTTCTTCTATCGGCAGGATTCCGGCGATGGCGCGACCGGCCTGATGGGCCTGCCCATCATGACCCAGACGCCGCGCGAAGGCGGGGGCTGGAGTGCGGGGGCGGATATGCTGTTCCTGCGGCGCGACGATCGGGCGCTGTCGGATTTCGGACGGCTCCATGCCTCGCCGACCGTTCCGGGACGCGTCGACCACTGTGTGGCGTCCTGCGTCGACTGGTACGGCAACGCGCGACCGATCTTCCTGAGGGGGCGGGTCTTCGCGCTGATGGGCTACGATCTGGTCGAAGGCCGCGAGGGCGGGGATCGGATCGAGGAGGTCCGCCGGGTCGACTATGAGACGCGCGGCGGCGGCAAGGACGACTAGGGACAGCGCGGCCACGGGGTGACCCCGCCGTTGCGGCACGCTATGCACGCCACAACGGATTCAGACCCGCTGTGCGAGCGGGCGCTCAGGGAGATGCCTATGGCCGATGCGGCCCCCGCCACGCCGAAGACCACCGGACTGCTCAGCCTGATCGGCCACACGCCGATGGTCGAGGTGAAGAACCTGGACACCGGCAAGTGCCGGCTGTTCCTGAAGCTGGAATCGAACAACCCCGGCGGCTCGATCAAGGACCGGATTGCGCTGACCATGCTGGATCAGGCCGAGGCCGAGGGCTGGCTGAAGCCGGGCGGGACAATTGTTGAGGCGACCGCGGGTAATACGGGGCTGGCCCTGACGCTGGTGGGGGTTCAACGCGGCTATCGGGTGCTGCTGGTCATCCCCGACAAGATGTCCAAGGAAAAGATCCAGCACGTCCGGGCCATGGGGGCCGAGGTCCGCCTGACCCGCTCGGACGTCGGCAAGGGGCACCCGGAATACTACATGGATCTGGCCGAGAGCCTGGCGCAGAAGATCCCCGGAGCCTTCTACGTCAATCAGTTCGCCAATGCCGCCAATCCGCTGGCGCATGAGCTGACCACCGGGCCTGAGATCTGGGACCAGATGGACGGCGACGTCGACGCCTTCGTCGCCGGCATCGGCTCGGGCGGGACGATCACGGGTGTGGCCCGCTATCTGAAGTCGGTGTCGCCCAAGACCGAGGCGATCCTGGCCGATCCGGTCGGGTCGGTGCTGGCCGGCTATGTCAATGACGGAAAGCCCAGCGCCAAGGGCAGCTATACGGTCGAGGGCATCGGTCAGGACTTCATCCCAGACACCGCCGACATCGGCGTGATTGATCGCGCTTATTCTATCCCCGACACCGAAGCCATCGCCGCGGCGCGTGAGCTGCTGGCCAAGGAGGGGGTGCTGGCGGGATCGTCGTCGGGCACCCTGCTGGCGGCGGCCCTGCGCTATTGCCGGGAGCAGACCGAGCCCAAGCGGGTGGTCAGTTTCGTCTGTGATACCGGGGCCAAGTATCTGTCGAAGGTCTACAATGACGGCTGGCTGACCGATCAGGGACTGACACCCAAGACGCTGTACGGCGACCTGCGCGACGTGGTCAGCCGCCCGGCGGCCGAGGTGATCTCGGTCGGGCCGGACGACACCCTGGCCGTGGCCTATGGCCGGATGCGCCAGGCCGATGTGTCCCAACTGCCGGTCATGGACGGTGGCCGTCTGGTCGGGATTCTGGATGATTCCGACATCGTCCATGTTCTCGACACCGATGAGATCACGCGCACCGAACGCTTTGCCAAGCCGGTCAGGTCCGCCATGGCGACCAAGCTGGATACGGTCCAGGTGAACGAGACGCTCAACGACCTGATCCCGATTTTCGACCGCGACCATGTGGCCATTGTCATGGACGGGTCAGAGTTCGTCGGCCTGATCACGCGGGTCGACCTGATCAATCACCTCAAGCTGAATCAGTAGGGCCATGGCCAAGGGAACCAACCGCCAGGGTTTTTCCACCCGGGCCATTCACGCGGGCCAGCACCCGGACCCGACGACCGGCGCGGTGATGACGCCGATCTACGCCACCTCGACCTATGCCCAGGAAAGCCCGGGCGTGAACAAGGGCTATGAATATGCGCGCGGCAAGAACCCGACGCGCGAGGCGTTCGAGCGGTGCATCGCCGATCTGGAGAACGGCACCCACGGCTTCGGTTTTGCGTCGGGCATGGCGGCGACGTCAACGGCGCTGGAACTGCTGGATGCGGGCAGCCACATCATCACGGGCGATGACCTGTACGGGGGCACCTATCGGCTATTCGAGCGGGTGCGTCGGCGGTCGATGGGGCTGGATTTTTCCTACCTCGACCTGACCGATCTGGCGGCTGTCGAAGCGGCCATCGGTCCCCAGACGAAGATGCTGTGGGTCGAGACGCCGACCAATCCGCTGATGAAGCTGGCGGACATTGCCGCCCTGTCGAAGCTGGCCAAAGCGCGGGGCCTGCTGATGGTGGTGGACAATACCTTTGCCACACCCTGGTGCCAGTCGCCGCTGGACCTGGGCGCTGATATCGTCATGCATTCGGCGACGAAGTACCTGAACGGCCATTCGGACGTGATCGGTGGCGTGCTGGTGACGAAGGACGCCGATCTGGCGACCCAGCTGAAGTTTCTTCAGAACTCGGTGGGTGGGGTGATGGGGCCGTTCGACGCCTTTCTGGTGAACCGGGGGCTCAAGACGCTGGGCGTGCGGATGAAGGCCCACTGCGAGAACGCCCTGGCCATCGCGCTGTGGCTGGACGGTCGGGCCGGGGTGGCCAAGGTCTATTATCCGGGGCTGGAGAGCCACCCGCAGCATGAGCTGGCCAAGCGCCAGATGCGGGGCTTCGGCGGTATGATCTCGATCCTGATCGACGGCGATCTGAGCCGCACCAAACAGATCATGGAGCGGCTCCAGGTCTTCACCGTTGCTGAGAGCCTGGGCGGCGTCGAGAGCCTGGCCAACCACCCGGCCATCATGACCCACGCCAGCGTGCCCAAAGAGGTGCGCGAGGCCGGCGGCGTCACCGACAACCTGATCCGGCTGTCGGTCGGGGTTGAGGACCTGGACGACCTGATCGGCGATCTGGAACAGGCGCTGGCCTAAGCGATCTCCCCGCCCGTCATCAGCGCGCGCGCGTAGCGCACCGGCGGTGAGCCGAAGCTGAGGAGGGTGTCGTGATAGGTCTTCATGTCGAAGCTCTCACCCTCGGGTTCCTGCCTCTCGCGGCGCAGCGCCCAGTGCTCACGCCAGCCGACGAAATAGGTGGGGAGCTGGGCTGAGGAGAGCTGGGCCCGGATCCATTTGCCGGCGGCTTCGCTCTCCTGCTGGAAGGCGTCCTCGGTCATCATCCGCATGGCCTCGTCGCGGGTCATTTCGTCGACGTGGACGCCGATGTCGAGCAGGGCGTTGGCGATGACGCGCAACAGGAACTTCAGATTGGCCAGCCGATAGAGGGGATCGCCGTCCAGGTGTCCGGCCTCGACCATCACGTCCTGGGCATAGCAGGCCCAGCCCTCGATGAAGGGGCCTGAGGCCAGGACAGCCCGCACCATCGACGGATAGCGGTTGGCGTGGGCCAGCTGGAGATAGTGGCCCGGCATGGCTTCATGCACGGTCACACCTTCCAGGGCGCGGGTATTGTATTCGCGAAGGAAACTCTCGGCCTGGGCATCAGACCAACCGTCGGGGATCGGCGAGATCTTGTAGAAGGTCGGCTGTTCGCGATCGAGCGGGCCGGGACTGTCGCAATAGGCGACGGCGACACCGCGCTGGAACTCGGGTGTCAGAACGATGCGGACCGGCTCGTCCGGCACGGTCACCAGATTGCGGTCGCGCACGAAGTCGGTGGCCGAGGCCAGCATGGCCTCGGCGGCCTCGACCAGACCGTCGCGGCTGGGGCGATCTGCATAGACCAGCTCCATGGCGGCGTTCAGGACGGCCTGGCGCTGTTCGGCATTGGGCCGACGCGGGGCCTCGGGCGCTCCCTCGCGGCCCTCGAGCACCTGGCGGGCGATCTGGTACATCTCGTCACGAACGCGGGCCATTTCGCGTTCGCCCTGGGCCTTGATCTCCTCGCGAGACAGGGGGCTGTTGAGGGCAAAGGCCAGTTTGGCGTCATAGAGGTCGGCTCCGAGGCGATAGTCGCCCTGGGCCCCCGGTACGAGCACCTCGTCGATCCACTGCTGGTGGGCGGCGATCCCGAGCTTGGCGATACGCCCGGCCTCATTCAGGGCTGTCCGTTCCGCCCCGGTGAGGGCTCCGCCCTCGGCCAGGATCATGTCGACCAGGCTGGCGAGGCCGCGGTTCTGGCCCGAGACGGTCTGGGCATGGATGGCCGGAACCCGCTCTGGGTTCAGGGAATCGCGGGTCGAGGCCAGGAGCGCCGGAAAGCCCATCATACGCGCCGTGGCGGCACGCAGCCGCTCGGGCAGGGGGGCAAACTCCCGCGCGATCAGGCTGAAGAGGGCCGAACCGGCATATTCATTGTGGACCAGCGGGTCCCAGGCCCAGGCCTGAAGCTGGTCGTGGGTCCAGATGTCGCCGCGCAGGCTGTTGTCGAGCAGGGCGGCGTCGACCTGACGCTCGCGGGACAGGGCGGAACGGTCAATGCCGCCGAGCGCCTCCAGGGCGCGACGCGCCAGGGCCGAGCGGGCGTGCCAGCTGGCGGGCCCAAGATCCCCGAGCTGATCGTCGAAGCGATGGTCGCCCAGCGAGGTCGCAAACGGCGGCGACAGGCGGATTGATTCATCCAGCCAGGCCTGAGCGATCTGGTCGAAGGCGGCGTCCGTGGCGTTGGTGGCCTGGGCCTGGGCCTGTGCCGTTGCCGGCAGCAGGGCCGCCGCTGCCGAGAGCGACAGGAACAGACGGCGATTGAGAAAGGGGTTCATCGGGACCTCCGGTCAGGGTCCGTGACCTTGGCGGTCGCGGACCCTGACTGCAAGATCACAGGCCGATGTTGAGGACCGCGACCAGGGCGTCTTCGTACTGGGCGGACGGATTGGACACATCGGTGTCGTAGTAGCGCAGGTCCAGCGACGCCCAGTCGGTGAGGCGGACATCGGCACCGATATTCCAGGCGGTATAGTCGCGGCTGTTGACCTGTTCACGACGGCCGACGGCAGCCGACACGCGCACGCGCTCGTGGACGCGGACACGGCCCCGGGCCTCAACCCAGGTCCAGCTGCGCGTGCCACCGGCACTGTCGGGCGAGTACTGGAAACGCAGGCGGGCATCGACCGTGTCGGTCAGGTCGCGCGATACGTCGGCGGTGAACTCCCAGGCGTCGTCGTCGGTGCCGGGATTGGCGTCGAGGTACCATTTGTGGGCGGCGTTGAAATCGAACTCAAACCCGGCGGCTTCGGGACGCCATCCGGCATTGATCTCAGCCTCGAACTGCGAGCCGGTCGAGTGGTCGATGCTCTCGCCTTCGGCCTGGACGTAGAAATCGCTGACGGCCCATTCGATGGCGGCCAGGCCGAAGGGGTCGCCTTCAGACTTGGAAGCCCCCTTGGAGCGGTTGTCGGTGCCGACGGCAAAATCAAAGGAGACATCGCCGGGAATGTCCTGAGCCTGGGCGGCGGCGGGTAGCGCGAGCGCGGTTACGAACAGGGGCAGGGCGAGGTGTTTCAACGTCAACTCCAGCAATCTTTGGCAGGCGGCTAAATCCGCTGGAATCGCTTTAGCCGAAGCGCCGTGACAGGTCCGTGACGGCGTCGTGAAACTCCCGCGATAGGCGCGCCACCAGGTCCGCGGCAGGCACCACATCGTGGATCGAGCCAGAGCCCTGGCCGGCGGACCAGACGGTCTTCCAGGCCTTGGCCTCATCGCCCATGTCGAGCTTGTGGTCGGGCAGATGCTTGGGATCGATGCCGTTCTCGACCAATGACGGGGTCAGGAAATTGGCGGGTATGCCCGAGACGGCCGGTGTGTAGGTGATGTCGCTGGCCCCGGCCTCGACGACCATGGCCTTGTAGGCGTCGGCGGCCATTGCCTCGGTCGTGTTGATGAAGCGGGTGCCCATATAGGCGAAGTCGGCGCCTAGCGTCATGGCCCCGGCGATGTCGCGACCGGTCGACAGGCAGCCCGACAGGATGATGGTGCCGTCAAAGAAGCTGCGCACCTCATTGACGAGCGCAAACGGGTTGATGACCCCGGCGTGGCCACCGGCCCCATTGGCCACCAGGATCAGACCATCGACCCCCGCCTCGGCGGCCTTTCGTGCATGGCGGATGTTGGCGATGTCGTGAAAAACCACCCCACCATAGCCGTGGACCGCATCGACGACGTCACGGACGGCCCCGAGCGAGGTGATGATCAAAGGCACCTCGTGGGCGACCGAAACCTCGAGGTCCGCCATCAGGCGCGGGTTCGTCGGATGGACGATGTGATTGACGCCGAAGGCCGCCGCGTCGGGCGTAAGCCGGCTTTTGATGTCGACCAGCCAGTCCCGATAGCCCTCGGTGGTGCGCTGGTTCAGGGATGGGAAGGTCCCGATGACCCCGGCATTGCAGGTCTCGACCACCAGATCCGGCCCCGAGACGAGAAACATCGGCGCGGCGATGACCGGCAGCTTGAGGCCGCGTTGGAGGGAATGAGGAATGGCCATGACGCGTCCCTTCGTTGCGATTTGAGACGCTTAGACGGCGAACGCTGGGGAAGGCAACTCAGTCACTTGGGACGCGGGGATCCTGCTCGTAGAAGTCGATGTTGGTTCTTTGCCCGGACTGCCAGTTTGGAGGGGGGCGCGTCGCGAGGGCGGCTGGGTTCGCCAGCAAACGCTGCCCTAGACGCTCCCCCGCCGCGTTTGCCCGAACGATCCGACAATCTCTGACCGCCCCCGACTGCAAAATTTCGCAGTCCAGGGTGACGTCACTCTCACGAACAGGTCCCAAGTCGCCCTCGATCACGAAACGGATATTGAAGTTCACCACGGGGCGTGGCGTTGGGCCGGAGGATGGGTTCAACCTGGCCGTTGTCGTTGATGCCAGTGCCGCTTGACCGAAGCCGAATCCCTCGGGTGTTTCTGAAACGACTACACAATCCTCGAGGTGCCCATCGCTTGTCGGTTGGCATCTGAGATTGACGGAGCCTTCCGTTACCCCGGCCGTGATGGCCGGCGATGGAAACATGGCCTGTGGTGTCACAGTCCACTGTGCCCCTCCGAGGTTGGTGGGCTGGAGGCCGGTGCTGAGCAGGAAAACCCAAAGGAGCATGTTGTTCATCTCTCACATGCAATGCGATGCCAAAGACTAGGGCCATCACCCTAGCCGACGCCACCCTGGCGGGGATTTGTTCGTGCGATTTTTTGGGATGGTCCGATCCAGAGGAGCCAATTTGTGCCTGGGCAAGGCTCTGGCTTTGCCGTCACAGACCGGATGAGCTGACGCGCGGCCTATCTCCCGGCA
The DNA here is from genome assembly GCA_964647275.1 of uncultured Brevundimonas sp. Taxonomy (GTDB): domain Bacteria; phylum Pseudomonadota; class Alphaproteobacteria; order Caulobacterales; family Caulobacteraceae; genus Brevundimonas. The sequence goes on from CAZYFY010000013.1 coordinate 71,277, forward strand.
AGCCGACCGGCGCGAGGCGGCTACTGCGGGCCGAACAGGAACTGGACGGTGATCTGCTGGCCGGGCGTTGCGTTGGGGATCAGGCCCGGCGGCAGGGCTCCGCTGGTGAGGACGTTGATCGCCTGGCCCCCCAGGCCGCTGCCCTCAGGGGTTTCGGACAGGGTCGCACAGTCTGTCGCGAGGCTGACCTCTGACAGACGGCACTGGACAGTGGCGGCACCCGTTTCGTGTCCCGAAATGACAATCGTGGGGTTGGAGACGATCAGGGCAAAGGGAACCCGCAGCCGGAAGGTGGCGGGCTGTTCGACGGCGGCGACGAAGGCGGGGTTCATCCGTGCGCGCTCAATGACGGGAATGGCGGCGATGCCAAAGTCGTAGCCGACCGGGTCTTCGCTGAGCACGACGCAGTCGCTGGGCACGCCTTCCAGCGACGCCTGGCATCGAAGGACTGCCGTACCCGCCAGCCCGGCCTGGAGCGCGGCGGCCGGATAATCCGGGGCCGTGATACTGGGCGGTTCGATCCACATCGGCACGGCGGCCGGCTGCGGAGCCTCGGGCGCGGGCTGCGCCAGGGCGAGGGCGGCGATCCAGGTCACGATGGCCATAGTTGTCCCCATATGGTCCGTAAGGTCAGCCAATCTGCACGGCTCGTGCCGACCCGCGTTGCTCCTGTCCGGCTTCGGTGCTAGACGCGCCCGCTTGAACGCCGCCGAGCGGCCCCCAAGTTATACCCCATGCTGCTTCACATTCTGCTCGTCATCCAGATCCTGATCTCGATCGCCCTGATCGCTGTCGTCCTTATGCAACGCTCCGAAGGCGGCGCGCTGGGCATGGGCGGCGGTCCGACGGGCCTGATGACGGCGCGCGGCGCCGGCAACCTTCTGACCACGGCGACCTGGTGGCTGGGCGCGATGTTTGCCATCTGCGCCATCCTGCTGACCATCGTGGGCAATATGGAAGGCCGCACGGGTTCGTCCTTCGACGCCGACGAGATCGGCAGCGCCGTTGGCGTGCCGACTGACCCGGCCGCCCAGCCCGAACAACCGACCGCTCCGGTCACGCCGGCGCAAGACAGCCTGTCGCTGGACAGCCTGCCGGTGGGTGAGGGCGCGACCTCTTCGGGAGCCCCGGCCCAGTGATTGCGGGGCGGATTTCCGCCCCTCCACAGTCGAAGAGCCTCCAGCATCCGGGCGCCCCCATGGGGCGCCCGTTCTGTTTTCAACAGCTGCGTCACCGCAAGGCGCAGTCCCAGACCCGAATCATCGGTAAGGTGGTCCCCCGTGACTAGGTATGTATTCATCACGGGCGGCGTGGTTTCCTCGCTGGGCAAGGGCCTCGCCTCGGCGGCGCTGGGCGCGCTGTTGCAGGCGCGCGGCTATACGGTTCGCCTCAGGAAGCTGGACCCCTATCTCAACATGGATCCGGGCACGATGAGCCCGTACCAGCACGGCGAGGTCTTCGTGACCGACGATGGAGCCGAGACGGACCTGGACCTGGGCCACTATGAGCGGTTCACCGGCGTGTCGGCGACGCGCGGCGACAACATCACCACGGGGCGGATCTATTCGACCATCCTGGAGAAGGAGCGGCGCGGCGACTATCTGGGCGCGACGGTTCAGGTCATTCCGCACGTCACCGGTGAGATCAAGGACTTCGTCCTCAATCCGGCCATCGACCCGGAGACGGGGAAAGAGGCCGACTTCGTGCTGGTCGAGATCGGCGGCACGGTCGGCGACATTGAGGGGCTGCCCTTCTTTGAGGCGATCCGGCAGCTGGGGCAGGAGCTGCCGCGCGGCCAGACCTGTTTCGTGCACCTGACGCTGTTGCCGTTCATCAAGACGGCGGGCGAGATGAAGACCAAGCCGACCCAGCACTCGGTCAAGGAGCTGCGGTCCATCGGCATCCAGCCGGATGTGCTGCTGTGCCGGTGCGAGGAGCCGATCCCGGAGGGCGAGAAGAAGAAAATCGCCCTGTTCTGTAATGTCCGGCCAAGCGCCGTCATTCAGGCGATGGACTCGGCGGACATCTATGCGGTGCCGATGGACTATCACCGCGAGGGGCTGGACACCGAGGTGCTGGACGTCTTCGGCATCCGGGATGCGCCGGAGCCGAACCTGGGGCGCTGGGAAGAGGTGGTCGAGCGCCGCCTGAACCCGGACGGGCAGGTCACGGTCGCGGTGGTCGGCAAGTACACGGTCCTGAAAGACGCCTACAAGAGCCTGATCGAAGCGCTGAACCACGGCGGCGTGGCCAACAAGGTCAAGGTCAATATCGACTGGGTCGAATCCGAGACGTTCGAGAAGGACCCGGCGGAATGCGCCGCGCGGCTGGAAAACGCCCACGCCATCCTGGTGCCGGGCGGCTTCGGTGAGCGCGGGGCTGAGGGCAAGATCGCGGCGGTCCGCTTCGCGCGGGAGCGGAACATTCCCTACTTCGGCATCTGTTTCGGCATGCAGATGGCGGTGATCGAATCGGCGCGCAGCCTGGGCGGGATGCCCGATGCCACTTCGACGGAGTTCGGCCCCGCCGAAGAGCCTGTCGTCGGGCTGATGACCGAATGGGTCCAGGGCAATGAGCGGGTCCAGCGGGCGGCTGGGGGCGACCTGGGCGGGACCATGCGGCTGGGGGCCTATGACGCGGCGCTTAAGGCCGGATCGAAGATCGCGGACATCTATGGCTCGACCACGATCTCGGAGCGGCACCGGCATCGTTATGAGGTCAACATCAACTACCGCGAGCGGATCGAGGACACCGGCATGGTCTTCGCCGGTCTGTCGCCGGACGGGGTGCTGCCCGAGACGGTCGAACGACCGGACCATCCGTGGTTCGTGGCGGTCCAGTACCACCCCGAGCTGAAGAGCCGTCCATTCGCGCCGCACCCGCTGTTCGCCAGCTTCATCGGCGCGGCGGTCGAGCAGAGCCGACTGGTGTGACGACGCTGCGGACCCGCCGGTTGCTGCTGCGACCGGCGCGGGCGGACGATCTGGAGGCCTTTCACGCCATTCTGTCGGACCCGCGAGCCACCCGGTACTGGTCGATGCCGCCCCATGAGACGCGCGAGCAGTCGCAAGGGTGGCTGACGGCCATGGTGCGGTCGCCGCCGGAGCTGGCGGCGGACTTTGTGGTCGAGTTCGAGGGGCGGGTCGTGGGCAAGGCCGGGTTCTATCGGCTGCCGGAGATCGGCTTCATCCTGAGCCCGGACGTGTGGGGGCGGGGCGTGGCGCGTGAGGCGGTGGCGGCGGTGATCGACCACGTCTTTGCCGAGCGCGGGCAGACCGAGCTGACTGCGGATGTCGACCCGCGCAATGAGGCCTCGATCCGGGTGCTGGAGGGGGCGGGCTTTCGCAAGACCGGTGCGGCGGAGCGGACGTTCCAGATCGGCGACACCTGGGTCGATAGCCTCTACTACAGCCTGGATCGCGAGACATGGAGGCGACGGTTGAGGATCCGAGCCGCTGAGGACGCCGACATTCCGGCCCTGCTGCCCCTGATCGAGGGGGCCTATCGCGGCGAGGGATCGCGGCGTGGCTGGACGACCGAGGCCGACCTGCTGGGCGGTCAGCGGACCGACGCGGCGGCCCTGGCCGAGATTATCGCCGATCCGAAACAGGCAATCCTGATGGCCGAGGTCGAAGGGGCCGTGGTCGGTAGCGTGCTGATGGCGGAGCGGGATGAGGGGACCGGCTATCTGGGGATGCTGTCGGTCGATCCGGCGCGGCAGGCCGGCGGCATCGGCAAGGCGCTGGTCAAGGCGGTTGAGGTGGGGGTCGTCGAACGGTTCGGGGCCCGGCGCATCGAAATGCAGGTCTTCTGGCAGCGCGACAGTCTGATCGCCTGGTATGAGCGGATGGGCTATCGGCGGACTGGCGAAACCAGACCTTTCCCGATGGACAATCCGAGGATGGGCCTGCCGCTGCGCGATGATCTGTGGTTCGTCGTGCTGGAAAAGGATCTGACCGGCAACGCCCCTTGAACTCTGAGGGCGGTTGAGGCATAAGCCCGCGCTCCGAAGGCGGGCCTGGTGCCCGCCCGTTCCATTTTTCGCGCCCTGCTTTGTTGGGCGCCCAGACCCAACGAGAGACGGACATGGCCGTTCCGAAGCGAAAAACCTCGCCCTCGCGTCGCAATATGCGCCGCGCCCACGACGCCCTGGGTGCCAATTCCTATGTCGAGGACAAGGACACCGGCGAGCTGCGCCGTCCGCACCACATCGACCTGAAGTCGGGCACCTATCGGGGCCGTCAGGTGATCGAGGCCAAGGAAGACTAAACCCTTCCTCGATTGCGAGCCTTTGGACGCCGTGCGAACCTTCGCACGGCGTTCTGCGTTTCGGCAGGGTGCCATCGCAGGAGACACCCATGCGCCTGACCGCCAGCCTTGTTCTCGCCGCGTCTGTTCTGGCCCTGGGGGCCTGTCAGCCCGCCTCCACTGGATCCGAAGGCAACGATGGCGCGGCGGCAACGCCGCCGGCGGAAAGCCCGCCCAGCGCCGACACCCTGACCGCCGAGGGCTGGGGGCCGCTTCGAATCGGTATGACCCTGGATGAGGTGGTCGCCGCCGCCGGGCCGGATTCCGACCCGGAAGCCATCGGCGGGCCGGAACCCGAATACTGCGACCAGTTCCGCCCCGAGCAGGCCCCGGAAGGCTTGCTGGTGATGATCGAGCAGGGGGTGCTGACCAGTATTTCGGTCTTCGAGCCGTCGACCTTGCGGACCGACCGTGGCTTCGGCATCGGCTCGACGGCGGCGGAGATCAAGGCGGCCTACGGGAATCTGGCTACCGTTGAGCCGCATCGCTACGTTGGCCCGCCGGCGGAATACATCACCGTCTGGAACGGGGGGCGACCGGGCGAGCCCTATGTCCAGGACCCCAACGCGCGCGGGATCTCCTATGAGACGGACGAGAACGGCGTGGTGACCCTGATCAAGGTGGGGGGCCCGTCGATCCAGTACGTTGAGGGCTGTGCCTGACGGATAGTGCACCGTGAATCGGGTGCAAAAGGTGCAAAAGGTGCACTAAATTATTCATCCTGCATCGTCGCGGCCACGGTGTTCACGGCGAGCGGCAGCGGCGAGGGAGCGGCCCACGCGGGTCCAGCCCTGAGCTTCTGTCAACTGACCTTCGCGGACGGCGCGGGCCGCGCGGCGCATGGCCGTGTCGGCCATGACGCCAAAGTTTGGCCGGTCATCGCGGGCGAGGTCTTCTGACGTAGGAGGAGCCGCAATCACCGGATCAGGCGCGTCGATCTTTCGCCAGCCTTCTTCGCGGGCACGGGTCCTGAGCGTTGAGATGCTGATGCCAAACAGCTCCGCCAGGGATTCGCCGCTCTCGCCGTTGAGGTAGCGTTCCCGGATCGCCTCCCAGATTTCGGGCGACAGGCGAAAGCGCGGCGGGGCCCGATGCGGCGCGGGGGCCTGGGGGATGTCGTTCCAGTTCACGGCGAAGACTCCTTTGGCCTCCAGTCTGAGGCCACCGCCCGGAGCGGGGATGGATCGAGCGTCCTTGCCGCGCGGACCCTTGGCAGATAAACCCGCGCCACCCCGAACAACCGAGCATGACCATGACCGATATCGCCGACATCACCGCCCGCCAGATCCTCGACAGCCGTGGCAACCCGACCATCGAGGTCGATGTGGTGCTGGAAGACGGCGCGTTCGGCCGCGCGGCGGTGCCGTCGGGGGCCTCGACCGGTGCCCACGAGGCGGTGGAGAAGCGCGACGGCGACAAGAAACGCTGGGGCGGCAAGGGCGTCGAAAAGGCCGTCGATGCGGTCAATACCGAGATCTTCGACACCCTGTGCGGCATGGATGCCGAGGACCAGCGCCGGATCGACGAGACGCTGATCGG
>CAZYFY010000014.1:0-64101 GCA_964647275.1 uncultured Brevundimonas sp.
GGCGGTCGGCCATGACCTCGAACTGAAGCTGGCCGACGGCGCCGACGATGAAGTCTGCGCCGAGTTCGGGGCGGAAGAGCTGGGTGACGCCTTCTTCGGCGAGGCCTTCGAGGGCCTTCTTGAGGTGCTTGGCCTTGAGGGGGTCTTTGACGCGGACGCGCTGGAGGATTTCGGGGGCGAAGTTGGGCAGACCCTGGAAGCGGACCATCCCGCTTTCCGACAGGCTGTCACCGACGCGCAGCACGCCGTGGTTGGGGATACCGATGACGTCGCCGGCGTAGGCTTCTTCAGCCAGTTCGCGGTCAGAGGCGAAGAACAGGATGGGGCTGTTCACGGAAAGCTGTTTGCCGGTGTTCTGGACCTTCAGCTTCATGCCGCGCTTGAACGAGCCGGAGGCCATGCGGAACATGGCGATGCGGTCGCGGTGATTGGGATCCATGTTCGCCTGGACCTTGAAGACGAAGCCGGTGACCTCGGCATCGCCCGGCTGAACGGTGATGTCGATGGGGGCGGGGGCGTTACGCGTCTCGGGCGGGGCCTCCTTGCGCGCGGGCAACGGCTTGGGCGGCGGAGCCCAGTCGGCGATGGCGCGCAGCAGTTCGTCGATGCCGAAGTGGCGCAGGGCCGAGCCCCAGAGCACGGGCGTCATGTGGCCTTCAAGGAAGGCCTGGCGGTCAAAGGGCTTGTAGCCCGCCTCGACCAGCTCAAGCGCGTCGGTCAGGTCGGCCTGTTCGGTGCCCTCGAAATACTGGCCCGCCTCACTCAGGGGGAGGGGCGCAGGATGGTCGGGGTCGTGATCCGCCCCGGCGTCCTTGCGGGCGTAGGGCTGGAAGGTTCCATCATCGACGCGGGCCATGCCGCGGAGGCGATTGCCGCTCTCGGCCGGCCACCAGACAGGGGAGGGGTCGAGCTGGAGGCGCGAGGCGATCTCGTCCAGCAGGGCCATCGGGTCCTGGGCCTCGCGGTCGAGCTTGTTGATGAAGGTGATGATCGGGATGTCGCGCAGGCGGCAGACCTCGAACAGCTTCAGCGTCTGTGGCTCGATGCCCTTGGCGGCGTCGAGCACCATGATGGCGCAGTCGGCGGCGGTGAGGGTGCGGTAGGTGTCCTCGGAGAAGTCCTCGTGGCCGGGAGTGTCGAGCAGGTTGAACATGCCGCCCTCGAACTCGAACGTCATCACCGAGGCCGAGACGGAGATGCCGCGCTCCTTCTCGATCTTCATCCAGTCCGACCGCGTGCGCCGTGCTTCGCCCCGCGCCCGCACAGCCCCGGCCGCACGGATGGCACCACCGGCCAGCAGGATATGCTCGGTCAGCGTCGTCTTGCCCGCGTCGGGGTGGGCGATGATGGCGAAGGTGCGCCGACGCGCAGCCTCCTGAGCGATTGAGAGCTTGGACATTGGGCGCGGGGGTTAGCGTAAGCCGGAAGGGAAGTCACGCAGACAAGGTGCCCCCCGCCGGGTGCCGGACCGGAAGCTAGGTGTCGTCTTCTTCGTACGGGACAGGAGGCTGACGCGCGCGAGCCAGTTCGATGAGACGCTGGGCGTAAAGAGCGGCCTCCTGACCGTGCGGACTGTTGGCCACCGGACCCAGGACAACGATGGCTTCATCAAAGCGATTGCTGAGCATCAAGGCCCGACCCAGACCAAACCGGACGCCGGACAGCTGGGGTGCCAGATCGTAGGCCGCCCCCCAGATCGCCAGGTCGTTCTGCGAGGGATAGCCCGTAGCCCCCTCCCTGTTGCGCCCGAGATAGAGGTAGGTTCGATAGTCGTCGGGGTCGATTTCAAGCGCTTGCGCGAGCAAGGCGTTTGACTGATTGAGCAGACCGATGCGGAGGGAGCGTTCAGCGTCTTCGGCGACCTCATAGTAGGCAAGCGCCAGGTACTGGAGAGCCTCCGTATCGGTCGGACGATCGGCGACCAGCGCCTCAAGCAGTCGAACGCCGGTCGCGTGGTCTCCGAAGTGCAATTCGGCATGGGCGAGCGTCAGGCGGGCGAAGGGATCGTTCGGGTGGCGGGCGGCGGCCCGGCGGACCGCATTGGCCGATGCCTCGCGGTCGTCTTCTGAGCGGCCGACGCGAAGGTGCAGCGACAGGAGCAACAGGTCGTCTGCAGATGCCGGCAGCATCGTGACCTCGACCTGAGGCACAGGTGCCCCCTCGACACTGCCAGAGGCATAGGGAAGTCCACCCCGCAAATAGCTGCGCAATGTCCGCTCCAGCGTGGCCAGCGACAGGCCGGTGGCCTCCTGCATGGCGGTGACGCTGTCCTGTCCGGCTGCGATGGCGGCCAGATAGGTGCCAAGTTGGCGGTTGCGAGCCGGGTCGCTGTGGAACCAGTGAGCCAGGAGCCAGGCCATGCTGTAGTAGGCCGCGCGTTGTTCGGGGCGGTTGATTTCGCTCTGGCGGCTACCGAGCAGGGCTTCCATGCTGATCCAGTCCGCTGACGTCAGCCAGTTGGCGCGATTGCGATCATGTTCGCCAATGGTGATGTTGCGCGCGCTGATGTCGACGGTCGAGAAATATTCGGCAAAGCCCTCGACGTACCAGCCCGGATAGGCCCCGGCGAAATGCTGGTGCATGAAATGGTGAGCATATTCGTGAAACAGGACTGTCGTTTGACGGCGTTCGCGTAGCGAGATGGCGAAGATGCCTTCCGTCGCCGGAAAGTAGACCCCGGCAACGTCGGACCCGATGCCAGGGCTCACGATGTCGATATCGTTACGTCTGCCGAGTAGATAGATGGACAGCTTGGCCCCGCCGTCATCGTTCGAGGTCAGGCCGGTCTGGCTTCGCAGAACCCAGTCAAAGACCTCGAGCTGGCGCACATAGTCGCGAAGCACCTGCTCGTCTCCGTCCGTGTAGACGATGAAGCGAGAGCTTTCGGCACGAAGCCAGCGGGCTTCGGCAGCATTCGGCATGCCCATCAGGGCAATGCCGAGAACCGCACCCAGACAGGCAATTAGAATAGATCGCATCGATATGTCTCCGCCTCTAATACAACCTAGGCGGAGATCGCGGATGGGTCCAGATCACGACGGGAGTTGGCACGAAGGTGGGCCGGCTGGGATGCCGTGAATGCCAGCCGGCGGTACGTTTTCAACGGGCCCGGGCCCTAAGCCGCCATGCGGTTCCAGACGGCCTTGTCGGTGGCGACGGGGGTGAGGCGGCCTTTGGCATGTTTGGCCTGGAGGGCGCGGATGACGTCGTCGGGCAGGACGGCGAAGCGCGGCTCGACCAGATCAGGCATGCAGTCGGCCTCGGGCGCGGCAAACATGGCGGCGTTGACGCCGGACTGGCGGCTGGCGATCAGCCAGGCCAGACGGCGCGCGCGCTCAGGGTCATCCCGGTGCAGCAGCGGGTTCTCGGAGAATAGCTCGCAGCCCAGCTCAACGACATAGTCGAAGCCGAGGCGGTCAAAGCGGCGCGCATCGACCGGATCGACCGTCAGGTCGTCTTCCAGATCAAACACCGCGTCATTCAGCAGGAACAACACAACTGGATACCCCATCACCGGACTCATTCTGGCCCGTTAGACGTGACGATAGGCGATGGGGTTTGAAGTTCGGTGAGCGAACGCGGTTAAGGGTTTGTGACTGGGCTGGCCGTCACGTTTCGACGTAGCCGAGGCCGGCCAGATGGGTCTTGAACCAGAAAAGCAGGGCCGCGCCGAGCGCCAGGCCCACGCAGGCGACGATCCAGCCGCGCAGGGTCAGGCGACCGGTTTGAGACGTCCTCATCAATGTGTCGCCACGGGTTCCGCCAATCAGATAGACCAGGCCGACCAGGCCCAGGACCGGCGCGATCACGACCGACTTGAAACGATAGCCGACCTCGGCAGATCCACTGTAGGCGGCCATGGTGGCCTCTCCGACCGACCACCAGGCCAGGGCGATCCCGATGGCAAACAAGGCGGCCCCGGCAAACCGCCAGACCATGTCCTGACTCATTGTCGTGCTCCCCCGAGCGATCCCAACAGCTTGACCATGGCAAAGTCAGGACGGAGCGTCGAGTCATCCTTCGTCGGCGACAGCCTCAACCAGAAAATGGCGTCCCTGGCGGTCTTCGATCTCTACCAGCCAGATATCGGGGTCGTAGTCGGCCTGACGAGCGGCGTAGGCATCGAGCTCGAACTCGGGGACGTCAGGGTGTGGCTGTATCCACAGGCGGTCTCCATCCAGGCCGATCGTCTCGGCGTAGAGGCGCGCTGTGCGCTCGACGGAGTTGTAGGCCTTGATCAGAACGGCACCGGCGCGCGCGTCGCCCTTTCGGACCACGACGGCAGAGGCACCGGCCAGTTCGGCGCGGCGGATCAGGGCGGACACCCAGACATCGGTGGAAATCAACACTGGCTTAACCGTAAGCGGAAACCGAACCGAAGGGTCGGCGCGCCTAGAGTGGGGCCATGATCGGTCGATTCCAAGAGCCGCGACGCTGGGCTGTTGTGCTGATGCTCAGCGCAGGCCTCGCTGCAACGCCCGCTGTTGCCGGGCCGGCGGACACCTATTTTGAACGCAGCCTGGTCGCTGAGGCCGGGGGCCGATGCGGTCTGTTCGACCGCGCCACCCTGCATGCCCTGGAAGCCGGGGCCGCCCAGGCGCGCGGAGCCGCCCTTCGCGCGGGGGTGAGAGAAGATGATATCGAGCGCCAGCGCCTGCGCGCGATCGGCCGGGCCGGGCAAATCGCCTGCGACGATCCCGAGCTGGAGATGGTGGCCGGTCGCGCCCGCCATGCCTTTGAGGCCTGGGCGGGGATGCGGGCCATGGACTTTCCAGGCGAGCGTGCCGACTGGCGTGTCGAGCGGACCGCCTATGCCAGTCAGACCTGGCGGCTTCGCCAGGACGGTGACGGGGTGGTGTTCGGCTTCGCCGGGGCGGGCACCGGTCACACCCTGGCCTTGGTGGTGCAGGACCCGACGATTGTATCGGCCCGTTTGATCGTGCGGGAGCCCGCCCGGGCCCCGACGGCCTGGCTGGCCCGTCCGGGGATGTCGGAAACGCCGCCCCTCTACGTCAGCCGGACCTATATGGCCGGGCGAGGACATCCGGTGCCCGAGACCCTGTCGGAGACAGGTGGAAAGCTGTTCCGGTTTTCGACAGCTGCGGCGGATGCCATCGAAATCCTGGACCCGCGCGAGCGGTTCGTGGTCGAGCTGGTCCGGTCGGATGGGCACAGCCGGGTCGTGACCCTGGGTGCCGGCGATTTTGCCGCGGCGCGGGCCTTCCTGGCGATGGGAACGCTCTAGGCCGTTCAGGCGGCGACGGAGGCCTCGGCCTCACGACGCAGCTTCCAGAAGCGCAATGTCCTCTGAGCCGTCTCGCGGGTCAGTTCAGCATACATCCGACCATAGGCCTGGGCCTTGCCCATGGCGTCGCCCTCCTTGTTGAGCAGGACGACGGCGTAGGTGAGGAAGATAGCGCGATCCATATCGACCGACTTGCAGACGACAGCCAGGGCGTCGATCTGGCCGGCTTCGACGATCTTCTGGGCCGTATGGAAATCGATGCCGGACAGCTCGGCCAGAGCGATGAGAAACTCGGTTCGTCCGCCGGAGCGCAACAGGCGGACCAGGGCCTCGGGTGTCAGGGACGACGATGCCTGGAGCTCGCGCACATAGGCGCGGGCGGTTTCAAAGTCGGCCGGCAGGGAGCCGTCTTCGGCCCGTAGCCGATGGCGACCCACGGCCAGCGCAGCTTCGAGTTTCTCGGGGGCCACGCCGGCGTTGCGCTCGAGGATCTTCTGGCGAAGCTGAGTCTCGACCACGAAGTACATCTCGTTCAGCAGGTCCGGCGGCATTGATGCCCGGTTGACCAGATCCGCCTGAAGCTCGGGATTGGCCATGGCGCGATCAGTGACCGCCTCGTGCGCTGCGCGCGAGAGTTGCGCCCCGTTGTTACGGATGAGGGACCCGACCGTCTGGTCATCCCCCCGCGCGATGATCAGGTCCGACACGGACTCGGTCACGGCCTCCCGTTCCGACATGGCGCGCAAATGGCCCTGGCCCTTGATGCCGCCGATGTCGAGCAGATCCGCCTCGGCGAGCACCTGGGAATGGCGCAGGACGGGCTCGGCCACGCCTTCGATATCCATCGCCAGGGACCTGGCCAGGACGCGGGGCGCATTGGGCGCAACCGAGAAGCGGACCGACAGCTCCTTGCGAACCGTCTCCTCCATCTCGGCGGCCAGCTTGGCGAGGACGGCCCCGTAGAGCTCATTTTCCGCCGGGCTGGGCGGGGTCGTGCCGAAAAACTGATCCGTCAGCTCGCGCAGCAACTCGCGCCGCTTGTCGCTGGACGGCGTCTTGGCCAGGTCGATCAGGTCTTGGAGCCGCGATACGGTCATGGCTGACGCCCGAGCATTTCCATCAGTTGGTCCGGTGGCAGGTTACGCAGGATTTCAAAGGCCTCTTCGGCCCGCGCGGTGCGGTCCTGTTCGGCCAGGCTTTGCCCCTGGGGCGATTGCAGGGCCACCAGGGTCTGATCGGCTGCCAGCACCTGAGCGCGATCGATCGTGTCAGGGGTCCGACCCGAGGGCCGGTGGACGGAATAGTAGCGTGCGCCTTCACCGTTGGTCGTGGGGGTCGGCGCGACAGGTGCGACCGGTGCGACCGTCCGATCCGTGGATTGGGCGGTCACCCGCTCCGGCGTCGTCGGCTCATCAGCCGGGGTCCGGGTCGGGGTTTGTGCCCGTGGCGTGGGCGAAAATCTGGGTCGCGCCTGGTTCTGTCGCTCCGCCCGGACCGGCGGGGTGCTGACAGGAGGTCTGCCGGGCCAGTTCAGGTATCGCAGTCCGGCCTGCTCGGCGGTTTCCGGGCGGCGGTCCTGAGCCGCGGCGGGATAGGCCAGGAGCACGCTACAGGTGGTCAGAACAGCGATGGACAGGCGGGCCATGTCGGCTTTCCGGGAGCAATGAGGCTCTACCGTAGGCCGTGGTCGATTTCCCGGGCGTTAACGTGTGGGGGCGGGGCTAGCTTCGCAGGAAGTCCAGGGTGAAGGCTGAACGCCAGTCGACATCGGGCGAATAGACGCCGGCTTCGGAGGTGACGGTGAAGAACGCCTGCCAGCGGGCGGCACTCATGTCGCCGATGCGCCCCCCCGGAGAGACGACGATCTCGTTGGCGATGAGCTGTTCGCGCCCCCAGGTCAGCAAATCCTGGGTCATCTGGGGATTGGCCCGCTTGATGAGGGTGTCGGCGGGAGCCGGGTCGTCATTCAGATAGGACTGCCATCCCTCGACCGAGGCTTCGATGAAGCGGGCAACGACCGAGCGATTGTCGCGCATGAGGGTGTCGGGGCAGAGCAGCATATTGGCATAGGACGGATACCCTTCGTCCGCCAAGGAGAAGACGCGCGGCTGAAAGCCATCGGTGGCCTCCAGCGTGTGGGGCTCGCTGGTCAGATAGCCCTGCTGTACGGCGCGGGGGTCCGCCAGGAAGGGGGCCGGACTGAAGGTGTAGGGTCGCACCTGGCTGTCGGTGAAGCCGTGGCGGGCCTTGAGCCAGGGCCAGAAGGCATTGATCGAGGCATCTGCCAGCAGGAAGGGACGCTCGGCCAGATCGGCAATGGAGGTCAAGGCGGCATCAGGGTGCGCGATCAGGACCTGGGGGTCCTTCTGGAAGAAGGCGGCAACGACCGAAACGGGGGCTCCTTCGGCGGTCAGGTTCATGGGGATGAAGGCGTTGGAACCCATGCCCAGCTCGGCCTGGCCGGAGGCCAGAAGCTGCGGGACGTTGACCGTCGGACTGCCCTGAATGATTTCGACATTCAGATCGCGGCGCGAATAGGAGCCGTTGGCGACCGCCTGATAGAAGCCGCCGTGCTCGGCCTGGGCGCGCCAGTCGGTGGCGAAGCGGATGCGGGTGCGGCCATAGCGGTCGGTCGGCTCGCGGCGCGGCTGGCAGGCGGCTAGGCCCGCCGTGGCGGCCAGACCTGTGATGAGCGACCTGCGGTCCATGAACGATTCCCCGCGCTAGTCAGCAAGCGTAGCGGGGGGGTGCGGCGAAGGGAAGGCAAGGGGGAGGCTTGGGGTTCGCGATCCTGGTGTCGGAGATTCTGAACGCGAGGTCGCCGGAGCCCTGCGTTGGGTCAGAGGCGAATAGTGCACTGTGAATCGGGTGCACTAAGTGCAAAAGGTGCACTAAATTTCTCCGGGTGTGGCCGTGTCGGCACGACCGGCGGCCCGTGGCGCGCGACGATGAGAAAGACCGGTCAGGCAGGATAGCCGGGTCGGATCGAGCGGGGATTGTCGCGGAAAAAATGATCCACAAACGGATCGAGGGGCGATGGCCTGGGCGAACCCTTGCGCATCGGCCCCTCACCAAGTCCGGGTTGGACGTTGGTCCGTTACGGGTCGGAACTCTCATTCGTCTGGCGGGCAAGCCCGGCGTCCGCTTGATCGTCCTGTCCTTGCCTGGTCTTCCTCCTTGGCGAGTTGCCCCACCGGGTTTTGAAGTCCGCCCTTCCCCCGGATTGCTCCGTTGTCAGGACCCGTCCCGGTCTCTCCTGGGTTCCCCCTGAAGTCCTTGTTCGGTGGCCGGTTTCGCCGCTTGAAGCCCGGGTCTCCCCGGAGTTCCGCGCCGCGATGTCCGTCGGCAAGGACACGTTCTCGCAGAACCGCCCGCCCGGCAAGCGGCACGCTTGCTGCCGATGGGGCAGGTCGGGGGACAGACTGTGGGGAAGTGAGGCCGGGCCGGTGGACGGTTTCAGAAAACCGTCACGTTCCAAGGGGCTGGGTTGTCCCCAGAATTGGCGCGGCGCGGCGGCGGGATGGCAGGTTCAACGTCGGGCGCGGCGGGCTTTTAGCGGAATGGGTGCAGGAGGCAAGGGGGGCCTAGCCGGACAAGGCGTCAACGATTGTATCTATCGGGATGTACATCTCGAGCCCGCCTGGTTCCACGCGCTCGAATCCGAGCTTCTCGTAGAAAGCCACAGTTCTCTCGTCCACGGCTTGTAGCCAAAGGCAGTATGCGCCGACGCGGTCCGCCACCGAAATCGCCTGTTCAAAGGCGTCGAGCATTAGCGCCTTTCCCAGTTGTAGGCCTTGGATGGCTTCGCAAACTCCGATCATGGCGAGATAGATTGCGGGGATAGGGCGAGGGCCAAATTTGACCACACCCAGAATTCTCTTCGGAGCCAGAGTTGATGCAACAAGCGAGTAGAATCCCAACACGTCAGACGACTCTGCGCGGGCAATTCGGATACGCACCTTGCGGCGATTATGGTCCGCAAGGCCGCGCTCGACAAAGAACTTGTCGATCACCTCATTGCCGCAGCAAAAAGCCCCTCGGTCGTGTTGAGGGCCGAGAGGCTCGATGACGTAATTCACGTCAACGAGGAGGCTTAATCAAGGCTCGCCCGGCTGCGAGGTAGCTCTTCAAGGATTGGGGGGCCTTCGGAGCATTCTCACACTTCTCGACAAGGCGTTTAAAGTCAGCTCGACCGACCTCGTAAACGCCGCGAGGTTGCCGATTTTCGGCTTTGAGATTGGCAGCCATGACACCCTCCTTCTCGAGTTTCACAGAATTTGTGAAAGTCAAAGTGAGAGATGCGTTCTGCAAGTCAAGGAGCGTCGCTCTTGACGAGCGTGAGAAAATATGGCACGAGCAAACGCTCTTGCGGCTTGATCGCTTGCCCCTGCTTGGGCGAGGTCGCCAATCCTAGAATTATTTTTGAGAGTGGTTTCAGGGTGGCTGTTTTGCTGGTCTCGCTAGGACGATTTTGACGACCGGTCGGCCTTGTCACTGCCGACTTCAGATCATCAGCCCAGATTTCATCTCCTCGAGCCGCAACCAGTCCAGCTCGGCGGCCTCGAGCTTCTCACGGGCCGCCGTCAGGTCAGCGGAAAGTTTGTCGAAGCGGGCGCGATCCGATGTGTAGAGGGCGGGATCAGCCAGCGCCGTTTCGAGCTGCTCGATGTCGGCGGGGAGGGTTTCGAGTTCGCGTTCGGCTTCTTCGAGGCGGCGGGCGTCCTTGTAGGAGAGTTTCTTGGGAGTGGCGAGTGGCGAGTGGCGAGTGGCGAGGGGGGCCGGCACCGGCGTTGGCATCTTCCTCTCGTCACTCGTCACTCGTGACTCGCCACTGAGGAACCCTGGATTTTGCCGCACGAAGTCGGACCAGCCGCCGGGGGTTTCGACGGCGTTGCCGTGGCCATCGAGGGCGATGGTGGAGGTGGCCAGGCGGTTGATGAAGTCGCGGTCGTGGCTGACGAGGATGAGGGTGCCGTCGTAATCTTCGAGCAGGTCTTCGAGGCGGTCGAGCGTCTCCATGTCGAGGTCGTTGGTCGGCTCGTCGAGGACGAGGAGATTGGCGGGCTGGGCCAGGGCGCGGGCGAGGAGCAGGCGGTTGCGCTCGCCGCCGGACAGGGTGGAGACGGGCTGGCGTAGCTGGCTTTCCTTGAACAGGAAGTCCTTGGCGTAGGCGGCGACGTGTTTCGACTGGCCGCGCACGAGGATGGAGTCGCCGCCGCCGGGGGTGAGGGCGTCCCACAGGGTCATGTCGGAGTGCAGGTCGGCGCGGGCCTGATCGAGATAGACGGGCTGGAGGTTGACGCCGAGGCGAATGGAGCCGGCGTCGGGCTGCATTTCGCCGAGGAGGAGGCGGACCAGGGTGGTCTTGCCCGCGCCGTTGGGACCGACGATGGCCAGGCGGTCGCCGCGCAGGACCTTGGTGGAGAAGGGTTTGAGGATGGTGCGGGGGGCCGGTACTTCCCCACCCGGGCCTTCGGCCGTCCCTCCCCATGAAGGGGAGGGAGACTGGGTGAAGCTCTTCGACACGCCCTTCAGCTCCGCCACCAGTTTGCCGGAGGTCTGGCCGGAATCGACGCCGAGGTTGATTTCGCGGGGGAGGTCGGCGACGCGGGCGGCGCGGTCCTGACGCAGGGCTTCAAGACGGCGGGCGCGGCCTTCGTTGCGGGTGCGCTGGGCGGTGATGGAGCGGTAGAAGGTGTAGGTCTCGCGCTCGATTTCCTTGGTCAGGCGGCGCAGGGATTCGGCCTCTTCCTCGGTTACCTTGGCGGCCCAGGCGTCGAAGGCCTTGAAGCCCTTGTCGAGGGTGCGGACGCGGCGGTTTTCGAGCCAGAAGCAGCGTTTGGTCGTGCGCTCCAGAAAGGTGCGGTCGTGGCTGACCATCAGGACGGCGAAGCGGGCGGATTTCAGCTCGTCTTCCAGCGTTTCGATGGCGAGGATGTCGAGGTGGTTGGTCGGCTCGTCCAGCAGCAGGAGGTCCGGCTGTTCGGCGAAGGCGCGGGCGAGGTCGGCGCGGCGGGTCTCGCCGCCGGAGAGGCGCGTGGCGGGTTTTTCCGGATCGAGGCCGAAGGTTTCGAGCCACTGGTCGGCTGTCCAGGGATCGGCCCCGCCGGAGGTCGCGTGGTCGCGGAGCGTCGGGCCGACGATGACGGGTTCTTGCGGGACGTAGGCGAAGCGGGCCCCCGCCTGAACGGCGCGCTCGCCGGAGTCCGCTTCGATCAGACCCATGACCAGGTTCATCAGGGTGGACTTGCCGGCGCCATTGCGGCCGACGAGGCAGGCGTGCTGGCCCGGCTCGATGGCCAGATCGACGCCGTCGAACAGCGGCAGGGGACCGTCCTGCAGGCGGACGTCGCGGAGGGAGACGAGAGGGGCGCGGGCCATGGGAGGGTGTCGGGTGTCGGGTGTGGGGTGTGGGGGACATAGGGGAACGCCCGCCGTTCGTCATCCCGTGAGGCGGTCCGACCGTTTCCCGCAATGGGAAATTGGCTTGACTTGTGTTTCCCAAAATGGGAAAAGACCGTGTGAGGATCATCGCGCGTGCGACGCTCGTGGCCTATTGGGAACGGCATCCGAACACGGAGCCGGCGCTGACCCATTGGCTGAGGGTGGCCAAGGCGGCGCAGTGGGACAGCCCCCAGGCGGTTGTCGCCGACTTTTCGAAGGCCAAGGCGCTCAATGGCGAGCGGGTGCGGTTCGAGGTGGCGGGCGGTGATCATCGGATGATCGTGGCCTTCGACTTTGAGCGGCAGGTCGCCTTCATCAAGTTTGTCGGGACCCATGCGGAGTATGACCGTGTGGACGCCCTGATGGTGTCACGGTTCTAGGAGGCCGATATGGATATTCGACCGATCCGAAATGATGAGGACCACGAGGCGGCGCTGCGGGAGATCGAGGCGCTGTGGGGGGCGGAGGCCGGGACGGCGGAGGGGGATCGGCTGGATGTGCTGATCACACTGGCGGACGCCTATGAAGACAAGCATTGGCCGATCCCGGAGGGGGATCCGGTGGATGCGATCAGGGGCAGCATGGCGATGGAAGGGCGGACGCAGTCGGATCTGGCGGCGGTGCTGGGCTCGGCGTCGCGGGCGTCGGAGGTGCTACGGCGTAAGCGCGGGCTGACCCTGCCGATGATCTGGGCGTTGCACGAGCAGTGGCGGATTCCGGCGGAAGTGTTGGTCAGGCCGTACAGGACGGCGGCGTAAATCTACAGCACCGAACCAAGCGGAGAGAGTCCCCTCCACCCCTTCGGGGTCCCCCTCCCCATCAGGGATGGGGAGGAGACGCGTCACCGCACCGGACTAGAGTGAGCCGCCCCCCGGAAGATGGCGTTGAGGAACAGGACGTCCTGGCCGTGGAGGAAGCCGCGGAAGGTGGGGTCCTGGGTGAAGGCGATGACCTGGCCGCGGCCGAGGCTGTTGGCCATGACGTAGGGCTTGAAGGCGAGCTGGGCGCGGTTCTCGGCCCAGAGGTGGCCCGCGACCGGGAGCTCGCGGGCGGAGACGTAGCGGAGCACATTGGTGCCTTCGTCCTGACGCAGGGGCTCGTAGATGGCCGAGCCGACGACCAGCACGGTCAGGCGATCAGGGAGGCCGGCGGAAAGCCAGTGCTGACGGTCGACCTCGACCTGGGCGAGGACGCCGAGCACGCTGTCGGGGGTCTGTTCGGTGGGGCGGATGGCCTCAGCATAGGCCTCTGCATCGCCGATCAGGCGGGGGTCCGCAGCGGGGGCGGGAACCGGCTCACCGCTGTCGGACAGGAGCGGTTCGCGGGCCGAGGCGATCATGGGGCTATCGCCCGCCATCATCAGGTCAGCGCCTGAGCCGATGCCGACCAGGGTGCCGCCCCGCTGAACCCACTGGCGCAGGGACGTGGCCAGGGCGGCGTCATAGCTGCCGTAGGCGTCGGGCAGGATGATGACCTGATAACGGGACAGGTCGCGCGCCAGATTGGCCGTGCGAACGATGGAGACGGGATAGCCGTATCGCTGCTCCAGCACATAGCGGATGGCCCCGGCAGACGAGGAATCCGTGGGCTCATCCCAGGCCAGGGCAATCTGGACCGGAGGCATCAGGGGTGAGCGGTCCGAGGCGAAGTTCGGCCCCTCGGTGACCCAGGTATCGGGTACGCCGATGATCTCGGCATGGGCCTCATCGGCGATGCCGGCGACGAGGGCGTCGAAGTCGTCGGGGCTGCCGGCCCGGCTGAGGATCATCGACCCGGAGGGGAAGGTCCGGTCGCCCACGGTGAAGGCGGCTTCGGGCGAGCGCACGCGGATGCCGGCGCGCAGCGCGCGGGTCATCACGCCCATGGCCTGGGAGCCCGAGGTGACGACATAGGCCACGGGGTTGGAGGCCCCGGTGACGGTGCCCGCGATGCCATCGGCGGTGATCGCGGTCGTTCCGACCGAGGGGGTGGAGCGGCACTGTTGGGCGTCGACGCCGTACGAACCCGGCAAGGCCCAGGCGGTGATGTCATAGACCTCGGCATAGAGGCCGTGGCGGCGGCGCGCCTCCTGAGCCTGGACGAAGCCTTCACGCATGACGATGGAGGGGTCCATCAGCACCTGGAGCATTCGACCCAGCGGCTGGCCACGCCGGATGATGTAGTCGCCGGCCCGGTAGGTTCGACCACAGGCGGTGAAGCCGGCGGAAGCCCGTGAGACTTCGATGCCCTGACGGGCCAGCAGGGCGGCAAGGGCGTCAGCAGATCCCGGGTCAACGTCGCCCCGGCCCAGCAGCCAGGTGCCGGAACCGCCTTCGGCCACGGCAGTCCGGTAGTAGGCGGCGAAATCGTTCAGCAACTGCGCCCGGTTGTCGCCGGCGGTGCGGATGGTCGCCAGCGAGGCCAGGAAGTGATTGCGGACGGTGGTGCGATAGGTGAGCAGTTCGCCGTTCGAACGGCGTGCGGCCAGACCCCGGGCGGAGCCCTGTTCATAGGTCATGCCGACGGCCCCCAGATAGGACGGCCAGCCGTCGCCGTAGCCGGGATAGAAGGCGTCAAAGACCTCACGCGTGTAGTATTCAACGCCCGCCTGATCGAAGGCAGCGGCATTGCCACGACCGAACAGGTGGCGAGCGCGGAGCTGGGCTTCGGGCAGCAGCGGATTGAGTGGCTCGGCCTCGGGCGGGAAGAAGAAGGGGTCGTCGGTACCCATCTCATGCGCGTCGACGACGACCTGGGGTCGCCACTGAAGCATGAGGGCGGAATGGCCGCGCGTCTCGGGCTGGGTCTGGGCGAACCAGTCGCGGTTCAGATCAAACAGATAGTGGTTGGGCCGGCCCGAGGGCCAGGGCTCATCGCGCTCGACGGAGAGGCCATCAGGATCGGGCTGAAGACCCAGCGCCTCATAGTAGCGGTTCATGAAGCGGTCGCGGCCGTCGGGATTCTGGGTCGGGACCAGAACGACGACGACGTTGTCGAGCCAGCGGGTCACCTCGGGATCGCGCGAGGCCAAGAGATGCCGTGCGGTGGCCATGGAAGCCTCCGCCGGGCTGATTTCATTGCCGTGAACCGAATAGGCCAGCCAGACGATGACGGGCTGGTCCGCCGGTGGCGTGGTCGCGCCCCGGCGCGGATCGGTCATGGCGACCGAGGCTTCGCGGATGGCGGTGATCCGTCTCAGATTCCGGGGCGAGGCGATGATGGCATAGGGCAGGGGACGACCCTCCCACGTCTCGCCATAACGACCGAGGATGACCCGATCCGGCGCAGCGGCGGCCAGGGCCTCGAAATAGCGCAGGACGTCGCCGGCGCGGGAAAGACGTTCGCCGAAGGCGTAACCCAGGACCTGATCCGGGGCTGGGATGGCCGGGTCGTAGGCCTGATCCCAGGGGTCGGTCTGAGCCTGGGCGAGCGCCGGGAGCGGCGCCAGGGCCAGGGCCAGGGCGGCAAGGATACGAACGAACATGAAGCCCCCGAAAACTGAAGGCCGCAGTTAGGCCGCAGCAGGGTGTGGTGGCAAGGGAGGGACAAGGGCTGACCCGGCGTGTAAGAGCCGCCGAATGACCCGACCCTACTGGGAAACCAAGACACTGGACGAGATGACCGACGCGGAGTGGGAATCGCTCTGCGACGGGTGCGGGTTGTGTTGTCTGGTGCGGTTCGAGGACGAGGAGACGCTGGAGGTCATTCCGACGCGCGTGCATTGCCAGTTGTTTGATCCTGAGCGGTGCCGGTGTTCGGACTATGAGAACCGCAAGGCGACGGTGCCGGACTGCATCAAGCTGACGCCGCAGAATGTTGAAGCCCTGGAATGGATGCCGAAGTCGTGTGCCTATCGACGGATTCACGAGGGGCGGGGACTGGCCACCTGGCATCCCTTGATCTCCGGTGACCCGGAGAGCGTGCACCGGGCCGGGGTCAGCGTGCGCGGCGAGACGATCAGTGAATTGACCCTCGCCGACCCTGACGATGCGCTGGATTATGCGGCGTGGGATCTGGTTGATGAGCGGGGATAATACACGCGTTCGGTGAACGTCGGTGAGGCTTTGCTAACCGATTCTTTGTGGTTGCGCGTCACGGTTCGGTCAAACGGAACCTGAAGATGCCGCACGCGCGTACGACTGAATCGCTGAATCGACTGACGGCGATTGCTGCCACCCTGTTTGATACCCCGGCCGCAACCGTCGTGTTGATGGGCGAAGACGGGATGAAGCTGAGCGGCGGGGTCAATGTCTGTCGCGATGAGGTGCCGCGCAGGGCGAGCTTCACCGAGACCGCCGTGGCCATGGGTGCCGATGCCGTGCTGGTGGTCGAAAATGCGGCGAAGGATCCCCGTTTCAAGGACAGTGAAGTTGTCTCCGGCCCAAATCACGTTCGTTTCTACGCCGGGGCGGTGATCACCTGTAAGGACGGTCGCCGGGCCGGTGCGATCTGTGTTCTGGATATCTTCCCGCGCGAGCGACCCACCGATGACAAGCTCGAGGCGCTGAAAAACCTGGCCAAGATGGCCGCCGACATACTGGACCGGGATGCGGAATTCCGGCGCCAGAAAGACGAACTGGCGATGATCGACCTGGCCGAGACGATGTCGGGGGTCGGGCATTGGCAGCTGGATCTGGCCAGCGGGACGGTGACCTGGTCTGATGAGGTGTTCCGCATACACGGCAAGACGCGTGGTGAATTCACGCCGACCCTGGAGACGGTGATCGATTTCTATCACCCGGATGACCGACCGGCGATCCATGCCCAGGTCGAGCATATGCGCGCCACGGGTGAGCCGATGCAGACCGAATCCCGGCTGATCGTCGCCGATGGAGCCGAACGCCTGATTCAGAGCAGCACGGCCCCCGAGTTCGATGAAACGGGGAAGGTAACCGGTCTGTTCGGGGTGATGAGAGACATCACCGAGGAACGGGAGGGGCTGGAACAGATCCGCAAGAGCGAGCGTCGATACCGGCTGCTGGCGGACAATACCGCCGATGTCATCACTCGCGTTCGGGCAGACGGCACGGGTGGATATATCTCGCCGGCGGCTGAGCAACTGCTCGGCTGGCGCTATGAGGACATGAGTGGCCAGGCCATGGACTATGTCCATCCTGACGACCGCAAGGGTGTTCTGGAGGTAATTCAGGCCGTTCTCGGCGGATCACCGCGCCGCACGATCGTCCACCGGGCCGTCCACCGTGACGGCCATTCGGTATGGGTCGAGAGCCGGTTTCAGCGCGTAGAGAATGAGGCCGGGCGCGCCGACGAGGTGATCGCGGTGGTGCGTGACATCACCGAACGCAAGCGGCTGGAAGATCAACTGACGGCTGCCCTGAAGCAGGCCCAGGAAAGCGAAGCCAAGCACCGGATGCTGGCGGATCGGGCCGAAGATATCATCATCACCTATGGCTACGACACGATGGTGACCTATGCGTCGCCGTCACTGGAGCGCATCACCGGCATCAAGCCCGAGGAGATGGTTGGAACCTCGGTCAACCGCTTGTTGCACCCGGAGGACTGGCGCGAGGTCAACGAGAAGCTGGCGGCTTTTATCCGGGATCACCCGGACCAGGACATGACGACCCAGCGGTACCGCGCCTTCGTCAAGAACGGCGACGTTCGCTACTACGAAACACGCACCCGGATCGTGCGCGACGACGAAGGACGCGTTCTCGAAATTCAGGACGTGGCCCGCGACGTCACCGAAACCCGGCGGCTTGAAGAAGAGCTGCGCGAAGCCGTCGAACGCGCGAGCGCCAGCGAAGCCCGGTACCGGATGCTGGCGGACCGATCCGAGGACGTTATCGCGACCTATGGTTACGACATGAACGTGACCTATGTGTCCCCGGCCGTCGAGGCGATCACAGGCAAGAAGCCTGAGGATATTCTAGGCACGCCGGTCACCGGTCTGATCCATCCCGATGACGTGGCAGAAACGATTGGGCGGCTGACCACCTTTATTCGGGACAATCCCGATAAGGACATATTCTCCCAGACCTATCGTGGCTTCACCAAGACCGGCGATATCCACCACTATGAGACACGCACGCGCATCGTGCGCGACAGCCAGGGACGGGTTGCCGAGATTCAGGATGTCGTGCGCGACGTGACCGAGACGCGCCGCCTCGAAGCCGAGCTTCGCGACGCCCTGTTGAAGGCCGAGGCCGCCGGGCTGGCGAAGTCCGAGTTTCTGGCCAACATGAGCCATGAGCTGCGAACGCCCCTGACCAGCGTGGTCGGGTTCGCCGGCCTGTTGAAGGACAGTTCGAGCCTGACGCCGGAAGACCGCCGGCATGTCGACCGGATTTCGACCGGCAGCGAAGCCTTGTTGAGCGTGATCAACGACATTCTGGACTATTCCAAGCTGGAGGGCGAGGCGCTGCAGCTGGATCCCCATGCATTCCACGTCTGGGATTTTGCACATGGGGCCGGCGACCTGATGGAGGCCCAGCGCGCCGAAAAGGGTCTGAACCTGGTCATCGATGTGGCCCCGGACGTGCCGGAGGCCGTGGTCGGCGACGAGGGGCGGCTGAGGCAGGTGGTGCTGAATTTCCTGTCGAACGCGATGAAGTTCACCTCCAAAGGACAGGTGAAGCTGAGCGTGGGAGGGCAGGCTGCCCCGGACAATGGCTGGCGTCTGCGCGTGGCCGTGACCGATACCGGAATCGGGATCGCGCGCAACAAGCTGGAGGCCCTGTTCGAGCGGTTCACCCAGGCGGATCAGTCGACAACGCGCCATTTCGGTGGGACGGGCCTGGGCCTGGCAATTTCGAAGCGCCTCATTGAAGCGATGGGCGGCGACATCGGGGCCGAAAGTGAGCTGGGCAAGGGGTCGACGTTCTGGTTCGAGATCCCGGTCACGGTGTCGAGCGTCTCCCGGGCAGAACCCGTCGAGGTTGCCGTGACGCCGGATCGGCACGCACGAATTCTGGTGGCAGACGACGCCTCGGCCAATCGTGAACTGGTCAGCGCCATTCTGGGCAATCTGGGCATTGACGTTGAGGTGGCCTGCAACGGTGCCGAGGCCCTGGCGGCCGTCCAGGTTATCGATTTCGACATGGTCCTGATGGACATGCACATGCCGGAGATGGATGGGCTGGAGGCGACCCGTGAAATCCGGGCGCTGGGCGGCAAATATGCGCGCCTGCCGGTGATTGCGCTGACAGCCAATGTCCAGAGTGAGCAGATCCAGACCTGTCTGGACGCGGGCATGGATGGGCACCTCGGCAAGCCGATCAATATCGCCCAGCTGGCGGGTACGGTAGCGCATTGGCTGGAAACGCCCCGGAAGGCACCCAACCCCGGCGAACAGGCGGCCTAGACCCTGATTGTGCGAGAAAACATCCTGTGGAATCAGGATGTTTGGGTCATGTCGTCGTAAGATATCCCCCGGCCGCGCTGGTCGGGTAGATTTGTGCCTGGCTCGAGCGTTGGGCCTGAAGACACCCCCGGAGACATCGATGATCGACTGGCGACGGCCTTTTGGCCGGCAGCTCGCGCGTGCTCGCGGTGGCGACGCACCGGCGCTATCGCGTCGCGACCTGGAGGAGAAGCAGAGCGCGGTCGGGCCGATGATGGCCCTGTCGCATCTGGGCCGACCGGTGTGGACGCCGCGCGACTATCTGAGCCTGGCGAGGGAGGGCTTTGCGCAGAACCCGATCGTCTATCGTTGCGTGCGATTGATTGCCGAGGCGGCGGCCAGTGTGCCTCTGAGTGTTTGGGAAGGCGGTGAGCGGCGAGACGATCATCCGCTGGCCGCGCGGCTGGACCGGCCCAATCCCGAGCAATCCCGTCAGGAGCTGTTCGAGCAGCTCTTTGGATTTCTTCAGACGGCGGGGAACGCCTATCTGGAGGTGGCTGGCGATGGTCTGGAGGAATTCTATGCCCTGCGCCCCGATCGGATGCGGGTGGTGCCGGGCGCGAACGGATGGCCGGCCGCCTATGACTATACGGTGGGGGCGCGGTCGCGTCGGTTGATGCGGGCAACGGACGGGTTTTCGCCGGTCCTGCACCTGAAGCTGTTTAACCCGTCCGACGATTGGTACGGAGCCGCGCCGCTGGAAGCGGCGGCCCGGGCGGTGGATGTCCACAATGCCGCCTCGGCCTGGAACAAGGCCTTGCTGGACAATCAGGCCCGCCCGAGCGGGGCCTTGATCTATGGCGGGGGGCATCTGTCGGAAGCTCAGTTCGCCACGTTGAAAGGCGAGCTGGACGGGGCCTATTCGGGGCCGGGCAATGCCGGGCGTCCGATGGTGCTGGAAGGTGGCCTGGACTGGAAGCCGATGGCCCTGAGCCCGCACGACCTGGATCACGTCGAGGGCAAGCACGCAGCGGCGCGGGAGATTGCGCTGGCGTTCGGGGTGCCGCCGCAGATGCTGGGGATCCCCGGCGACAATACCTACCAGACGTTCAAGGAGGCCCAGGGCGCCTTCTGGCGACAGACGGTCGTGCCGTTGGTGGGCAAGACAGCGGGCGCGATGACGGCGTGGCTGAAGCCCCGGCTGCCCGAGGTGACCATCCGCCCCGACCTGGAGGTGGTGCCGGCGCTGGCGACCGAGCGCGAGGCCCTGTGGGCCCGGCTGGAGGCCGCGGGGTTTCTGACGCCGGAGGAGAAACGGCGGCTGGCGGGGGTGGCTTAGCGCCATGACAGACGACATGAGCAGGCGTTGGCCGGCGGCTGTGCTGGTGGCCGTTGCCGTGCAGGCGGCGGCGGCGCTGATGTGGGGCGGTGCGGCGTCGGCGCGGATCGCGGCGCTGGAGGCGCGGGCGGAGCGGCACGGACCGGTAGCTGAACGGTTGGCGCGACTGGAGGAACAGGTGGCAGCGACGCGGGCGGCCGTGGAGCGGATCGAGCGGCGGATGGAGGAGCGGCGTGGCTGAGGTAGCCATCGAAGGCTATGCCTCGCTCTGGAACGTGGCCGACCTGAACCGGGACGTGACGGTGAAGGGGTGTTTTGAAGCCAGTTTGCGGGCGCGCGGCGCAGGCGGGGTGCGGATGCTGCACCAGCATGAGGACGCGCCGGTCGGGGTCTGGGATGAGATTCTGGAGGACGAGCGCGGGCTGTTTGTGCGCGGACGGGTGATGGACTGGTCCGCGGGGGCGCGGTTCTGTCAGGCGCTGATCCGGGCCGGGGCGCTGGACGGGCTGTCGATCGGGTTTCGCGCCGTGACGGCGCGGAAGGACGGGGCGGTCAGGGTGCTGACCGGCGTGGATCTGTGGGAGGTGAGTTTGGTGACGTTTCCGATGCTGCCGGGCGCGCGGTTGGGTTTAGCTAACGCTGCACCGGCTCATAGGTGATGGTGACGCC
Organism: uncultured Brevundimonas sp.; assembly: GCA_964647275.1. Lineage (GTDB taxonomy): Bacteria > Pseudomonadota > Alphaproteobacteria > Caulobacterales > Caulobacteraceae > Brevundimonas. The sequence continues at coordinate 20,980 of CAZYFY010000014.1, forward strand.
GGCGACTTGGTCTTCCTGTTTGTAGACTTCGGCCATTGAGTCGTAGCGGACGAGGAGGTGGCGGGAGCCTTGCCAGACGACCTCGGCCCAGGGGCCGCCGTGGTCGGTCGGTGGGGCGGAGGCGGAACCGCCGTCGGCGATGAAGACATTGCCGCCGCCGCCCGGCAGGTCGGGGTTGCGACCGATGGAAATCTGGGTGGAGTAGTCCGTGGTGGCGCCACAGTCGCGGACGAAGACGACGGCGTGGAGCCGGCTGTCCGGTGAGGGCGTGTTGGAGAGGGCGGTATTCTGGCAGAGGTCGGAGCAGGCGCTCAGAAGCACGGCCAGGACGACAGGGGTGAAGAGCTGTATTTTCATGTCCGCAGCGTCGGGAAGTAGCTGACGAAATAGATGGTCATCAGGATCGCGGTAAGGACCGGCACGGCGATCTGGACCCAGCGGTTGCGGATGAAGATGGCGGCCAGGCACAGGGCGATGCCGGGGGCGGTTGCGGTCAGGGTGGCCCATTCGAAATGGCCGGTCAGGACCGTCATGTTGAGGATGGCCCCGAGGATGAGATAGGCCATGAAGGCCGTCAGGTAGCGGTGGCGGTTGGCCATGTGGAAGGCCCACAGGTCGGTGGTTTGGCCGGGGGTGTGGTCGGGTGTGGCGAGCACCGGCGCGTAGAAGAGTGAGGCGGCGGCGCAAAGGACCAGAACCAGCGACGCCAGGGTCCAGGTGGCGGTGTCGCGGATCATCCAGAGGCTGGCCCACAGGTCGACCTGGCTGGCGAAGATGAGGACGAGCCACAGGAGGTAGGTCGGCGACCAGCGGATTTCCTGGCCGCGCTGGAGCAGATGGGCGTGGTTTTCCAGGAGCTTGGCAATGCCCAGCGACAGGATGACCGAGACGAGAACCATGACGTATTCGAAGACGGTCATTTATGGCTCCTGGACGGTCAGTCGAGTTGTTGGGCCTGGCGGGCGGCGAGTGTCTGGTGGATGCGATCCAGTGACTTGGGTTGGGTGAGCGCGCGGGCCAGCCAGAAGGCGACGATGAGCGGGAAGATGAAGCCGCCATCGGTCAGAATGCCGATGAGGGCGGCAAGGGTGAACAGGCCCACCCAGATCCCGACCTTCAGCGTGGTCTTGTCGATACCGGCGGCAATCGCCTGCTCGGGCGAGGTAGGGGCGACCTGGGCGGGCACCGAGTGTGCTGGAACCGCTGCCGGGCGGTGAACGACCACTGTGGGTGTCGTTGGAACCGAGGCCGGCACGCGGGAAGGCGGTGTCTCGGCACCGTCCCGGCTGCGGTCACGGCGTCGGTAGAGATCGGGCCGGATCGGATGCGATCGCCCGTGGGTGTCGAGATAGAAGAGCTGATCGAGGGGAGCCTTGTCCCAGTCGATGCCCGAAACATCCTGGCCGTAGGCATCCGCGATGAGGGCGACCAATCGACCCCGGCGAAGCTGGAATTGAAACGACACGGGCTGGGCGAGGCCCTGAACGACGGCGTGGACCGAGCCGAACAGACCACTCTGGCCGCGTGCGTTGGTTGAAGGAACCTGGGCCAGGCCGGTGCGACGTATGAATCCGGTCGGACCGGGATAAAGCTGACCGGGCGTGGCCTCGTCGGCCATGCCCTCGATCTGGGGAATAGCCGGAGCCAGCTCCCAGGCGAGCGCCTGGATGGCGGCGCGTTCCGTCCGGGAAAAGGGGGAGGCGGGTTGGTCGCGGCGGCGGGTCATTCAGCCGTAAGCCTCCAGCAGGCCAGTGTCGGAACCGTTCTCGAGTGCGTCTCGCACATCGACAGCCCAGACGCGGTAGGAAAGGAGCGCCATGACAAGGGCGCTGACCCAGGCGACCGCCCAGCGATCAAGGCCGAAGGTCAGGGCCTTCCACAATGGCTGAAGATCGCCGCCTGTCGTGTCCGGCGGAACAAGGGCGTTCAGGCACAGGAAAGTGAAGGAAGCGAACAGCGCTGCGTCAACGCCGCGATCCAACCAGTGCGGAAGAGGACTCCCGACCGCGTTGATGAAGGCGGCAACGACGAGAGGGGGCGTCGGAAGAGGAATTTTCTTCAAGCCCAGGCGCTCCTCTACCGGGATCTCTTCGCGCAGGTCGTTGGACACCTGTTCCAGCATTGGCCGGTTCCTGTCGCGACGGGGGCGAGCTGTTCTCGCCAGATGGCGGGTGAGGAACGCCGCCGATACGAGAACCAACACCAAGATGAAAACTGAAGTCACCACCCACTCGGGAGTGTCAGCGACAACCAGGTCCGCGCAGCTAATGAGCAGGACCAAAGGCATGATCAGCGGCACTGTGAACTGGAGCACCCACGAACGGTGAAGCCAGGCCAGGACTGATCGAAGCAGGTTCATACGAATTCCGCGGCCGGGCCGCGTGAAGTGGCGGCGTTCTGCCGCGAGACTAGGGGAAACCATGAAAGAGACCAAACAGGGCCTCGCCTCAGCTGAGGCGCGGGCGGCGATGCATGAGCTGATGGGGGCGTTCGAGGCCTTCAAGGCGGCCAATGATGAGCGGCTGGAGGCGATTGAGCGGAAGGCGGGCGATGGCCTGCTGGAGGAGAAGGTGGCGCGCATCGACCAGGCCGTCGGAGCGGCGCAGGACCGGCTGGAGCGGCTGTCGGCGGAGGCGCGGCGGCCGTTTATCGGCAGTGCGGCGGAAAGAGACCCCTCCACCGCTTCGCGGTCCCCCTCCCCCCTGCTGCGCAGCGGGGAGGAGACGAAGTCGGCGTTCGCGGGCTATCTGAGGAACGGCGCGACCGCCGGGTTGATCGAGGTGAAGACCGGGCTTTCGACGGGGGCCTTGTCGGGCGGATATGTGGTGCCTGAGCAGGTCGAGCGCCTGATTGAGCGGCGGCTGATGGCGGCGTCGCCGATGCGGGAGATCGCGACGGTGAGGACCGTGGCCGGCGGGGTGTTCAAGAAGCCGGTGTCGACGGTTGGGGTCGAGAGCGGCTGGGTGGCCGAGACGGCGACCAGGCCTGAGACGGACCCCGCGACCTTGCAGTTGCTGGAGTTTCCGGCGGCGGATCTCTACGCCTCGCCGGCGGCGACGCAGACCCTGCTGGACGACGCCATGGTCGATCTGGATGAATGGCTGGCGGCGGAGGTGGAGGACGCCTTTGCGGCGCAGGAGACGGACGCGTTCGTCAACGGTGACGGGACGAACAAGCCGATGGGCTTTCTGGCCTATCCGGTCGAGGCGGATGCGACGGCGGACTGGGGCGAGATCGGCTATGTCGCGTCGGGTGCCGCCGGGGCGTTTGAGGCGGAAGACCCGGTGGATCGGCTGATCGACCTGATCTATGCGCCGCAGTCGCAGTTCCGGGCCAATGCGCGGTTTGTGATGAACCGGCGCACGGCGGGGATCATCCGCAAGTTCAAGGATGCGGACGGCAACTATATCTGGAGCCCGGCGACGCAGCCGGGAGCGACCAGCTCGTTGCTCGGCTATCCGGTGACCGAGATCGAACAGATGCCGGACGTGACGGCGGACAGTCTGGCGATTGCGTTCGGAGACTTCCGGCGCGGCTATCTGATCGTCGACCGGGCGGGGGTGCGGGTGCTGCGCGACCCCTATACGGCCAAACCCTATGTGCTGTTCTACACGACCAAGCGCGTGGGCGGCGGGGTGCAGAACTTTGATGCGATCAAGGTGATGAAGTTCGCCGCCTCGTAGAGGCGGCGAAGGGCTTAGTGAGTAGGGAGTAGGCAGTAGGGGGAGCGGTGGGGATGTCCCTACTGCCTACTCGCTACTGCCGACTGCCTCCCAATCCAGACAATCGAGAACGACATGAGCGAACCGGTGACCCTCACCGAGGCGAAGCTGTTCCTGCGCGTCAGCCATGCGGCGGAGGATGAGCTGATCGAAACCCTGGTCGCGGCAGCGCGGCAAAGGGTGGAGGCGGCGACGGGCGATATGATGGACGAGACGGCCCCGGTGGCCTTGCGGCTGGTAGTGCTGAAGCTGGTCCATGCCGCCTATGAGGGCGAGGCGGACGACGAAGCGGAAGCCTGGTTGAGTCCGTATCGGGCGGTGCGGCTGTGAGGGCGTACCGGACCCTGGCGCAGGTGTTTGCGCGAAGCGAAACCGAAACGGAATTCGGGGGGCGGGCGGTCGACTGGACGTGCCTTGGCGAGCTGTGGATCGCCCTGTTGTCCCCACACAGACGTGGGGATGGAACCGGTGATCTGCGGCCGGTCGTGACCGAGACGCGCCTTGCCCAGTCGCGATCTGATGCGCGCGTGCAGGTGGGGCAAAGGGTGGATTGTCTGGGTGCCGAATGGCGGCTCGTCAACGTCGATCAGGACCAGCCGAAGATGGGTCACATGACCTTGACCCTGACGAGAGAAATCTGATGTCCCTGGACCCTGAACGCGCCTTGCAGAAGGCCCTGATCGCGCGGCTGCGTGCAGATGCCGGGGTGACCGACCTGTTGATTGCGCCCGGTGCGGTCTTTGATGAACCACCCCTGGATCCGGGCTGGCCGCATCTGGTGATCGGCCGCAGCGAGAGCCGACCCTATCCCGCAGACGGCGGGGCGACCGAGCATATCGTGACCCTGACGGTCCGCTCGCAGTTTGGCGGCAGCGAAGAGGCCAAGGCGATCAATGCGGCGGTTCGAGCGGCCCTGACGGGTAGCGAGCTGATGATCCAGGACGGCCGCGTGGCGACGATCCGGGTGACCTATCAGGACGTGTTCCGGGCGGCAGACTGGAAGACGACGCTGGGCGTGACGCGTGTGCGGATTGTGACGGAGGCAGACTGATGGGTGCGCAGGCGGGCAAGGATGTCTTGCTCAAGATTGGCGATGGCGAGGAACCGGAAGGGTTCGTCACGGTTGCTGGATTGCGGGCGCGAACGATCGCGCTGAATGCGCGGACGGTCGATGTGACCGATGCGGATTCCGCCGGGCGGTGGCGCGAGCTGCTGGCCGGGGCCGGGGTGAAAGCCTGTTCGGTGGCGGGTCAGGGCGTCTTCCGCGATGCGGCGTCGGACGCGCGCGTCAGGGAGGTATTCTTCGACCAGTCTGCCCAGACATGGCGGCTGATCGTGCCGGACTTCGGGACGATCGAGGGGCCGTTTCTGGTGGCGGGGCTGGAATACGCCGGCGACCATGCGGGCGAGGCCACGTTTGCGCTGAGCCTGGCGAGCGCGGGCGAGCTGACGTTCGAGGCGCTGTGATGAACAGGGCGCGAGGCGAGGTGGAGGTGGGGATCGCCGGTGAGCGGGTACGCTTGTGCCTGACGCTTGGGGCTCTGGCCGAGATTGAGACGGCGCTCGATGTTGACGGTGTCAGCGGGCTGGCGGAGCGGTTGCGGGCGCTGCGGGCGGGGGACCTGGCGGCGGTACTTTCGGCGTTGATCAGCGGCGGCGGACGGGACGCGGAGGCGGCGCGGCGACTGGCAGGGGTGTGCGATCCCAAAACGGCGGCGGAGGCTGTGGCCCGCGCGTTTGAGGCGGCCGCGTGAGTGTGCGCTGGGGCGAGATGATGCGTCGGGCGGCGATGTTCGGCGTGGAGCCGGCAGCGTTCTGGCGGTTGTCGCTGAGGGAATGGCGGTGGCTGACTGGCGGCGACGAGATGAGCGCGATGACGGGGGCGGAGCTGGAGCGGTTGGCGGAGGCTTGGCCGGATGAACAATGCAGCCGTCGTCCCGTCCGCAGTGAAGCGAAGAGCCGGGAGCCAGGTGCAGGCGGTGAGGTCGAGCTTGGGCCCAGGATCGACCCCGAGGGTCGTCCGGGATGACGGAGAGAGGGATGGACGCGGGACTGGACGAGATGCCGATCAAGGCGGTTGAGGCTGCCGAGGCGCTGGAGCGGTTGAAGGGGCCGGCGGAAGAGGCGGCGCGGGCAATTGAAGTGAGCTTTGAGCGCGCGGGCGAAAGCCTGGTCCGGTCGCTGGCGCGGGCGGCGGCGGACGGGGAGGTGACGCTGGCTGAGCTGGCGCGCGCGGTATTGGCCGCGGTGAATGCGCTGGCCGGTTCGAGCGGCGGCAAGGGGCTGGGAGATGCGTTGGCGCAGGCCGTTGGGTCTGCGTTCGGCGGGTCAAAGGCGGACGGTGGGATGGTTGTGCCCGGAGCCGCCTATCTGGTCGGAGAGCGGGGGCCGGAGGTGTTCAAGCCCATGGTGGCGGGGCAGATCGAGGCGACCGGCTCAGGCGGGGTGATCGTGAACGTCACTGTTCAGGGCGGGCCTGAGAGCCTGTTGAGATCCGAAGCCCAGGTCGCCCAGGCTCTGGTTCGGGCGGCTCAGATGGCGCGGCGCGGCTAGATTGCGGACGGCGGGCGCGGGGTCGGTATCGGTCCGTACTGATTGGTTTGTTCCTGGGACGGCATGAGGGACACGACGAACAGGAAGATGTTGCCGAACGGGACGAGGGCCAGCAGGTAGAGCCACCCCGACATTCCGACATCGTGCAGGCGCCGGACGTACATGCAAATGCTGGGAATGAGCATGGCCAGCATCAGCAGGCCGAAAACCGCAAGGCCGGTACTGAACATGGCCACGGCAGCGTCCGATTCCATCGAAGGGTCCTTCAATGCTGCTGCGACGAGACCGATCAGGATCGGCCCAAAGGCGAAGAGGTTGGAGAAGAGGACGAAGCCCCAGAACTCCTTGCGACGGGCCCGACCGCTGCCCTCGGCGTAACGGCTGGTGATGGCGCGAACGAAGTAGCCCCAGAGAGAGAGGTCTTCGCCGGTGTAGTCAGCCTGGGCTGGTGTTGAAGATGGGGTTGCGACCGGAGCCTGAACCGTCAAGGCGATGACCTCGCGCGCATAGCCGTCGGCCGGCACGAAATCGACACTGGCCCCGACAGCGGGGAGATCGCCCCGGACGTCCATGGCCGAGAAGGCATATCGGTTGCCGTCGTCGCCGCTGATCAGACCACCGCCGGTGTCGGCGTCAAAAGACAGGATCAGTCCGCGCATTTCAGTCCCCGCATTCAGTCATCCGATGTCTGGGGAGCGGCCGGGATCAAGTCAACAGGATATCAGGAGCCTGCGATGAGCTTTCACGAGGTGAGCCTGCCGGCGCGCCTGGCCTTCGGGTCGACCGGCGGGGTGGAACGACGAACGGAGATTGTGACCCTGGCCAACGGACATGAGCGTCGATCCACGCCGTGGGCGCATGGGCGCAGGCGGTTCCTGATCGGGGCGGGGCTGCGGTCGCTGTCGGACATGCAGGCGCTGACGACATTCTTCGAGTCGCGGCGGGGGCGGTTGTACGGGTTCCGGTTCCGGGATTTCGCGGACTTCAGGAGCGGGGCCGCCGAGCCGGAGCCGGACGATCAGGTGATCGGCGAGGGCGACGGCGTGCGGACGGTGTTCCAGCTTTGCAAGGGCTACGGCGACTATGAGCGGGTCATCCGAAAGCCGGTTGAAGGATCGGTGCGGGTGGCGGTCGGCGGGGTGGAGTTGGCCGGCGCAGCGTTCAGCGTGGATGTGACGACGGGCGAGGTGACGCTGGACACAGCACCGGATGAGGGCGCGGCGGTGACGGCGGGGTACCTGTTCGACACGCCGGTTCGGTTCGACGCTGACCGGATCGATGTGACGCTGGAAAGTTTTGAGGCGGGCCGGGTGGCGGCCGTTCCCCTGATCGAAATCAGGATCTGACCCATGAGAGAGATACCGGAGGCGCTGGCCGCCCGCATCGAGAGCGGGGCGGCGACGATGTGCCATGCCTGGATTGTGACGCTGGCGGACGGCGGGCGGCTGGGCTTCACTGACCATGATGAGGCGCTGGAGATCGAGGGCGTCGTGTGCCGGGCCAGTTGCGGCTGGACGGCGGGGGCAGCGCATCAGGAGTTGGGGCTGGAGGCGGGGCAGGCGTCAGCGTCCGGCGTGCTGGATGTGGAGGGGCCGGTCGAAGCCGAGATCCGGGCTGGGCGCTGGGACGAGGCCCGGGTCGAAATCTGGCGGGCGGACTGGCAGGAGCCTGACCTGGCGGTGAGGCTGGGCGTCGGGCAGGTCAGCCGGGTGATCACGGCGGGTGAGCGGATCACTCTGGAAATCGAAGGGCCGATGGCGCGGCTGGACCGGGTGGCCGGGCGCACCCTCAGTCGACTGTGCGACGCGGTGCTGGGCGACGGGCGATGCGGCATCGATGTCGAGGCGTTCCCGGGGCTGGCTTGCGACAAGCGGTTTTCAACGTGCGGGAGCGCGTTCGGCAATGCGCCGAACTTTCGCGGATTCCCGGACATGCCGGGCGATGACTTTGTGTTCGCCCGGCCTGGAACCGGCGGGCGGCACGACGGCGGGAGCCGGCGGTGACGAGCGTGCGGGAGCGGGCGCTGGCCGAGGCAATGAGCTGGCGTGGGACACCCTATCAGCACCAGGCGAGCGTGAGGGGCGTGGGGTGCGATTGTCTGGGTCTGGTGCGCGGGGTGTGGCGGGCCTTGTACGGCGAGGAGCCTGAGGCGGTTCCGGCCTATCGGGCCGACTGGGCCGAGGTGTGCGGCGAAGAACGGATGCTGGCGGCGGCGCGGCGGTGGCTGGTGGAAATTCCGGTCGAGCACGCCCGGCCCGGCGACGTGGTGATGTTTCGCATGAGCCCGGAGGCGGCGGTGAAACACTGCGCCCTCATCAGTGATGCCGGGCCGCCGGGACGGATTGTCCATGCCTACTGGGGGCGGGCTGTGACGGAAAGCTGGCTGGGTGAGTGGTGGCGGTCGCGGATTGTCGCGGCCTTCGCCTTTCCTGCAATGGAGGACTGAATGGCGCAGGTGGTTCTGTCGGCGGTCGGCAGCCATTTCGGTGGGCCGATCGGCCAGGTGATCGGTTCAGCCATTGGCGCGCAGATCGACCGGGCGGCGATCCAGTCGTTGATGCCGCCGCGCCAGATCGGGCCACGGCTGGAGGCGCTGCGGGTTCAGGGGGCCTCGGAAGGGGCGCCGATTCCGGCCGCGTTCGGGCGGGTGCGCGTGGTCGGCCAGATCATCTGGGCGGCGAGATTTCGAGAGGGCCGGAATGAAGGGCGGGCCGGCAAGGGCGGGCCTCGGACGGTGGACTATTCCTATTCACTCAGCTTTGCGGTGGGGTTGTGTGAGGGGCCGATCGACGGGATCGGGCGGGTGTGGGTGGACGGACAGCCCTTCGATGCGAGGGGCGTGACGATGCGGGTGCACCGGGGTGCCGCAGACCAGGAGCCGGATCCACTGATTGAGGTGGTGGAGGGCACAGCACCGGCCTATCGCGACCTGGCCTATGTGGTCTTCGAGGACCTGCCCCTGGGGCCCTTCGGTGACCGGGTTCCGCAGTTTGCGTTTGAGGTCTTCCGCCGCCCGCAGGGCGACGATGACCGACTGGAGGACCGACTGGAGGGCGTGTGCCTGATCCCCGGCTCGGGAGAGTTTGCCTATGCAACGACGACGGTGTTGCGGCGGGAGGGGCTGTTTCGAGCGGCGGCGGAGAATGTGAACAATCGGCAGGGGCGGGCCGACCTCGTGGTGTCGCTCGACCAGCTTCAGGCCCAGTTGCCGAACCTGAAGCGGGTGACCCTGGTGGTGAGCTGGTTCGGGGATGATCTGCGGGCGGGCGAATGTCGTGTCACGCCGAAGGTGGATCGAGCGGCCAAGGATACGGCGGGGCTGGACTGGCGCGTGGCGGGCCTGGACCGGGCCGACGCCGAGGTGGTGTCGGAGGTAGGCGACGGCCCGGCCTATGGCGGGACGCCAACGGATGCGGCGGTGGTCGAGGCGATTGCGGAGCTGAAGCAGCGGGGCCTGGGGGTGACGCTGCTTCCGTTCCTGATGATGGACGTGCCGGTGGGGAACGACCTGCCCGATCCCTACGGTGGCAGTACGCAGGGGGCGTATCCGTGGCGCGGGCGGATCAGCTGTCATCCCGCGCCGGGGCAGGGCGGATCGCCGGATGGGACAGCGACGGCGGAGACGCAGGTCGGGGCCTTCTTCGGGGATTGTGAGGCGACGGATTTCAGCTGGAGCGGCGGGCAGGTCAGTTATTCGGGCCCGGCGGAATGGTCGTGGCGGCGGATGGTCCTGCACTACGCGACGCTGGCAGTCGCCGCCGGGGCAGACGGGCTGTTGATTGGTTCGGAGTTCAGAGGGCTGACCGGGATACGCGGCGCGAGCGGCTATCCGGCGGTGGCGGCCCTGAAGGCGCTGGCGGGCGATTGCCGCGAGATCATGGGTGAGGACGCCCTGATCACCTATGCGGCGGACTGGAGCGAGTGGAACGGGGTTCAGCACGCGGATGAGCCGAGCGGCTTCGTGTTCCATCTCGATCCGTTGTGGGCCGATGCGGCGGTGAGCTGTGTGGGGATCGACTGGTATCCGCCGGTGTCAGACTGGCGTGACGGGCTGGATCATCTGGATGCGGCCGCGGGGTGGCTGAGTGGGATGGACCGGGCCTACCTGGAGAGCCGGGTTCAGGGCGGCGAGGCGTTCGACTGGTTCTATGCGGACGAGGGCGCGCGAACTGCCCAGGACCGGACGGCGATCACGGACGGAGCGCATGACGAGCCTTGGATCTGGCGAGCCAAGGATCTGGCTGGATGGTGGAGCCATGCGCACCATGACCGGCCTGGTGGCATCAGAAGCGCGACGGCAACGGAATGGGTGCCCGGCATGAAACCGATCCGGCTGATCGAGTTCGGCTGTGGCGCGGTGGACAAGGGGGCGAATGCCCCAAACCTGTTTCTGGACCCCAAGAGTGCCGAGAGCGCGGTGCCGCCGTTTTCGACCGGGCGGCGCGATGACCTGATGCAGCGGCGTCTGGTCGAGGCGACGCTGACGGCGTTTGAGGATGAGGCGGTCAACCCGGCGGCGACGGAATACGAAGGCAGGATGTTGGCGGCGATGGACGCCTGGTGCTGGGACGCCCGGCCGTTTCCCGACTTTCCGGCGCGCGAGGATGTGTGGACGGATGGGCCGAACTGGCGGACGGGGCACTGGCTGAACGGACGGCTGTACGGTGAGGCGGCAGATCTGATTCGGGCCATCGCGGCGCGGGCAGGGATTGAGGCCGACGCGGTGGACGTTTCCGGCGTTGATGGGGTCGTGGAGGGCTATCTGATTGATCGCCCGATGACGGCGGGGGCTGCACTGGGGCCGTTGCTCCTGGCTCTCGGCCTCGAGGCCGCAGAGCGGCGTGGTCGGCTGACGTTCCTGCGGGCCGGCGAAACGATTGTGCTGGAGGACACCGACCTGGCCTTGCCGGAACAGGGTGCCGGTGATGAGAGACACCGCAGGGTAGTGGCGGCTCCGGCAACGGCGCGGTTGAGGTTTATCGACGGTGGGGCCGACTATGAGGTCGGAGCCGTCGTGGCGCGAAGCGAAGACCCCGGCGATGCAGAGACGCTGACCCTCGATCTGCCGATGGTGACCCACGAGGGTCCGGCGGAGGCGGTGGCGCGGACGGTCCTGCTGCGGGCGTCGGTAGATCGGGAAGACCGGCAGATCCATTTGGCACCGCTGGCCGGATTGCGGCTGGAGGCCGGGGATGAGGTAAGGTGGCCCGACGAGGCGGCGGTCTGGCGCGTGCTGAGGATCGACGACGACGAAGCCTGTCGGGCCACTTTGGGGCCAGCCGTTGATCGGATCGAGGTCGACGGCGAAGGCTGGCGACCCGGCGATCCGACGCCGACAGCGGGAGCACCGTGGCTGTGCCTGCTGGATCTACCGGGCAGAGGGGACGATGACCGATTGCTGGCCGCGGTCGCTGGCGAGCCGTGGCAGGCCATGGACCTGTTCGCCGGGCCGGACGCCGATAGTCTGACGGTGCGAGCCCGTGTCGAGCGCCCCGCGACGGCGGGTGTTTTGACGTCTGACCTGGGAGCGGGGCCGGTCTGGCGTTGGGACAGGGCCAATGCCATCGAGGTACAACTGGAAGGGAGGGCACCTGAAAGCCAGGGGCCACTGTCCGTTCTGAGCGGGGTCAACCGGTTGGCGGTACAGGCGTCAGACGGCGCATGGGAAGTCATCCAGTTCACGACCGCGACGCTGGTGGCCGAAGGGCACTGGCGACTAGAGGGACTGTTGCGGGGTCGCGCCGGTACCGAGGCTCAGGCGGCGTTGGGGGCGCAGGCCGGTGCCGTTGTCGTCGTCCTGGATGAGCGTCTGGAGCCGGTCGACCAGACCGAGGCTGAGCGTGGGCTAGAGTTGATGTTCCGCGCGGCGCCGGCGTGCGGACCGCCCGGTGGCATAGCCATGACAGAGATGCACGGGCGCTGGCAGGGTGTCAGTCGACGACCGTGGGCACCCGTAGGCCTGACCGCGCGTTGGGGGGATGGTGGGAACCGTGAGATCCGATGGATCCGGCGGGCCCGAACTGGAGGAGACGGTTGGGATCTGGAACCGCCGCTGGCCGAGGAGCGAGAGCTCTATCGGGTCGAAATCCTGGCAGACGGCGATGTGGTGGCGACCTACGAATGCGACCAGCCGGTCCTTGTCTGGACAGCAGGCATGCAGGCCGAAGCCCTGAGCGGCCTCGTTCCAGATCAGGTGTCCGTGCGGGTGGCCCAGAGATCAGCCGTCTGGGGATGGGGTGCGCCCGCGCAACGGCTGATCTGACAGTCTGCACTTGCAAGGCTCGCCGAATGGCCTAACTCGTCAGGCTTGGCACCGTTTTGAGAGGTCGGCGAGGTTTGGCGGGAGATCCGTACAAGGAATTGGGCGTGGCGCGGACGGCTTCCAAGGCCGAAATCCGCAAGGCGTTTCACAAGCTGGCCAAGGACCTTCACCCCGATAGAAACCCTGACGACAAGGCAGCAGAAGAGCGGTTCAAACGCGTCACCGCGGCCTTCGATCTGTTGGGTGACGAAGAGAAGCGCGCCAAGTTCGACCGGGGTGAGATCGATGCCGATGGGCGCGAGCAGTTTCGCGGCGGATTTGGCGGTTTCAACGGACGTCCAGGTGGTCAGCCGGGCAGCGGGTCAGGTCGGTTTGAGGGGGCGGACCTCGACGACATCTTCGATATTTTCGGCAGCATGGGCGGTCGCGCCCGAGGGCCGGCGCGCGGGCAGGACATCAGGGCGCGCATGGAAATCTCGCTTGAAGAGTCCATTGCCGGCGGCACGCGCCGGATTGCCTTTTCCGATGGCCGGACACTGGACGTCTCGATTCCCATCGGAGCGGCCGATGGTCAGGTTCTGCGTCTGAAGGGCCAGGGCGCGCCGGGTCGACAGGAGGGTCCGTCCGGCGACGCCCTGATCGAAATGGTCATTGCCGACCACCCGATCTATCGGCGCGAGGGTGCCAATCTGCACATGGATGCACCGATTTCGGTGCCGGACGCCGTATTGGGCGGCAAGGTCACGATCAGGACGCCAGACGGTGCCGTGAAGTTGAAGGTGGCCAAGGGAGCGAATTCTGGTCAGGTGATGCGGCTCAAGGGTCGGGGAGCCTTTGATTCCCGGACCGGAAAGCGGGGCGATCTGCTGGCCCGATTGATCGTAATGCTGCCAAAAACACCCGGCGCGGAGCTGGAGGCCTTCGCGGAAACCTGGCGTGAAAAACGACCCTATACGCCTTAGACATGTTTCGATTGGCAGCCAGGCTCTCCGAACCGTAAACTGGCCGTTCAGTCCCTGTTCAGAGCCAACGGCGTAGTTCGTGGTCATCATGAAGCGACTTCTCGTTCTGTTTGCCGCCGCAGCGGCTCTGTCGGCCCCGACCGTCACCTTTGCCGCGCCCGCGGTTTCGGTGGAGATGTCGGCCCTGAGCTACCAGCAATTCCGCGCCCGACAGGACGAAGGGCAGCGCGTGCCGCTGAGTGATGTCGTGCGCCGCCTGCGGGCCTCGCGCCAGGGCCAGATGCTGGATGCCCAGGCCACCACACGTGACGGACGCGCCATCTATGTGATTATCTGGGAATATCCGGGCGGGCGAATCGGCAACATCTATGTCGATCAGCGCACGGGCGCGGTTCTCGGAGAAGACTGACTCATGCGGATTTTGCTGGTCGAGGACGATCCCGACCTTTCGCGCCAACTCAAGGCAGCCCTGGCGGACGCCGGCTATGCGGTTGATCACGCGGGAGATGGCGAAGAGGCCCACTTCCTCGGCGATACCGAACCCTATGACGCCGTTGTGCTGGATCTGGGCCTGCCCAAGATTGACGGCGTGTCGGTGTTGGAACGCTGGCGGCGCGAAGGTCGCAGCACGCCGGTCCTGATCCTGACTGCGCGTAGCGCCTGGTCGGACAAGGTGACCGGCTTTGATGCCGGTGCCGACGATTATCTGACCAAGCCCTTCCACACAGAGGAATTGTTGGCGCGCCTGCGAGCCCTGCTGCGGCGCTCTGCCGGTCACGCGACAGCGACCCTGAGCTGCGGGGCTCTGCGGCTTGATCCGCGGGCGGCGCGTGCCAGCGTGGACGGTGAGCCGATCCGGCTGACGTCGCTGGAATATCGCCTTCTGCATTATCTGATGATGCACCAGGGTCGGGTGATCAGCCGCACTGAGCTGGTCGAACATCTGTACGATCAAGATTTTGATCGGGATTCCAACACCATCGAAGTGTTCGTCGGACGCGTCCGCAAGAAGATCGGAACCGACCGCATCGAAACGGTGCGCGGACTGGGTTATCGGCTCACCGCGCTTGAGGGTGAGAGCGACGCATGACGACCGCGCCGGCGACGGAGCCGACCGTCGTGGCGCGAGGCTCGCTTGCGGGCCGGTTGATCTGGCTGGCGGCGACGTGGAGCATTCTGGCGCTCGCTTTGACAGGTCTGGTCCTGACGACCGCCTTTCGTGACACGGCGAACCGGCGGCTCGAAGGTCTGCTACAGGCCACCGACATTGAAGTTGCCGCCGTGACGAGCGTTCAGGGCGACTACGTCGTGACACCGCCGGTTCAGGATGCCCGCACCCTGCGCGCCTATTCCGGCAAATACTGGTCGGTGGTGGAGGCCAATGCCCAAAACGGGTTCGAGGCCCTGACGCGATCACAGTCCCTGTTTGACTATGGATTGCCGCCGCCGACATCGGGGGCGTCGATGATCCTGGCGGCACCCGGCGAGCCCTACGTCTATGACGCCATCGGGCCGGATGATCAGCCCCTGAGAATCATGGCGGTCGCCCGCACCCTGCCCAATCGTGAGGCCCCGGTCATCTTCCTGTCGGCCATCGACCGCAGTGAGGTCGATCAGGATATTTCCAACTTTGCCTTGCTGACCTGGACGGCTCTGGCGGTTCTGGGCGTGGGTTTGATCGCCGCTGTCTTGATTCAGGTGCGCGTTGGTCTGAACCCGCTCTATGCGCTGGGCACTGCGGTTGCAGATGTACGGCGGGGAAGTCTGCAGCGCTTGAGCGGTACCTATCCGACCGAGATCGCGCCTCTGGCCGAAGAGCTGAATGCCTTGCTGGATCACAATCAGGAGGTGGTCGAACGCCAGCGCACACACGTCGGCAATCTGGCCCATGCGTTGAAGACACCCCTGGCGGTCATGCTGGCCGAAGCCGACGGCAGCAAGGGCAAGCTGGCGGACACTGTGCGCAAACAGGCCGCGCTGATGAGAGCCCAGGTCGAGCACCATCTGCAGCGCGCACGCGCGGCGGCTCGCGCCCAGCTCACCTATGAGAGGACGGCGGTTGACGAGGTGCTGGACGAACTGGCGAGCCTCCTGGAACGCGCTTTTCAGTCCAAGAACATCGAGATCGACTGGCGCGCGCCCGAAGGGCTGGCGTTTCGGGGCGAGCGTCAGGATTTGCAGGAAATTCTGGGCAATCTCCTCGAGAACGCCTGCAAATGGGGACGGGCGCGCATTCGCGTGGAGGCCGCTCCGGCCGGGCCGGGCCGATTGAGCCTGCGGGTGGAGGATGACGGTCCGGGCCTGCCGGCGGACCAGCACCAGGCCGTTCTGAAGCGTGGAACCCGGCTGGACGAAGAAGCGCCCGGCACGGGACTGGGCCTGTCAATCGTCGATGATCTGGTCAAATCCTACGGTGGTCGCCTGGAACTGGGTCAGTCGGAGCTGGGTGGCCTGCGGGTCGACCTGGAGTTGCCGGCGGTCGGGGGCTGAGAAATCGCCGTTTCGGCGCAAGGCCTTCCTTAACCTAAGCCGATCATAACGATGTTGCGGACAGGTTTGATCCGCCTCGGGCGAAGGCGATGTCGGGCCTTTCTGATTCCAAACGCAGAGCCATGGCGATCCTGATGGATCGCGCGCCTGAAGAGGTGCTCGAGGCCATCGAGGCCAGATTTCAGAGTGCCGGAGCCGGCCTTGCGGCGGATGTCGTGTCGCTTGCGCGCCACGAACGGCTGGAACGCGCGGTGCTTCGGCAGGTCTTTGGTCCGCTCTTGTCGATGATGGCCGCTCGGGCAGACGGCGTGCCCGCCCCCCGGTTCCCCCGGCGTGTCCCCAAGATTCTGTGGGACCAGGTGGTGCAGCGCCAGCCGGAGATGGCCGACAAGCTGGTCACAATGGTTCATCTGGACCCGCAGACCGTGGTTCCTGTGCCCCTGGCCGATGGTCTTTGCGCCGAGGCCGCCGCTGTCCTGCGCAGCGAAGAACCGGCGCGGCTCGGCCTCGAAAGTCCCCTGCAGGCTGACGATCTGGCGGCCTATTTTGACATGATGCCGATGGCGCGATCCGCGGTGGAGCAGGTTCCGACCTGGCTAGGTCGGCTGGATGGTGGCCAGCTCACCGTTCTTCGCCTGACATTCAAGGACGCCGACGCGATCCGCCCGGACGGGGGGATCCGTCTGATGGAAATCCTGGTCAGCCGGATGCCGCGGGCCGCCGAGGTCATGCGCCTGGTCGCAGCCCTGACCGAGCCGGCAACGGCGGAGTTCATCGACAGCACCGAGATGGCGGCCTTTCCAGCCCGATTGCTGGACCATGTCGAAGCCCTGTCCACCCGTGTCGTCCTGGACAGGCCGGGGCTGAGCCGGGAGATGGCGGATCAGGGTGTCCACGATCTGGTGGCCATATCCGACATATTCCGGGAGTTTGACGTCGGCTTTCCCGGCATCAGTGGCGGGACCTGGACCCGACGTCTGCAGGCCGTGCGCCGCCAGCTGACCAGCCAGATGGAGGCGGCCTATCGCGTCATGCCCCAGGCGGTCGAGAAGGCTCTGCCGCTTGTCAGCACCAAACTGGCGGGACGGATGTCGCGCCGAGTCCCCGATTTGACGGCGGAACCCGGCTCGGAGGCGGTGGCCAGGGCGAGCGCGCTATTGCGCATTCTGGAAGGTACGCGGCTGGTCGCCGTTGAACTCGGCTGCGAAGGCGCACGTCGCGCGGCCGCCGATGTCATCGCTGAACGTGTCGATGCCTATGCGGAGGAAGGTCTGCACATGTTGCACGACAACGCTGTGACCGACCCTGAACGCGCGACCGCACTGATCGCGGTGGCCGCCGAATTCCTCGGACTGTCGCGCAACGCCGAGGCCGAGGCCCTGATCCTGCGACGGGCAGCGGTCGCGACCTCGAGCCCCGGCGAGAACGGGGTCGCAGCGGCGTGATGCTTGGCAGGGAGGTGGTGGCAGGTTAAACGCCCGTCGCCATGGCGTTGCTTCCCAAATCTCCCCGGGCCCGTCGGCGGTTCATCTTCATCCTTGTGGCCGCGCCCATTCTTGCTGTTGCCGTTGCCCTGACCCTGTGGGCGATGCGCGAGCAGGTCACCTATTTCTATTCGCCCAGCGAGGCCGAGCGGTCCGAGGTTCAACCCGGCGTGACGGTGCGCCTGGGTGGCCTGGTTGAAGAAGGCACCGTCCAGTCCCTACCAGATGGCCTCAACCGGTTCTCGATAACTGACGGCGGCGCGTCCGTCGTGGTCCAGTATCGCGGCGATCTGCCGGATCTGTTTCGTGAGGGTCAGGGCGTCGTTGTACAGGGTGCATTTGATGCCGGCGGCGGCTTCACCGCCAGCCAGGTGCTGGCCAAGCACGACGAAACCTACATGCCGCGCGAAGTTGCCGACGCCCTGAAACGCGAAGGCCGATGGCAGGAAGGCGAAATGCCACCCGAAGGTTGATTCATTGCCGAAATTTGGTCTTTCGCCAAGGTTTCGGCGCATTCGCTCGGCGTTATCTCTGGCCTTGGGATTGCAGGGGTGTTGGCTCTAGTATCCCGCTGCGAAACACCCCGCGTGCAAGTGGGGGACAAACAAGGACGCCAGGATCGCCATGATCAAACGCAAGGAATTTATCGCCGGGGCCGCCGTTGGGCTGGTGATCGCCGCAGCAGCGACGGCAGGCGGGGTTCTGGACTGGCCATCGGCGCGTGCCCAGCCGATGTCTCCGGCAGATGCCTTGCTGGTGCGCACCCAGGGCCAGCCGGTGTTTCAGCCGCCGCCGGGCGCGCCGATGTCCTTTGCCGACATTGTCGACGCTGTGTCACCGGCGGTTGTCTCGATTGATGTGCGTCAGCGCGCCAACACCAACAGCCTTCGCCAGATTCCAGGTTTCGAAGATCTGCCGTTCGACCTTCCGGTGCCGGAAGGCGAAGGCGAGCAGGAACAGGATCAGCCGGAGCAAATGGGCTCGGGCTCTGGCTTCTTCATCTCGGCGGATGGCTATATCGTCACCAACAACCATGTGATCGCCAATGCCGAAGAGATCACGGTCCGCCTGACTGACGAGCGCGAACTGACCGCGACGCTGGTGGGGGCCGACCCCGAGACGGACCTGGCCGTCATCCGGGTCGAGGGCAACAACTTCCCGTTTGTCCGGTTTGAGACGGACGCTCGCCCGCGTGTCGGCGACTGGGTGCTGGCCATCGGCAATCCGCTGGGTCTGGGCGGGACCGTGACGGCCGGCGTCGTCTCGGCCTACGGTCGCCAGATCGACCAGTCGACCACGCCCTATGTCGACTACATGCAGCTGGATGCCCCGATTAACCGAGGAAACTCGGGCGGGCCGACCTTTGACATCCACGGTCGGGTGATTGGGGTGAACTCGGCCATCTATTCGCCCAACGGCTATTCGGTCGGCATCGGCTTTGCCATTCCGGCGGATGTGGCGGATCGCGTCACCCGCAGCCTGATCGCCGGAGGCGCAGTCCAGCGGGGTTATGTCGGGATTTCGATTGGTCCGGTCACCGAAGAAGTGCGAGAGGCGCTTGGCCTGCCACAGGGCACCGACGGCGCACGGGTCACCAACGTCAATGCCGGGGGGCCTGCTGAGCGAGGCGGGCTCCATCACGGTGACATCGTCACGGCGGTGGATGGTCAGGACATTGATGACGCCAGTGAGCTGACCCGCCACGTCGGTGCGGTGGCGGTTGGGGAATCGATTCGGTTTGATGTTCTTCGCAACGGACGTCGCGAGCAGGTGACCATCCGGGCCGCTGTCAGGCCGACGGCTGCCGAGCTGACGGCCATGAATGCCCTGAACGATGAAATCGACCTGCCGGAAGCGGGAACTATGGGCGGCGAGCCGGCGCTTGGCCTCGTGCTGAAGTCGCTCGACCGGGAAACACGGGCTCTGTACGGCGTGGGCGAGCGTGTATCGGGCCTGGTCATCACCGATGTTCCGCGCGGCACGGTCTTTTCTCGTGGTGGGTTCAGGCCGGGAATGGTCATCACGCGAGCGGACAATCGCGAGATACGATCCGTTTCGGACCTAAACCGGATCGTATCAGAGCTTCGCCAGGCCAATCGTGCGAGCGTCCTGCTGGACCTGAACGTTCGAGGTCAGCCCACGCTTGCCATCATCGAGCTGGACGATCTGCCGGTGGCAGACTCGACCCGCAGCCGTTAGGCTTCAGGGCGACCAAACGAAGGGGGCAAGGGTGCGAATTCTGATCGTCGAGGATGACCAGGAGGCGTCTGCCGTGATGGCCAGAGGGCTGTCTGAGGCGGGCCATGACTGCCTCACCGCACCTGATGGGGCCTATGGCCTGGAAGCGGCAAATCAGGGCAATTTCGACGTCCTTGTCGTGGACCGGATGATGCCGCGCCTGGATGGTGTCGGCATGGTCGAAACCTTGCGTCGCCAGGGCGATCAGACGCCGGTGCTGTTCCTGTCGGCCCTGGGTGAGGTCGAAGACCGCGTCACCGGACTGAAGGCCGGCGGCGATGACTATCTGGTCAAGCCCTACGCCTTCCCTGAGCTGATCGCCCGGATCGAAGCCCTGGCACGGCGGCGCGAAACCGGATCGGTCCAGACGGTGCTCAAGGTCGGCGACCTGGAAATGAACCTGATCAGCCGCGAGGTGACGCGTGCCGGTCAGGACATTGACCTGCAACCACGCGAGTTCCAGCTCCTGGAATTCCTGATGCGCAATGCCGGCCAGTCGGTGACGCGCACCATGCTGCTGGAGAAGGTCTGGGAATATCATTTCGACCCCCAGACCAATGTGATCGACGTCCACATCAGCCGGCTGAGGTCCAAGATCGACAAGGGCTTTGATCGTCCGATGCTGAAGACCGAGCGCGGGGCGGGATACCGTCTGGAGCCATAGGCCGGTGCGACTGCCCTCTGTCTTTCGTCGCACACCGTTTCGACTGACCCTGTCCTTCCTGGCGCTGTTCGCGCTGGCGGCCAGTGCATTGCTTCTTTACATCTATTTTGCCTCCCGGGCTGAGGCGGAAGGCCGTGCCCAGGCCGGTATCCAGCGCGAACTGGATGCGCTGACAGCCGTCTATCGTGAGCGCGGGGTCGATGCCCTGAATGCGGAGCTGATTGACCGCACGTCCAAGGGCGGACCGTACCTGTTTCTCCTCATGGATCGTCAGGGACAGCCCCAGACCGGCAACGTCAACGAAAGCCCGATCGTCGGTTATGAGGGCGGCGAGCAGTGGGAGTCCTTCCGGCTGTCCGGTGCAGACGCCCAGGGGCGGGTGGCGCGTCGCGCCGCCATGGGCGTCCAGCTGCAACTGTCGGGTGGGGAGCTGCTGTTTGTCGGTGAGGACATCGGCGATACCGAACAATACCTCTATCGCCTGTCGATGGTGCTTTGGGGGGCCGCCGGCCTGGTCTTCCTGCTGGGCCTGGGGGGAGGCCTTCTGGTCAGCCGTCAGGTTGAGGGGGCCCTCGGTCGTCTGAACGCGGTCGTTGACGCCGCGCGGTCGGGCGATCTGAAGCCGCGCGTGGCCGTGCTCAATACCGGAGACGAGCTGGACGAACTGGGCGGCAACCTCAATGCCATGCTGGACCGGCTGGAGCAGTCGATGGCCGCAATCCGCCATGCCGGGGATGCCATTGCCCACGACCTGCGCTCGCCGCTGACCCGGATGCGAGCCCGGCTGGAGGTCGCCCTCATCGAGGCGGAAGCCGGTCGTGTCGATGGTCGCGAGGCCCTGGCGCTGGCCCTGGATGAGACAGACGACCTGCTGAAGACGTTCAACACCGTGCTGTCGATTGCCCGGTTGCAGGCCGCGTCGGACATCCCCGATCCCGAGGTCTTCGATGCGGCGGCGTTGGCCACCGACATGGCGGAGCTGTACGGCCCCGCCGCCGAGGACAAGTCGCTTGATTTCAAATCCGAGATCGAGCGCGGGCTGGATATCCGCGGCAATCGCGCCTTCCTGGCCCAGGCTCTCGCCAACCTGATCGACAATGCCCTGAAATATACGCCGGCCAGCGGGGCCGTGATGCTACGCGCGCGGCACAGGTCGTCTGGCGAGGTCGAGTTCTCTGTCACTGATACCGGGCCGGGCATTGCCGCAGACGACAGGTCGCGCGTCCTTGAACGCTTCGTTCGGCTGGACAACAGCCGATCCGAGAGTGGAGCCGGGCTGGGGCTGTCGCTGGTTCAGGCGGTCGCGGAACTGCACGGCGGTCGGGTCGATATCGATGACGGCCCCGGCATGATCGACGGATACGGTCCAGGGTTGCGGGTCGCCCTGGTGCTGCCGGCCGCATGAGTGAGATCACCATCCTCGCCGAACGCCTGAAGCCGTGTGGTCCGGTGCTGGAAGGCCATGGGGCCTCGGCCACGCTGGAGGTCCTGCGAGAAGCGGCGCAAGCGGATGGCTGGGTGACCATTCTGGATCAGGCCCGGGCCGCGCTGCACCCGGTGTTGGCCGCCTCAACCTATCTGTCTGCCCTGGTTCGGCGGTGGCCGGATCGGCTGCGCGTGACCCTGCTGTCGTCACCCCAGGCGCGCCTGGAAGCCATTCTGACCGAGGCGCGCGATCTGACGGGCGGCGCGGACGACGTGCGCGAGCCCCTGCGCCTGCTCAAGGCCGAACTGCACCTGCTGACCGCGTTGTGCGACCTGGGTGGGGTGTGGAATCTGACGGAGGTGACGGCGGCGCTGAGCGATTTTGCCGATGCCTCGTTGCAGACCGGCTTTGCCGCGGTTGCCCACGACAAACGTGCACTAGGTCGACTGATTGCACCGCTGGATCCCGACAACCCGATCCCCGGACTGTTCGGGCTGGCCATGGGCAAGCACGGGGCCCGCGAACTGAACTATTCCAGCGATATCGATGTCACCTTCTTTCACGAGCGGGAGGTGTTGCAGGCGGCCTTGTCGGAACGCCAGGAGGCCCAGTCGTTTGCGGATCGGGCGGCCGGTGCCGTGGCGCGGTTGCTGAGTGACCGTACCGGCGACGGCTACGTCTTTCGCGTGGATCTGCGCCTGCGTCCCGACCCTTCGTCGACGCCGCCTGTCGTCTCGGCCCAGGCGGCTTTGAACTACTATGAGACGGTCGGCCAGAACTGGGAGAGGGCGGCCTTCATCAAGGCCCGCCCCGTGGTCGGAGATCAGGCCCAGGCGCGTGCGTTCCTCAAGGCCCTGGTCCCATTCGTCTGGCGTCGCAGCCTGGATTTCGCGGCGGTTTCAGATGTCCATTCGATCAAGCGCCAGATCCACGTCCACAAGGTCGATGACCGCCCGACCGCCGCCGGGGCCGATCTGA
The DNA here is from genome assembly GCA_964647275.1 of uncultured Brevundimonas sp. Taxonomy (GTDB): domain Bacteria; phylum Pseudomonadota; class Alphaproteobacteria; order Caulobacterales; family Caulobacteraceae; genus Brevundimonas. The sequence goes on from CAZYFY010000014.1 coordinate 43,759, forward strand.
AACTGGGCCGTGGCGGCATTCGCGAGATCGAATTTTTCGCCCAGACCCAACAACTCATTCTGGGAGGGCGTGACCCGTCCCTGCGCTCACCCCGTACCCTCGACGCCCTGTCCGCGCTGGTGACGGCGGGTCACGTCGATCAGGGCGTCGCCGCCGAACTGTCTGGCGACTATGAACAACTTCGGGCGCTGGAACACCGGGTCCAGATGCTGGAGGACGAACAGACCCACACCTTGCCTCTGGAGCCCGATCGACGACGCCGCGTTGCGGCCCTGGCTGGTCAGAGCGATCTGGCGACCTTTGATCGCGAGGTCGAGGACCTGACGTCGCGGGTCAATGTCCGCTACGGGGAGCTGTTTGCCGAAGATGAAGCCCTGTCATCCGAATTCGGCAGTCTCGTCTTCACCGGCATTGAAAACGATCCCGAGACGCTGCGGACCCTGTCTCGCATGGGGTTCTCTGAGCCCGATCAGGTCGCCACGACGATCCGGGGCTGGCACCACGGACGCATTCTGGCGACCCGTTCGGCCCGTGGCCGCGAGGTCTTCACGCGGTTCGGTCCGCGACTGCTGGAAGCCTGTGCCGCCACAGGTGCGCCGGACGCCGCCTTCCGCCGCTTTGCGCGGTTCTTTGAAGGGCTGCGGGCGGGTGTTCAGGTCCAGTCCCTGTTCCTGGCCCAGCCGCGGCTGTTCCGGCTGATTGTCGACACCCTGGCCTATTCGCCGCGCCTGGCAGACGTGTTGTCGCATCGGGCAGCGGCGCTCGATGCCATCATGGATCAGGACTTCTTCCTGTCCATCGAGGCCGACAGTGGCATCGTGGGCCAGATCGAGGCCGAGGGACGCGATGCCGCCGACTATGAGGCCGCCATGAATGCGGTGCGGCGCCATCATCGCGAGCAGGACTTTCGTATCAGTCTGCAACTGCTGTCGGGTGTGGCGGATCCGGCGCGGGCCGGTGAGGCCTTCTCGGACCTGGCCCAGGCCTGCGTCCGGGCCCTGGCGTTTGCATCCCTGGCGGAGGTCGAGCGGCTCGGCGGGCGGATGGCGGGCCGGGTGGCGGTTGTGGCCCTCGGTAAACTCGGATCGCGGGAAATGTCCGGGGCGTCCGATCTTGATCTGATGACGGTCTTTGCGGCCGACCCGGACGCAGAATCGGATCTGAAGGGCTGGAGCCCGGATCGCTGGTATGGGCGGTTCACCCAAAGGCTGATCGCGGCCTTGTCGGCACCGACGGCTGAAGGCGGCCTCTATGAGGTCGATATGCGGTTGCGGCCCTCCGGGGCTGCGGGGCCGGTCGCCGTCTCGCTCAGGGCCTTCGAAGACTATTACGCCCAGGACGCCGATACCTGGGAGTATCAGGCGCTGACCCGCGCGCGCGTGATCTGGAGCAATGACGCCGGTTTCCAGGGTCAGGTCACCAGCGCGATCGAAGCTGCCTTGCGGCGGCCGCGCGATCGCACAGCGAGCCTGCACGATGTGTCCGAGATGCGGGCATTGATGGCGCGCGAGCACAGGCCTTGGAGCTTCTGGGACATGAAGCGCAGTCCCGGCGGATTGATCGATTGTGAGTTCGCGGCCCAGGCCATGCAGTTGGTGTCAGCCGCAGACGGCGGGCCTCTGCGTCCCGAAACCGTTCCGGCGCTGGCGGCTTTGGCCGAAGCGGGTTTGATCCCCGGCGAAGCGAGCGCCGTCCTGGCCGAAGCCTGGACCCTCCAGCAGGGGCTGGCTCAGTTGTTGAGATCCTCACTCGGCAAGCGATCAGACCCCACACTTGAGCCGACGGGCTTTCAGCACAGGCTGGCCCGGATTGGCGGCGTTGAAACCCTGGAGCAGCTGCAGGCCCTGGTTGCCGAGGTGCGCACGCGCTCCCATGCGGCATTCCGACAGCTTGTTGTTGCCCCCGACGACGGAAATTGACCTGTCGCGCGTTTCACCTTCATCGCCGGCCTGTCCGGCATGTTGGAGACACAGGATGAAAACCCTTCTGATCGGCGGCCTGGCCGCACTTTCGATTGGTGGCGTGGCCATGGCCCAGGACGGCCAGCGAGGCCCGCGTGCTGCCGATACCGATGGCGATGGCCGCGTCAGCCAGGCTGAGTTTGTGGCCGGTGCCGTGCAACGGTTCGACAACGGCGATGCCAATCGCGACGGTACCCTGACCGCCGACGAAGTTCGTGCGGGCATGGAAGCCCGTCGCAGCGAGCGCCGCGACCAGATGTTTGCGCGCATGGATGCCAACGGCGACGGCTCGATCTCTCGTGCCGAGTTCGATGCGCGGCCGCAACGCGGTGGCGATGCGGAACGCGGCGGGCGTGGCGGTGGTCGCCATGGCTGGGGTCGCGGCGGTCGCGGCCATCGCGGCGGTGGCGGCGAGATGATGGCCGATGGCGTGACGCGCGCCGAAGCCCAGTCCCGTGCCGAAGCCCGTTTTGCGCGGATGGACAGCAACAATGACGGCTTCCTGACCCAGGAAGATCGTCAGGAGCGTCGCGGTCGTGGCCGGGGCGCTCAGAGCGAGTAGGATCGATGACGGGCGCGGGTCTGCGGGCTTTGGGCGTCCAGGTTGACTTGGAGTGGCTGGTCGCTGGTGACGAACGATCCGGACGAAGATCTGGTTCTGCGGGTGGGGCGCGGCGATGCCGCGGCTGCGCGCGCGCTCGTCGCCGGCAAGCTGCCGCGTATGGTCCGCCTGGCCTATCGAATGCTCGGAGATCCGCAGGCCGCCGAGGATGTGGCCCAGGAAGCCATGCTGCGGGCCTGGAAACAGGCTCCGGCATGGCAGCCCGGCGCGGCCCGGTTCGACACCTGGCTGCACAGGGTCGCCATCAACCTGTGCTACGATCGGCTGCGTCGTCGTCGCGAGGTTCTCAGCGACACCCTGCCCGAGCAGGTCGACGACGGGCCTTCACCGGACCAGGGGTGGATCGATCGCGATCAATCCCGACAGGTACAGGCGGCCCTGGCCGCTCTGCCGGAACGACAGAGGGAGGCCATTGTCCTCTGTCATTTTCAGGAATTGTCGCAAACCGAGGCGGCAGAATTGATGGGTGTCAGCGTCGAGGCGCTGGAGAGTTTGTTGGCGCGAGGACGCCGGGGCCTGAGGACGGCCCTGTCTGATCTCGCACCGGAAAGGATAGGGCGATGACCGTGGGGCTGGAGCGGTTTGAGCAGATCATCGAGGCCTATGGAGCGAACCCGCGCCATTGGCCCGAACAGGAACGTGCGGCGGCAGAGCATCTGGTCGCGAACAGCGAGGCGGCGCGGGCCATGCTGGCGTCCGCAGCGGAACTGGACGCCTGGCTGGACGGTGCTGCAGACCCGGCGCCTTCGGACCTGTTGACCCACCGAGTGCTGAAAGCCGCCCCGCGTCCCAACCGGACCTTTGGCTGGGCGTCAGGCGCGGGATGGGCGGCAGCCGCAGCGGCCGGACTGGTGCTGGGTCTGTCGTGGGGGCAGCAGGTTCAGCTGACCAACCAGGCCTATGATGCCCTGGATCAGGCCACGACCTGGAGTGTCGACGAAGCGGAGTATTTCGGATGACGGATCGCGGATTGAAGATCGCTCTGGGGATCTCCCTGGCGCTGAATATCTTTGTCATCGGCGCGGTGGCCGGGGGCCTGATCATGGGCGTCCGTGGACTGGATCACAGGCCCAACCGCGAGCGTCCGCCGGTCATTGAGCTGGTGCAATCGCTCGATGAGGCAGACCGGGCCGAAGCCGAACGGACCCTGCGGGAGTCTGGCCTGGCAGCGCGGGAGGATTTCAATACGGCGCGCCGTTTCCGCACCGAAGCCATCGCCCTGGCCAGTGCCGAGACGTTTGATCGGCCTGCCGTTGAAGCGGCGCTGGCCCAATCTCGCGCAGCCGAAGCCGAGGGCCGGGGACGCCTGGAGGGGTCCTTGCTGGACCTGATGGAGCAGCTGGATCGGGCGGATCGTGAACGGCTGGCCCCGTCTCTGGCACGGCGTGGAAGGGAGGGTCGTCGTGGGCCTGAGCGTCGGCCGCGGCCGGAGCGTTAGGCGGCTTCAGCCTGGCGTGACTTCTGGCTGATCGGCAGGATGACGGTGGCCGTGGTGCCTTCGCCCGGCTGGCTGGTCAGTTCGAAACGTCCCTGGTGCATCTCGATCAGCGACTTGGTGAGGGCGAGCCCCAGGCCCGTTCCTTGCGTCGCGCGGGCGTGTTTGGTTTCGACCTGCTCGAAGGGCTGAGCCAGTCTTGGCAGGTCTTCGGCGGAGATTCCGATGCCGTTGTCCGACACGCTGAGGAAGGCCCAGCCGCCTTCAACGCCCGCCTTGACCGAGACGGTCCCCCCGCGCGGCGTGAACTTGATCGCATTGGACAGCAGGTTCAGCAGAATTTGCTTCAAGGCGCGGTAGTCAGCCTGCACCGACGTGTCCGGGCCGATGTCGCTGATCAGCTTGATTTCGGATTCCTCGGCACGCCCGCGCATCAGGCGAATTCCATCGTCGCAGAGATCGGCAAGCTCCAGGCGCTCGAAGTGCATCTGCATCTTGCCGGCCTCGATCTTGGCCATGTCGAGCACGTCGTTGATCAGCGCCAGCAGGTGTTGACCTGAGTTGAGGATGTCCTGGCAGTATTCCTTGTAGCGGGCATCGCCCAGGGGGCCGAACATCTCGCCGGCCATGATCTCGGAGAAGCCGTTGATGGCATTGAGCGGGGTGCGCAACTCGTGGCTCATATTCGCCAGGAACTCTGACTTGGCCTGGTTGGCCGCCTCGGCCCGGGTCTTGGCCACCTCATATTTGCGTGCCAGCTCAGACAGCTCGACCTGGTTGGCTTCAAGCTGTTCGACCAGCTTCTCCAGCTCGGCTTCGTTGCGCGCGCGCATGGCCTCCTGACGTTTGACCGCAGTGATATCGGCCGCTGTCATCACTGCCCCACCGTCAGCGGTCCGGCGTTCGCTGATCTGCAGCCAGCGTCCATCGTGCAGTTCGAATTCGCGTACACCGGCGCGGCCGTCCTGGGCCGGTCCCTGGCTCTTGATGGCCAGCGAACCGATCTTCATCAGGTCGTCCTTGCGGGCCCCGGCCTTCAGCGCCTTTTCGGCAATGCCAAACGTGTCGGCAAAGGCGTAGTTGCACAGGATCAGACGATCCTGGCGATCGAACAGCACAAAGGCGTCCGAGACGCTGTCGATGGCATCGCGCAGCCGGCTCTCTGCGGCCACGGCGCGAGCCTTGGAGCGCCGCTCGTCGGTGACGTCGATACCGACCCCCACCAGCTGATCATAGCCGTGCGGCTGACGCGGGCCGGATGCCTGGCCGCGCACCTCGATCCAGCGCGCGCGGCTCTGGCCGTGAACGATGCGGAAGGTGGCTTCGAACTGTCCGTAAGCCGCAGCCTGTTTCAGCGCATGCAACAGCGATTGCTGGTGGTCCTCAGTCAACAGTCCGAGGATGTCGTCGCCGGAGGCGACCGGGCCCTGGGTCCAGCCCAGCATCGCTGCCATTTGATCCGACAGCTGAACGCGATCCTGATTCAGATCCCACTCCCAGACGCCGCATCGCGCAGCCTCCACCGCCATCATGAAGCGGCGCTCGGTTGCCGCCTGCAGGTTGCGTGCGCGCCCACCCTGCCAGAGCAACAGGACGGTCAGCAGGGCCCCCAGCGCCAATGGGCCGAGCAGAATCCAGCTGCTGCCGAGCAGGGCTTCCATCGAGGTTGATCCAGATGCCTCATTGTTCCCGACCAGGACCAACAGATCCGTCTCGCCGACACGGGCAACCGCGATGCCGAGCTCGCCGCCGTTGTGGCGACCGGTAAGGACGCGTCCATCTTCAGCCGCTGCGGTGACGGTGGCCGGGTCGAGATCGAGGCTGTCTTCCAGGGAGCTGACTGGCTCGATGCCCTGCGTCGCCAGCACGGTGCCGTCCAGGGTGGCCAGAATTCTGAGCGCACTGGAATCGGTCTGCTCGTCGTCCGACGGCCGAATGAGCGTGGCCATCACCCGATCAGGAGAGATGCGCCTCAGCAGGATGATCTGGCCCTCGGGGCCGCTTCGCCAGGCGGTCTGGTTCACATCCTGGCCGCCGGCGTCGGCGAACGGAGCCGGTCCGCCCTGGCCGGTTACCGCAATGACCTCGCCGGCAGGGCCGAGAACCGCCACCGAAACGGCGTGTTCGCCGGCGACGTCCTGGGCGTGTTCGGCCAGGTCCAGCGGGTTCTGGGTATCCGTTACATCATGGCCGGCGGCGACAAGCCCCGCCGTGGCACGCCCGACCCTGGTGTCCAGGGCAACGGCGGCATCATTCGCGCTTTCGACCAAGGCCTGGGTCGCTTCCGCTGCATCCGAGCGCGGTCTGTCGAGGATTTCGCGGGCATAGACAGCCGAATAGGCCGCGAGCAACAGGGCGGCGATCAGCACACCGATCCGCAACCAGACAGGCATCAGCGCGGGGCCGGCGCGGCCCCTGCCGTCGCTGGTTCGACGTCCTGGCTGATTTCCCCTTCGGTCGGGACGCTGCACGCGCCGCTCCCTTTGATTCGCCCGCAAGGAGGAATCCTAACCAGCGTCAGGGATTCGCGCGAGGGCGTTTAGGCGGCGTTGCTGGATTCGTTCGGCTGGCGTCGCGCGGCCGGCGCGGCCAAGACCTCTGTGACCTGCCGCAGCACCGCATGAGCCTGGCTGGCGAGGTGAACCATCTCGGGGGGTGCATCGCCGCCGCTCTGGTCGACGCTGACCAGCAACTGTTCGGCCAGAGCCAGCAACTGGGGCGTCGCGGCAATGGCACGCGCCTGCATCTCGATGCGGTGCGGATCGCGATCATATTCGGCCCCCGGCACGCGCCAGCCACCCCAGTCGGCGGAATCGGTGACGATCACGGGATAGGTCCCGGGGAAGGGGTGGTGCGGTACGTCTTCGGCGGCCTGCCATTTGTTGCGGGCGCGCATCATCCGCCACTGCCCCAGTCCGCCTTCGGCAGTCGGGTCCTCTTCGGGGGCCGCCAGTTCGTGGGCGAGAAACTCACGCCCGAGTCCAACGTCGTAGGTCAGCCGCACGGGCTCATCGAAGCCCTTGGCCCAGACAGGGTTGATGCGCTCGATCTTGGCCCATGCACCGACGCATTCGACCCAGACCTTCTGGCCGGACTGGAACTGGGCACGCGCCATGGGGGCTCCTTTCTGGAGTTGACATCACAGACTAGCCGCGAGGCCTTGCTCGACCGTTGAGCGATGCAGTGAAGCGGACGTTAAAAGCCCGGAGCGGATCCAAGGCTGGCGCGCGGGGGCAAGCGAGGCTATGCCGCGCCCATGATGCAGAGCCCCAACGCCGAAGCCGCCCGTATCCTCAACGCCCTGGGGGTTGCGCTCTCCGATGGGCCGATGGGCGTCCGCTCTCCGATTGATGGGTCTGAGTTGGCGCGCCTGGCCGTGCAGTCTGAGGTCGATGCGGCGAAAGCTGTGGGCCGGGCAGGCGTGGCCTTTGACGCCTGGCGGCGCGTGCCGGCCCCGCGTCGCGGTGAACTGGTCCGGTTGCTGGGTGAGGAACTGCGCGCCGCCAAGGATGATCTGGCGATGCTGGTCACGCTGGAGGCCGGCAAGGTGGTGTCCGAGGGCCTGGGCGAGGTCCAGGAGATGATCGACATCTGCGACTTCGCCACCGGGCTGAGCCGGCAGCTGTACGGCCTTACCCTGCCGAGCGAACGGCCGGGGCACCACATGCGCGAGACCTGGCAGCCGCTGGGACCGGTCGGGATCATCACCGCCTTCAACTTCCCCGTTGCGGTCTGGGCCTGGAATGCGGCCCTGGCCCTGGTCAGTGGCGACCCGGTGATCTGGAAGCCGTCCGAGAAGACGCCCCTCACGGCGCTGGCTGTGCAGGCGGTGTTCGAACGGGCTGTGGCCCGCTTTGGCGACGACGCTCCGGCCAACCTCAGCCAGGTTTTGATCGGAGAGCGGGAGCTGGGCGAGGCCCTGGCCGGCGATCCGCGCGTGCCGCTGGTTTCGGCCACGGGCTCGACCCGCATGGGCAAGGCCGTGGCCCAGGTCGTCGCCGGGCGGCTGGGTCGGTCCCTGCTGGAACTGGGGGGCAACAATGCGATGATCGTAACCCCCACGGCGGATCTGGAACTGGCGGTGCGGGCCATCGCCTTCTCGGCGGTCGGAACGGCCGGCCAGCGGTGCACCACCCTGCGCCGCCTGATCGTGCATGAGGATGTGGCCGAGGGGCTGATCGTGCGGCTGGTCAAGGCCTACGGGACCCTGCCGATCGGCGATCCGCGCGAGGCCGGCACCCTGGTCGGGCCGCTCATCGACGAGGCTTCTGGAGCGGGCTTTGCGGCGGCGCTTGAACAGGCCCGGGCCGAGGGCGGCGCGGTGCTGACCGGGGGCGAACGGTTGGACCGGGCCGGCGTCTATGTGAGCCCGGCCATCGTCCGGATGCCGGGCCAGAGTGCGGTGGTCGAGCACGAGACGTTCGCGCCGATCCTCTATGTCCTCACCTATCGCGATCTGGACGCGGCGATTGCGCTCCAGAACGCCGTGCCCCAAGGGCTAAGTTCCTGTATTTTCACGGGATCAATCCGGGATTCCGAAGGCTTCCTTTCGGCCTGGGGCTCGGATTGCGGCATCGCCAATGTCAATATCGGGCCTTCGGGGGCCGAGATCGGCGGGGCGTTCGGCGGCGAGAAGGATACCGGCGGCGGGCGTGAGAGCGGTTCGGATGCCTGGAAGGCCTATATGCGTCGCCAGACCCAGACGGTGAACTTCTCGGACAGCCTGCCGTTGGCGCAAGGGGTACGGTTCGAGGTCTAGCCGCCGGCCGGTTCGATGGCGTTGGAACGACCGCGCTGCCAGCGGTGGTAGAGTTTCCACACGCCCCAGAAGATCAGCAACAGCGCCACCGGGATCAACACCGGCATGATGAAGGCCAGCAGCACCGTGCCGATGCTGAGCAGGTCTTCGAGGAAGCTGAGGAAGGGATTGGCCATCCCGCCGGTGGTGGCGGTTGAGGCGGCGCGCGTGCCGCCTTGTGCCGCGCCGAAGGCCAGGGCGGTCGGCGCCCCGACGATGATGCCCGCGATGGCGGCGGCGGACGGGTCCAGCCCGGCGAACATCGAGCCGGCGACAATGGCCCCCGCGATCGGTCGGGCGACGATGCCGACGGCGTGCAGCGCATTGTCCAGCAACGGAATCTTGTCCGCCACCACCTCAAGCACGGTGGCCAGACCCAGCGCGGCAATGGCGGTGTTGGAGGTCATCCAGGCCATGCTCTCATTCAACTCGATGCCGAACAGATGGAACTTGGCCGCCAGGGCCGCCATCAGCATGGGAATGAAGATCCGCAGTCCCGACGCGGCCGCCAGGCCCAGACCCAGCAGGGCGGGCAGCACCCAGGTTTGAAGGACATCGCCAGAGGGCAGGCTGGCCGGCAGGGTCTCAAGCATGAGAGGAGCCTCCTAGAAGCGGCGCTTGCCGCTCACCGTCTCGAAGAACATCCGCCAGTCGCCCATCAGGCTCCACAGGGGATATTTGAACGTCGCCGGCCTGTTCTTCTCGAACACAAAATGCCCCACCCAGGCGAAACCGTAACCGACAACCGGCATGGCCAGCAACCACCAGGCATTTCGGGTGACGATGGCCGTCGCCAGGATCACCAGCACCAGGGCCGAACCGACGATGTGGATGCGTCGACAGATCTGGTTCGAATGCTCGTGGATGTAGAAGGGATAGAACTCCGAAAAGCTCTTGAAACGATCACCGGAGGCAGGCGCGGGCGCATGGGTCATAGGGCGAGGTTCGCGCCGAATGGTCCGGTTGTCGAGAGGGGGGGCTGGAATGATCCTCCCCCGTTATACGGGGGAGGAGGACCGCCGCAGGGGGTGGAGGGGGCGCGACCGGGTTCGGCAACTCAGTCGGGACCTGCATCCTCGCCTGTACCGCGCGTACGCTCGGCCATCCTGCGAGCCGCCGCCGCCCCCCATGAATCAGGGGGGATCAGATTGGACGTTGCAACGCAGGGGCGAAGCGGGGGAGTGTAGGGGCGCAAAGCTGGGGAGACGGATGGCCGTCGATTTTGACACCTACTTCAAGGCGCTGGCGGCGACACCGGTCGATGAGAAGACCGAGCACACGGATCGCGGCGCGCTGGAAACCCTGCTACGCGCGGCGGCGGGTGAAGCACACAAGGATCTGACCGTCCAGCACGAGCCCAAGCGCGACAAGTCCGGCGGCGGCTCGCCGGACTATATGGTCAAGCTGGATGCGCGGATCGTCGGCTATGTCGAGGTCAAGACCCTCGACGAAAACCTGTCGAAGGTTCTGAAGTCGCCGCAGATGAAGAAGTATCAGGCCCTGTCGGACAACCTGATGCTGACCGACTATCTGGAGTTCATCTGGGTCAGGAACGGCAAGGTCGAGCAGCGGCACAGGCTGGCGCACAGTTCGGACCTTGAGGCGCGCAAGCTGGAGGTGAAGGCCGAGGCGGCAGCGGCGGTCGCGGGGCTCCTGGACGCCTTCTTCTCGCAAGCACCGCAAGGAATCGGCAAGGGCAAGGATCTGGCCGAGGCCCTGGCCAAGCGGGCGGCGCTGTTGCGGGATTTCCTGGGCGAGGAACTGGTCCGGCAGGAAAAGGCCAAGGACAAGGGCCTGTTGCATGGCCTGTATGAAGCGTTCCGCACGCAGGTTTTCCATGAGCTGACGATCAAGGAGTTCGCCGACGCCTTTGGCCAGATGCTGGCCTATGGCCTGTTCCTGGCGCGGCTGAATGCCGGAGAAAACCAGCAGGTCCGTCTGGACAATGTGCGGCGCTTCATCCCCGGCAGCTTTGGCCTGATCCGCGAGCTGGTGAAGTTCCTCGATGAGCTGAACGAGCCGGAATATGAGGGCGGGCGCTGGATCGTTGATGAGCTGCTGTCCATCGTCAACGGCATCGATCTGACGGCCATTCACAACGATCTGTCGTTCCGAAATCGCAAGGCGGTCAGCCGAAAGGTCCGGGCCGAGGATGAAGAAGAACACCGGCTGTTCGAGCGCGACCCCTTCATCTATTTCTATGAGGACTTTCTGAAGGCCTATGACCCGGCCATGCGCAAGGGTCGGGGCGTCTATTATACCCCGCCGCCGGTGGTGAACTTCATCGTGCGGGCCATCGACGACATTCTGAAGGACAGCTTCGGCATCGCTGACGGTCTGGCGGACCACAAGAAGGTCACCGTGCTGGATTTCGCCACCGGCACGGGCACCTTCATTCTGGAAGTGTTCGAACGGGCCTTTGCCAACATCGGCGGGCCAGAGGCGGGCACGGCCGATGGCCTGGTGCGCGAGCATCTGACCCGGAACATCTATGGCTTTGAATATCTGATCGCGCCCTACACCATCGCGCATCTGAAGCTGTCGCAATATCTGGCCGACAAGGGCCACCGGCTGACCGACGACGAGCGGCTGCAGGTCTATCTGACCAATACGCTGGAGCCGATCGATCCCCAGCCGAACCTGTACATGCCCGAGCTGGCGAAAGAGGCGGAGGCCGCCCAGGCGGTGAAGGAAAAGCCCATCCTGGTGATCACGGGAAACCCGCCGTATTCGGGGCATTCCAAGAACCCAAGTAGTCGTATGGTTCAGGAAGAAGTCACGACCAAAATGGTTCGCGGTCGAGCTGTGCCTCTCAAAACGCCGAAAATGGTGAAGCGAAAGCAACTGACCTACGCCGGTGAACTGATTGCTCGCTACTTCAAGGTGGATGGTAAACCGCTAGGGGAGCGAAACCCGAAATGGCTGAACGACGACTACGTCAAATTCTTTGGCTTCGCACAAGCCAAGATGGATGAGGTCGAACAGGGAGTGGTCGGAATTATCACCAACCACTCCTGGCTGGACAATCCGACGTTTCGCGGGATGCGCCAGTCGCTGATGCGGTCGTTCGACCAGATCTATGTGCTGGACCTGCACGGCAACGCCAAGAAGAAGGAAAAAGCCCCCGATGGGTCCAAGGACGAAAACGTCTTCGATATCGAACAGGGGGTGGCCATCAGCCTGTTCATCAAGAAGCCGGGGATTGAGAAGGGGGTGTGGCGCGGTGACCTGTGGGGCAAGCGGCTGGAGAAGTACGGGGCGTTGGCTGAGGCAGCATTGACGTCAGCACCAGTGGTTCAATGTGAGCCAGCTTCACCCCAATATCTGATATTCCCGCCGAGGCCCGGCGAGAGCGAGTATAGTGCTTTGACGTCTGTGGATGACATCTTCCGCTTCAGAACGATGGGGATCATCACTAAGCGGGATGCCCTCACAATCGACTTGGATCGAAATTCGGTTTGGGACCGCGTTAGGGCTTTTGCGGCTGCGCCGCGAGATAAGGTGCGGGAAATCTTCCGGCTTCAACCAGACAACGATTGGAGCTCACTGAACGCACACGATGATCTTGTCGCCAGTGGCCCGGATCAAAAGCACCTCACAAGGGTCAACTACGCGCCCTTTGATCGGCGTCACACATACTACACCGGTCGCACTCGTGGCTTCTTGGCGCGACCGACGCTCGAGACGATGCGTCACATGGCCGACGATGGCGTTGGCTTGAGTCTCATTCGGAAAATGGACGTCGATAACGACTGGAACCATGCGTTCGCTATCGGTGGATTGATGACCCACCACGCTGTTTCCATGAAGGAGGGAAACTACCTCTATCCTGCTTGGCTTGACGATGCAGCCGCTCCTGAGTCTCCGGTAGTTTTCGACGAACTCAAGGTCATCAACCGCACCGAAAACCTCACCCCCGCCTTCCGCGATTTCATCGACGCCAAATACGGCGAGCATTACAGCCCGGAGGAAATCCTGGGCTATATCTATGCGGTGCTGCACGCCCCGGCCTATCGGGCGCGGTATGCGGAGTTCCTGAGGATCGACTTCCCCCGCATTCCGTTCGCCGACAAGGCAGCGGATTTTGAGGCCCTGTCGAAACTGGGCTGGGACCTGGTGCAGGTGCATCTGTTGAAGGACACGCCGCGCTCCGATCCGCGCCTGGGCGTCTATGAGGGCAAGGGCGACCATACGGTCGATGAGATCCACTACAGCCCCGAGGAACAGGCGATCTGGATCAATGCGACCCAGCGGTTTGATAACGTGCCCCAGGCCGTTTGGGACTTCCACATCGGCGGCTATCAGGTGCTGTCCAAATATCTGAAAAGCCGCAAGGACCGCGTCCTCTCCCTCGACGAACAGACCCACGTGGGTGCCGTCGCCGAGGCGCTGGCGTTTACGATCCGCCAGATGGACGCGATTGATGCAGCCTACGCGGCGGCGTTCGACTGACCCTCCCCCATCGCGTAGCTATGGGGGAGGGGGCGGCGGCAGGCAGGTTGGCCGGGAGGCAGGCGCGGTGTGGACGAGGTTGGAGGTGCCGACTGAGACGCCGAACCCGGTCGCGCCCCCTCCACCGCAAGCGATCCCCCTCCCCCGCTGGGCGGGGGAGGATCAGGTGTATAGTGTGATCCCGAATCGCGGAGGACCCATGGGCGCGCAAACAGAGCTGTTCCCATCGCCCCAGGGCGACCTGTTCGGCGGACCAGAGGCAGCGGTCCGCGAGGTCTATGTGGTTCCTTATCCGATTGCGGTGAACACCCTGCGAAAGACGCTGGATACCCTGGTCGCGGCGACCGTATGGCCGTGGGACCCCGACATGAAGGCCGCCCTGATGGAGCGCAATGTCCCCAAGATGCTGGCGGTTCTGCCCGACGATGAGGCGGCGGACTGGCGCGAGCGGTTCGATGCCCAGATCGAGCGGCTCGACGCGGCGGCGTGACCCTCATTGATCCTCCCCCGCTGGCGGGGGAGGGGGACCGTCCGAAGCCTGCAAGGCGAAGGAGGGTGGAGGGGGCGCGACCGGGCTCGACGTCTCGGTCGGGCCCACAAGCTCAATCCGCTCGGTGTGCAACTCTCCGCTGTCGTGCAAGCGGCCTGCCCCCTCCACCGCTTCGTGGTCCCCCTCCCCCATATGCTGCGCTATGGGGGAGGATCAAATGGAGCCAGACGCCATGACCCCCACCCCAAACCCAACCCCCCGCTGGCGTCTCATCGGCCCCGGCCTCGTCGCCGCGGCCACCGGGGTCGGGGCGGGTGATCTGGTCGCCACCCTGGTGGCGGGGGCCCAGTATGGCTACGTCCTGATGTGGGCGGCGGTTGTCGGGACGGTGATCAAGGTGGCCCTGGCTGAAGGCGTGGGGCGCTGGACCCTGGCCTCGGGGGCGACGATGTTCGACGGCTGGTCCAGCCTGCCGGGGCGGTTCGGGCGCGGCGGGCGGCTGAACTGGGCGACGGCCTATTTTGCGATCTATGTGGTCGTGTGGGGATTTGTGTACGGGGCGGCGGCCATGTCGGCCTCGGCCCTGCCGCTGGCGGCGCTGTTCCCGGGCGTGGACCTGAAGGTGTTTGCGATCGGCTCGGGCCTGATCGGCCTGGGGCTGGTCTGGTTCGGCGGCTATGGCCTGTTTGAAAAGGTGATGACGGCGCTGGTCGGGGTGATGTTCGTCACCGTGGTCGGGCTGGCGGTGATTGTCGCCCCGGACATTCCGCGCCTCGTGACCGGGATGTGGCCGAGCCTGCCGGAGGGGTCCGGCTTCTATACGCTGGGGCTGATCGGCGGGGTCGGCGGGACGATCACCATGGCGGCCTATGGCTACTGGTTGCGGGCCAAGGGCTGGCGCGGGCCGACGTGGATCCCGATCATGCGGATCGACAATGCGGTGGCCTACGGGATGACCGGCCTGTTCGTGGTGGCCATGCTGATCGTGGGGGCCGAGCTGTTGCACGCTGGCGGGGTGGCTCTGGCGACCGGCGACCGGGGGCTGCTGGACCTGGGCGAGGTGCTGGAGGCGCGGTTTGGGCCGGGCGTGGCGACGACCTTCCTGGTCGGCTTCTGGGCCGCCAGCTTCTCGTCCCTGATCGGCGTATGGAACGGGGTCAGCCTGATGTTCAGCGACTTCTGGGCGCACATGAAGGGCGACGCGACCGAGGACGGCATCGCCGCTGACGGCAGCCCGGCGTTCAAGGCCTATGCCCTGTGGCTGACGTTCCCGCCGATGGCGCTGTTGTTCATGGACCGACCGGTGGCGCTGATCATCGCCTATGGGGTGCTGGGCAGCCTGTTCATGCCGTTCCTGGCCGGGACGCTGATCTGGTTGCTGAACTCCGGGCGCGTGGCGACCGAGTGGCGGAACGGTTGGCTGTCGAACCTCCTGCTCAGCGCGGCGGCGGTGCTGTTCTGCGTGCTGGCGGGCAAGGAACTGATCGGGCTGTTCTAGCCACCGAGGCCGGCCAGAGCCTCATCGATATGCAGGCGCGCCTCTTCGCCGGGGAGGGTGTCGGCGTCGATGAGCCGCTGGCGGGCGGTCAGCAGGCGACGGCGTGCGGCGTCCGTATTGCCCCGGGCGCGCTCCAGTCGGGCCTGGATCAGATCCAGCGATGACCAGAGCGGATGGGCCGGCGGCGTCGTGGGTTCCAGGATCGCGCGCGCCAGCGCCAGACCGTCGCCCGCAACGTCCAACCGACCGTTGACCGTATCGACCGCCGCCAGCCCCGCCAGGAGGAAGGCCTTGATGGGCATGTCCGCGTGGCCGCCGGCTTCGAACTGATCGAGCGCCTCACAATAGCCGGCGCGCGCCCCCGCCAGATCACCCAGCCAGAAATCACACCGGGCCACGCGACCGCGAACGGTCGTCACATGAAGGTGGGCTGGGCCAAAGATGCCCTCCAGCCCGTCGCGGACCTCAAGGAACAGAGCCTTGGACGCGGCATAGTCGCGGCGACCCATGGCGGTGCCCGCCGCCACACCGCGGGCGAGCCAGACGTAGGGGTGATGGGGTCCAACCTGTTCGAACAGGGTAGCTTTCGCCCGGCTGACCAGGACGTCGGCGCGATCATAGTCGCCCAGATCGTTCAGAACCCCGGCCAGATTCGACTGGCCGATGGCCGTTGACGGATGGGTCGGCCCGGCATGGACCATGCTGATATCGATCGCCTGGGTCATCAGCTCGGCCGCCTCACGCAGGCACCCCTGCTTCTGATAGACGAGCGCCAGGTTGTTCAGCGTCACGGCGGTGATTGGATGATCCGGCCCGAAGGTAGCGCGCTGGTGATCGAGCACGCGCACGTACAGCGCCTCGGCCTCGTCGTCGCGGCCCTGATCGGACAGGGCGCCGGCCAGATTGCCCTGGCAGTTGACGGTGTTCTCACCGTCCGGCTCCTCAAGGGTGGCATAGATGTCCAGGGCCTGACGGAGCAGGGCCTCGGCCTGGCCCGGGCGACCCAGATCGCCGGCGGCGACGGCCTGCCAGGCCAGCAGGGCCGCCACCGACGCCGGGCCGAACTGTTCGCGAACCAGGGGCATCAGGCGGCTGGTCGCCGCCTCGACAGTGCGGGAGCGGGCCGCGTCACGGAATCTCTGTAGCCGCTGCATCGACCATTCCAGCGACCGGGCGCTGCCCAGGGCCACCATGTGGTGGATGGCTGTCAGGAACCTGCGCTCGTCGTCGGCGGTGACAGGCTGTCCGGCGGGCGACATGGCCTCTTCCGCCCCCCACCAGAACCATTGATGTACGTCACGGAAGCGATCCCAGTGGTCTTGTCGCTCCGACGCCTGGAGCGTCGCGCGGGTCAGGGCGTGCAGGGTCGGCGGCCCGTTGAGCGGGTGTTCGACGAAGGCGCGGCTGAGCAGCCGCTTCCAGCCTTCGGTGTCGGGTTCCTTGAGGAACTGATTGGACAGGATGGCCAGGCTGGCCGGATCAAGCGTCTCGGGATAGCTGGCCAGGCGCAGGCGCTTCTCGGTTTCGGGGTCCAGGTGCGCCAGGAAGCGCGCCAGAATCTCGGCCCGCCCGCCGCCGAACTGTTGGGCTGTGGGCGTCTGACCGCCCGCCACCAGGGCATCGTGCGTCTCGCGCTCCAGATCGAGATAGTAGGGCAGGCAGCCCTCGCCCTCTTCGCCACGGGCCGCGGCAATCATGCGGGCGCGGATCTCGGGGTCGGTGACCCCCACCTTGCCCAGGAAGGTGGCGGCATCTTCATCCGACAGACCTCCCAGCAGATGCTGTTCGACAATCTGGTCCCAGTCCGCGTCAATCTCGCCCCAGCGCAGGCGGTCGCGACCGGTGATGATGACCAGGGCCCCCGGTGTGTCCTGAACCAGGCGGCGCAGCCAGTCATCGACGAGCAGGGCCCCCGGCCCGTCGCGCAGCCCCCGGTCACGCCACAGGGCCTCATGGGTATCCAGGCGGATGATGACGCGCGGGCCGTCGGTCGCCGCCATGGCCTCGCACAGATCATAGCCGAGGTATTTGGGCAGGGCTCCGGCCAGCTGATCGATAGACATCTCATCCAGCCCGACCAGCAGGGTCCGACCGCGCCGATCCCACCAGGTTTGAAGGGCCTCGGCCCCCCGTGCCGCCAGCTTGGACCCGTATTTGGTCAGCAGGCCATAGCCGGGGATCAGGCTGGCCGCGTCATCCGCCAGCGACAGCACATCGGCCAATACCTCCGACCCTCGCTTGAACAGCTCGGGATGGACGGCGCGGATGTCCTTGCCCGGCTGATCCAGGGTGAAATAGCGGGCAAAGGCCAGGTCAAAGGCCGGAAAGCGCATATGGCCGTGCTCGGCCAGTTGCAGGCGCAACGACAGCAGCGCCTGGGCCGGGTTGCGATTGGCCGGATTTTCCAGATCGACGAGCGACGAGGCCAGCCGCCGGTTGCGGACATTGACCCAGTTGCCGCGCGCCCGGTCGATCATGCGACCGAACTCGGCCTGAAGCGCCGTCTTGCCCTGGCCACCGACTCCGTACCAGACCAGCACCCGGTAATCCTGGGGCGACTGGGGTTCGTCCAGAGCCCGCGAAAAGCGTTCGCGGGCGTCCTCGCGATCCGTGAAAACCTCGGACGCCGACCGCTGCGGCAGCGCGTGTGACGGTCTGATCATCGTCGCCTCCAACCCCTTGATGCGTGGAGTCTATCTAGGCGTCGAGGGGCCGGCGAAAAGAGGCCGTCAGAAGCCGTCAGGTATGATCCTCCCCCGTTCACGGGGGAGGGGGACCAGCGAAGCTGGTGGAGGGGGCGGCGGCCCGCACAATCGCCTCCAGCACGAACGCCCTCTGCTCATCATCCAACACCTCTTTCGCCGGAAACCGCAGAACCGTAATCCCTTGCTCCGCCAGCCACCCGTCGCGCCGTTCATCATGGCGAACCTGATCCGGGTGTTCATGCCCCTCGCCATCCACCTCGACGGCAAGCCGATGCGAGGGCAGATAGAAGTCCAGAATATACGGCCCGATCCCGTGCTGACGCCGAAAGCGCAGCCCCTTCAGCCGCGCCCCACGCAGATCGCCCCAGAGAATAACCTCCGGCAGGCTCATGTTACGACGGGCCTGCCGGGCGCGCTTCAGGGTCAACAAGGGCGACCGCATCCGTCACCTCCACACTCTCGTCGAAAGGGTGCGAACCGCTTGCCCCCTCCACCCCTTCGGGGTCCCCCTCCCCCATAGCTACGCGATGGGGGAGGATCAAATTGCGCCACCCCCATTGATCCTCCCCCGTTTCACGGGGGAGGGGGACCGGCGCAGCCGGTGGAGGGGGCACGACTGGGTGCTGAGTCTCAATTGGAACCACTCACACCCCACACCCCACACCCCACACCCGACACCCAAGTCTCACGCCGCCCCGCCCGCACACGCCGGTGGCCAGGGGAAAGCCTCGTCGCCAGCGTTCTGGCCGGTCTGGCCCATGAACTGGCGTCGGCCCAGGGCGTCCGGCAGGGCCGGCTCGGGGAGGGGGCGTAGCGTCCCGTTCGCGGTATAGATCCTGCTCGCCCAGCCGCCGTGGACCGCCCGCGCAAAGTCGGCCTGGGCGACTTTCGGGCCCAGCACCCGCGCGCGCCAGTGCAGGGCGGCATGGCTCCAGCAGGCCCCGATGCCGTGACCCTCGTGGCTCAACAGAGCCTCGGCCAGATGCTCGGCCCGTTCATAGACCGCAGCCTCCCAGCGTGCCTGATCGGCCGCGATGCGCTCGTCCTCGGCCTTGCGCGCGTCGGCCTCTTCCTGGGGTGTCGGCGGCAGGATGCGATCCGCCGCATCGGCCACCCACGTCAACCGTTCGGCTGCCCGTGCCAGATCGGCGGCCTCTTCCAGCCGTCCTTCGCGCAGGGCCGGGCCGATCCTGGCCAGCATATCGCTCAGCACCTGATCCGGGCGTCGTTCCCGCGACAGGGCGCGGGCATGCTGGCTGCGGGTCCAGCCGTGCCGGGCGGCGCGTTTGCGAAGGCCATTGACCGTCAGGCCCAGCCGCCGCGCGATCGAGGCGGCGGCCTCACCCCCCAGATAGGCGTCGCGCGCCAGCGCCCAGGTCGCCGGACCGGCGAAATAACGAATGCGGGGTGGTTTGCCCATGCCCCACCCTGGCACGCGCCTGCGTCAGGCGCGGTCGTGGTGGCGATGCGGATTTCTGTGCAGTGCCTTTGTCCCCCGATCGTCCCCCTTTGTCCCCGCCCTGTCCCCCAAACAGGGACAAAACCGACAGGGACAAAACGGGCCGTCACCGGCTTCTCCGCGAAGTCATCGGGAATGAAAACCTGTCTCCTCCCCATCTTTGATGGGGAGGGGGACCCCGAAGGGGTGGAGGGGCCGGCGACCGCAGGGAGCCGGTGCGGCGGATAGACTCCCCGCCTGATCTCCGCTTCGCTCCGATCGTCCTCCCCATCGCCTTCGCGATGGGAGAGGAGACGGAGGCCCGAGGCCCTAGCTATCCAGGAAGCTGCGCAGCTTCCGCGAACGGCTCGGATGCTTCAACTTGCGCAGCGCCTTGGCCTCGATCTGACGGATGCGTTCGCGGGTGACCGAGAACTGCTGGCCGACTTCTTCCAGGGTGTGGTCGGTGTTCATGCCGATGCCAAAGCGCATTCTGAGGACGCGTTCTTCGCGGGGCGTCAGGCTGGCCAGGACGCGGGTGGTGGTCTCGCGCAGGTTCGACTGGATGGCCGCATCGATGGGCAGGATGGCGTTCTTGTCCTCGATGAAGTCGCCCAGGTGGCTGTCTTCCTCGTCGCCGATGGGTGTTTCGAGGCTGATCGGCTCCTTGGCGATCTTGAGAACCTTGCGGACCTTCTCCAGCGGCATGGCCAGACGTTCGGCCAGCTCTTCCGGCGTCGCCTCGCGGCCGATTTCGTGCAGCATCTGGCGCTGGGTGCGGACGATCTTGTTGATCGTCTCGATCATGTGCACCGGGATGCGGATCGTGCGGGCCTGGTCGGCGATCGAGCGGGTGATCGCCTGACGGATCCACCAGGTGGCATAGGTTGAGAACTTGTAGCCGCGGCGGTACTCGAACTTGTCGACCGCCTTCATCAGGCCGA
>CAZYFY010000015.1:0-61767 GCA_964647275.1 uncultured Brevundimonas sp.
CTGGCCTGGTGGACCGGTTCGGACAGCTCCTACTGGGGCCACAACGCCATCATCCGCACCCGCGCCTTCGCCGAGTGCGCCGGCCTGCCGATCCTGCCGGGCGTCAAGCCGTTCGGCGGCAATGTCCTCAGCCATGACGTCGTCGAGGCCGCCATGCTGCGCCGCGCCGGCTGGGGCGTGCACGTCACCGCCGCCCTGGATGGCTCGTGCGAGGAAACCCCGCCGACCATCACCGACTTCATTCGCCGCGAGCACCGCTGGTGCCAGGGCAACCTCCAGCACCTCAAGCTGGTCGGGGCCGAAGGCCTCCACCCCATGAGCCGCCTCCAGCTCATTCTCGGCTGCGTCGCCTATCTGTCGTCACCGCTGTGGCTGGCGTCCCTGGCGACCGGCCTGGCCATCCAGCTGAGCTACCCGATCGACTGGGGCAGCTGGTGGTACGTGCTGAACCCCGAGTTTACGCCCTTCACCGTGGCCTCGCTTTTCGCCGCCCTGCTTTTGATCGGCCCCAAGATCATGGGCGCGGCCCTGGTCATCAGCCGCCCGGCCGAACTGCGCGCCTTCGGGGGCCAGGCCCAGGTGGTCAAGGGTGTTCTGTCCGAGATCGCCCTGTCAGCCATCCTCGCGCCGATCCTGATGGTGGCCAACACCCACGCCGTGCTCCAGATCCTGCGCGGTCAGGATGCCGGCTGGCAGGTTCAACAGCGTGATGCCGATGGCCTGGCCTTCGCCGATGCCTTCAAGTCCATGCGCTGGCAGCTGGTCGTCGGGGCCTGTTTCGTCCTGGCCCTGGCCTTCCGCCCGGACCTGTCGATGTTCTTCGCCCCCATCGTCCTGCCGCTCCTGGCCTCGCCCTGGATCGCCATGTGGACCTCGCGCCGGCGCGCCGGCGATGCCTTCGCCGCCCGTGGCTGGATGGTCATCCCGGAAGAAGACGGCTCTGTCTCGGTCGCGGCCCTGCCGCCGGTTCGCCCGTCCTCCGAAGCGGCCCGCCGCCCGGTCGCCCAGCCGGCCTGATCGCACCGACACGCCTCTCAGGCGCACGCGCTAGAGCATGATGGTTTTTGTTGGAACCGCTGCGCGGTGCCAACAAAAAGCTGAATCATGCTCGCGCTTTCTCCTGGAGCCTGATTCACGCCTGAGATGAAATCGCGAAGCGATTCCACCTCAACCGATCAGGCTCTGGGCGTGTCTGATCCGATTGGTTAACGTCGCCCCCGCGAACGCTGGGGGGGCGCTCATGGAATTCACCGCCGAAGACGCCAAGGTCGCCATCCGCGCCGCCTGGGCCGTCCTGTCCTCACCGCTGGCCCAGCGGGTGTATGTGGTTGGGCTTGGTGGACTGGTTCTGGGCACGAGCTATTGGCGCGCCCTGACGGCCAACATTCTGGTTGCCGAGACATTCGACAAGACGATGAAGCTGGTCCGCAAGGCAAGGCGGGGCCGGCGACCGACGACGGCCAAGGGCATAGAGAACCGGCGCAAGCGAATACAGACGATAAAATGCTCCGGTATCTGGTCGTCAGTCAGCTGGGCAGGCATCAGCCTGTTCTTCGGGGTTCTGATGCCTGCGTCGGCCCTGTTCCTCGCCACGCTCCACTACCCGTGGCTGGACCATGGGGCCCGGCACCTTGTTGCCAACGGAATGGCCACCACGGCTCAGCTGAACCACGACCAGGCCGCGATGTTTGTTGCCGACCAGACCCTTCGTGGGGGCCTGTTTGACCTGTTCGAAGTCTTCGCCTTCCAGATGACGGCCATCGACAACAATCCCGCAGTCATACCCTTTACCATCGGCCTGTTTTTGTATCATCTTTTCGTTGAAAGTTTTGTTTTCTCGGGGCTTCTTCTGTGCGGCCAGGTGAGCTGGCGGCTCGCTCGCACCGCTTGACCTGTTCGTCTCGTCCTCATCCTCCTGGAGCTTTCCGTGCGCCAATTTCTCGGCCCCGCCGCCCCGACCGACCGAGCCGCCCAGGGTCTGGAACTGGTGCGCATCGTCACCGCCGGGCTCATCCTGATCCACGGCGTCTACCGAGCCCTGTCCGGGGGCGTCGCACCGTTCGGAGACTGGCTGGACGGGCTGGGCTTTCCCATGGGCATCGCCTGGGCCACGACGGTCACCGCCATTGAGTGGGTCGGACCGGTCCTTATCCTGACGCGGCGCTGGGTCTTCTGGGCCTGTCTGGCCCACATGGGCATCCTGGCGCTCGGCCTGGTGCTGGTGCACCTGCCGTCCGGCTGGTTCGTCGTCGGGGCCGGACGTAACGGCGTCGAATACAGCGTCCTGCTGATCACCTGCCTGGCCGCAACCGCCTGGGCCTACCGGCCGCGCCGCACCTAGCGGACCCCCGTCACCCACTGATCGATCACGCGACCTGCCCTCAGGATGTGCCCCTAGCGTGATGCCATCCAAAAGGAGTTGCGCTCCGTCTCCATCATGCCAACATTGAAATGAGATGAGGCATACCAATGACACCCACTGAAGCGATCAAGCGGGCCAAAGAACTGGTCGCCGAATATTTCGCCGATGACCACGTTTCTCAGATTGGTCTCGAAGAGATTGATTTCGACGAGCGTGACAAAGTGTGGAATGTCACCATCGGCTTCTACCGACCCCTTGCTCCGCCGCAATCGCCCACGGGCTCAAGTATTGCGATCTCGGCCATAATCGCTGCGGGAATGCGCGGCGATATGAAAGACCACGAGCGCATCTACAAGGTCGTTTCAATTCGCGACAAAAACGGTGAACTGATTTCGATCCGAAATCGGTATATCGCTCAAGCCGCGTGAAGCAGCTTGTCCTAGACGCCAACCTCACCGTGCTGCTGATCGTTGGTGCGGCAGACCCTAGGCAGATTGGAGTTCATAGAAGGCTACGCGCCTTTGAGCATCAAGACTTCAGCCTCCTGATCGAGGTGCTGGGCCTTTATCGGGACATCCTGGTCACGCCGCATATTTTGGCCGAAACGTCCAATCTGATGCGACACGGGCAATCACCGTTGGCGAAAATCAACGCAGCGTTTTGTCAGTTGGTGGCTGAAAAGTCCGAGGTCTACGTTTCAGCGCAGCGCGCGACCGGGGATTCGAGTTTTGACCGGCTGGGACTAACAGACGCTGGAATTGTCAGCCTCATGGACGATCAAACCGAGTTGCTGACCATGGATCTGGATCTCCACCTGGAAGTTTTAAGGCGGGGATTTACCTCTACAAATTTCAATCACTTGCGCGGACTCTAACTCCGGCCCGCCACCCACTGATCGACCACCCGGCCCAGCACCTCCAGCGGCATGGCCCCGCCGTCCAGGACGGCGGAATGGAAGCCCTTGATGTCGAACCGGTCACCCAGCTGAGCGCGCGCGTGGGTCCGCAAGCGGTCGATCTCGGTGTGGCCGATCTTGTAGCCACAGGCCTGGCCCGGCCAGACGCAGTACCGCTCGCACTCGCTCTCGGCCGCACCGGGGGCCAGGCCGACGGTGTCGACCATGTAGGCCTTGGCCTGTTCGATGCTCCAGCCCTGGGCATGCAGGCCGGTGTCGATGACGATGCGTGCGGCCCGGTACAGGAACGACTGGTGGAAGCCGAGCATCCCTTCGGGGAAGGCATCATACATCCCCAGCTCTGCGGCCAGCTGTTCGGCGTACAGGCCCCAGCCCTCACCATAGGCGTTGAAGCCCAGGGTCTTGAGCAGCATCGGCGTGTCCGTCGCCTCCAGCGCCAGCGAGCCCTGCAAATGATGCCCCGGCAGGCTCTCATGGTAGGTCAGGGTCGGCAGCGCCCACTTCGGCCAGATCGTCGTGTCGTGCAGGTTGATGTAATAGGCCCCCGGTCGCGACCCATCCAGCGAGCCCGACTGGGCATAGCCGCGCGGCGCGCCCAACTCGATCGCCTCCGGCACGCGCCGAATCTCGACCCGCGCGCGCGGCATGCGGGAAAAGACCTCCGGCATTCGCGCGGTCACGGCCTCAAGCTGGACGTTCAGATCGGCCAGAAGCTGGGCCCGGCCCGCGTCGTCGTTCGGATAGAGGTAGCGCGGCTCACGCCCCATCGCCGTCAGGCGCGCGCCGACCGAGCCTTCCGTATAGCCGCGCTCACGCAGCAGCGGGTCGGCCAGGGCCTGAATCTGGGCCACCTGGTCCAGGCCGACATGGTGCGCCTCATACGGGCTGAGCCCCGTCGAGGTCTGAAAGCGCAGGCACAGGTCGTAGTACATTTCGCCGTCGCGACGCGCCCCGATACCGGCATCGTGCACGGCCTGTGGTCGATGGCGGGCCAGGAAATCGATCTGGCCGTCCAGGGCGCCGGCAATGGCGCCGCCGACGATGGCCCCGGCCCGGCCGTTCCAGTCGCCCGCGATGCCGGCTGCGGCTGTCTTCCTGACCAGGGGCTGGACCAGCATGGCGTCCAGATTTCCGCGCAGGGCCCGCAGTTGGGTCAGGGTCTTGTCGATGATGAAGTCGGGCGGAAGGATGCGGTGATCCGAGGCGTCGACCTGGGCCCGCTCGGCCTCGTGACCCATCCCTTCGGCAAAGCTCTCCAGCCGCGACAGCCAGGCCTCGGCGTCGGTCGCCGTCTCGACCGAATGCTGGCTGTCGAGGAAATCGGGGACGGCCTGATACAGCCCCGTCAGCTGGCTGATCACATAGGGGCAGGGATACATATAGCTGTCGACACCGCCGAACGGGACAGCGGAGATTTCGCGCGCCCGCTCACTCATCCAGGCGACGGTGTCATAGTCCGACCGGTCGCGCCCGCTCAGCTGGCCGGGGTCGATGACCTGTAGATCGTATTGCGCCTCCGCCAGCGGCTTCAACACATTCAGTCGGTCGGCAAAGGCCCGGCTATCCAGCCGCGACTTCAGGGCCGCGTGTTCACCGCTGTCCAGGCCCAGGCTGGTCGCCCCCATCGGTGAGGCCTGCAGGACCCCCTGGAACATCGCCGCATAGAGCGCCCGGGCCTGATCACGCGCGCCCCCCGCATTCGCCACCGGCCCCGGCAGCGTGCCGCACCCGGCCAGCAACCCTGCGCCCGCGGCGCCCATCAACAGGTGGCGACGATTCATCATGGCAAGCACTCCCAATTCCCAGGCCCGCAAATAGAGCCGTAGCGCCCCCATCCTGCAAGCCGATCACGGTTTTAGGTTGATCCGAACCCAACCTTGGGCGTTAGAACCCCCATGACCGAAAAGAAAAAGCCCGCCGTCCTGACCATCCGCAATGCGCGCATGGCTGATCTCCCCGCCATCTCGGCCCTGGTGGCCAAGGTGTACAAGACCATGCCCGCCTATTCCGACGGCATGTTGCGCGGCCAGATTTCCAACTTCCGCGAAGGCCAGTTCGTCGTCGAATATGAGGGCGAGATCGTCGGCTATGCCGCCGGCTTCCGCATCGACGAAAAGACCGCCATGTCGCCCCATACCTGGAGCGCCATCACCGGCGGCGGCTATGCCGCCCGGCACGATTCCGCCGGCGACTGGTTCTACGGCATGGAGGTCTGCGTCGATCCCGACCGCCGCCGCCTGCGGATCGGCCAGCGCCTCTACGATGCCCGGCGCGACCTGTGTGAGAACCTGAATCTGAAGGGCATTGTCTTCGGCGGACGCATGCCCGGCCTGTCGCGACGCAAGCGCGACTATGCCGACCCCAAGGCCTATCTCGACGCGGTGGTCGAACGCAAAATCAGCGACCCGGTCGTCGGCTTTCACCTGCGGTCCGGCTTCGAGCCTATCGGGGTTCTGACCGGCTATCTGCCCAGCGATGCCGCCTCGCTCGGCAATGCCGCCCACATGGTCTGGCGCAACCCCTACTATGTCGATGACAGCGGCAAGGGCGCGGCCTTCGCCATGAAGGAGAATGTGCGGATTGCCACGGTCCAGTTCCAGGCCCGCAAGGTCGAGAGCTTTGACGAGTTCATCGCCAACATCGAATATTTCGTCGACATCACCTCGGACTATCGCTCCGACTTCGTCATCTTCCCGGAGCTGTTCACGCTTCAGCTGCTGGCGCTGGAACGCAAACGCCTGACCCCGGCGGAATCGATTGAGGCCCTGACCCGCTATACGCCCCGCTTCATCGAGGCGATGCGCAAGATGGCGGTCGAGTACAACATCAACATCATCGGCGGCTCCCACCCGACCCGCACCGACGACGGCGATATTCAGAATGTGGCCTATGTCTTCCTGCGCGACGGCTCGGTCCACGCCCAGGAGAAGATCCACCCGACGCCGAACGAGCGCCACTGGTGGAACATCAAGGGCGGCGACATGGTCCACGCCATCGACACCGACTGCGGCCCGATCGGCGTGCTGATCTGCTACGATTCCGAGTTCCCCGAACTGGCCAGACGCTTGGTCGACGAGGGCGCGCGGATGCTGTTCGTGCCCTTCTGCACCGACAATCGCCAGGGCTATCTGCGCGTCCGCTATTGCAGCCAGGCCCGCGCCATCGAGAACCAGTGCTACGTCGCCCTGTCGGGCAATGTCGGCAACCTGCCCAATGTCGAGAACATGGACGTGCAGTACGCCCAGTCCTGCATCCTGACGCCCTGCGACTTCCCCTTCGCGCGCGACGGCATCGCCGCCGAGGCCACCGAAAACGTCGAGACGATCACCGTCGCCGACCTCGACCTGTCCGACCTCGCCTGGGCCAAGTCGCAAGGCACGGTGCGCAATCTGCGTGACCGGCGGTTTGATCTCTACAAGACGGTCTGGTCGGACGGCGGCTGACGCGGCCGAAGTTGGGGCCGGGTGACGGCAATCGCCACCCGGCCGCCGCCTCACCCGTTCAACCGCAGGCGAGCATTCTCGAAAGGCAGCCCTTCGTCATCAACGGGCCTGCGCGACACCTCGACAAAACCGAGGCCCGCATAGAAGCCCATGGCTTGAGCATTCTGCGTATAGACGTCGAGCATCAGCTCGCCATGCAGACCTTGGGCATGAGCGATGAGCGTTCGCCCAATGCCGAATCCCTGGCGATCCGGGTCAACAAAGATGCCGCCGATGAAGGCGTCCAACAGGCTGATGAAGCCGACAGGCACCTGGTCGAGACAGGCCACCCAGGTTTCGGCGTTCGGAAGGTAAAGGGCCTCGATCAGACGCTGCTGCTCGATCAGTTTGGATTCACCCAGGAAGGGGTGCGCCAGGCGTGAAGCGTCCAGCCAGATGCCGGACAGGGCTTCGGTGTCCGTCACCGCATCATACGGTCGGACAGTGAGTTTTTGGTTCTCCATGAGAACTCCACAGACATAGATATGCAAAGAGGTCCGCGTCCGCTGGGACACGGGGTGAAGCCGCTGATTGCGGCCCGGATGTCAGCCTCTGCGCATAAATCTCCGTGCTGTGGGCGGCTGCCCTCTAGGACCTCACGCCGTGTGCGTCAACAGACCTAACCCGCCGCCCACTCGCGGATACGCCGTTCCAGCACTGCCAGGGGCATGGCCGCTGCCAGCAGGCCGGCGTCATGGAAGCCCGACAGGCTGAACCGGTCACCCATCGTCGTGCGCGCCTCGGTGCGCAGGTTGTCCCACACCGTCTGCCCGACCTTGTAGGAACAGGCCTGCCCCGGCCACACGCAGTAGCGTTCGATCTCGGTCACCCAGGGGCTTTCCGGCTCGCCCAGGTGTTCGGTCATGTACTGGATCGCCCGCTCGCGGCTCCAGCGATGCTTGTGCATCCCGGAATCCACCACCAGACGCACGGCCCGGAACAGGAACGACTGCAGATAGCCGATCTTGCCCCAGGGATCGTCGGCATACATTCCGATCTCGTCGGCCAGTTGCTCGGCATACAGCGCCCAGCCTTCCGAATAGGCCGAGAAGCCGATCACCTTGCGGATCATCGGAATGCCCTCGGCCTCCATCGACAGGGCGATCTGCCAATGGTGGCCCGGATTGGCCTCATGATAGGTCAGGGTCGGCAGGGTCCAGGTCGGGTTCTCACCCGTGTCCCGGAGGTTGATGTAATAGGCGCCCGGCCGTGAGCCATCCAGCGTGGGCCGGTTGTAGTAGCCGCCCGGTGCGCCCGCCTCGATCGACGGCGGCACGCGCCGCACCTCGACCGCCGCGCGCGGATGCTGTCCGAACAGCGGATACAGCCGCGGCGTCACCGCTTCGATCTGACGGTTCAGGTCGGCCAGAAGCTGTTCCTTGCCCGCATCGGTGTTCGGATAGAGGAAGCGCGGATCGCGGGCCATGGCCGACAGGCGCTCGCCCGTTGTGCCCTGGGTCAGGCCCTGCTCACGCATCAGGGCGTCCATTCGGCCCTCGATCTCGGCGACCTGGTCCAGGCCCATCCGATGGATCTCCTCACCGGTCATGGTGGTCGTCGTGAAGCTCTTGATGCCCCAGTCGTAATAGGCCTCACCGTCCGGCAAACGCCAGACCCCCGCGTCGTGGGTCGCCGTCGGCCGCATGGCGCGCAGGGCCGCGATCTGACGATCCAGCGCCGGATAAATTGCCGCCTCAACGATACGGGCCGCTTCCGGCCCGGCATCCGGCAGGCCCGCCTCGGTCGCCTTGCGCGAGGCGGCCAGCGTCAGCACCGCCTCGGCGGCCGGCGTCGCCCGCATGGCGTCCAGCTGGATCAGGGCCTTGTCGATGACAAAGTCAGGCGGCGCGGCCCCGCGTCCGGCATCGGCGACGGCACGCTCGGTCTCCTGATCCAGCGCCGTCCCGAAGGCTTCGACCCGCGCCAGGAAGGCGGTCATGTCCTCAGCATTTTCCACGACGTGCTGCTGGTTCAGAAAGTCCGGCAGATCGATCGCCACCGAGCTCAGCTGGTTGACCACATAGGCCTGCGGGAAGATCCGCGAGCCGTAGTGGAAATTCATCCCTTCCTCAGAGGTCTCCCCAACGAACTTCACCGTATCGTAGTTGACGGCGTCCATGCCGGTCAGGCGGCTGCGGTCGATGGCGTTCAACTCGGCACCGAACGCCCGATTGAGCTGCGCCTGGCGCTCGATCTCGGCGTCGGTGCGATCATCCAGCCGGCTGCGGGCCCAGGCGAACTGAGGCTGGCGATCCAGACCCAGGCTGGTCAGGCTTTCGGCGCTGTCGCCCAGCGCCTGCTGGAAGATGCGCTCATAGAGGGCATTGGCGGCGGCCGCCACGGCGGGGTCGGAGCTCGAAGGCGCAGCCGCTACCGCGACCGGTGCGACGCCCGGCGTCCGCAACCCGCACCCCGAAACGGCCAGGGCCCCGCCCGCGGCGGCAGTCATCATCAGATGGCGACGGTCAATCATGGTCAGGGCCTCCCAGCCTGGAAAATCAGGCGCGGACCCTAGCTGCGCCCCTCACCCGCGGCGAGTGAAAGGTTGGTAAGGCGAGGGCCTCTTCATCGAGTCATGTTCGGTGACTTGTCGGGGTCGCCGGGGCATGAAAGTCTGTGGCCCTGGGAGGCAGGACATGAAAATCATCACCACCGCGCGCACGCGCCTCGCGGCCCTGGGCATCGCCGGTACGCTCGGCCTGTCCGGCTGCGCCCACTATGATCCCTGGTTGATGCAGGACGTCCTGATGATCGCCGAAACCGCGGTCTGGATCGCCGCCGAAGACGCCCGACGCGACGCCTACCGGGCCGAGCGGGACTATTATTACCATCGCGACCGGGATCATCGACCCCACCACGGTCCCAAACACGACAAGCCGCTGTCTAAAGCCCCCGCAGCACCCGCCGCATGAACTCCGTGTCCGACCAGCCGGGCGTGAACCCGGCCAGGGCCGTGCCGAACCCGCGCGATTGACGCACCACCAGCAGATCGCGTTCGGGCAACAGATAGAGCTTCTGTTCCCCAGCCCCGGCGGCCAGGCGGATATCCTCGCCGCGCTCGGCCATTTCGGCCCCGTCGTCGCCCATGCCGCTGCGCGCCGCCGGCGCGATCAGGCCGGGCCGCAACAGCCACCAGCACAGGCCATATCCCGGATTGGCCTCTGACCCGGTCCAGCACGGCGTCAGGTCCGCGCCGCCTGCGCCGTCCAACACCCAGCGACCCCATTTCGCCCATTCTCGGGCCGTCAGCCGCACGCCGGTCGGCAGGGTCGGCTGACCCCCATGCAGCCGCCAGTCCGCGACCTGGACGCCCGCTGGATCAATCACCCGCGACCGATAGAACCCGAGCACATCCGGCAGATAGCCCCGGCTT
This sequence comes from uncultured Brevundimonas sp., assembly GCA_964647275.1. Taxonomy (GTDB): domain Bacteria; phylum Pseudomonadota; class Alphaproteobacteria; order Caulobacterales; family Caulobacteraceae; genus Brevundimonas. The sequence goes on from CAZYFY010000015.1 coordinate 10,134, forward strand.
TCCAGCATCCGCCGCACCATCTCGCCCCACACCTGGAACGGGCCGGGATTGTATTCGAAATGCGCGCCCGGCGCGGTCTGCAAGCCCGCCGCTACGGCCTCGTCATAGGTCGGCGGCGCGCCAAACCCGCCCGCGACCAATCCTGACGTCAGATTCAACAGGCCCCGCGTCGTGATCGCCGCCTTGGCCGGATCAGTCTTCCATTCGGTGATGATGTCGCTGACCGGTGCATCCAGATCCAGCCAGCCTTCGCGCACCAGTTCGCACGCCATCACGCCGGACAGGCTCTTGGTTCCCGAATGGATCGGCCAGTCACGCTCGGGCCCACCGCCGTTGGCATAGGCCTCCAGCAACACCTCGGCCCGGCGCTGGATCAGCACCGAAACCCCACCCCGCTCATCCGAATAGGCCAGCGCATCCCGGAACGGCCCATCCAGGCCTTGCGCGTGCGCGCGCGACCCCAGGCCCAGCGCCGCAAAGGCGCCGCCCGCCACCGTCATCGTCCGCCGCGTCAGATCCATCAGAAAGCCCATGCGCACCAGTCCCGCGCTGACAGCTAGCGGTCAAGCCCGGCGGGATTGGGGCGATAGGCGACACCCCCACCTCCGCCTTGACAGAATGGAACAAATAAGGAACATTTTTCCCCTCGTCATCCTCGGGCCTGACCCGAGGATCAGACGTCGGGTTGAGAGGTCTATCCGGCAAAGGCTGAGCAGCGCCCCCTCTGACCCTCGGGTCAGGCCCGAGGGTGACGAGGTAGAAAGCCGCCCACGCCTCCCCTGACGCGAATTGGCGCGACAGGGGCGATCCCCTGGCTCAAGGTAACCTTAATCGGCGGGACGGAGGGGACATCGTCATGCCAGTCGCGGGGCGACCATGCACCGTCCAGGTGCCGGCGTCGGCGTGCCCACACACGGGGGCGCGCTGAATGCGGCGGCTCGTCCTGATGATGTGTACGGTGGCCTTCGGCTATGGCCTGGGCGTGGACGCGTCCCCCGGCATCGGGGCGTCGGGCGCATCGTCTGCCCCCGTGCCCGTCACACCCGCCGCGCCGGAGCCGGCCCCGGCCACGCCACCGCCGTTCGATCCCGGCGGCCCCTGTCCGACCAACCCCGCCTATGACGCCCGTACCGAGGTCATTGTCCTGGAGCCGTCCGCCGCCGGCTATGGCGAGATCCAGTACCCGCGCACGCCCCTGCCGCCCCACACGGTCGCCCTCACCTTCGATGACGGCCCCTGGCCCGGCACCCTGGGCGACCAGCGCGTCTTCGACATTCTTGAGGAACGCTGCATCCAGGCGGTCTTCTTCCATGTCGGCACCATGATCGAGCAGCGCCCGGAACTGGTCTACGAAGCCATCCGTCGCGGCCACGGCGTTGCCAGCCACAGCTGGTCCCATCCGATGAACCTGTCGCGCTGGTCCGATGAGGCCGGCCAGGCCCAGATCTATCGCGGCTTCGTCGCGCTGAATGCGGCGGCCGCGCCCGGCGTGGCCGAGCCCTTCTTCCGGTTTCCGGGCCTCGACGACAATCCACGCCTGCGCGCCTGGCTTGACCGCGAGGGCATCATCGTTGTCGGGGCCGAGGCCGACGCCGATGATTGGAAACCGATCGGGCCGGACGGCGTCCACGCCCGCGCCATCGCCAATCTGGAGGCGACCGACGGCGGGGTTCTAATCCTGCACCAGATCCATCCGCGCACCGTCGAGGCCCTGCCCGGCCTGCTCGATGACCTCAATCGGCGCGGCTATCGCTTCGTGCGGATTTCAGCGCGGCCGGCGCAACCGGCCTCGCTGACGCCCCCGCCTCAGTCGGCGCGCTGATCCCGGCTGTCCTCGCGCACGGCCCGGAACTCGGTGCCTTCATTCCATTCCGGCCAGGCCCGGCTGTTGGCCAGGTCGCGCGCCACCCGATACAGCAGGTCCAGGTCCTGGGCTGCCGCGTCCATGGTCCAGGTTGCGTCCCAGGCGTCCGTCGGCTGGTGGTAGCGGTGGGCCACATAGTCCGCGCTCTGGGGGCTGGCCCCGGTAAAGCCCGCCGCCGCGAACAGGGCCGGCACCCCTCGCAGCGCCAGCGGAAAATGATCCGAGCGATAGAAGCCACCCGCCTGCGGGGCCGGGTCGTTGATCAGGGTGCGCCCCTCAGCCTCGGCGTAGGGGGCCAGCAGACCGTCGAGCGTATTCTTGCCCATGCCGATGACCACCACCTCGGGCGTCACCTCGGTCCCCGGCAGCAGGGAATCCAGATTCAGATTGGCCACGGTCGTTTCCAGCGGACGCAGCGGGTGCGCCGCATAGTGATAGGCCCCCAGAAGGCCGGATTCCTCGGCCGTCCACGACACGAACATCAGGCTGCGATCCGGCCGCGGCCCTTCGGCGAACACCCGCGCCAGCTCCAGGATACCCGCCACGCCCGTCGCATTGTCGACCGCACCATTATAGATGTCGTCGCCTTCCGCATTGGCGGGACCGCGCCCATAGGCGTCCCAGTGGGCCCCGAACATGACCGTCTCGTCCGGGTGCCCGGCTCCGGGCAGCACCGCCACCACATTGCGGCTCTCGACCCGATCCGCCGTCTGGGCAAAGTCCACTGACATCGTCAGTCCGCTCAGCTCGACCGGCTCAAAGGCTTCGGTGCGCGCCGTCTCACGCAGGGCCGCCAGGTCAAGCCCGGCGCGCGCGAAGAGTTCGGTGGCCACATCCCCCTGGATCCAGCCCTGGAACGGCACCCGCTCCGCTGCCCAGTCCTGACGCACAATGTCAAAGCGCGGGGCGCTCGCCCCACTGACCACCGTGGTCCACGGATAGCCCGCGCCGGGCGTGTCGTGGATGACCAGCACGCCGGCGGCTCCACGCCGCGCCGCTTCGGCGAATTTATAGACCCAGCGCCCGTAGTAGGTCATCGCCTGGCCGTCGAACCGCCCCGCCACCGGATGGCCCTCGGGGGCCTGGAAGTCGGGGTCATTGACGATCACCACCATGATCTTGCCGGTCAGATCGACATCGCCGAAATCGTCCCAGCCGCGCTCGGGCGCATCCACGCCGTAACCGACGAAGACCAGCGGCGCGCCTGTGACGGTGATCCGCTCGACCGGCCGATCCGAGGTCATCACCAGATCCGGCCCCCATTCCAGGGCGCGGGTCCAGCCATCGGCCCCCTGAACCGAAATCGTCGCCGGCCCGTCCCGCGTCGTCCGCGACAGGGGCACCATCTGGAAATAGCTGCCGTCATCGCCGCCGGGCTCCAGCCCCAACAGCTGGAACTGTTGGGCGATATAGTCCGTGGTCGGACCCTCATCCGGGCTGGCCGGTGCCCGACCGCCCAGAGCATCCGACGCCAGTTCGCGCACATGATCGTTCAGCCGGACGGGATCAATCTCCTGGGCCAGCGAAGCCCCCGGCAGGCTGAGGGCGACGAGCAGGGCAAGGATGGATGAACGCATGAGGGGCTCCCGAACACTATTCGGGACAAACCTAGCGTGGCTGTTCGGTGCTGTCGCCTGTCACGATCCGGCGGTTCAGGCCGCCGTTGTTTCGGGGGCGGGCGCGACCTCTGCCTCGGCCACCGTCTCGGCCTCGGGGCGCAGCAGTTCCTTGATCTTGCCGGCCAGGGTCGGAATGCTGATCGGCTTGGCCAGGAAGGCCACATTGGCCTCGCCCTCCAGCAGGTCCGAGAACTCGGCCTCGGCATAGCCCGAGATAAACAGCACCGGAATGTCACCCAGGAACGGACGGGCGTGGCGCAACAGCCCCGGTCCGTCCATGTCGGGCATGATCACGTCCGACACCAGCATGTCGATCTGGCCGGCATGGGCCTCGGCCAGGGCCAGGGCTTCTTCGCCGTTCTCGGCCTCGATCACCTCATAGCCACGCGCGCGCAACAGCTTGGCCGTGATCAGGCGCACCGACCCCTCGTCCTCGGCAAACAGGATACGTCCGGCCCCAGACAGATCGCGCGGCTGGCGCGGTGCCTTGGCCACCGGCTTGGCCGCCACCTCCTCCTCGGAGCGGGCCTTGGCTGCCGGGAGATAGATACGGAACACCGCACCGCCCGCTTCACCGTCGGCCAGCACAATGTGCCCGCCCGACTGGTCAACGATGCCATAGACCGAGGCCAGTCCCATACCCGTCCCCTCGCCGACCGCCTTGGTCGTGAAGAAGGGCTCGAACACCTTGGTCTTCAGCTCGGCTGGAATGCCCGGCCCGTTGTCCGACACCTCGATCAGGGCAATGTCGTCGCCCGGCGCATCCAGCCAGCCCCCGGCGCGCGCCGTCTGGCTGTCGACCTTGCGGACCTGGATTCGGACCCGGCCTTCGCCCGGCCCGACATGGCCCTTCATGGCGTCGCGGGCATTGACCACCAGGTTCATCACCGCGGTTTCGAACTGGCTGCGATCCAGCATCACCTCGGGCAGGTCGCGTCCATAATCGGTTTCCAGCTTCACATCCTCGCGCAGCAGCCGCCGCAGGAAGACTTCGGATTCCGAGATCAGCTCGCCCAGATCCAGCCGCTCGCGCCGCACCGTCTGCTTGCGCGCCAGCGCCAGCAGCTTGCGCACCAGATCAGCCGCCCGCACGCCGTTCTGACGGATTTCGTTCAACCCGCCGTAGGAGGCATCCCCGACCGGATGACGCAGCATCAGATCATAGACCTGGCCCTCGATGGCCATCAGGATGTTGTTGAAATCGTGGGCGACACCCCCGGCCAGCTGGCCGATGGCTTGCATCTTGGCCGACTGGTTCAGTTGCAGCTCCAGCGCCTTCTGGTCCGACACATCAAACAGCCAGACCCGGCGCGCACCGTCCTCGGGCGCAATATACAGGTGCAGGGTGCGCGCCTCCGGCCCCGTCGTCTGCAATTCCAGCGGCCCGACCGATCCGGCGGCGATCTTGTCACGCGCCTCCTCGATGCCGTGCGGGTCCAGAAGATCAATCAGCCGCGCACTGGGACGAGCTCGCCCGCCCAGCAGGACCGGCAGGGCGGCATTGCACTCGACCACCTCGCCTTCGAACAGGTCCGACCCACGCACCACGGCCGAGCCGAACGGTGCCCCGGCTGCCGCGGCCCTCTGTCCCGCCGTATCCATCGTGCGGACCGGCTCGATCGCCTGAACGGCCAGTTCGGGGGCCAGCACGGCCTCCGGGGCCACCCGCACCAGATAGCGTTCCGCCCCCGCCCAGGACACCAGCAGTTCCCAGTCCTGACCGTCCAGCCGGGCCGAGGCCCGCCCCGTCCGGCCCTCGCGCGCTTCGGCAAACGCCTGATACAGGCCCGGGGCCGCCCGGCCTCGCGGCAGCCGCCGCACGCCCGCAGCCGCCGCCTTCCATCCGGGGTTCCCCGCCAGAATACGGCCATCGGGGCTGACCACCGCCGAGGGTTCTTCCAGCGCGCCCAGCAGGTCATCCGCCTCCAGATGCGGCGTCACATCTGACACGCGCCCAAAGGCAAACAGCCCCACCACGGCGGTCACCGTCAGACCGACCAAAAGGATAATTCCGGGCGTCGACGTCGGATCGGCCCGGAACGCCGGATAGGCGGCTGCGGCCACCGCCAGCATGAACAGCGGCGCTGCCATCAGAAGCCACGGGTCGAAACGCCGCGTCTGGGTCGCCTGGCTCATTGTCGAACTCCCGAGCGAATCAGTCATCACACCCTATCACCGAACGCGCTTGCGCCCCGCGCCCAGAACAAAGCCCAGCACCTTGGCCACGGCCTCATAGTGGGCACGCGGGATCGTCTGGTCGACGTCGACCGTTGCATAGAGAGCCCGGGCCAGCGGCGCGTCCTCGATGACCGGCACCCCGGCCTCCTCGGCCACGGCCCGAATCCGAAGGGCCAGGGTATCGACGCCCTTGGCCACGCACATCGGCGCGGGCGTCTCACCCGCCTCATATTTCAGCGCCACGGCGAAGTGGGTCGGGTTCATGATCACCACCGTCGCCTCGGGCACGGCCGCCATCATGCGCCGGCGTGACCGCTCGATGCGGATCTGGCGCTGGCGCGCCTTGATGTGCGGGTCACCTTCGGACTGTTTGAAGTCTTCCTTCAGTTCCTCGCGGCTCATCCGCATCTTCTCGGCGAAGCGTTGCCGCTGCCACAGCCAGTCGACGCCGGCCACGACCGCCAGCAGCGACAGAATGCCGACCATCAGCGATCCTGCGATCTTCATCGCTGCCGGCAGGATGGCCGCCGGGGCCATGGCGGACATGCCGGCAAACTCGGCCGCGTGCGGCTTGAGCACCATCCAGGCAATCGCGCCGGTCGCCAGCACCTTGAGGAAAGTCTTGACGAACTGGGCCAGTCCGTCGGGCCCGAAGATCCGGCCAAAGCCCTTCAACGGCGACACCCGCGACCATTCCGGCTTCAGCTTTTCAGTGGTCCACAGAAAGCCGGACTGAACGATGTTGCCGCCGGCCCCCGCCACCATGGTCGCCGCCATGACCATGCCGATGGCCGGGGCCAGGGCCATCAGGGCAAAGCGGGCGATCTCCGTGCCGCCTCCGGCCTCCAGCGTTCCGACCATCTCGTGCGGATTGGCGATGAACGGCACCAGGGATTCCGCGAGGTTGATCGACAGCCAGGCCCCACCCCACAGGATCACCGCAATCGCCGCCGCCAGGGCCAGGACAGAGGCCAGATCCTGGGTCTTGGCGACATCCCCCTTCTTGCGCGCTTCCTCTAACTTGCGGGGTGTTGCCTCTTCTGTTTTTGAGGCCTTGTCCTGGTCTTCGGCCATGCCCTAGCCGCCCGCAAAAAAGGACGCCACCGTGCGGTAGCGGTCGATGAAGACCATGCCCAGAACGCCCAGCGACAGGGCGAACACCGACAGACCCAGCAGGACGTTCAGGGGCGTCGCGGCAAAGAAGATCTGGAACTGCGGCATCACCCGCCCGACCAGTCCCGTCGCCAGGTTGAAGATCAGGGCGAACACCAGAACCGGTGCCGAAAGCTGGACCCCCAGGGCGAACGAATCCCCCACCGTCCTCAGGATCAGCTCCGTGGCGTCCTGATAGATCAGCGGCCCGGTCGGACGGATCACGTCATAGCTGCCGACCATCGCGGCGATGAACAGGTGATGCAGATTGGTGGCGAACACCAGCACCACACCCAGCAACGTCAGAAACGCCGCAATCGTCGTTCCCGGCTGGGCCTGAAGCGGATTGGCCGTCTGGGCGAAACTCAGGGTGGTCTGCAACGACACGATCTCGCCCGCGACGCCCAGGGCCGACAGGAACAGCCGCAGCACCGAGCCGATCATCAGCCCGACGATGATCTCGCGAATGAGCCAGCCGGCGATCCCACTGACCGTCGCCGGCAGGCCGGGCATGGCCTCACTGACCACCGGCGTCAGGGCCAGGGTCACCAGCAGGGCAAACGACAGCCGGATACGCGCCGGCACATAGCTTTCGCCGATGCCGGGGATCAAAAGGACGATGGCCCCGATCCGCGCGAACACCAGGGCCGCGCGCCAGACCTCCTCGGCGGCCGCATACGGCTCCATCTACATGCCTGCGATGCGGCCGGCGATCTGCTGGAAGAAGCCGCCCAGCATGGCTCCCATCAACGGCAGGAACAGTACCAGGGCCACAAAGATCGCCAGGATCTTGGGCGCAAAGATCAGGGTCGCTTCCTGAATCTGGGTCAGGGCCTGCATCAGGCCGATCAGCACGCCCACGATCAGACCCACAATCAGCACCGGCGCGCACAGCTGGATGGTCAGCCAGATGGCATCCCGCCCAACGTCCAGAACCTCAACCCCGTTCACACGCTCACTCCGCTCAGATACCCGGCGAGTTTTGCCTACCGCGTGGTTAATGAAGCGTGTGGATGGGGCTTATGGAGCGATGATGCGCAGAGCTTTCTTCCCGCCGACCACGGCATCCGGCGAAAGACGGCGGTCAAGCGTCGCCAGTTGGCCACGCTTCGAGACCGCCAGGGCGAGAAGGTAGGTGTCTGTTACCTGAGCCGCCGTTCGGATGCGGTCGATCTTCACCAGCGATGACGTCGCCAGGCTTAGATCGTCGGCCCAGAAGTGGTGACCCTGCCTGCGAAGCAGGCGCGCGACCAGTGCTGTCGCATCCGCTGGGGATCCGACACGATTCAGGTAGTTGGGTTGGGAGATAATCCGAACCACGCCGTTTTCCGTTATCGGACACGTCGCCCAGTCATCCTCAGCTTCTCGACTGAACCATACGTGTGTTCGCTCATGGAAAACATGGGTCGGATCGATCAGGGCGATCAGGACATTGACGTCCAGAAGGACGGTCACGGTGCCTCATCACGCAGGGCGTTGACGTGTTCCAGGGTCACGACGACACCCTTGCGCGCAGGCAAGAGCGGAATGCCGTTGCGCTCGCCGCCCTTGCGCTTGGGTCCGTTTAGCGAGCGTCGCGCCAGTTCCGACACGATCTGACCCAGGCTCTTGTTTTCCGCCTCGGCCATGGCCTTGGCGGCGATCAGGACGTCATCGTCGATGGTCAGGGTCGTACGCATGGCCCGATTTTAGCGCATCACGCATCACGCATCAACGTGACGGAAGCTCCCAATCCTCGTCACCCTCGGGCTTGACCCGAGGGCCAGACCCTCCGCCGCTCAGCCCTGGCCGGATAGTCCCCTCACCCCGGCTTGCGAAACAGATACAGCCCAAACCCCAACGTCTCGCGCCCCGCAGGCCCATACATCGCCGCCAGCGCCTGGGCCCGGGCCTCGATGGCGAAGCGTTGCGGGTCGTCGCGATTGGCCCGCGCCCAGGCCTCGACCGCGCCCGTCAGGTCCGCGACATAGGCGTCCCAGTCCGCCTCGTTGCTGATCCGGGCATCCACCAGCTCCAGCCCCGCGGCCTGGCCGCGCGCGCGCCAACCGGCGTCGGTGTCGTAGTCCAGCCCTGCCGCGACGAAGGCCGGCACGGGCTCGCCCCTGAAGAACAGATCGCCCCACAGCAGCCAGCCGCCCGGCTCGACCCATCTCGCCAGCCGGTCGAAATCCGCCAGCTGCGTCGTCCCCACCGCCGCCACCAGCCGGAACGGTCCACGCGCTTCGGCCACCTCGGCGGCATCGCCGGCCACCAGATCTACGGCCTCGGACAGGCCGGCCTCGTCACGCCGGCGTCGCGCCAGCTCCACCATGGCGGCGCTTCGGTCCACCGCCAGCACCCTCAGACCCCGCCCGGCCAGAACGCACGCCAGCGCCCCGTTGCCACAGCCCAGCTCAGCCACCCGGTCACCGGGCTCAAGACCTGCAAGATCCAGCATCGTGCTCACGGCGTCTTCCGACACCGGATTGGCGATCCCCATAGACGGATAGGCGGCGAGATTGAGGTCGGTCACCCGCCCCTTATAGCTTGGAAAAGGCCACGCCCTTCCAGCCCCAACCCGCAGCCAGCGCCGCGTCGCGCAGCGGGCCTTTCATCTCCTGGGAGTTGAACCGGTACTCATAGACCTTGCCATAGGTCAGGTCCTCTTCGCGAAAGGCATAGGCGGTGCCGAAGCTCACCTCGACCTTCTGGCCACGAAAGGCCTCGGCGGCCAGGCTCAGGCTCGGCACGCCCGCGCGCCATTCCACGGTCCAGTCCCGGTCAACGCTGCGAACCTCACCCTTGGCCGGGTCGAATTTCATCAGCACCTGATGCGCCTTCTGAAGCCCGGCCTTGGCGAAGATCTCGTACCAGCGGGCATCGACGACCCGCCATTCCGCTACCAGATCCACCCCTTCGGCCGCCCCATCGCGGATCTGCCAGGGGGCCGTCTCGCGGTTCAATCCCAGCAACCGCGTCTTCAGCTCCTGTGGCGACACACGCGCCACGCCCGCCGGCGCAGATTTCGATCCGCTCATGAAGTCGAACAGTCCCATGTCGTCCTCTTTGACTTTGGCCCCCGTTTCGTGACCGAACATCGTTCTTGTCGGGGCGTCAAGACAGCCACCGCCTTGACCGCGCCCCATGTGCCGCCTACCTGAAATCCCATGGCCATTCGCCGCATTCTGACCTGTGACACGCCCGCCGATACGGCGGTGCTGAAGACCGTCTCCAAAGAGGTGGCGACGGTTGACGCGCCTTTGCGCGCCCTGATGGATGATATGCTGGACACCATGTACGACGCGCCCGGCATCGGCCTGGCCGCGGTCCAGATCGGCGAGCCGGTCCGGGTCATCGTCATGGACCTGGCCCGTGAGGGCGAGGAGCCCCAGCCCCGCTTCTTCGTCAATCCTAAGATCACCTGGCGTTCCGAAGAGGTCGGCGTCTACGAAGAGGGCTGTCTGTCGGTGCCGGAATATTTCGACGAGGTCGAACGCCCGGTCCGGGTGACGCTCGAATATCTCGACTATGACGGCAAGCCCGTCACCGAAGAGGCCGACGGCCTGTTCGCCACCTGCATCCAACACGAGATGGACCATCTGGAGGGCGTCTTGTTCATTGATCATCTTTCGCGGCTGCGCCGCGACCGGGCCGTGACCAAGGTGAAAAAGGTCATGCGCGCCAAGGCGGCTGCGTGATGGGCCGCCGTTATCGCCTGCCGGCGCGCCGTCGCCTGACCCGGGCCGAGACGGCTGGGGCCGTCGGGGTCGGGGCCATTCTGGTCTTTGCCCTGGTCGGCGTTGCCGCCGGCATCCTGATCGATCGCCTGCTCGATTTCGACGACACGCTCGACGCCGGCGGCGAGTGGGACGAGGGCGGCGGAGTCTCGACCCGCTGGTATTGAACCGGCCCATCCGTTAGAGCCCGCGCCCATGCGCCTCGCCTTCATGGGAACCCCCGACTTCGCCGTGCCGTCGCTGGCCGAGCTTGTGGCCTCCGGCCATGAGATCGTCGCCGTCTACTCGCAACCGCCCAAACCGCGGGGCCGCGGCCAGCAGCTTCAGCCCTCGCCGGTCCACGCCTTTGCCGAAGGGCTTGGCCTGACCGTGCGCACGCCTGCCTCGATGAAGGACCCCGCCGAGATCGCCGCCTTTCAGGCCCTCGACCTCGATGCCGCCGTGGTGGTCGCCTATGGCCAGATCCTGTTGCCCGCCGTTCTCGACGCCCCGCGTCTGGGCTGTTTCAACGTCCACGCCAGCCTCCTGCCGCGCTGGCGCGGGGCCGCCCCGATCCAGCGCGCGATCATGGCCGGGGATGCCGTCACCGGCGTCCAGGTCATGCGCATGACCGCCGGGCTCGACGAAGGCGACGTCCTCCTGTCCGAAGAGACATCCATCACCGCCGACGATACCTCAGCCACCCTGTCGGAGCGTCTGTCACGCCTTGGCGCAGGCCTCCTGCCGCGCGCTCTAGGGGCCCTGGAGCGCGGCAATGCCGTCGAAACGCCCCAGGCCGGAGACCCCACCTACGCCCGCAAGATTTCCTCGACCGAAGCCCGCATCGACTGGAGCCGCCCGGCCGCCGAGATCGATCGTCACATTCGCGGCCTGTCGCCCTTTCCGGGGGCCTGGTTCGAGATCGACGGGGTGCGCTGCAAGGCGCTGATGTCGCGGGTCACCGACGATGCGGGTACGCCCGGCCAGGCCCTGGACGACCAGCTTCTGATCGCCTGCGGCACCGGCGCGGTTCGCCTCCTCACCGTCCAGCGGGAAGGCAAGGGCCGTCAGTCGGCGGACGAGTTCGTGCGCGGCTTTCCCGTCCCCGCCGGTCAGGTCGTCGGCTGATGCCGCGCTATCGTCTGACGCTCGAATATGACGGCACCCGCTACCACGGCTATCAGGCGCAAGGCCCCGGCCTGCCTTCGGTTCAGGAAGCCGTTGAAACCGCCATCTTCGCCTTTTCGGGCGAGCGCATCCGCCTCCAGGCCGCGGGCCGCACCGACACCGGCGTCCACGCCACCGGCCAGGTCGTCCATGCCGATCTGGACAAGGACTGGCCCGCCCGCACCGTCCTCAATGCCCTGAACGCCCATCTGATCGAAGAGGCCGTTTCGGTGCTCGACGCCCAGGTGGCCGAAGGCGACTGGCACGCCCGTTTCTCGGCCACCGAGCGGCGCTACCTCTATCGCATCCTCAATCGCCCCGCCCCGCCCGCCCTGGAACGTGGCAAGGTCTGGCACGTCAAAAAGCCGCTGGACGTCGAGGCCATGCACCACGCCGCCCAGGTGCTGGTCGGCCACCACGACTTCACCACCTTCCGCGACCTGCAGTGTCAGGCGAAGTCGCCGATCAAGACGCTCGATCTCGCCACCGTCAGCCGGGTCGGCGAAGAGGTGCATCTGGTCTTTGCCTCGCGGTCGTTCCTGCATCGTCAGGTCCGCTCCATGACCGGCACCCTGGCTGAGGTCGGCACCGGTCGCTGGACCCGCGCGGATGTGAAGGCCGCCCTCGACGCGCGTGACCGCAAGGCCTGCGGCCCCGTCGCCCCGGCCCACGGCCTGTATCTGACCGGCGTGGGCTACTAGTCCGTCAGATCAACGTTGCGTCGGTCCTTGACCAGGAACAGGCCGACCACAAACGTCAGCAACGCCACGGCGATCGGGTACCACAGGCCCGAATAGATATTCCCCGTCGCCGCCACGATGGCGAAGGCCGTGGTCGGCAGGAAGCCACCGAACCAGCCGTTGCCGATATGGTAGGGCAGCGACATCGAGGTGTAGCGCACCCGCGTCGGGAACATCTCCACCAGCGCCGCCGCAATCGGCCCGTAGACCATGGTCACGAAAAGCACGAGCAGGAACAGGATACCGACCACCACCGGCTTGTTGACCCGCGCACTGTCAGCCGAGGCCGGATAGCCCGCCGCCGTCAGGGCCGCGCCTAGGTCAGCGTCGAACCCGGCCTTGGCCGCCGTCAGGTCTGCCCGGTCGAGGGCTTCGCCGCGGAAGCTCTCGATGACCTGATCGCCGACCTGGACCCAGGCCACCGACCCGGTCGACAGATCGACCACCTCATAGGGCACCCCGGCCCGCGACAGATGTGTGCGGATCAGGTCGCACGACCGCGTAAACTGGGTCCGCCCGATGGGATCGAACTGGACCGAGCAGTCCGCCGGATCGGCATGGACCGTCACCGGGGCCTCGAACGACGCCGCCGCCAGCTGCGGATTCGCCGCCCGCGTCAGGGCATGGAACAGCGGCCCATAGCTCAGCGCCGCAATCAGACAGCCCGCCAGGATGATCGGCTTTCGCCCCACCTTGTCCGACAGCCAGCCCCAGAAGACGAAGAACGGCGTCGCCAGGATCAGGGCAATCGCGATCAGCGTATTGGCCAGCGGGGCCTCGACCTTGAGGGTCTTCTCCAGGAAGAACAGGGCGTAGAATTGGCCCGTGTACCAGACCACCGCCTGACCGGCGACGAGGCCGAAAAGGGCAATCAGCACCAGCTTCAGGTTCGGCCACTTCAGGAAACTGTCCTTCAGCGGCGTCGTCGACCCCTTGCCCTCGGCCTTCATCTGCTGGAACGCCGGGCTCTCATTCAGCTTCAGCCGGATCCACAGCGACACGCCCAGAAGCAGGATCGACACCAGAAACGGAATCCGCCAGCCCCAGTCGGCGAACGCCTCTTCGCCCAGCCAGGTCCGCACGCCCAGGATCACCACCAGGCTGAGCAGCAACCCCGCCGTCGCCGTGATCTGGATAAATGAGGTGTAGAGGCCACGCTTGCCCGGCGGCGCGTGCTCGGCCACGTAGGTCGCCGCCCCGCCGTACTCCCCGCCCAGCGCCAGCCCCTGGATCAGCCGCATCAGCACCAGGATGATCGGTGCCGCCACCCCGATGGCCGCATAGCTCGGCAACAACCCGACCACAAAGGTCGACAGCCCCATCAGGGCCATGGTCACCAGAAAGGTGTTCTTGCGCCCCCACAGGTCGCCCAGCCGCCCGAACACCAACGCCCCGAACGGCCTGACCGCGAACCCGGCCGCAAACGCCATCAGGGCAAAGATGAACCCGGTCGTCTCGTTCACCCCCGAGAAGAACTGGGCCGTGATGATCGCCGCCAGCGAGCCGTACAGATAGAAATCGTACCACTCGATCACCGTCCCGACCGACGAGGCCAGGATGACCATCCGGTCGTTCTGATGGCCCTGCGGCCCCACCGCCTGCGGCGTCGTGTCGGTCATGGATCGTCCTCTCCCTGCAGCATGATGGTTTTTGTTGGAACCGCGCGCGGTGCCAACAAAAAGCTGAATCATGCTCGCACCCTAACCGGGAGCCTGATCCGCCGCAGGGATGTATTTCCCAGCCGATTCCGGCTCCCGGCCGGACGTTAGACGGTGCGTGTGCGGTGTCTAGACGGCTCGCGCATGTGTCTCCTCCCCATCTCATGGGGAGGGGGACCACGAAGTGGTGGAGGGGACTCTCTCCGCATGCAGATAGCCCGTGGCGAGAGACACTGTGCGAGCCGAGAGAGTCCCCTCCGTCTCTCCGCTACGCGTCGAGCCACCTCCCCATGAAATGGGGAGGAGACAGGCTCCTAGGCCACCCCCGCCAACACCCCCAGCACCGCCGCGCCATAGCGGCTCAGCTTGGATTGCCCCACGCCCGACACCCGCGACAGGGCCTCCAGATCACCCGGTTCCGTCCGCGCGATCTCGGCCAGGGTCCGGTCCTGAAAAATCACATAGGGCGGCACACGCTGGGCTGCGGCCACGTCTCGCCGCCAGGCGCGCAGGGCATCGAAGCGGGCCTGCACTTCGGGTAGCAGAACCTCCGCCGGGCCGGGAGATTGAACGGCACCGCGCCGCCCGCGTCGCGGATTGCCGGACCGACGGTTCGGGTCATAGGCGTCCGGTTCGCGCCGGATCATCACCTCGCGCTCGCCGCGATAAACCGCCGTCACCCCCTCCGGCTCACCCAGCTTCAACAGCGGTTTGCCCTCGTTCGGGTCCTCGATCAGCAACCCTTCGAAGATCAGGTGATCAATCACATCGCGCCAGCTGTTGGGCGCCGTGTCCGACCCCACGCCCCAGGTCGACAGCGCCGTCTCCCAGCCTTGCGGTTCCTTCGTGCGCCCCGTCAGGTGATCGACCACCCGGCCGCGCCCGAACCGGCCGCCCAGCCGCTGCACCGCCGCCAGGGCCTTCTGAGCCGTCACCGTGCCGTCAAACAGCTCGGGCGCATCGTCGCACAGATCACAGACCCCGCACGGCCCGGCGTCGCCCTCGCCGAAATAGCGTCGCACCGCCATCTGGCGACAAGCCGCCCCGTCCAGCATGGCGAACAGGCGCCGCGCCTTGCCGGCCTGGACGATCCGCACCTCGTCCGGCATCGGTCGCCCTTCCAGCCGCCGCAGGCTCCAGGCGATGTCCGACGCCCCATACAGCGTGATGCAGTCCGCCGGATCGCCGTCGCGGCCCGCGCGCCCGACCTCCTGCCAATAGGCCTCCAGCGAGCCGGGCGGATCGGCGTGGATGACGAAGCGGACATCGGCCTTGTCGACCCCCATACCGAAGGCGATGGTCGCCACCACCACCGCCCCGTCTTCCGACAGGAACCGCTTCAGCCGCCGGTCGCGGTCCGGCCCCGCCATTCCGGCGTGATAGGCGATGGCGTTGACCCCCGCCTCAACCAGCTCGGCGGTGATCCGCTCGCAGGCCTCGCGCGCCCCGCAATAGACGACGCCGGACTGACCCTTGCGCGCGCTGACCAGCTCAACCACGCGCCGGTCATTGGTCTTGCGCCCGCCCTCCTTCTTTTCCGCCGCCAGCTTCAGGTTCGGTCGGGCAAAACTGTCGACGAAGACCCGCGCGCCCTCCAGCCTCAGCGAGGCCAGAATATCGTCGCGCGTTCGCGGGTCCGCCGTGGCCGTCACGGCGATCCTCGGCACGCCGGGGAACATCTCGGCCAGCCGGCCCAGATTGCGATAGTCGGGTCGGAAATCATGCCCCCACTGGGACACACAGTGCGCCTCGTCGATGGCGATCAACGCCAGCTCGATCTCGCCCAGCCGCTGGATCATGCCCGGATTGGCCAGGCCCTCGGGCGATACATACAGAAGGTCCAGCTCGCCCGCCCGCGCCTGCCGCCAGATGGCATCGCGCTCGTCCAGCGGCACATTGGAATCCAGCCGCGCCGCCGCCACACCCTGCTGGACCAGCGCCTCGACCTGATCGGTCATCAGCGCAATCAGCGGCGACACCACCAGCCCGACGCCGGGCCTGAGGATGGCCGGAACCTGATAACAGACGCTCTTGCCCCCGCCCGTCGGCAGCACCGCCAGCGCATCGCGCCCCGCCAGCACCTCCCCAACGACCCCGGCCTGCAGCCCCCGAAAGTCGGCATGGCCCCACACCTCGCCGAGCAAACGGCGCGCAGCATCCAGGGTCGCGTCAGCAGCGTCGGAGCGAGTCAGGACAGTCGTAGGCATTCTCCCTAGTACTCGATGTGTTCCGGGTGACCATCCCTCTGTTCATCGGAACACCAGCCTCAATCGTCGGGGACGGTGCCGTCCTGCGGATGCAGGCGTGTGGACGCGCATGACCCGCGCCGGTTTCTCGGACTGTTTCTCCCCAGACTCGTCATCCTCTGACTTGATCAGAGGATCGGACGTCGGGTTGAGAGATTTGTCCGCCAAAGGCTGAGCGGCGGGATGTCCGGCCCTCTGATCAAGTCAGAGGGCGACGAGGGGTGGGGGTGAGCCAAGGCTCCCTCGCGGGATTGGCCGCCGTCAGGCCAGAGGGACCGCCCGGCAAGGTGCCGCCTGACGCTTCGCAACCTTCGGCCCAGCCAAGCCCAAAGGCGTCAGCCATGTCCCCGAACAGGTGCAAGCTATCTACCGGGACTGAACAACAAGGCCGGGAATGACGACCTTGATTGAGCGACGGCACGCGAACCGTGCGCGGCCCTACTCCCGCCGCAGCGCCTCGATCGGATCGAGCCGCGCCGCCCGCCAGGCCGGATAGGCGCCGAAGATCAGACCCACCACCATCGAGAAGCCCAACGACACCGGCGCGGCCCAGATCGGGATGGCGCTGGGCCAGTTGCCGATCTTCGAGATCAGCATGGCCCCGCCGACCCCGATCAACAGGCCGATCAGGCCCCCGGCAAACGACAGGGCCACTGCCTCCAGCGCGAACTGGGTCAGGATGTCGCCGCGCCGGGCGCCGATGGCCATCCTCAGGCCGATCTCGCGCGTTCGCTCGGTCACCGACACCAGCATGATGTTCATGATCCCGACCCCGCCGACCACCAGCGACACCCCCGCCACCGCCGCCAACAGGACGGTAAAGGTCTGGGTCGCCGCCCCCGCCGCCTCCTGGATCGAGGTCATGTTCTGAACCGAAAAATCGTCGTCCGAGCCGGGCTGGATCCGGTGCAGCTCACGCAGCCGTTCGGTCACGTCCTGTTCGACATCATACAGCACGTCCTCATCGGCGGCCTTGACGTAGATCTGCTGCACCTCGTCGCCGCGCACGCGTCGCCCGAACAGGCGTGAGCGGCCGGTCTGGAGCGGCACCAGCACAATGTCGTCCTGGTCCTGGCCGACGCCGGACTGGCCCTTGGATTCCAGCACCCCGATGACGGTGAACGGCACCCGGCCCAGGCGGATTCGCTGCCCGATGGGATCGACGCCCTCGCCGAACAGCTCATTGACCACCGTCTGGCCCAGCACGGCCTGCGTCCGCCCGGTCTGGGCCGCCCGCTCATCGAACATCGAGCCCGACGCCAGCTCAAGGTCGCGCGCTACCAGATAGTCGGGGGTCACGCCCTCGACCCGGCTGTTCCAGTTGGCTCCGCCGGCCACGATCTGCTGAAAGCCGCGCACCGCCGGCGACACGGCGATCACGCCGTCGATCTGTCTGAGGGCCTCGGCGTCATCGTCGGTCAGGCTGGCGTCCGATCCCGCCCCGCCGCGGGCGAAGCCGCCCGGCCCGCCGCCGCCCGATCCCGGCGTGACGATCAGCATATTGACGCCCAGGCCCTGGATCGCCTGGGTCACCCGCTGCTGCGCGCCCAGGCCGATGGAGGTCATCATCACCACCGCCGCCACGCCGATGACCACGCCCAGCGCCGTCAGGGCCGAGCGCATCGGATGGGCGACAATCGCCCCGACCGCAAACCGTGTCAGTTCGCCCGGCCTCATGCCCGGCCTCCATCATCCGACACGATGTGCCCGTCGCGAAAGGCGATCCGGCGCCGGGCGCGTTCGGCGACTTCATTGTCATGGGTGACGATCAACAGGGTCAGGCCCTGGCCGTTCAGCTCTTCAAACAGAGCCAGGATCTCGCCCGAGGTCGCCGTATCCAACGCCCCCGTCGGCTCGTCCGCCAGCAACAGGTCCGGCTGGTTGGCCAGCGAGCGGGCAATGGCCACCCGCTGTTGCTGTCCGCCCGACATCTGCGTCGGCTTGTTCTGCATCCGGTCGCCCAGACCGACCCGCTGCAACAGCTCGATCGCCCGCTCGCGCCGCTCGCCCGGCTCGACCCCGGCATAGATCATCGGCAGCTCGACATTCTGGATCGCGTTCAGGCGCGGCAACAGCTGGAAGGACTGAAACACAAAGCCGATCCGGCGATTGCGAAACGCCGCCAGATCGTCGTCGTCGAACCCGGCCACGGCTTCACCCTCAAAGTCGTAGGCCCCGCCGTCGGGCCGATCCAGCCCGCCCAGAATGTTCATCAGCGTCGACTTGCCCGACCCCGATGGTCCGACCACCGCAACGTGTTCGCCCCGGCCGATATCCAGATCGATCCCGGCCAGGGCGTGGATCGTCTCATCGCCCATGACATAGGTTTTGGTCAGCCCGCGAACGCCGATCACATCCGCACCCGCACGCCGCCGCCCGAGCCTTGCGCCCGCTCGCGGTCCGCCGCATCGGGGCGCGGGCCACCGCCGGTGATGACCTGATCGCCTTTTTCCAGCTCGCCGCCGAGGATCTCGGTGCGCTGGCCGTCGCTGGCCCCGATCCGCACCGGCACCTGCACCGGCTCGCCGTCACGCAGCACCCAGACGATGCCGCGCTGACCGCCCCCGGCCATCCGGGTTCTCAGAGTCTCCAGCCGCGCCTGCTGTTCGGCGTTCAACAGGGGCCGGATCTCGTCGAAGGCAGCATTCAGCGCCTCGGCCCGGGCCGCCCGTCCGCGACCGCGTTCACCGCCGCCCTGACCGCCGCCGCCGTTGCCCTGGCGGGCCGATTGCAGGGCGCGGGACAGGATCGGCTCGACCTGGCGGCGCTGGGCGTCGGTCAGCTCCAGCTGTTCGATAACCCGTCCGGCCATGCCGCCGCCCTGGCGACGCTCGCCGCCGCCCATGCCGGGAACGCCGCCGCCCCCGCCCGGAGGTCCGCGAAAGCCCCCGCGCCGGTTGCCCGAGACATCGCCCACATCGGCGCCCGCAGGCGTGAACCTCAGCGCCGAGGTCGGCACCAGCAGCACATTCTCCTGACGGGACAGGATGATGTCGGCATTGGCCGTCATCCCCGGCATCAGCCGCGCGCCGGTGTTCTCGGCCTCGACCACCACCGTATAGGCGACGACATTGTTCTCGGTCGTCGGCAGGGCCCGAACCTGGGTGACCACACCGTCATAGTTGTTGTCCGGGAAGGCATCGACAGTGAAGCGCACGGGCTGTCCCACCCGCACCTGGCCGATGTCGGCCTCATCGACCAGCAGCTCCGCCTGCAGCCGCGTCAGATCCCGCGCCAGGGTGAACAGCACGGCCACATTCAGGCCCGAGGCCACCGTCTGGCCGGGCTCGATCTGGCGGTCGATGATGACCCCGTCGATGGGCGCGGTGATCACCGTGCGCCCGCGCTCGACCCGCGTGGCGTTCAGGGCGGCGCGCTGCTGGGCCACCCCGGCCCCGGCCGAGCGGATCTGGGCCTGGGCTGTCATCACCCCGGCGCGCGCCGACGACAGCTGGGCCGCCGCCGTATCCAGCGCCGCCTGGGCGGCGATCCCACGATCAAACAGGAACTGCTGGCGATTGTATTCGGCCTGGGCCAGCTCAAGGTTGGCCTGGGCCTGGGCCAGTCCGGCCCGCTGTTGCGCGAGCTGGGCGGTGGCAGAGTTCACCTGCGCCTGCCCCTGCTCCATGCGCGAATCGTAGGTCTGGGGGTCCAGATAGGCCAGGGCCTGCCCGCGCCGGACGGTGTCGTTGTAATCGACCAGCACCTGGGTCACCTGTCCCGACAGCTGCGAGCCGACCTGGACCGTGTCCAGCGCCTCCAGCGCGCCGGACGCCGACACCGAGCTGACGATATCGCCGCGCGCCACCGCCTCGGTCCGGTAGGGTTCGGCCTCTTCGCCGCGCCCGAAGATCGCCCACGCCAGACCCAGCATCAGAACCAGGGCGGCTCCGATCCATAGCCAGCGGCCGTTCCCCCTGAAGCCGGGGAGCGTGAACCGGGGCGAGCGCGAAGAGGTCTGGGTCGAGCGGGTCATGGGGCCTTGTGGCGAAAGCGGGATGAACGCAGGCTGAGATCGGTTGCACGCCCGGCCCGCCCGATTCCGTCGCCCGATGCCACGGCCTCTTTCCTCATCGCCCGGCCTGCGCCATGGTGGCCCCATGATCAGAATGCTTCTTCAGGCGGTCGTCACCGCCCTCGGCCTCTGGCTGGCCGCCCAGTGGATTCCCGGCGTCGAGGTGCTCTCGACCGGCTCGCTCATCGCGGCCGCGGTGCTGCTGGGTATCGTCAATGCCCTGGTGCGGCCGGTCCTGACCTTCGTGACCCTGCCGATCACCTTCATCACCTTCGGCCTGTTCCTCCTGGTGGTGAACGCCGCCACCATCGGCCTGGTGGCGATGATGCTGAGTGGCTTCAACATCATCGGCTTCTGGCCCGGCATCGGTGCCGCCCTCGTCACCGGCCTCGTCTCCTGGATCGCCGGCTGGTTCATCGGCGGCGACAAGCAGGACTGATCCCGACATCTTTTTGTCATCCCGGACGTCCTCGCGACAGCGGGGACGATCCGGGACAAGGGTTGGATCACCTCAAACGCCGCAACGAGCGGCACGCTTGTCCCGGCTCTGCGCTCCGCTCCGGCCGGGATGACAAAACAGCCATCACCCCCCCTCAACACACCTGCCCCGCCGCCCATCCCGACGACCAGGCCCACTGGAAATTATAGCCGCCTAACCACCCCGTGATGTCCGCCGCCTCGCCGATGCAGAACAGGCCCGGCACGGTCCTGGCCTGCATCGTTCCCTGGTCCAGCTGGTCCGTGGCAATGCCGCCCAGGGTCACCTCGGCGGTGCGATAGCCTTCGGACCCCACCGGCTTGACGGTCCAGTGGTTGACGGCCTCTGCCACCGCCTTCAGGGCGGCATCCTTCTGGTCGCCCAGCCGCCCGGCCACCCCCGCCCGCTGACAGACCCAGTCGGCCAGCCGCTTGGGCACAATGTGGCCCAGGGCCGTCGCCACCTCCTGCTTGCCGCTGGCCTGTTTGGCCGCCTTCAGCGCCTCAAACACATCCGCGTCCGGGGCCAGATTGGCCGTGATCGCCGCCCCCTCGCGCCAGTAGGAGCTGACCTGCAACACCGACGGCCCCGACAGCCCCCGGTGGGTGAACAACAGCCCCTCACGGAACTTCGCCCCGCCCCCACTCACGACCGCATCCACCGACAGGCCCGACAGCGCCTTCGTCTCCTCCAGCAGCCCGGCCTCGAACGTCAGGGGCACCAGGGCCGGCCGCGTCTCGGTCACCCTCAGGCCGAACGCCCTGGCCGTCTCATAGGCCCAGCCCGTCGCCCCCATCTTGGGGATCGACTTGCCGCCGGTGGCCAGGACCAGCGATGCCACCTCGATGGCCGATCCATCCGACAGGCGCGCCCGAAACCGGTCGCCCTGACGCGCCACCTCGGTCACCCCGACCCCCAGCCTGAGCGTGACCCCCGCCTCGGCCATCTGACCGGTCAGCAGGGCGATGATCTGTTTGGCCGAGCCGTCACAGAACAGCTGGCCCAGCGTCTTTTCGTGCCAGGCGATCCCCGCCGCATCGATCCGGGCGATGAAGTCCCGCTGCGTGAACCGCTTCAGGGCCGAGGTGGCAAAGCGCGGGTTCTCGCCCAGCATCGCATGGGTGCCCGCCCCCAGATTGGTGAAGTTGCAACGCCCGCCGCCCGAGATTCGGATTTTCTCGCCGGGGGCCTGGGCATGGTCGACGATCAGCACGCGCCGCCCGCGTCGCCCCGCCTCGATGGCGCACATCATCCCGGCTGCGCCGGCACCGACAATCAGGACATCAAAGCGGTCACCCATGGCCCCTGATAGCGGCTCCGCTCGCGGCGGGCCACGTCATCCGGCAACCGGACCAGACCCCCGAAGCGACAGGAGGCCAAAGACCAGTCCGGCCAGCACCATTCCGGCGGCCAGGGCGATGGCCGTGTCGGGCCAGCTCAAACCGGCAAAGAACAGCTGGATCGCCAGGCCCGCCGCACCGCCCCAGACCAGGCTCCAGATCACCCGCCGGATCGCCGGGCGGCGGTCCATCAGCATCATCGGGCCGGCCATCAGCATCAGCCCCAGGGCCGCCAGTCCGCCGTACAGGAACCGGTGCCCCATGTCGGACATCCCGCCCGCGACCAGAGCCAGCCCCACCGACGCCAGGGCCAGGACCATCAGGACGGCCCCGGCCACCCGGATCGGTCGGGCGGCGGGGGTCGGCTCCGGCAGGGGTTCGGGCGCGCTCATCTACGGCCAAGGTTGCGCCCGTCTTTCGGCTTGCGCAAGGGTGGGCCTAAAGGGTGGCGGCGCGCATCTCGCTTTCGCGGCGACCGTCCTTCAGCCGGCCCCGAACCCGCTCATCAGCCAGGAAGGCAAGGATGGCCATCATCGCCTCGACCTCCGACAGATCCGGAGCGTGTCCGCGCTCAGGAACCGTGACCAGCCGGGTGCCGAAGCGGCGGCTCACCTCCTGGGCCGTGTCGGCGCTCAACAGGTCGGACAACGCCCCTCTCAGCATCAGGCTGGGAACCTGCTTGAGGCTCTCGAACACCGGCCAGAGATCCGGGAATGTGCCCGCGGCCGCCGCCACCGCCTCACGCAGGCGCGGGTCATAGTCCAGCTTCAGGCCGGCGCCGCCCCACACATAGGTCCAGCGCGCGAACCGCTCCCATTCGGCGTCCGTATAGGTCGGAAACGAACCGCCGTGGATCGTCTGGAGCCGCCGGGTCGCTGCCGCCCAGGTTTCGGGGTCGCTGCTGTCGGCCACATAGCCGGCAATGCGGGCCAGGCCTGCCGGATCGATGACCGGCCCGGCATCGTTCAGGACGACCCCGGCAATCCGGTCCGGGGCCAGGGCCGCCATCGACACGGCCATCAGCGCCCCCATCGAGGTTCCGACGACGACGCAGCGTTCAATATCCAGCTGATCCAGCAGACCCAGGGTGTCCTGGATCTGGATCGGCAGCACATAGGTCGAGGGGTCGGCATAGCCCGACAGGCCCCGCCCGCGCTGGTCCGGGGCGACGACCCGATGGCTTCGGCCCAGGACCTCGGCCAGGGCGGTGAAGTCCCGGCTGTTGCGGGTCAGACCGTGCAGACAGAGCACCGTCTCGGCCCGGACACCGGCCGCCGGGTTCCAGACCCGGGCGGCCAGTTCGAGGCCATCGACCCCTCGAAAGCTCAGGATGTTTCCCTGATCGGTCATCGGCGGGCGGCGGCTCAGAAGTCGTACTCGACCGACAGGGTAAAGGTCCGCGGCGGGCCGTAGAAGCCGATCACCGAGTCCCCGAAGATCAGGGTCGATGGGGCTGCCGGCACATAGGCGAAGGTATAGGCCCCCGTCCGGTACCGCTCGTCGGTCATGTTGCGACCGTGCAGGGCCACACGCCAGCGGGTGTCCGCCGGCATCCACAGAACCCCGACGTCGTACAGCTGATAGCCGGGCTGATCGACGTCCGGGAACGGCGTCTCGAACATCGAGCTGTCCGAGCGGAACGACATCGAGCCGATCAGCCGGATCAGGTCGCCCCCGGCGAACGGCTGGTCATAGGTCAGGGTCACATTGCCGGTCCACGACGGGGTGTTCTGGAACTGGCGCTGGTCGGCCACATCCTGCTGCACAAAGGCCGGCGGCGGGGCGGGATTGGGCACGAACGACAGGAACTCATTGAACTCGGCATCGACATAGCCCAGCGCCACATTGGCGCTCAGCTGGTCCGTCAGGCGCGCGCGGCCCTCGAACTCCCAGCCGGTGATGGTCGACGAGCCGACGTTCTCGACGAAGGACACCACGCTGGTCCCCGTGGCGCTGACCCGCTGGGTGGTGATCTGCTGGCCTTCGTAGGCCGCGTGGAACACCGCCGTCGAGAACCAGACCCGGCGGTCAAGCAACGTCCCGCGCAGACCGACTTCGTAGGAATCGACGATCTCAGGATCATAGCCGTCCATCGTGCTGGGTGTGGCCACGGCGTCGCCGCGCATGTCGAACCCGCCGGATTTGAAGCCGCGTCCGTAGGCGGCATACAGATTGATCTCGGGTGTCAGCTCATAGGTGGCACTGATCCGGGGCGTGAACTCCTCGAAGGTCCGTTCCGCCGAATAGTCGGTCAGAATGGCGAACGGGGCCACGGCCCGACCGCTGATCGGGCTGCCCAGACCGGCGTAGTTGGCCTTGAACACATCGGCGGAGCGATCATCCTGGGTCCAGCGCCCGCCGACCGAAACGGCCAACCGGTCCGTCAGATCGAACGAGACATCTCCGAACAGGGCAAAGCTGGTCGTATCGACGCTGCCCGAGGTGCCCTGGGTAATGCCGGCCGCCGCCAGGATGGTGTCGAACTGACCGCGCGCATTGGAGTCGAAATAATAGAGGCCGACCACGCCCTGCATCCGGTCGCCCTCGTACAGAAGCTGGAATTCCTGCGAAAGCTGGTCATCGGCATAGACATCGACCGGGGCGTTCGGCTGGCCGGCGGCAATGTCGAGGATCGGGGCGGGCGTATTGTCGAAATCGATGCCGCCGCCCACCGTCGAGCCCTCGCGGTAGGCCGTGATCGACTTGAAGGTCAGGGTGTCATTGATCAGCCATTCCGCCGACAGGGCCACCCCAGCCGTATTGACCTCATTGCGGTCGCCCAGGCCCGCGCAGGTGTCATAGACGTTCGGCAGGACACCACGGCAGGCCGGGGTCACCAGTCCGGCCAGCGGCAGCGGCACCGGGCGCTCACGGTGGCCGTGATTGGCGTTGGAGTTGTCCTGCATGATGTCGCCGCTCAGACGCAGGAACAGGGCGTCCGTCGGACGGAACTCGACACTCATCCGCGCCGAGGTAACATCGCGGTTGTAGGTTTCGCCGCCGGTAAACTGGTTCTCGCCGAAGCCGTCGCGCAGGAACCGGCCGACCGCCGCACTGACGGCCAGGCGTTCCGTGAGCGGCAGCGACCCGGACACCACCAGATCGCGCTGGTTGTAGCTGCCATAGGCCGCCCGCGCCCGGAAATGCGGATCGTCCTGATCGATCCGGCGGGTCACATAGCGCACCGCGCCGCCGATGGTGTTGCGGCCATACAGCGTGCCTTGCGGCCCGCGCAGAACCTCGACCCGCTCCACGTCATACAGGTCCAGAACCGCGCCTTGCGGGCGGGCGATATAGACGTCATCGACGTACAGGCCGACGCCCGGCTCAAAGCCCCACAGCGGGTCCTGCTGGCCGATCCCGCGGATGAAGGCGGTCAGGGTCGAGTTGGTGCCGCGCGAAACCTGAAGCGTCAGGTTCGGCGTCGTCCGTTGCAGCGCGGTGATGTCCTGGGCCCCCCGCTGGGCTAGCTGGTCGCCGGTCTGTACCGTGATCGAGATCGGCACATCTGTCAGCGTCTCCTCGCGACGACGCGCCGTGACGATGATCTCATCGACCACCTCGGGCTGCTCGGACGGCTGGGCTTGCTGCGCCAGGCTCGGCGTTGCGGCCACCAGGCCAATCAGGCTCGCGCCGGTCACCAGCGCACGACGATAGATGGATGGTCTAGCCACGATATCCCCTCCCCCAGGGTCAGATGTTTGACCGGAGGCTGACGGCACCAGGTTCCGTCTGTCAACTTATTTATTGGTCGGCCAATAAAGTTATGATGGTGATCGTGGCGTATCCCCCACGGCCAGGCCGTGGGTAAAGACGGTGATGGTCTTCTCAAGAATGGTGTCGAAATCATTTGACCGGCACAGGCCTCCCGACAGGCGGTCGATCCGCCCCGTCCGCGCCCAGGACTGGGTAATCGCCCCGGTCAACAGGTGATAGAACCAGTACAGATCCTCTCGCCGCAGATCGGGGCGGACCTGTTGCAACATCGAGATGAAGGCCTCGATGGCCGGGTCGAAGGCCGTCAGGTCCACGCCGGGCAGCGCGCTGGGTGTCATGACACTGATCTGGGCGATCAGGGTCATGTAGTTCTGCTCACTCTCACCGCCGTCTCGAGCCATACAGAAGGCCGGTTCCAGATAGGCCCGCAGTACGCCCTCGACCGTCATGTCCGGGCCGGCCGAGCGGGCATAGGCGGCCATGGAATCCATCCGCATCTGATTGATCCGAGGCGCGTGCCGTCGCAGCACCGCCGTAAACAGCCCAGCCTTGGACGCGAAATAATAGTGCACCAGGCTGGTATCGACCTGGGCCGCCTTGGCGATGTCCTTGACGCTGACGCCATTGAAGCCGTGCGCCGCGAACAGGGCCTCAGCCGAATCCAGAATTCGGCCCTGGGATTCGTCACGCCGTTCGGTGTTCGAGCGCCTTCGCGTTCCCGGCATTCGTCATCCTCTCTTCGTCCAACACGGGTCGACAGACTCGCCACCATAGACTGATCGGTCAATGCATACCTTCGCTACCAGACGCGAATTCGCGGCCACAGCGGCGGTGGGCCGAGCATCAGCTCCGTCACCGCCCAGACCAGGGCGTCGGCCCGATCCTGTCCGTCGCCCTCGCCGTCGAAGTCCATCAGGGCCTCTTCCAGCCGGTCCAGACCGGCCCCGATGTGGACCACCCGGCCCTGTTCATACAGGGCCGCCACCGGCTCGGCCCGCGCCCGCTTGCCGACCGAGGCCCTGACCGCGCGCACCGCAACCCCACCGCCCACGGCCCGCAACAGTCCGGTGACCAGTTCGCCGCCCTGATTGACCTCGGCCACGACCGCCTGGGCCTCATAGTCCGCCGCCGCCTGGACCGCCGCCTTCGCCCAGGTGTCCGGCGACACCCCGCCCATCGTCCGATCCGCCAGCACATAGGCGCGGTCTCCGGCCCGGCCGACCACGACGATGCCGCAGGCATGGCCCCCGGCGGTCACACTGGGGTCGACGCCGACCACCACCGCGTCAAACCGTTCCGGCCCGACGCCCCGGCACGCCGCCAGCATCGGTGCGGTCCACAGCGCCAGCCCGTCATCGACCACCTGGCCTTCGATCTCCTGGGCCTCCAGCCGCGTGCCGCCGTACAGCCGCCGCAGGCCCGCGACGAAGCCTTCGGACAGGTGGGCAGCATTGGCCCCCGTCCCGGCCCGACTGACCTCACAGCCCGGCTCGGCCATCAGCCCCTTCAGCGCCCGCGTCGGGCGCGGCGTCGTTGTGACCATCAGCTGAGGGCCGGCCTCGCTGGCCAGCCGCAGACCCAGCCGCACCATCGCCAGGGCCCCGGCCTCCGGGTCGGTCCGCCCCCAGGCGCAGAACTCATCGGCCCAGGCGGCGTGAAATTGCGGCCCGCGCAGACTGTCCGGGTCTTCGGCGGAAAACATCTGGCCCTCACAGCCGCCCGGAAAGCTCAGCCGCCGCCGCGACGGCTGGAACCGCGGCCCCTCCCATCGGCCCGTCGCCTGCCAGCGCGGCAGGCTCATCAGCCCGCTCGGCCCCTCGATCATCACCTCGCGCACATCGTGCAGCGTCGCCCCGATCAGGGCGATGCGCCCGCCCTTGCCCAGGTCAGCGGCCCGGTCGGCCACCCAGCTGGCCCCGGCCAGGGTCTTGCCCGCCCCCCGTCCAGCCAGCACCAGCCAGGTCGCCCAGTCCCCCGCCGGCGGACACTGATGCGGGTGCAGGATCAGGGCGGGGGCCGCAACGGCAGATGGGGAGGCGGACGCCGGCTCGGGGCTGATGTCAGAGGTCCGATCAGGCGACGCCCCGGCATCCGGCTGATCCGGGTTGGAGGGGGAAGGTGTCGGCGAACGCTCTTCCTCTGGATCATCGACCTCGTGCGACAACTGCTCGACATAGGCCCGCATCTGGGTCGGGGTGACCCCCAGTTGCTGGGCGACCATGCGGCGGATGCGCCAGAGGTCCTGGACTGCCTTTTGATCGTCCAGCCGCAACCGCGCCCAGATCTGCCTGTCGATGCCATGCACCGTCCCGCAAGGGTCGCCGGGATCAATAACCAGATCGGCAAGGGAGAGGTCGTCCGACATGGCCGGATTGTCCGACCGCCCCAACCCGACGGGCATGATCGGGCCCGCTCGCACCGCGATTTTCCCCCGTCGAATTCGGGTTCACGAACTGCCCGCCTCATCGGGCCGGTGGCGTTGGATGAGCACGGACCAGAGTTTCCTCCTGCCGCGAAGCGGTTCTTGGGTTCCTTCGCCCGATGAGAGAAGGGGCACCGCCCATCACTCCTCCGCCGGGAGGCGGCTCCAGGCGCCAGAATCCATATTCTGAACCCTGATCGGCCCCGGACTCCCCGGATCGACCCGGGTGCCCTACCCCGCCCAGGCTGCCAGCGCCGTCTCGATCTCGATCAGACCCCGCCGGGCCGGATCGACCGTCAGCGGCCCCGCCGAGAAGCGCGGGGCGGGGGCCGGCTGAACCACCCCATCGACGCTCACAAAGGTCTGGCGCGCCGCATTGTGCGGGTCGGACGGGGCCTCACCAAAGGCCAGGACGGGGGTAACACAGGCATCGGTTCCGGCGAACACGGCGGCCCAGTCATCGCGGCTGCGCGTGGCGAACGCCTCGGCAAAGGCGGCGGTCATGGCGTCCCACCCCGAGGGGTCCAGCTGGTTGAACCGTTCGGCCTCCAGCCCCAGCCCGGCCAGCAGCTGGGCAAAGAAGGCCGGCTCCAGCGCGCCCACCGCCACGAACCGCCCATCGGCACATTCATAACAGCGGTAGAACGGCTTGGACCCGTCCAGCAGATTGCCGCCACGCCGGTCCGACCACAGGCCCGACGCCGCCAGCCCGTGAAACAGGCTGGACAGCACCGCCGAGCCATCGGTCATGGCCACATCGACCACCTGGCCCACCCCGGTCGCCCGCGCCTGGGTCAGGGCGGCCAGCAGGCCGACCACCGCAAACATCGCCCCGCCGCCATAGTCGCCCACCAGATTGAGCGGCGGCATCGGCGGCTGATCGGCCGCGCCCATGGCGTTCAGCGCCCCGGTCAGGGCGACATAGTTCAGATCATGCCCGGCCCGCGCCGCCAGCGGCCCGGTCTGGCCCCAGCCGGTCATGCGCGCATAGACCAGGCCCGGATGCCGCTCCAGACAGACCTCCGGCCCCAGGCCCAGCCGCTCCATCACGCCGGGGCGAAACCCCTCGATCACGGCGTCGGCGCAAGCGATCAGGGCCAGGGCCTGATCCCTCTGCTCGCCCGCCTTCAGATCCAGATGCACATGCGCGCGATTGCGGTTCAGCACCGCCCCGCCGGTGTCGTCCCACGCCTGGCCCGAGCCCGGCGGCCGCGCCACCCGCACCACCTCGGCCCCCAGATCCGCCAGCACCATCGCCGCCAACGGCACCGGCCCGATGGCCTCCATCTCCACCACCCGCACCCCCGCCAGCGGACCTGTTGGTTTGGACATGATGGGGCCGTGCCTCCGATGCGAACCGAGGCGCATGAGAGGCTATCCCCCACCGCCCGGCAAGGGGGGGGCGTTAGCGGAAGGGGCGAGGCGCGGGGGCGGAGCCGGTCAGGTCAGTCCCTGTGGAGACGGCCGCCAGTTCAACCACTGCAAGCCGATCCAATATCGCCAATGCAGTAACCCGGCACGGCGGCATGGGTCGCGATCACCGCGGCGCAGTGCCCGGACAACCGAGGGATCGGTCAGGCTCTCCTCAGGAATGTCTATAACGGCCCCGGACCGCGCGGCGCATGCATCCGAAGCGATTTCCCGACCCGAAGCAAGCCTCGGCGTCGGCCAATGTAAGATGATGCCGTTCGGATAGGCGACCGCCAGACGAGTCCCGCTGCGAGAAATAGCGACCGGTCGGTAAGTCGTATCCTCGTGATCGATTAGAAGATCCGCCAGCGTAGCATTGCTTCGACGACTGACGACGAAGCGGAACTGCATGTTCGCGAGATTCAGTTCAAGCGATTGGGCTGCCGGCAGCCGGCTTAGATCTTCTGTGAGCCACGCCTGGTCAGCCGGATCAATCAGAATTCGACCGTGATCGACGAACCTAAGGCCGTCATGAACAAATCCCTCCATCGTATCGCGCCCATCGCTGGCGCTAACGATTAAACGTCCTGATCGTGCATCCAAGATTTCCAGGCCCCTTGCCGTGCCAATGGTCGCAAGCGTTCTAGAGTCCGGTGAAAAGGCAGCATCAAACACCTGATTCGCATTGATTCGTACGCGCCCGGACGCGACCTCGACGACACGGAGGTCGCCAGTGACGGAATGCACCTCCGCCAACCGGCCATCTGGAGACAGGGAGATTGCAGCGATTGCGGATGGCAGCTCAGCCAGGGCCGCGACGACTTCGCCTGTACCCAGATCCACCAGCTTCGCGCGCCCCGTGCTGGTGCCGACGACCGCCCGGTCGCCCGAGGCAGACACCGCAATGGCGGTCACGGTCGAGCCCTCGAAACGCCCCCCCTCAAGACCCAGCGCTTGCCGACCCGTCACAGCATCATGCAGTCTCAGGCCCTGTTCGAACGAAGACAGCAGCAGCCAGCGATCGGCCGCCAGAACCTCCACGTCAGACACTTCCCTTAGGTCGCTCCTGAACAGCCGTTGGGGCGCGTGATCCGCCAGTGAGTATAGCCGGACCAGACCGTCAACGCCTGCGCTCCAGAGCCCGTCCTCTGCGCCGTTAAAGGCCAAAGCCGATATCCGCGGCCCCTGCGTCGTCACCAACTCGCCACCTCTTCGCCCTGTCCCGTCGAAGGCGGTGAACAGGCCGTTGGTCAGAGTCAGCAGCGATCGCCCATCGGGGGCGTACCGCATCCACGTCACCTCACCACGGGTGCGCTGGTTGGCGGAAGCAATGCGAACCTCACCCAACGACCATTGCGTGATTGTGCCTTCGAAGTTCGCAGCCGCCAGGCGATTCCCATCGGGAGACAGGGTGACGGACTGGATGGGCGACCCAGTTTGCGTCCAAGACGCCAGGCGTTGGCCTGTATGGGCATCCCACAGTTCGATCTGCTGCGCATCCGTCTGAACGGCAAGGAGTCGACCATCCTGAGAAAACGGTTGTTCAAGCCGGCTAGGTGACGCGGAGGTAGGAATGGTTGCGACAAGCGCGGCCTCTTCGCGGTTCAGGGCCCAAACCTCGTAATTGTCGCGCAGATACAACAGAGCCCGTGATCCATCGGGAGACAGGGCACCCAGGAACCAAGACTGGTTCTGTAGTCCGAAGGTGCGATCAACAACCGCCCTCCCGCTGACGGTGTCCCAAACGCTGACGCCGTCGTATTCCGCCATCAAAAGAAATCTGCCGTCGGCAGACAGACTCCGACTGTTGGAGCCCCGGTTGGTGGTGAAGCGGCGTATGACCTGCCGGGTTCCACTATCGACGATGGCGATACCGGCATAGTCGCCGTTCCGCTCTATCGTGAGGTCGATATCCACTGCGACAGGCGGCCCACGAAGGACAGCGTCTGCGTCTGGGTCTAACAACCCATGAATGATCGAGTCAGTTCTCTGGATTGGATCAACGATGTGGGTTCCGATCACCGAATTTTGCGGAGCCGCTTCGGCAACGATCAATCCGTCGCGAGTAAACTCAGAGCGGGCGTTGGGCAAACCGCGCCAAGGCAGACTCATTAGCAGGCGATTTGCTCGCAGATCCCAAACATCTGCATGCATAGTGGACCGAGACAATGCCAGCGTGCCATCATCAGATATAGCAACTATTTCCTCAATGTTGCTGCTACTCAGAACATCATCGCGATACAGGATGTCAGCCGCAAGCAATCGCGCCGCATCTGGCGAGAAATCGAAAAGAGCCCCATCCGGTGGTGGCAAGCTAAGCAAGGCGAATTGGCTCGCCAAGGCTGGGGCACCATCCGCGAAACTGGCTCTTGCCGCGTCCAGGAAGATCGCCGAGCGGCTACGTTCGGCCTCTATCGCCGAGACTACGATCCCCGCTAGCAGTCCCGCACCCAGCGTTGCAGCCGCGGCAAGGCCTATACGGCGCCAAAAGCGGGCCCCGGCGTCCCGCCGGATCAGTTCATCAAGCGACCTCAGCTGCAGTAGGGCCGCAACCAACGTCAAAAAACCATGGCGATCTGTCTTGTCTGTGCCTCGCCAATCGACCCACAGGCTGTCGCCATCACCCGCCAATGCACGAAGTGAGGGGGGGAGGCAGCAATTTGGATCGCCGGGAGGTGCCTCTGGGTCACCCGCGATCATGATACCCAGGATGCGATCCGCGCGCCCGAGCGCGATGAAACTCTCGACCTCCAGATCGACCCATTCGCTCGCGGCAGAATGCGGACTCAGAAGGACAATCAGGTTGTCGGATGCTTCGAGTGCCGATTTCAGCCTTTGCGTCAGGCCGAGTCCCGCGATGAGTTCTTCGTGATCCCGATAAACGGGATGAAACGGTCGCCGACGCCCCCCTTCGGATAAACGGATTGCGGTCGGCAGAACATAAGACTCAAGAGCTTTGTGTAGGCGACTGGCCTCATTCTCATCTTCGTGTGCGTAACTGATAAAGGCACTATAGCGTGGTGGCTCTCGCACCAGCTCGATGTTGCGAGCGCCCCGGACAGATTTCCAAAGCGACTCGATGCTGCTCAGCACATTAGTTGCTCGCCAACATCCCTCGACGGCACATACACTTGCCCTGAGAGTTCATAGGTGATCGTCATAGACTGTTCGCCCGTGTAGCGCACATCAAAGGAACTCCCTGGATCCCGCGGCACGATTTCGCCTTCCGTGGGCCCAACGCCCATGTCTTCGAACGAGTGATACACATTTATGCGTTCCACGCGCTCTACCAGCCCATCCGGCGTCATCTCGGCCAAGCTCAGGCTCGTGACCCCACAGCCCTGGCCCGACCAACCGCCCGTGGTGACCAAGGCCGGATAAGTGAACAGATCTGTTCTCGTTTGGACTTCTGGTGGAAGACCCCAACTCGTGCCCACTAAAACCTGTCGCTCCCCAACGCTTTCGAAAACACCACCGGTATATTCCAAGCGATCAACCGCCAATCCGCCGCTACAGCTGTGACAATCCATACCCGTCCCGCCGCTGAGCAGATAGTAGGTGCTCCCGATCTGGATCAGTTGACTCGGAGAAAATGACAGTTCCCCGAACTCGTCAGTCTCCATGGCGACGGGTGCCGAAGCCCCAAAAGCGGCCTCGAACGCGGCCTGAATTTCTGGGCCAGAGTCCAGGACCGCATCAATCGTTGCGCTGTCGGCGTCTGCATCACCACCACCTGCATCGTTGGCGGGCGACCCACAGGCCGTCAAAACCACCAGCAGGAACAGTCCGAAATAGAAACGCACCGCCACCCCCCCAAAAAATCATCGTTCCTTCAATAGCAGCCCCAGTAGACCTGAGAAGACAAAAACACCCGCCCCCCCTCAATGCGCACCGTCCCAGTCCCCCGCCGCCTTCGCCGAGACACCTTACCTCGCCGAGTTGCTCGCGGCTCCGGGGCTCAAGGCAATGTACGCGCAGCCTTCACCCGGTATGGGATCGGTCCGCCTTACCGGCACGCCATCGGAGCTATTGACGCGAAGGATCGTCGCCATGAGATCTTCCTCAATCCCGTACAGGTCCGCAATCTCGCCGTAGGTCAGGTGACGATCAAAACAGACCCGTTCGAGGCGCGGCACAGGCTGGGGTCGGGGCAGGGATGGCGGACCTAGCGCCAGTTGAACGCCGGCAAGTATCAAGACAATCATCCCGGCAAGCAGGGCTGCTGAGCTGGCGATATCTATTTTTGGGCGCGCCTTTCCGCCGCGTCCTCGCTTGCCGCTAGACCCGCTCATCGCCCTGCCCTCAGTGCCTCTGCCCGTGTTTGGACGGCACGGCGGAATGCCTCCGTTTCCCCCAGGGCGCGGATGTAACAGAGATTGGGATAGCCGCAGGGCTCGCGCCCGTTCGGCGTCGTCCGACGGGCGCTCCAGCGCGCCTGAAAGTTAACGAAAATCGTCAGGCCGGCCTCTGGCGTGGCCCGGCCCTCACGATAGAGGGCCACCACCACGCCCACGGCGCTGCCGTCATGAAACAGCGGTTCCTTGTCTGCGTGAATCCCCATGAGGGCACCCCGCAAGCCGCGCCGCAAGAGGCTACGATAACCCAACGAACCGGCCCTGAGGTCAAGAATGTAGGCGGCAGCGGTTTCGGAGCTCACGCCCTCACTCCGAAGCAAGGACTGAATCCTGGGATCTGAATTCAGCGATTGAACCAAGGCATCATCATCGGTGATGTTGCGACTCGGTCGACGTCCGATCCGCCAGCGATCTGGATGGTCAGACGACAAAAGGCCCTGGCCAATCATCCGATTGACTGCCGCATTCACGGGAGAACGCACGGGACGTTCAATCGTTGGCGTGCCCGTCTTGGCATAGAGACGCACTTCGACGCCCTCTCCCGCGACCTCTTGGAGATCGGCTTCGAGTTGAGCGAGCGATCTGGCCGTGCCTCTGCCAGGTGTCACCCGCAGACCTTCCTGCACGGCCGTCAACGCCGAGTTGGTCAGGACACTGCGCGAAGCTGGATACGGATCACCGTGATTGAGCACGGCGTGAACGCGCTGCCCTGTGACCAACTGCGAAAACATCTCAGCCATCTTGATGGTCGTCCAGCGCGAAGCGCCCCCACCAAGAATAAGCTGGAGATAGTCGTTGGTGACGTGGTCAACAGATCCGAGATCCAGCATTTCACGTTGCGGCGAAATTCCGGATAGGGCGACAACGGCTGAGGAGTCATCTGCGAGCTGCTCTCCCCAGAAGTCGACTTGATGCAGATCTTGAAGGCGGTCCTCCAGCGGCTGGCCGGGATCGGGATCAACATCGTCCAGCTTGACCCCGAAGGCTTCATTAAGCTCCTGGGTCCAGCTCAGCCCCAGTCGACCAGGAGCCCCGCGCAAAAGAACACCCGTTTCCGTGCGACCGCGCGCCGCAAACAGAACTTCGAGGCCCTCGGAGTGCCAGCCACCATTCAAATAGTAGGCATCAGAGCCCGCCGACGGAACAAGGGGGCGGGGCTGCCGAAGGTTGCGCTGTGCCGCAAGCAGCATCAAAGCCATCGCATAGCGATTGCTGGACTCGACCAGGAAATCGGTGAAGCCGATTTCTGCATCCACACAATACTCGTCGTTGACGCCGGCGAGATCACCGCGCCCCTCCGGTCGCTCCACATCGACCCAAAGTAGACGTTCAAAAGCACATTCACGACCTGCCCTATTCAGGGTTCCTGGCCCCAGGCGAAAACTCCGAAACCGATCGTCGGCAGACACAATCGCCGCAGCGAACACGGGCTTGATCGATGAGCCCACCGCCAGGGTGGCCAGGTTGTGGTCGGCTTCCACCAGGCGGCGACCGGAATAGGTTGCGCGCAGAGCAGGCGGCAAATCATCGACAGACCGAGGGAAACTTGCCAGGGCAAGGACTTCACCGGTCATTGTGTCCATGACCGTCGCGGCCGCGCGGAAATCTTCGTCGTCTTCTCGTGTGCGCCCAATATCGGCCAGTTGCGTCTGCGCCATCGCCTGAACGTCGCGATCAAGAGTCGTGACGAACGGCAACTCTTGATCCACTGTACTGCTGTTCCCCGGCAAGAACATGGCCTGTTCGATCGGCTCCGCCAGGTATCTAAAGCTCGGATCACGCCGTCTCCCCAGAAACGGCGAATACCTCGAGATGGTGTTCTGATCCCCTTCGATGCGGAGGACTTGTGGCTGCGTACCATCACGGGCAAACCGGATCGACGAGCCGGGAGATAGTGCCTGGTAGGCGACACGACCAAGCCTCGGATTGGCTTCCAGACCATCGACCGTGACCCTGACGGCCGTTTCCTGGGTCACAGAAATCAGCGTGCGATCACCGATCTGAAAGATCCGACCAATCGTCGTGCCGTCATCTGCCACCAGGTGGTAGCTGCCGGCCGCGGCTGGAACCGCGCCAGTGGCACCCGCAAAGACGTTGAGGACAGACGAACCGCTCCCGGGATCATCCTGCAGCGGCAATTCAAACGTCCGCTCGGCATCGACCAGCCACAGGCCGCTATCGACCGTCTGGCGATACTCAATGTCGCCCCGCCAGACGCGATTGCCCTCAAAGGGGCCCGGGATGGCGTGCCGATGGGGCGAGACGCCTCGGACATTGTCGCCGGAGATCTGCCAGACGCCGGGATCCGACGAGGCCAGATCCTCTTGCAGATAAGAACTCGCCAGAAAGCGACGTACGACCGGAATATCTGCAATATCGGGAGCTAGGCCCACATGTGGAAGCGCCTCACCGTCCCCTTCAGCAGTTTGGAGCCACAACCAGCCTCGCTCCGCGAATATATGGCGGATGATCTGGGTGTAGCCGTCTGCAGCGTGAGCGCCCTGTCCAGGTGGCGACGCTGGGGCGAACAGGACGCAGGCGATCAGACCAACACCGGCAAGAACAGACGCGATCAATCGGATCATTGCGGTGCCTTTCCTTTGGTCACCTTCTTGCCGTGCGTGTTTTTGGCTCGGGCCAGCAACCAGAGGGCCCCACCATAGAGGGCCATGCCTTCGAGCCAGTCGCTCCCGGAAAAGGCCGCCAGCAGATAGACGTTTCGCCCCGTGAACGGGATCATCTGGAGATTGGCGAGGATCATGTAGGTCCCCATCGCGAACGGCGTCCACAAAAAGAAAACACCCAGCAAGTCTCGGGTCGATCGGACGTGAGATTGAGTGACATCGGGTCCACCCCTGACCCACGCCGCACAGGCGGCCAGGATACCGAGCCAGCCCAGAAACAGGACGGCCCCCACACGTCCGTAAGGCGACATGATGTGGACGGCGCTCAGATTGTCATCTTCGTGATTTTCGGCCAGGGGGCCCAGACCGACGTCCGCCAGATATCCATGCCCGAACGGCTCACGCGTGAACGATTCCAGATAGCTCGACCAGACCGACAAACTTTCCGCCTGGCTGGTGCCCGCCTGCCGCGCCTCGCTGGGGTCTGAAAGCAACAGAATTCGGAGTGGATTCTGCGTTAGCCCAACACTGCGTTCGAGCAAGGACAGAGCCGCATCATTCGATTCTGCCTGCCCGGCCGCAACAATCTGGGCCGTCTCGCCTGTGGCGACACCGAACATCCTCGGAAGGGCGAGCAGCACCAGACAAAAGACAATGGGAGCACCCCAGGCCCACGCAGGACGAAGCCGATTGTCGTCATTCTTCTTTTTCGGAGGGCTCAGGGCGAGCCATCCCGCCACGCCAAGGGGGGCCAGGATCAGCGGCGCAAACCCGACGTCTCGAACGGCTAACGGCACAGCCACGCCGAGAAGGCCGAGCACACCGATGAAGCCCCAACCGCCCCACCACCCAATGACGGGGCGATTCTCTCCAGACTTCCGCGCCTTGACGACCCGAACGACGAACCAGACGAGCGAACCGAATGCTGCAGCGGCCAATGCGAGCACGGCCGTTTGGTAGCCGATCCAGATCGGCGAACTTCCCGGACTCTCGACGAATGCATAGGCGAACATACCAATGGCCGCCACGCCAACACACAGACAGGAGAACCACTCCACATCCCCTCCCTTAGGAGGTCCGACCATGGCTCGTCTCAGGGTCAGGGCGGAGATCCAGAGCATCAGGGGCAGGTAGATCGCACTCAGAGCAATGATCTCACGCTCTGTAATACCCAATGGCACTAGTACCACCCGCACAACGGCCACCAACGCCGCAAGCCAAAGCCAACGAGACCCTTGCGGCGTCTCGTACTTCCCGACTGACGAAAACAGCTTCTGGATCGGGTCTATGATCCGATCTCGAAGGGACTTCCAAATCCCTTGCGGAGCCCACGCGAGCCAGTTGCGGACAACGACAGCGGTCGATGCCGCCACAAAGGCGCAAATGATCAGCACCTGAGGCACGCCGACAAATGCCCTGACTGACAGGCTGTGCAGGACAGTCGCTCCGATCACGCTACTGATGGCGATCAAGGCCGCCGACTTTCGGGCGTGAGCCGGTGCCAGCAGGACCATCACGCCACCGCCCAACAGGAAGGCAACTGTCGCCTGATGCAAACGGACGTTCGCGTCGACGGCAAGGTCCATGTAGGCGGCCTCAACGGCAATCACGAGCCGTAGGGCCAGCAATAGCTGAACACCCGTCGACAACATCCAGACCAGCGGTTCGGCTTGCCAATGGCGATATTGGCAAAGCACGAGGATGAGCCAGCCAACTAAGGCCAAAAAGACCAGCGACCCGGGAAATGTCTCCTGGGTCAGGGTGAAGGTCGGCTGGACCCCGCTGTCTTGGAAGAAGAAGGGTCGTCCAAGCAACACATGCTCGCGCTGGAACAGCTCCTCCCGGCGGGATTCAATTTCGACCGTATCAACGGACCTGTTGGCCAGAAGATTGGCCGGGACATAGATCGCGCCCTGAGCCCCGCCGGCGGCGGCACCTCCAAGCGCCGGAAAGGAGATTTGGGCATTCGGATCGCCCATGCCGCCACTGGCCAGCCGGTCCGTCTGACTGCCTCGGATTTCCCGCGCAACGTCCCGGCGGCGTAGCGCCATGGACTCCGAATCCGGAAGACGGATGGTCGCTCCGCCGCCGTCCCGTTCCCCCCGTGGTTCTATGCTGAAACGGGTCCGCCCCCTCAGTCGGCTGGCCGGCTGGTCGCGATCAGCAACGTCGAATCCTATGGCTGCGAAGTTGACTCTCCAAATCGCCAGCTCGTCACCCTCCTCGAGTTCTCGGGGCGGCAAACCGGGGCCAAATTGATCGACATTGCCGGCCCGATCGACAGCAACTGCCGGGTCCAGGACGATCAGTTGCATCCCCCCGTCGCTATCCCACAAAAAACTGCGGAGGTGGGCGCAGCCGATATCGGTCGGGCAGGCGCTGTCCGGCAAGATGTCTCTCAACGGAAAGATTCGCCGACTCGGCGAATAGACCCGACCGAGCCAATCAGACAACGATGCGTCCAAGCTTCCTGGCGATAGGGAAAAGACACGCGGTCGGATCAGGACAGGTCCGCGTTCTCCCCCAGGCGACTGGAGGTAGCGACCCTCGGCCCTATCCATGAGCGTGACCCAGGAAGCCGGGCCGGTCGTGCACTCCCACACACAAAGGCCGTTGCCGGGGGCCAGAGGGATGGAGCCATGTAGGGTGGATGAGGTTCCAAATCCAAACTGGCCAGGGGTGACGATTTCCACCACCCACGCATCATCGCCGAGCGGCGGCTCGGGGAATGAAAGCTGCAAGTTGTCGCCGGATGAGTGAAGCTCAAATAGCCCCCCGGGGGCCCCCTCAATCTG
Organism: uncultured Brevundimonas sp.; assembly: GCA_964647275.1. Lineage (GTDB taxonomy): Bacteria > Pseudomonadota > Alphaproteobacteria > Caulobacterales > Caulobacteraceae > Brevundimonas. The sequence continues at coordinate 49,609 of CAZYFY010000015.1, forward strand.
GAATTCATTCTCGGGCGCGCCGCCAAAGCTGACGCCGTTGCGTGCCAGGACGTCCGCATCAACATGGACGCTCGTGAGTTCGAGGCGTAGATCGTTGAAAACCTGGCGATCCAGCTGGCTGAACAGCGGGATCGCCAGCAACAGCACGGCGGGTGCGAGGATCGTTGTCCAAAACCCGAATATGCGGGCAGGGTTGAGCCATGTTGACCCCGCCGGCCTGGTTGATTTACCGGCCCCGCCTGTCCGGCCTCCGGCGACATGGACCGCCATGGCGACCATGCAGAGGACCAGTACCCCCCAGAAAATCCAGGTTTCGGGGGTAATCTCAGGCCTTGGCATTCCGGCCATCACGCTCAGCCTTGCGGCGATCAGTGAAGTGAGCGCGACCGTAGAGCGGCTCAGCCGTCCTACGCACCACCTCGGCCGCTAATGCGACCATCAACGCCACACCTATGCCGACGAAAAGGATCAACGCCCAAGCCCAGCCCCCTCCCCGCACGTCACGCGGAAGAGCGGCACGAAATTCTTCTTGCGCTGAATCCGGCGGGTCCGTTGCCGGCGTCGACACGTCGCGAAGGAACGCCCGATAGAATTCACGGTCCGGATCTCCCCTCGGAAGACCCAGATAGGAGGTGATGACGTCAGCGGGGTTGCCGTCCTCAGCTGACAGGCTTGTGCGCCAGCTGGCGATGCGTTGCCAACGTGATGTGTAGTCCTCGGGCTGCGGTGACCGTTGGCGGCCTGCGATATCCGCCAGCCGGGCCGGCAACTCTTCAATAGCTCGGGCCAACTCACCAGAGGATTGCAGGGAGGATTCCGAAGGTTGAAAAATCAGGGACTCTTGCCGGTACCCGTGAACGAGGGCCAGCATCTGCAGATTCAGACCCAGAATCGGTCGGTCTGACATGGCAGATCGCTCGCTGACGTAGCGTCCGAACAGGGCTTGCCAATCATCTTCACCCAGCTGCACCTCACTGATGAGGGCGGCCACGGCCATCTGATTGACGATGTTGGCGCTGTCGAGCTCAAGGAGGGCCGCCCTCGAGTCGGTCGTCGGAAATGGCAAGCTCTGCTCGTCTCGAGGGATCGCCGCCATGTCCCCGGCCTGCAAATAGTCCAGGGCTGCGCGGAACTGGGCAAAGGCCCGTTCAGCCGCTTCGCGACGCGGCTCATCTTTGAGTTCCTCGTTCGAGATACGCCGCAGTTCCATGTCCCCTTGAAGATAACGAGCGGCGGCGCGCACGGCCCAGAACCGAGGCTCGCTGTTCTCCCATCCCGCTTCCGGGCGGCGTTCTTCGGCGTCGTCGAGCAGCCTTTCCAACTGAGCGAAGTCGCGCTCGGCCTGCCCCCAGGAGCAGCTCAGGGAGGCCGCGACAGCCCGGTGATAAAAGACGGCGGAGTTGTTGCGTCCGGCCTCGGCATCGACCTCTCTGAGTCCTGCAACAATCGCCTCCAACGCATCGTTGTCGGGCTCGCAAGGCCATTCGACCTGTCCCACCACATCATCTAGGGCCGCTATCTGTCTGTTGACTTGGCTCCGGTTCGGCAACTCGAACAGATGATCGGACGGCACATACCAAAGCGGCGCAGAGCGCGTCGGCAAACCCAGGAGCAAGATCGGCTGTTCATCACGCATTGCGGCCAGCTCGGACGGATAGATCGCCTGAACCGGAAACTGCTCCAGCTGTGTTGGCGGAGCCTTGGTGAACATACCAAAGAAAGCCACCCCGCCGATCAAAAGCAATGCCAGTGCGATGATCCCCACTCCAATGAGAGCCCCGGCCCATGGGACGTAGAAGATGAAATCGATCAGACGGACCCCAAACCGCTTAAACACGACCAGCCCCCCCTTGTTGGCTCACCCATTTCTGGCGCGTGAGGCGCAGAGCACGGGTCAGCCCGAGCCGGCTTCGGGGTCCGGTCGGCAGGGTGCGTTTCGTCGCCCAGTCAATCCAATTGAGCACCGCGTCGACACCGAAATACCGATGCTTTTCGTAATGGACGACAGCCTCGTCACGCGGCTGTCCCTCAAAGGCCGTGACGAAATCTACTCGGCTCCAAAGGTAGTCCTTCTGGAGATGATCGGCGAGCTCCGGTTGGGCTTTGAACAGCTCACCCCATGGGTCCTTGTCGTAGGGCTTTTCGTCACTGATGATCTGATCGGCTCGTGACAGTGCGACGAAGACCGGCAGTGGGTTGTCGCGCCGGCTCGGATCGTCCTTCACCAGTTTGCCGAGTTTGATGAAGTCCTCCAGAAACTGTTTGAGGCGCAGGCGGGCCACACCCGCATACTCGGCCCGCTTGGCACGCAATTGTGCCTCGATAGCCTGGACATCGCCCTGTCTGACTGCCCTTTCGGCCTTAGTTTGCCTCCTTTTTCTTGCTGCAGTCTGGGCGACCTTCAGATTTTCCTCCAGCGCCTCGATTTCCTTCTGGAGGGCCGGCAACCGGTTGGTCGGGAGTTCATCACCCTGAGCGATCCCCCCCGTCCCCAGCAGGACCTCTTCGGCGGGCAACATCATGATCAGCGCATCGGCAATTTTCAGGAGCGACGTCACCTCCGTGCGATCCGTCACACGAGAGAAACCTCCCTGGGGCATGGTGGCTCGGTCAAACAGCTCCCCGGGCAGGTCGGCAACGACAAAAGTGCGGCGCTCACGGCCGAGATCAGGCTGACTGACCGAGTTGATCGGCTGGAAGTCAAACAGGTGGGTTGCCGGCTTGTCGGTACGCTCTACCGGGTGTCCGTCGTCAACCACAGGCGGCTCAAGCACATGACGGTCCCATGGGCTGTATTTATCCTTCAAATAGATCCACTTGAGACGTTGGAGGAACCAAGTCTTGCCGGCTGTGGGGTAGCCGAGCAGAAGCACCAGCTTCACTTCTTTCGGTCGTTTCTTCATCCGGGCCAACAGCGTTTCAAACGGCACACCCTTCTCGCAGTCGACGGCCAAATCCTCATAGGAGGGATAGACCTCACCTCTGTTGTCGCCCCCATCGGCTTCAGGCTGAGCCGCCGGCTCTTGTTGCAGCCTTGGGTTTTCGGGCTGTTGCTTTGGAGATTCTTCTGGGGCGACGTCGACCTTTTCATCTTCGCCAGGTCCGAGTTTGGCGTCCGCCTCATCGCCTTCGTCGGCTCGGGGTTTGGCGTTGGCCTCATCGTCTTCGTGCCCACCGGCCAATTCAGCCGGATCAAACGCTTCCTCTTCCTTCACCGGCTCGCCCCGCCGACCGCGCGCTCTAGAGTCCTCGCAAGAAACTCGTCGCCAGGCCATGCAGCGGCCCGCTCCTGTTCCGACATGGTTGCGTCATCCTCCACGAGAGTCGCCAGGGTCAGGAGATCTTCCGTCGTGATCGTCTTGGACGGAAAAATCCCAACAGTCGCTGCGAGCAACGCCGGCCGCTCCACCGGTGGGGCGGCCTCTCGCAGCAGTCGGATTGCCTCTTGAACGGCCCGCCCGACGTCACCCTTTGCTGTGATCGGCTCGGATGAGACGCTCTCCAGCAACATCGCCAAGAGTCGACGCGCGCGCGGCGACCCAACAATCTTATCGCTCACCGACAACTTCAGCAGCAGAATCCGCAGGTCCTGGCTAAGCGAGCCCAACTGCCCGGCCACGGCGTCGGCCAGTTCGTCGAGCAACCCCAGCGGAACCAGCTTCTCAATATCGGAGGCCGTTAGCTGGGCAAGCACGCCCGCATCAATTGCTCGCCGGACAACAGGGCCCGGTTCAGCCTTCAGGTGCGGATAGACCGTGCGCAACAAACCGAGGAGCCAGGCCATGGCCGGGCGAGGGTCTTTGTAGTCAGGCTCCAGCGCGACCGTCACGACGGCTCGCTCCATGGCGGCGATCACGGTCTTTTGCGTGCCCGCGGCCCCCGGATCGCTCCTAAGCGACTCGACGCCGATCGCGGCGGCGGCCAGAATTTCCAGGCCCCCACCTTCGTCGTTCCGCACAGCTTCCCGTATCAGTCCGGTCAGCGCCGCCAGAGGTTCCATCCGGCCATACTCGGCGTGCCAGGGTGCCTCGGAAAGCCGGGCCCCCGCGCGACCGGATGTCACCAAAGCCGACCGCAACAGCCTCCAGGCAGCCCAGGACGCCGGAGGAGTCACATCGCCCGACAAACGGTAGGAACGGTCGCGCTCGCTGGCCGTCAGTCCGCTCCAGCCGGCTAGTGAAATCTCAGCTTCAGGCAGGGCCAAAAAGCCGTAGGCATGGCGGGCGTCGAGGGATTCAGAACCTGAGATCAGGCCACCCGCGCACCAGCCACGCAGACGCTCTCGCTGGGCGGACGGATCGATGGATTCGATCACCGCCATGGCGAAGGCCAAGCCATTGAGACCAGCAGGTGCAACGGCGGCAAGATCGTCCCACGCCAAGGCGTCACCCAGGACGGGCACTCTTTCTGAGGACGCCGGTGCCAGAGCCAGCTTGACGGGCCCGTCACCGGAAGTGGGCTTGAACTGGGTCAGGTCTGGTATGAGCCCATGTGGACGCCAATCCAGTTCCCGCATCTGCTCGCTGCTGATCAAGACACAGACTGCATCAGCCTGCGTACCCAGGGCGGCAGCCTGGCCTTGAGTTGCCAACAGGAGTACCGAGCGACCCGCCCTGTCATCTCCCGGTGGGATCAAGGCAGCGGCCACGGTCGCACCGGCTCGCGCGGACCATGACGCTACGGCCAGCCTCAGCTTGTCGGCGATCTTCTTTTCGCTGTCAGAGAACTTCAGGTCTTTCGACCAGGACCGCACGCCATAGCCACGACCTTCGTAGGCCGGGCCGATCGAAAACCAGTCGAACCCCATTTTCGGCTGGCTCATTGTGTCGCCTCGGCCACCTGATCGGCGCGACCTGTCGCGCCCGACCCACCAGCCTCTCTAAGAGGCGAATCTGATGCATCGAATGTACTGTCCGAACGCTCGGCCTCGTCTTCAGTCGTGCCCGTCCGATCAGACGGCGGCTCGGCCCCACCCTCGTCGTCTGCCGTGTTGCCTCCTTGCCGCGCATCGGTGTTGGCGGTCATGCGGCTGAGCTGTTCAGCCGAACTCTCACGATCATGGGTCGTGGCTTCAGCTTGCGCCTCAGTCGAGGGTGGCGAAGGTCTGCGGGTACACTGCCAAATACCGGCACCCACAACCAGAACCAGAACCAGAACCAGAACAGTCAGACTGATCGTCAGTCCACGCCAGCCTTTCAGCCGCCCAAGCAACCCGGACGCCCAGGGCCAAAATTCCCGGCCTCGAGGTCGTCGCGTATCATCTCCTGAGTCTTGATCGCCGCCCGCCTGCAACGGTGGCGGCTCGGGGAGTGAGGGCTCAGGATCTACCGGCCGTCCCTTCTGAACATCGACAACCACCCCCCGCAAAGCCTTCTCGAGCTTCCGCGCGTGGTCGGCCACCAACCTGTTCAGCCTGTCCTCAGACTGCCGCAGTACAGCCTCCTGGATACTGGTTTCCGCCGCCGCCAGGTGCTTTTCCGCCGCGTCGCGCCAGGCCTCTTCCATATCATTGAGGCGGGCCTGAAACAGCGTATCCAGCCGTTCGAACGCGGCGAGGGCCTCCTGACGAAGGCCTTCGGCGACGATTTCACTTCTGGCTTCGCTAAAGGCTTGAATTTTAGCATCAATAGCGGCCTCTACAGCCTCCTGAACCGCGGCAACCACATCGGATCGGATGGCTGAATCCGGATAGCTGTCTGCATGGAGGCTGACTTCGCGAAGCACCCACGCCGCCAGGGCCTCACGCAGACGCAGTATCGCGTCTTCTTTCTCAGCAGCCGCTCGCGCCATTCTGTACTTTGCCCCTGCCTTCCAGGAACAACAGTCTCACATCCTTGGGGCGAAAGCTACGGCTACATTGGCCTAGGTTGCACCGAAGCCTTGAGGTGCGATGACCGTCGTCAACCGAAGCGCTTCGCTGGCCATCGTCGTTGCGACGAACAACAACGCGTGCCTTCGTTGAGCAGCCGCCGGGGTCGCTTCTTCTCAAGTGCTTCAACCCCGTAGATGCCCGCAGTTGCTGACCCGGTGACGTCAACCGGAGCCTAGGCCGAGTGCCAGGAGAGCGGACCTAGATCCGGCAATGCTGCTGGAATTGAAGAAGCCCCGGCGGTTTCCCGCCGGGGCTCTCATCAGAAGAAAACCACTTAAAGGAATCCCCCTTCGGGTAATCCTGCGAGGCTGGTTGAACCTCTTACCGTGGTTTCCCTACCGACTCCCATCGTAAGGTTGAGATAGGCCGCACTTCGCGTCAATGATTAATTCTGGCGAAGCGGGGCTGAACACATGGATATCCACGAGAATCTGGTTTTGGGGCTGGACTTGGGGATCGCCTCATGCGGCTGGGCGGTGATTGATCTCGAAACCAGCGCGATTGTTGGCATGGGGTCGCGAACCTGGGATGCGCCCGAAACCGACAAGGAGCGGACGCCGACCAATCAGATCCGACGCACCCATCGCGGCATGCGTCGGGTCATCAAGCGTCGTCGCCAACGGATGGATGCGGTCCGCAAGCTATTCCGGGATCATGGACTGATCGAAGGTCATGGGTCCGGGGCTCTCAGAGTCAAGGACCTTGATCCGTGGGCGCTTCGTGCGGCGGGGCTCGAGCGCCGCCTGACCGGGCCGGAGTTCGCGATTGCACTTGGGCACATCGCCAAACACCGCGGGTTCAAGTCCAACGCCAAGCGTGATCGGGGGGCAAACGCGAGCGACGATTCATCAAAAATGCTGAAGGCCATTGGCGAAACGCAGTGCAAGTTGGCCCAGTACCACACCGTCGGCGAAATGTTCTTCAGGGACGAAGCCTTCGCGGACCGCAAACGCAACCGGGATGGCGAGTTCACACGGTCTGTCCTGCGCGACGACCAGGCGCGTGAAGTTCAGATCCTGTTCCTGCGTCAACGCGGCGCGGGAAATCCGCTCGCCACATCCGAGCTTGAAGCGGCTTTTACCGAGACGGCCTTCTTCCAACGCCCCTTGCAGGACTCGGATGCGCTCGTTGGCGATTGCCCATTTGAGCCGGGCGAAAGGCGTGCGGCTCGCCATGCACCGTCATTCGAGCGATTTCGCCTGTTATCGCGATTGGCCGCTATCCGCGTGAATGACGGCTCCGAGGAGTTTCCCCTGACGCCGGATCAGATTGCCCGGGTCAATGCGGTCTTCGGTCAGCAGAAGTCCCTCAAATGGTCGGCGCTGAGAAAGACCATCGGCCTGTCGGATGAGATCGATTTCGTCGGCGTTTCACCAGAGGATGAGAAGAAGCTCGATTTCGTCGGTCGTGCCAGCAATGCGGCGGAAGGCACGGCCTCCCTACGATCTGTCATCCAGGACTCACTCGGCGAGCTCGCGTGGCTTTCGCTGTTGAAGGCCCCGGAAAAACTCGATGCCGCAGCCGCCATAATCACCTTTCGCGAAGACCTGACGTCCATCCACAAGGGTCTGACGGAGTCGGGCCTGGAACCTGACGTTGTCGCCGCACTGATGGGGGCGGTGGAGGACGGGCGACCGTTCGCGCGCTTCAAGGGAGCCGCGCACATCTCGGCCAAGGCGGCGCGGGCCATGACGCCACATCTCTTGACCGGCCTCGTCTATTCCGATGCCGCCGCAGCCGCAGGCTACGACCATGCTCAGCGGCCTGACATCGACCTGAACAGCATCGTCAATCCTGTCGCCAGGAAGGCCGTCCGCGAGGCCGTCAAACAGGTCAAGGCCGTGGTCATGGAATATGGCCTGCCCGGGGCCATGCATATCGAGCTGGCGCGCGAGGTCGGCAAGTCCAAGGAAGAGCGGGACGACATCAAGAACGGGATCGAAAAGCGCAACAAGGCGCTGGACCGCCTTCGGATCGAGTTCGCAGAAGTTGTTGGACGCGAACCGTCCAGCCGGGATGACCTGCTCCGATTCGAGCTCTGGCAGGAACAAGGGGGGCGGTGCCTCTACAGCGACCGCGAGATCCACCCCAACATGATCGTCGCGTCTGACAACACGGTTCAGGTCGATCACATCCTGCCGTGGAGCCGGTCTGGTGACGACAGCTTCGTCAACAAGACCCTGTGTTTTGCCAAGGCCAATCAGGACAAGAAAGGCCGCACCCCCTTCGAATGGCTGGGGTCTGACGCTGAACGGTGGGAGGCGTTCCGCCGCGCGGTCGAAAGCAACAAGGCGATGAAGGGCAGAAAGAAGCGCAACTATGTTCTGCGTGATGCGAGCGTCCTGACGGAGAAATTCCGTCCCCGGAATCTCAATGACACCAAATACGCCACCCGCCTGACCCTCGACCTCTTGGCGCGCGAACACTATCCCGAGGCCGAGCGGTTTACCGGAATCCCACGCACCCCGGACGAGGCCCGCAGGACCCGCCGGCTGTTTGCACGCCCGGGTGCCCTGACAGACCGGCTGCGCCGGGCCTGGGGACTTCAGGGCCTCAAGAAGGACGAGAACGGCAAACGCATTGCCGATGACCGGCACCATGCGCTGGATGCTCTGGTGGTGGCTGCGACGTCGGAAAGCGCCTTGCAACAGCTGACCCGCGCCGCCCAGGCCGAAGAGATACGCGGATCGTCGCGGTTCATTGCGGATTTCCCTCAGCCCTGGCCCGGCTTCCGCGATCAGGCCCACGCCGCCCTGCGGGAAGTCTTTGTCAGTCGGGCCGAGCGCCGGCGCGCGCGCGGCGAGGGCCACGCCCAGACCATTCGTCGTGTCGAACAGACCGACGACGGACCGGTGGTCTATGAGCGCAAGTCCGTCGACAATCTGACGGACAAGGATTTGGAACGGATCAAGGATCCCGAACGCAACGCCGCCCTCATCGCCTCGCTGCGCGAATGGATCGCGGCCGACAAACCCAAGGACCGCCGTCCACTCTCACCCAAGGGCGATCCCATATCCAAGGTCCGGCTGGCCACGACCAAGAAGGTCGATGTTCTGGTCCGCGATGGCGTCGCGGAACGCGGCGAAATGGTCAGGGTCGATGTCTTCCGCAAGAAGAACAAGCGCGACGCCTGGGAATATTTCCTGGTGCCCATCTATCCGCACCAGGTCTTCGATGCCGTCGACTATCCCGTGCCGCCGAACAGGGCGATTCTTCAAGCCAAGCCGGAGTCTGAATGGCCAGATATGTCAGACGGTTATGAGTTCATGTGGAGCGTCTCCTCGCAATCCTTTGTGGAACTGGAGAAAGCCGATGGAACATTTATTGACGGCTATTTCCGCGGTGTTGATCGAAGCACCAGCAATTTCAACATTGCTGCTCACCATAGCAAGGATGCGATATTTCGTGGCATTGGCCCCCGCTCACTCAAATTCCTCCGCAAATATTCCATTGACCGTCTTGGTCGCCGGACAGAAATCCTCAGCGAGAAACGCACATGGCGTGGCGCGGTCTGCACCTGACCCAGCCGTCGCGCCTGTCCCTGGCCGATGATCAGATCGTCATCGGCCAGGACGATGGTGAGGTGCGTCTGGCGCTGGAAGACGTGGCCTGGGTCGTCGTCGATAATGCCCAGACCAGTCTGACGGCCAGCCTGATGTCGGCCTGTATGGACCACGGCATCGCCGTCATCTTTTCGGACGCCAGCCATACGCCGTCGGGCGTCACCCTGCCCTTTCATCGGCACCACCGGCAGGCCGATGTCGCCGCGCGTCAGGTTGGGGCCGGCGCGCCGCTGAAGAAGCGTCTTTGGCAGGCCGTCGTACGCCAGAAGATCGAAAACCAGGCGGCGGCGCTTGAGGCCGTTGGAGCCGGCGGAGCCACCACCCTGCGCGCCATGTCGGGCCGCGTGGGATCGGGCGATCCCAACAATGTCGAGGCCCAGGCCGCGCGCTACTACTGGGGCAAGCTGTGGCGAGACTTCCGCCGCGACGACAGCGGCGACCGGCGCAACAAGCTGCTGAACTACGGCTATGCGGTGGTTCGATCCGGTGTCGCCCGCGCCCTGGTGGCCAGTGGCCTGCTGCCGGCCTTTGGATTGAAGCACGCCAGCGTGTCCAACGCGTTCAACCTCGCGGACGATCTGGTCGAACCCTTCCGGCCCTTTGTCGACATCCTGGCCTGGCAGACGGTTGGGGCAGGTGCACCCTGCCGAGAGGATCTGTCCATTGAAGACCGGCGGGCCATGGCCGGGGTGCTTCTGGCCGAGGCCACCCTCACCGGTTCAACCGTATCCCTGTTGGTGGCGACCGAACGATCCGCCGAATCGCTGAGCCGCGCCCTCGAATCGGGCACGCCCGCCGTCCTGATCCTGCCGCAGGTTCCACGATGAAAGCCGAAGAGGTCCGCATCATGTGGCTGTTTGTCTTTTTCGATCTGCCGGTGAAGACCAAGCCGGAGCGCAATCTGGCGACCCGGTTTCGAAAATTCCTCAAGGATGACGGCTATTTGATGCTACAGTTCTCTGTCTATGCACGGGTGTGCCGCGGCGATGAGGCGGTTGAGAAACACATCAGTCGCGTCACCCGTAACCTGCCGAAATCGGGTAATGTGCGAACGCTTCAGGTCACCGACAAACAGTATGGTCGGATGAAGTTGCTACTGGGAGAGGTCGAAAAAAATGAGCGAGTCGCCCCCCAACAGATGGTTTTGCTCTGATATTCGGCTCGACCAAGAGCGGAATATCAGAGCATTTTCAGACCATTATGCCGAAGCGAGCCTACCTCTTGGGAGTCGGTAGGGAAACCACGGCGCATTCGTTGAGGATCTGGCGAAGCGCTTCAGCCTACCTCTTGGGAGTCGGTAGGGAAACCACGGCTCTCCACGGGGCCTTGATCGGCACAATCGGAGCCTACCTCTTGGGAGTCGGTAGGGAAACCACGGCCCCATCCAGCAACGGATGGGGGATGAACAGAGCCTACCTCTTGGGAGTCGGTAGGGAAACCACGGCTGCGGAGCTTAGAGAGGAGCAACGCCTAGCAGCCTACCTCTTGGGAGTCGGTAGGGAAACCACGGCCGATAACCGCGTCTTCCGTCGCCAGTTCTTAGCCTACCTCTTGGGAGTCGGTAGGGAAACCACGGCCGGATCGGCCATCGCCAGAAGGTGCGGCGCAGCCTACCTCTTGGGAGTCGGTAGGGAAACCACGGCACGGCAGTTGCGCCGCGCGAAGCGCCTTGGAGCCTACCTCTTGGGAGTCGGTAGGGAAACCACGGCTCTGATCGCATCCTCCGCCGCTTGCATCCCAGCCTACCTCTTGGGAGTCGGTAGGGAAACCACGGCTCGATGAGTCGCCACTAGCCGCCGCAGATCAGCCTACCTCTTGGGAGTCGGTAGGGAAACCACGGCCCGTCAGTTGATCGGCGGTGACGATGTGGGAGCCTACCTCTTGGGAGTCGGTAGGGAAACCACGGCTCAAAATCTCACCCGGAACCGTGATCCCGGAGCCTACCTCTTGGGAGTCGGTAGGGAAACCACGGCGATCGCGTGGCGGTCCCGGGCGGCGATCACAGCCTACCTCTTGGGAGTCGGTAGGGAAACCACGGCGGGCGTGGCTTCAAACCCGAAGGTGATTTCAGCCTACCTCTTGGGAGTCGGTAGGGAAACCACGGCCGATGCCGTACTGACCGAGCACGTCGCCCAAGCCTACCTCTTGGGAGTCGGTAGGGAAACCACGGCGGCGGATCGCCAGGGGGGGGAGCCATGATCAGCCTACCTCTTGGGAGTCGGTAGGGAAACCACGGCTCGTCCGACCGCCAGAACGAGCGGTCTATCAGCCTACCTCTTGGGAGTCGGTAGGGAAACCACGGCCTGTCGTGGTCTCGATGCCGTCGGGCTCGAAGCCTACCTCTTGGGAGTCGGTAGGGAAACCACGGCCCGGTCGCTGTTGCGGTTTGAGCGGGCGGCAGCCTACCTCTTGGGAGTCGGTAGGGAAACCACGGCGCCTCGATCAGGGCCGTGGCCCGGCGTCGGAGCCTACCTCTTGGGAGTCGGTAGGGAAACCACGGCCTCGACGACTTCCACCCCTACGTCTACGTCAGCCTACCTCTTGGGAGTCGGTAGGGAAACCACGGCGACGAACGAAGCGACCGGCGCGCGCCTGAAAGCCTACCTCTTGGGAGTCGGTAGGGAAACCACGGCGGGAGATAGACGGCCTTCACCCAGGTCGAGAGCCTACCTCTTGGGAGTCGGTAGGGAAACCACGGCAGCAAGGCGCCCTGCCGTTGCAGAT
>CAZYFY010000016.1:0-60634 GCA_964647275.1 uncultured Brevundimonas sp.
AGAACATGTGCTCGGTCCGGCACAGGCCGATGCCCTCGGCCCCGAAGCCGCGCGCGGTGGACGCGTCCAGCGGCGTCTCGGCATTGGCCCGCACCTTCAGCCGCCGTGCCTGATCAGCCCAGGCCATCAGGGTCTGAAAGTCGCCGGTCAGCTCCGGCTCGATCATCGCCACCTTGCCCTCGATGACGTCGCCGGTGGAGCCGTCAATGGTGATGATCTGGCCGGCCTTAAAGGTCTGGCCGCCCGCGGTGAACTCACCCGCCTCATCATTGATATGGACGCCGCCGGCCCCCGACACACAGGGACGGCCCATGCCGCGCGCCACCACCGCGGCGTGGCTGGTCATGCCGCCGCGCGCTGTGACGATACCGCGTGCCGCATGCATCCCGTGAATGTCCTCAGGCGACGTCTCCTCGCGCACCAGGATGACGGCTTCGCCCAACTGGCCCAGCCGCTCGGCCTCATCGGAATCGAACACGATCTTGCCGGTCGCCGCACCCGGCGATGCGGGCAAGCCCTTGGCGATCACGGTCCGCGGAGCCTTGGGATCCAGCGTCGGGTGCAACAGCTGATCCAGAGCCTGGGGCTCGACCCGCTGGATCGCCTCCTCGCGGTCAATCAGGCCTTCGGAAGCCAGCTCCACCGCAATCTTCAGCGCCGACTTGGCCGTGCGCTTGCCGTTTCGGGTCTGGAGCATCCACAGCCGACCCTGTTCGACCGTGAACTCGATGTCCTGCATGTCACGATAGTGGCGCTCCAGCCGTTCGACCGTGTCGCGGAACTGGGCGAACACCTCCGGCATGGCCTCTTCCATCGAGAGTTTGGTTTCGCCCATCTCCTCGCGGCCAGCCCTGGTCAGGGCCTGAGGCGTGCGGATGCCGGCGACGACGTCTTCGCCCTGGGCATTGATCAAGAACTCGCCGTACAGCCGGGCTTCGCCCGTCGACGGATTGCGCGTGAAGGCAACGCCTGTCGCGGATGTGTCACCCATGTTGCCGAAGACCATCGACTGGACGTTGACGGCGGTGCCCCAGCTCTCGGGGATGTCGTGCATGCGGCGATAGAATTTGGCCCGGTCGTTCATCCAGCTCGCGAACACCGCGCCGACCGCGCCCCATAGCTGTGCCTTGGGGTCTTGCGGGAACTCGGCACCTGTTTCGTCCAGCACGACCTGCTTGTAGCGACCGACGACCCGCTCCCAGTCCGCAGCCTCCAGTTCGGTATCCTGGCTGACACCCAGCCTGTCTTTGGTTTCGTCCAGCACCTCTTCAAAGGCATCGTGGCCGACCCCGAGCACCACGTTGGAGTACATGGTGATGAAGCGACGGTAGCTGTCGAACGCAAATCGGCGATCACCGGACAGGCCCGCCAGTCCCTCGACCGTCTCATCGTTGAGTCCAAGGTTCAGGACCGTGTCCATCATCCCCGGCATCGAGGCTCGCGCACCAGAGCGCACCGAAACCAGCAGGGGATTGGACTTGTCGCCAAAAGCCTTGCCGACAATCCCTTCGACCTTGCCGAGGGCCGCCGCGACCTGGCTCTCCAGATCGGCGGGATAGGCCTGACCATTCTCGTAATAGGCGGTGCAAACCTCGGTGGTGATGGTGAAGCCCGGCGGCACCGGTAGACCCAGAGACGACATCTCCGCCAGATTGGCACCCTTGCCGCCCAGCAGGTTCTTCATCGACGCGTCGCCGTCAGCCGACCCGCCCCCGAAACCGTAAACCCATTTCGTCATCGTCATCCCTGAGCCGGTGGAATCGTGGGCGGCTCGCCCGCTACAGGGTCTGACTAGCGCGCGACGCCTCGAATGGCGAGGGTTGAGCGATTTGTGATTTGCATCCTGCCGTTCGCTGGGTCGTTTCTTCCCAGGGGCTACCTCTCAACCACAACGGAAACCTGACATATGAGCATCCTGGGCAATATTTTCGGCAAGATCTTCGGTCGCGACGACGACAAGACCACCGTTACGGGGGGCAAGTCGGCTGACGGCGCAAAACCGTCCCCCGCCGGCATGAGCAAGGCTGATTTCGGCGGCAAGTCCGCGCCGGTCGGCGTCCAGCTCGACGAGGCCGATGTCGAAGTCATCCTGACCAAGAAGGCCGAGGCCAAGGGCGAACCACTGAACTGGAAGACCTCCATCGTCGATCTGATGAAGACGCTGGACATCGATTCCAGCCTTGACAACCGCAAGGCGCTCGCTGACGAGCTTGGCTACACCGGCGACAAGTCCGACTCGGCCAGCATGAATATCTGGCTGCACCGGCAGGTCATGAACAAGATTGCCGAAAACGGCGGCAAGGTCCCGGCCGATCTGGTCGACTAGAGCATGATGGTTTTTGTTGGAACCGCGGGGCGGTCCCAACAAAAAGCTGAATCATGCTCGCGCTTTCTCCTGGAGCCTGTTTCACGCCCGAGATGAAATCGCGAAGCGATTCCATCTCAACCGATCAGGCTCCAGGACGCGGTGACGGCGGGGTGGTCAGCCGCCCCGCCACTCACTCAGGGCTTCCCCTGAGGACGATTCCAGCGCCACCCGGTCGAGCTGGACAGCCGCCACGCAGACCGGTGCCGCGTCCGGCCCGGCAGCGCGACAGCGAAACGCCTGCCCCCCCGGAAATCCGACGACGCGCCCTTCCAATCGCAAGCGCAAACCGCCGTCAGGCCACTGGGCCGGGGCCTCGCTCTCGCCCCGTAGCGCATGGGCGTAGGCACGCCCGTTGCGGCGATCAAGCCGGGAACCTTCCTGCGAATGCACGATCGCCAGACCGACCGTCTGACCGGTCGGGGCCGCTGCCGCGCTTTGAAGCGGGTCGGAACGCACCACGGGGCACGCTTCCGTTTCCAGCCAGGGGCGGGTCAGCCAGATGCCCTCGACCTCTTCCCAATTGCCGTTGGCTCCCGTGATCAGGGCGGAGTCCGTCCAGTTTCCGGGGGTCAGGCTGAACTGAATGACGGTCCGGTCCCCGTTCCAGGCCACCCGGGCCAGACCGTCGGCGGCCTCGGCCGGAAGCCCGGCCGCCGGGCCGCTGCATCCTACGGGATTCACGATGGAAAAGGTCCGGCCGACCAGGGCATCAACGCCTTCCGGGGCTGTGCCGGACGCATAGTCCGATCCCGCACGGCGGGCCGCATCAAGCAGGTTGGCACGTGTCAGCGCCGTCGCTACCGGCGTCGGGATTTGCGGAGTCGTCGGCGTTTCGATGGGCTGAGCCGGCGGAGCGGGCTCCTCGGCGTTGCGCGGACATCCACTGACCATCAGGCCCAATGCCACCACCGCAACGGTGCGTCCCAGGATCACAACCGAGTTAGACATAGGGATCACCCTAGCATGACGCGCGTTCAAAAGGCTATGCAATCTCAACGAGATCGCCCTTGGGCGCGGCTAACGGAACCTGATGACCCTTGATCAGATCATAGCCCTCTTGGTGCTGGTCGGCGTTGTCGGCGTCCTCATTCACGGACGTCTTCGCGCCGATGTGGTGGCCTTGTCCGGCGCAGCGGCCCTGCTCATCCTGGGAGTCGTTCGTCCTGTTGAGGTTCAGAGCGCCTTTGCCAGTCCGGCGGTGATTGCCCTGGCCGGCCTATTCGTCATTGCCTACGCGATCGAGCTGTCGGGTCTGCTCGGCCTGATGATCCGACAGGCCACCAAGCTGGCGGTCCGGTTCGGGGCCACCGGCGTCTGGATGGTCATGGGCATGTGCGGAATGCTCGGCGGTTTCCTCAATAACACGCCGGTCGTCGTCCTGGCCGCGCCGGTCATTCGCGATGTCGCCAAGACGCTCAAGCTGTCACCCAAGCGGTTCCTCATGCCCTTGAGCCACATCTCGGTCATGGGTGGATTGATGACCCTGATCGGCACCTCGACCAACCTGCTGGTCAACGACATGGCCAGAAACGCTGGTCAGCCGGTCTTTTCCCTGTTCGAAATTACCCCCGTCGGCGTCAGCATCGCCCTGATCGGCACCCTTTGGCTGTACTTCGTGGGTGCGCGCCAGCTTGGCCGGATCGTCGCGGCCGACGAAGCCGAACAGGCCCGTCTCGCCGCAGAGGAAGAAGAACGCAGGCAACAGGCCGAGAAACAGGCCCAGCAGCGACGCCGTCGTCTGCGCTTCCGCTTTCCGAGGTTCGGCGAGGCCCGCAATCAGGAGGATGGATCAGGCGACGCCCACCTGGGCGATGTCGAACTGTTCAGTGCGGCCGACCGACCGTTCGAGTTGCGGCGAGCCCTGATCTCGGCCGGGGTCTTCGTTCTGGTCGTTGCCTGCGCCGGACTGGGCCTCGCCCCCATTGCGGCGGCGGCCTTTGCCGGGGCTGTGGCGTTGATCCTGCTCAAAGTGATCACGCCGGAAGAGGCCTATGCCGGCCTTCGCCCCGAAATCCTGCTGCTGATCGCCGGCATGGTCGTCGTCGGCGTGGCCATCGAGGTCACCGGCCTGGCGGATGCCGGGGCCCAGGCCCTGATCCATGTGCTCGAGCCATTTGGGCCGCTGGCGGCCCTGATTGTGCTGTACGGCGTGACCTTGTTTGCGACCGAGCTGCTGTCGAATGCGACAGTAGCCGTCCTGATCACGCCGATTGCGGTGGCTCTGGCCGAGAGCCTGGGTGTCGATCCGCGCCCTTTCCTGGTGGCGGTGATGATGGCCGCTTCTGCCGCCTTTGCCACGCCGTTCGGCTATCAGACCAATGTGCTGGTCTATCAGATGGGTGGCTATTCCTACATGGACTTCGTCAAGATCGGCGTGCCGCTCAATCTCATCACCTGGGCCACGGCCATGGTGGTCATCCCCCTCGTCTTTCCGTTCTAGCCGCCGCCGACGAACTGGACGATTTCGATTCGGTCGCCCGGCCCAATTGGCGTCTGGTCATGCAAGGATCGCGGCGTCAGGGCCAAATTGTGCTCGACGGCCACCTTGGCGGGGTCGAGCCCAAGCGCCTTTACCAGTTCGGCGATGGTGGTCGCCTCGGTCGTGTGCCGTTCACCGTTTAGTGTGATGTCCATCAGCGGCTTGTGACCCTGACGGCCCGGCGATACAAGGGCCGCCGAATTGACGGTCCGCTCGGAGCCTCATGGCCAGACCCCTGTATGTGCTGAACGGCCCCAATCTCAACCGGCTCGGAACCCGCGAGCCCGAGATTTACGGGTCCGACACCCTGGCCGATATCGAGCAGGCGTGCGTGCGCGTCGCCGGTGCCGGGTCGGTGGTCTTCCGTCAGACCAACCATGAAGGCGAGCTGATCGACTGGATCCACGAGGCCGGTGACCAGGGCTGTGCCCTCGTCCTGAACCCGGCGGGATTTGGGCACACCTCCGTCGCCCTGCTCGACGCATTAAGGTCGATTTCGATTCCCGTGATCGAGTGCCATCTTTCGAACCCGGCGGCGCGCGAAGAGTTTCGTCAGGTATCCTTTGTATCGCCGGCTGCGACCGGCGTAGTTTCCGGCTTCGGGCCGGCGTCCTATGAGATGGCTGTCGAAGCGGCGCTTCGCCTGGTCGGCTCAGCGCCGTCGAAGTCCTAAAGTCCAAGAGAGGGAGACGCCCATGCCGGCGCCCAAGACCCCGAGCAAGACCGCCTCGAGCGACACCGATGCCAAGCTGGTTCGCGAACTGGCTGACATTCTGAACGACACCTCATTGACGGAGATCGAGGTCGAACGGTCCGGCCTCAAGATCCGCGTGTCGAGGACGGTAACCGCCGGTGCCGCCGTGCAGCCGATGCATTTCGCAGCCCCGCCCTCTGTCGCGGTACCGGCCGTTACAGCCGCAGCCCCACTCGCCGCTGTGGCCCAGCCCATGTCGTCCGACCCCGCTGGTCCCGCCCCGGAAGTGGGCGAAACGGTGCCGTCGCCCATGGTCGGCACGGTCTATCTTCAGGCAACCCCCGGAGCCGACCCGTTCGTCAAGCCGGGCGACAACGTCAAGAAGGGTCAGACCCTGCTGATCGTCGAGGCGATGAAGACCATGAACCCGATCTCCGCCCCTCGGGACGGCAAGGTTCTGAGCATCCTCGTCGGCGACGCCCAGCCGGTCGAGTTCGGTGAAGCCCTCCTGGTGCTCGAATAGGTCGGGGCCATGTTCGACAAGGTCCTGATCGCCAACCGCGGTGAGATCGCGCTTCGCATCCATCGCGCCTGCAAGGAGATGGGCATCTCCACCGTCGCCGTGCACTCCGAGGCCGACCGCTCGGCCATGCACGTCCGCCTGGCGGATGAAAGCGTCTGTATCGGTCCGGCCCCTGCGGCCCGGTCCTATCTGAACATTCCCTCGATCATCGCGGCTGCCGAAATCACCGGCGCCCAGGCGATCCATCCCGGCTACGGATTCCTGTCGGAGAACGCCAAGTTCGCCGAGATCGTGGGCGCCCATGGCATGACGTTCATCGGCCCGACGGCGGACCACATCCGAATCATGGGCGACAAGATTTCGGCCAAGCAGACCGCCAGGGACGCTGGAATTCCGGTCGTCCCCGGTTCTGACGGTGAAGTCGAGACGGTCGAGCAGGCCATCGAGGCGGCGAAGACCATCGGCTTCCCCCTGATCGTCAAGGCCGCTGCCGGAGGCGGTGGGCGCGGCATGAAGGTCGCCCTGACCGAAGACAACCTGGTCGAGGCGGTTCAGACCGCTCAGACCGAAGCTCTTGCCGCCTTTGGCAATGGCGCGGTCTACATGGAGCGTTACCTCCAGAAGCCCCGTCACATCGAAATCCAGGTCATCGCCGACAGCCACGGCAACGTCGTGCATCTGGGCGAACGCGATTGTTCGCTTCAGCGTCGCCACCAGAAGGTCCTGGAAGAAGCCCCCTCACCGGCCCTGTCGGCTGAGGGCCGCGCCAGGATCGGCAAGACCGTCACCGATGCCATCAAGAAGATCGGCTATCTGGGCGTGGGCACCATCGAATTCCTCTGGGAAGACGGTGAGTTCTATTTCATCGAAATGAATACCCGCCTTCAGGTCGAACACCCTGTCACCGAAATGATCACCGGCGTTGATCTGGTCCGTGAACAGATCCGCATCGCCGCCGGCGAGCCGCTCAGCTTCACCCAGGACGACATCGTCTTTGAAGGCCATTCCATTGAATGCCGGATCAATGCCGAGAATCCGGTGACCTTCACGCCGTCGCCGGGGCTGGTGAACGATTTTCACGCGCCGGGTGGCCTGGGCGTGCGCCTGGATAGCGCCCTGTACGCCGGCTATTCGATCCCGCCCTATTACGACAGCCTGATTGGCAAGCTGATCGTTCATGGTCGCGACCGTGAAGAGTGCATCGCACGCCTCAAGCGCAGCCTGGGCGAAATGGTGGTCGGTGGCATCGACACCACGGTTCCCCTGTTCCAGAAGTTGCTGGCCGAGCCGGATATCCTGTCCGGCGACTACGACATCCACTGGCTGGAAAAGTGGGCAGCGCGTCAGACCTGACCATCGAGGGGCTGTTGGGAGCCTACGCCATCGGCGTCTTCCCCATGGCCGAGGGCCGCGACGACCCCGCGCTGTTCTTCGTTGATCCCGCCCTGCGCGGGATCATCCCGCTTGAGGCCCCGCCTCTTCCGCGACGGCTGGGCCGCACGGTCCGCTCTGATCACTTCGAGGTGCGTGTCGATACGGCTTTCGAGGCGGTGCTCGATGCCTGTGCCGCTCCCGGGGCCGGCGATCGCAGCGATACCTGGATCAACCCGGAAATCCGCCGCCTCTATCTCGAGCTACACGCCGCCGGCTTTGCCCACAGCGTCGAATGCTGGCGCGAAGGCAGCCTCGCGGGTGGGCTGTATGGCGTTGCCCTGGGGGCCGCCTTCTTCGGCGAAAGCATGGTGTCATTCGAGCGCGATGCCTCCAAGGTCGCGCTGGTTCATCTGATCGCCCGGCTTCGGGTCGGTGGATACCAATTGCTGGACGCGCAGTTCCTCACGCCCCACCTGACCAGCCTGGGGGCCATTGAAATCACGCGTGAGGACTATCAGCAGCGATTACGCAGCGCCGTTGAGCTGGACGCCGATTTCGGGCGGATGCCCTATGCGTCCGACGGGGCTTCGGCCTGGCAGGAAACAACCCAGGCATCATAGAGCGGGTGCTCCAGCGGGCTCAGCGCCGGCGACGACGCAAACATCCACCCCTGATAGACCCGCCGCGGTTCCACCGCACCGTCGCGCGCGCGCGGCTGCGAGAAGATTTCCAGATAGGCGACCGAATCCGGCATCGGCTCGTCGGCCGCCGTCCGCTCACAGGCCCGTACCCGGAAAACCAGGCCGCGCCAGCGACGCTGCTGACCGACCGGCACCGCGAAACGAATGGACACGGCGGTCACCTTGTCCAGCGCCTGGATGATCGCGACGCCCTGACGTGGGCGTGACAGGGGGGCGGCCAGTTCCGGCATCGGATTGCCGACCGGCATGCCACCATCAACGCGCGGAGCCGGTGTCGCGGGGGTAGCCGCGGCATTTTCCGCCGGAGCCTCGTCTTCGCTGCCGGCGTCGGGCGTCGCCGGCGGCGTCGCCGCGGGAGCCTGAGGTTGCGGTTGCGGGATCACCGCGCCGATCGGATCAGCCGGGGGAATCGGAGCCGGCGTCGCCGTCGCCAGGCCGGCGGCTGCGATGGCGGCCAGCGCGCTGATCGTGAACCAGCGGGCGCGCTTCATTCCGGGCTCCACGCCTCATAGTCACCGGTCGCCGCCGGACGCTCACCGGTGCGGGCCAGCGATCCCGGCGGGCGCCAGGCCATCGGCGTGCCCGTCAGATTGGGCAGATAGTCCTTTTCCCAGGCTCGCCGCGGCAGCGGAGCCTCGGTCGGGGGCTCATCGAAGGTGTAGTGGAGCCAGCCGTGCCAGTCCGGCGAAACCTTGGACGCCTCGGCATAGCCGTTGAAAACGACCCAGCGGCGCTTGCGCCCGTCGTAGCTGATGTTGTCGCGGCTCTCGTAATAGGTATTGCCGAATTCATCCTCACCGACCTTGCGGCCGCGCTTGGCGATCGTGAAACGGGTTCCGATTGTGGCACCGTTCCACCAGGTGAGCAGGGACTTGAACACGGGCATTTCCGATTGACGACGAACCCGCAAGTTATAGAGCGCGCGTCGGGTGGCGTCCATGGCCAGGCCTGCGTCACGACAGGCAACATCTTGTGGGTTATTCGCCTCACAGCCCCCATATCTATTGGCGCGCGCGAATCGGGTGGCTAAACTCCTGTCAACTGTGACGGAGACACGACTTGCGGCTCGAATCCCGCTTCGCCGTATCGGAACGACTGCCGGCCCTGACGGGTCGCCTGATCGAGCGTGCCGGAGAGTGGGTTCGGATCACGGCACCCACGGACTGGACAACAGCGCGGATCGACGCCTGGCTCGACTGGGCTGATGGCCTGCCGACGGACTATCCGGCGCAAGCTGCGGCTCCGGCACCGGCGCCGGATGCTCCGCTCAACGGGGCCCTGTTCCGATATGCGCATCGGCTCGCGGCCTGGGGGCGGGCCACGGGGGCACTCCCGGACGAGGCCAGAGCCAGCGCCTTTGTCGACGAGATAACGGCCACCCTGTTGCTCGGCCTGGCCGCGCCCGGCACGCTGCGTCAGGACGGTTACAGAATTCACCCGACAGCCGACGACCAACTAGGCCTGGCTATCGATGCCGCCCCCGGTTCGCTTGCGGCCCCTGACCTGGAACGCCAGCTCGATGCGCGCCGGCAGGCGCGTCTGTCCATCGGCCTGACCGGGGTGGCCCAGGCTCGCCTCGAAGCGGTGTTTGCCGCGACCCAGAGATGCGACGGCGCGACCTCCAGCTGTCGCGACCCGAACCAGAACTCCGGCCTGGCCCGTGCCATTCGCGCCGCCCAGAACGCCGGACTGGACGACGCTACGATCCACCTGGCGCTCAATGGCTCCATAGACGTGGCCCCGCTGGCCAATGAATGGCTCGTGCTGGCCGAACGGGCCGAAGTCGCCGCCGGCTCCCGTCCAGCCCAGTTTGTCGCCGATGCGCCCGGATTGCGGCTGGCCTTCTCGCCGATCGATGCTGAGGCCCTCCTTCTGGCCGAAGCGGCTCCGGTGGTCGGTCTGGATGCCCGACAGATCGATCTGGTTGACCTGACGGCATTGGCCAGGGTCTGGACCCTCGCTCTGGAAATCGAATCCGCCTGTGGCTTCTCGGCGTCGGGCGTTCTGGCGCGTCGCCGACATGACGCCCGACCGTTGGCGCTTGTCCTTTGCGGCCTCGGAGATCGAATACGCGCCGAAGGGCTCGCCTACGACAGCGATGCGGCACGCCTTCAGACTGCGGCCTGGGTTGCCACTCTGGATGCAGCGGCCCTGATCTCCTCTGCAGACCTGGCCGCACAGCTGACGCCCTGTCGCGACTGGACCTTGGAAGGGCCCGCTGCGCTTTCGAACCTGGATCGCAAGCGCATTGCCGCCGATCGGATCGACCCGACCGCCGCCAAACTCTACGCCCAGGCCCTGAAGCTCGCGCGCAAATCAGGCCTGCGAAACCTCCAGGTCACCGCACTGGACATGGATGCGGAAACGCGACTGCGGCTGGCCATGCCCAGCGAAGGCATCCAGCCGGCCCAAGGCTTGACCGGCGTGATTGAAACTTCGGACGGCGAGGTTGAGCGCGTCCTCCACCCCGATGTGGCGCGTGCGCTCCATTTGCTCGACGCTGATATCGAGTCTGCCGAGCGACACCTGCTGGGCCGCCGGACCCTCGCCGATGCTCCCGGCATCGATCTGGAAGGCCTACGTGCCTTTGGCTTTACGGACATTGAGCTGAAGTCCATCGAGATGGAGCTGGATCACGCCTCGAACCTGGCGGAGGCCTTCGCCCCTTCGGTGCTTGGGGCCGGTTTCATCGAAGATGCTCTCGGCGTCGAAGCTGAGCTGGCAGGGCAAGCCGGATTCTGTCTGCTGAGCCATCTCGGCGTGCCGAGCCGGCAGATCGAACAGGCCGCTGCCTATGCCCTGGGGGCACCCGACCTGACGGGCTGGAGCGGGCTGACCGACACCATTTCTTCCGCCCTCGCCCACCCAGGGCTGGAGGCCGAATTGGCGATGACCACTGCCGTCGAGATCTTCTCGGGCGCGCCTCGGGGCCTCAAGCTCCATGCCGGCTGGGATGCCGGCACTGATGACCTCACCCGTCTGCAATCGACCGCGGCCCTGGCTGGAATCCGATCCGTGAGGGTCGAGCGGGCATCGCCCCCCGATGGACTGGTGCTTTTCGATCTGAGCCAGACTGAGACGCACGCGCCCGCGGCCGTCGAATCGGCACCAAGGCGAGCCGAAAACCCGCCCGCCCAGCGACCCCAGCGCCGCAAACTGCCGGACCGCCGCAAGGGCTATATTCAGAAGGCCGCTGTCGGGGGCCACAAGGTCTACCTCCACACCGGTGAGTACGAGGACGGCGAGATCGGGGAAATCTTCATCGACATGCACAAGGAAGGCGCTGCCTTCCGTAGCCTGATGAACAATTTCGCTATCTCAGTCTCGATCGGGCTCCAGTATGGGGTGCCACTGGAAGAGTTCGTGGACGCCTTCGTCTACACCCGGTTCGAACCCTCGGGCACCGTCACCGGCAATGACTCCATCCGCTCGGCAACGTCCATTCTCGACTACGTGTTTCGTGAGCTGGCTGTCAGCTACCAGGGTCGTTCTGACCTGGCCAATGCCCGCCCGCCATTACCGACGGACGATGGCCTCGATCCCGATGCGGAAGAAGCCCCCACACCGGCGACACGTTTCATCTCGAAAGGACTGATGCGGGGGGGTGCCCCGGATAATCTTGTCGTGGTTCCGTTCGGTCGGCGCGATGCTGATGCCGAGTCGGCACCTCCAGCCCAGCCCCCCGTCGCCGACGTTTGCCCGGCCTGTGGCGACGCCGCGCTTCAGATGAAAGGCGGGGCCTTCGTCTGCGATACCTGCGGCATTGCTCCCACCGAAGCGGACCTGTCCACCAGTCAGGCCTGAATCTTGCATGGTAAATCGGGTCACGGAGCCCTCACCATGCGCACTCTTCTGCTCGCCGCCGCCATCATCAGTCTGGCTGTGCCCGCCGCCGCCCAGAATGCCGGTCAGATTGCCTCGGCCCAACGAGGGGCGTCATGCCCGGGCTGCAATCTTTTTCAGGCGGACCTGACGGGCGTCGAGGCACGCGGGCGCAACTTTTCCGGGGCGCGTCTGCGTCAGGCCTGGTTGACCGCAGCGGTGCTCAATGCCGCCAATTTCTCCCGCGCCGATCTGCGCGATGTCGATGCCTATGGTGGGGTCTTTGGTGGGGCCAGCTTCAGCGGCGCGAACCTGACCAATTCATCGTGGGTGGGGGCTTACCTGGAGAGTGCCAACTTCAGCGGCGCGGATCTGACAGGGGCCAATTTCTCCGGTGCCCAGATGCGCGGCGCGCGCGGCCTGACCCAACGCCAGTTGAATGCCGCCTGCGGCGACGGCTCCACCGAACTGCCGGGTTCTCTGTCCATCCCCAACTGCTGAGCGCCTGACCTTACCACGATTTAAGTGGTTCCGGCCCGCCGAATGGATGACATGGGACCCATGATGGTCATTGTGCGCCCTTTCCTGCGACTGGCACCTGCCGCGACCGCCGTCGCCCTGGCGGTGTTCGGAGCCTCTACAGCCATGGCCGCGGGCCAGACCGGATTTCAGGATCGCGACGTTTCTCGCGTGATCTCGATCAGCGGTTCATGCGTCCGTTGTGAGCTGTCCGGCCGGCGTCTGACAGGGGCCAACTTTGTCGGGGCCAACTTCGCCCAGGCCACCCTGGTCGGGTCAGACCTGCGGGGAGCCAACGTCGTTGGGTCCAATTTTTCCGAGACGAATCTGACCCGAGCCGACCTTCGTGGGGCCGAGCTGGTCGGGAGCCAGTTTTCGGGTGCCGCTATGGTTCAGGCCAGACTGGACGGGGTTGAGGCTCGTGGGGCTGATTTCAGCAATGCTGACCTTTCGCGCGCCAACCTCTCCGGGGCTGAGCTCCTCGGAGCCCGCCTGCGCCGCACGCGCGCGGTCGATGCCAACTTCACCGGGGCGGAAATGTCTGCCGCCGAACTGGTTTATGGCGATTTTTCAGGTGCCAATTTCGAGGGTGCCGAACTGAACAGCGCGCGTCTGACTGGCGGGCGCTTCACACGCGCTGATTTTACCGAAGCGGAATTGTTTCGCGCCGATTTGCGCGGCACCGATCTGTCACAGGCACGCGGCCTCACGCAGTCCCAGATCAATTCGGCCTGTTCGGACAGCACGACGCGCCTGCCGGATGGTCTGACGGTCCGCAGTTGTGGCGGTGGTCGAGGGGGTGCGCCGCGCCCGGTCGCTCCGCCCCGGCCGTTCTTCACGGTGGCGGCAACGGACGTCGACTAGACCTTGATCGGCGGGACCGTGCGGATGTGCACGTCCTTGAGCTGACGCTCCTCAGCCCGCGTCGGTGCATTCATCAGCAAATCCTCGCCCTGCTGGTTCAGCGGGAAGGCAATGACCTCGCGGATGGCCGTTTCACCGGCCAACAGCATGACGATGCGGTCGATGCCGGGGGCCAGGCCACCATGCGGCGGCGCGCCGTAGCGGAAGGCGTTCAGCATGCCGCCGAACTGGTCTTCCACGACCGAAGCGTCATAGCCGGCGATGCTGAAGGCCTTGAGCATGATCTCGGCCTTGTGGTTCCGGATCGCCCCCGAGCACAGCTCATAGCCGTTGCAGACGATGTCATATTGATAGGCGCGGATGGTCAGCGGGTCCTGCGTCTCCAGGGCCTCCAGACCGCCCTGCGGCATCGAGAAGGGGTTGTGCGAGAAGTCGACCTTCTTCTCCTCTTCCGACCACTCGAACATCGGGAAATCGACGATCCAGCAGAACTTGAACTGGTTCTCATCGATCAGCTTCAGCTCCGTGCCGACGCGGGTGCGGGCCAGCCCTGCGAACTTGGCGAAGGCCGACGGATTGCCCGCCGTGAAGAAGGCTGCGTCACCCTGACCCAGTCCCAGCGAGGTCATCAGAGCCTCGGTCGGTTCCTGGCCAAGGTTCTTGGCGATCGGGCCACCCCAGGCATTCTGGTCGTCGGACCAGAAGATGTAGCCGAGGCCCGGCTGACCCTCGCCCTGGGCCCAGGAGTTCATGCGATCACAGAAGGCACGGCTGCCGCCGGTCGGGGCCGGAATGGCCCAGACGGCGTTCTTGTCGTCCGCACCCAGAATCTTGGCAAACAGGCCAAAGCCGCCGTCACGGAAGTGATCCGAAACGACCTGCATCTTGATCGGGTTTCGCGTGTCCGGCTTGTCCGTGCCGTACCAGGCCATCGACTGCGCAAACGTCAGGCGCTCGAAGCCGGCGTGCTCGAACTGCTGGCCGAAGTCGTTGGTGAAGGTGTGCGTGCCGGTAATCGACGAGACCGGCTTGCCGTCGGCGAACTCTTCGAAGACGCCATGCATGACGGGTTCGATGGCGGCGAAGACATCCTCCTGGGTCACGAAGCTCATCTCGACGTCGAGCTGATAGAATTCCAGCGAACGGTCGGCGCGCAGGTCTTCGTCCCGGAAACAGGGGGCGATCTGGAAATAGCGGTCAAAGCCGGACACCATCAGCAGCTGCTTGAACTGCTGAGGGGCCTGCGGCAGGGCGTAGAACTTCTCGGGATGCAGACGCGACGGGACGAGGAAATCCCGCGCCCCTTCGGGCGACGAGGCCGTCAGGATCGGGGTCTGATACTCAAGGAAGCCCTGCCCCACCATCCGCTGACGGATCGAGGAAATCACCTTGGAGCGCAGGACGATGTTCTTGTGCAGACGCTCGCGTCGCAGATCGAGGAAGCGGTTTGCCAGGCGGATTTCCTCGGGATATTCCTGATCGCCAAAAACCGGCATCGGCAGTTCAGCGGCCTCGGACAGCACGTCGACGCCCGTGACGCGCACCTCGACTTCGCCAGTCGGCAAGTTCGGATTGATGGTTCCGGCCTCGCGCAGCACGACCTCGCCATCGACACAGATAACGCTCTCGGCGCGCAGACGTTCGACAACTGCAAATCCGGGAGACTCCGGATGCAGGACCAGCTGGGTCAGGCCGTAATGGTCGCGCAAATCGACGAACAACAGGCCACCGTGGTCGCGCTTGCGATGGACCCACCCGGACAGACGGACGGTCGATCCGGCATCGGAGGATCGCAGATCACCGCAGGTGTGGGTACGATAGGCGTGCATGGCTGTCATTTCGGCTGGTTCTGAGGGGCCGTTTGGCCCCAAATTCGGGAGGCGCGTAAAGGGCCTGATCCCCCGGCAAAGTCAAGGCTGGACACCACAGGCCCTGAGGGCATTCCCGAACAGGAGCACCTTCCCTCGCCGCGCACACGGGCCCCTCGTGAACCTCGCGAGGCCGGCATGACGGTCACCGAATTGTCGGGCATGATGCGGGCGACATCGAAGCCGGGAGCCCGCCATGGCAACCTTCGCCATTGGAGATCACGTCAGCTGGAACTCTGAGGCCGGACGGGTCAGCGGTCGCATTGTCCGGATTCACGAGGCGGATTTCGACCACAAGGGGTACACGCACCATGCGACGCCCGGTGACCCTCAGTACGAAATCAAGAGCGACAAAACCGATCACATCGCCGCTCACAAGGGCAAAGCCCTGACGCTGATCCCCTGATGGCGAAGGGATTCGCCACCATCGGCCATTCGGACCGAACCGTCGAAACCGTCGAAGAGATGCTGACCGGTGCCGGGATCGAACGGCTGGTCGATGTCCGAAGTTTCCCGCGTTCCCGGCACAATCCGGCCTTCAATATCGAGACCTTTCCGGCCCGGCTGAAGACGCTCGGCATCGACTACGTCCACATGGCCGATCTGGGTGGCCGCCGACCGCGCCAGCCGGAGGTGCCCGAAGCGGTCAACGCCCTGTGGCAGGTGCAGGCGTTTCATAACTATGCCGACTATGCCCTGGGCCCGCTCTATGGTGCGGCCTTCGACCAGCTCAGCCAGGTTGGAACCACCCAGCGAGTAGCTCTGATGTGCGCCGAGGCCATGTGGTGGCGCTGTCACCGGCGCATCATTGCCGACTATCTGATGCTGAACGGCCAGGCGGTCACACATCTGATGGAGCCGGGCAAGTGCGTTCAGGCCAGCCCGACGCCCGGGGCGCTGCTAAGGCCCGATGGCAAGGTGGTCTATCCGGTTCGAACCAATGCGGATCAGCCTCTTGGGTCGTAGTTGAGGATCGGCGAGAGCCAGCGTTCCATGAGGGCCATGTCCATGCCCTTGCGCTCCGCGTAGTCCTCAACCTGATCGCGGTCGATCTTGCCAACGCCGAAATAGTGGCTGCCGGGATGGCCGAAATAGAGGCCGCTGACCGAGGCTGGCGGGGTCATGGCGAAGCTCTCGGTCAGGCCCATGCCAGTGTTCTCGCCGGCGTTCAGAAGGTGGAACAGGGTGGCCTTTTCGGTGTGGTCCGGCTGGGCCGGATAGCCGGGCGCGGGACGGATGCCCTGGTATTTTTCGGCGATGAGGTCGTCGACGGTGGTCTGTTCGTCCGCCGCATAGCCCCACAGTTCGGTGCGGACCTTCTTGTGCAGGGCCTCGGCGAAGGCTTCGGCCAGACGGTCGGCCAGCGCGGTCGAGAGGATGGCGGAATAGTCGTCCCCCGCCGCCTTGAACTCGGCGGCCTTTTCCAGCTCGCCATGACCGGCGGTAACGGCAAAGGCCCCAATGTAGTCCTGGCCGTCTTCTGACACGAAGTCGCTCATGGCCAGGTTTGGCTTGCCGTTGGCCTTCTTGATCTGCTGACGCAGGGTGTGGAAGCGGGCCAGCTCCTCGGTGCGGCCCTCATCGGTCCAGACGACAATGTCGTCGCCAACCGCATTGGCGGGCCAGAAGCCGACAACGCCGTTCGCGGTGAACCATCTCTCATCAATGATCCGCTTCAGCATGGCCTGTGCGTCGCGGAACAGGTCCCGCGCGGCCTCACCGACGATCTCGTCTTCAAGGATCAGGGGATAGCGACCGATCAGCTCCCAACTGGCGAAGAAGGGCGTCCAGTCGATGTGGTCGGCGAGGTCCTGGAGGTCCCAGCTCTGGAATGCGCGCACGCCCAGGAAGGACGGGGCGGGTGCCGGGGCCTGATCGTCCGCCGGGTGCCAGCGGTTGTCGCGGGCGTCGGCGAGGGTGGCGCGGGCCTTGGTCTCCTGACCGCGGGCGTACTGTTCGCGGATCTTGACGTAGTCGGCGCGGGTGGCGGCTTCATTCTTCTCGCGGTCGGTGGGCGACAGCAGACCGGCGACGACGCCGACGGCGCGCGAGGCGTCGATGACATAGGTGGTGGATCCGGCCTTGTAGGCCGGCTCGATCTTGACGGCGGTGTGGGTGCGACTGGTCGTGGCCCCGCCGATGAGGAGCGGAATGTCGAAGCCACGCCGCTCCATTTCGGAGGCGACAAAGACCATCTCGTCGAGCGACGGGGTGATCAGGCCGGAGAGGCCGATGATGTCACAGCCGTGCGCCTTGGCCTCGTCGAGGATCTTGTCCGCCGGGACCATGACGCCCAGGTCGAGAACCTCATAGTTGTTACACTGGAGCACGACGCCGACGATGTTCTTGCCGATGTCGTGCACGTCACCCTTGACCGTGGCCATCAGGATCTTGCCGTTCGAGGTACGCGGCTGGCCTTCTTTCTCGGCCTCCATGAAGGGTTCGAGATAGGCGACGGCCTGCTTCATCACGCGGGCGGATTTGACCACCTGGGGCAGGAACATCTTGCCCGAGCCGAACAGGTCACCGACGACGTTCATGCCGTCCATCAGCGGGCCTTCGATGACGTGCAGCGGGCGTTCGGAGGCTGCCCTCGCCTCTTCCGTATCGACCTCGATGAACTCGGTGATGCCGTGGACCAGGGCGTGTTCGATGCGCTTGGAAACCGGCTGTTCGCGCCAGGTCAGATCGACGACGCGGGCGGCCCCCTTTTCGCCCTTGTAGGTCGGAGCCATGTCCACCAGCCGCTCGGTGTTGGACACATTCGTCCGCTGCGGCCGATTGAGGATGACGTCCTCGACGGCCTCACGCAGGGTCGGATCGATGTCGTCATAGACCGGCAGATCGCCCGCGTTGACGATGCCCATATCCATGCCGGCATTGATGGCGTGATAGAGGAACACCGAGTGGATGGCCCGACGCACCGGCTCATTGCCCCGGAAGCTGAACGAGACGTTCGAAACCCCGCCTGAGACACGGGCGTAGGGCAAAGTCTGCTTGATGACGCGCGTGGCCTCGATGAAGTCCACCGCGTAGTTGTCGTGCTCTTCGATGCCGGTAGCGACCGCGAAAATGTTCGGATCGAAGATGATGTCCTCGGGCGGGAAGCCAACCTCGTTGACCAGGATGTCATAGGCGCGGGTGCAGATCTCGATCTTGCGGGCGGCGGTGTCGGCCTGTCCGACCTCGTCAAAGGCCATGACGACGACAGCGGCCCCATAGCGCAGGCATTTCACCGCCTGTTCGCGGAACTCGGCCTCGCCGGCCTTCATGGAGATGGAGTTGACGATGGGCTTGCCCTGAACGCACTTCAGGCCCGCCTCGATCACCTCCCATTTGGATGAGTCGATCATCACCGGCACGCGGGCGATGTCCGGCTCGGCGGCGATCAGGTTGAGGAAGGTCCGCATGGCCACGACGCCGTCCATCAGGCCCTCGTCCATGTTGACGTCAATGACCTGAGCGCCCGCCTCGACCTGCTGACGCGCGACATCGAGCGCGGCCGGATAGTCGCCCGCCACCACCAGCTTGCGGAACTTGGCCGAGCCGGTGACGTTCGTCCGCTCGCCGACATTGATGAAGGTGGGTCTCATCAGGCGTAGGCCACCCAGCCGGACCAGTAGAGGCCGCGGAAGATCAGCTCGATTCCGCTGAAGCCCGCTTCCCGCAGCAGCACCTCGTCGCGCTCCGGGCCGACGCAGTTGAGCTGGGTGCGCACGCGTTCGTGGGCGTCTTTCAGAACTTGCGGGTCCATGTGGCTGTCGCTGCCGAATTTCAGATAGCGGTCGAAGCGCCGGTCGGAGGCGGGAGCGTCCCGGTCGATGCTCAGATGGGCGATGACGAAGGGCGCGTCAGGTTTCAGGCGGCTGCGGATGGCCTTCAGCGTCTCCAACTTGGCGCCGTCGTCCGGCACGAAATGCAGGGTCAGCATGCAGGTGGCGGCGTCGAAGGGGCCTTCGGGCGCGTCGAAGACATAGCCTTCGATCCAGTCCACGCAGGCGGGGTCGCCGAGGTAGGCCCGACCCTGGGCGATCATCTCGGCCGACGGATCGACGGCGCAGAAGCGACCGTCGGGCAGGGCGTCGATCAGGGTCTTCAGCTCAAGGCCGCCGCCGCCGCCGACCACCAGCGTATTCGCTGGGGACGCCTCGGCGATCAGTTGGGCCATGATGCGATGCAGGCCGTCGAAGCCCGGGACGATCTTTCGCGGGCGGTCGGCGTAGGTCCGGGCGTGCTCCGGGTCCTTGAACAGTTCGGCGACCGGGTCTTTCACGGGTTCGCTCACGCCCCCACCTCAAACGGCTCCAGTCCGCTCAGCCGCATGGCAGTCGGACGTTCCGGGATCGCGCGCGGCGCGACGCCCGCGACTTCCTCGGCGATGTGTTTGATGTGGTCAGGCGTGGTGCCGCAGCAGCCGCCGACGATGTTGACGAGGCCGGACTTCGCCCATTCCTCGAGGAAGTGGGCGGTCTCGTGCGGCTGTTCGTCATACTGGCCCATGGCGTTGGGCAGGCCGGCGTTGGGATAGGCGGAAACCAGGGTGTCGGCGACGCGCGACAGGTCGGCCACGTGCGGCCGCATCAGTTCGGCGCCGAGCGCGCAGTTGAAGCCGACGGCGAACGGCTTGGCGTGGCGGATGGAGTTCCAGAAGCCCTCGGCGGTCTGGCCTGACAGGGTGCGGCCAGAGCGGTCGGTGATGGTGCCGGAGATCCATAGCGGCAGCGGCTCATAGCCCTCGTCCTCAAGGTCCATGATGGCCTTGATGGCCGCCTTGCAGTTGAGGGTGTCGAACACCGTCTCGATCAGGAACAGATCGACGCCGCCCTCGTGCAGGGCGCGGGCCTGCTGCTGATAGGCGGTGTAGACCTCGTCGTAGGTGACGGCGCGATAGCCGGGGTCGTTGACGTCCGGGCTGATCGACAGGGTGCGGTTGGTCGGGCCGATGGCGCCGGCGACGAACCTGGGCTTATGCGGCTCCTTTGCCGTCCAGCGGTCGGCGGCCTCGCGGGCCAGTTTCGCGCCCTCGAAGTTGAGATCCCAGACGGCATCCTCAAGCCCGTAGTCGGCCTGGGCGATGGTCGTGCCCGAGAAGGTGTTGGTCTCGGAGATATCGGCCCCGGCGGCATAATAGGCGTCGTGCAGCTTGGTTACGATGTCGGGTCGGGTCAGGATCAGCAGATCATTGTTGCCCTTCTGGGGGTGGTTGTGGTCGGCGAACCGCACGCCCCTGAAATCTTCTTCCGAAAGGTTCTCGCGCTGGATCATCACCCCCCAGGCACCGTCGAGGACCAGAATACGTTCTTTGGCCGCGACTTTCAGCGCGGCGATACGGTCGGCGCGGGTCATCACTGATCCTCCCCTGCGAGCGAAGCGAAGTGGGGGAGGGGGAGCACGCGCAGCGTGGTGGAGGGAGCAAGATCAAGCGCCGGTGCCTGGGGTCGCCCCCTCCACCGCTTCGCGGTCCCCCTCCCCCGCGAAGAAGCGGGGGAGAAACCAATCAGAAGGCTCATTGCGATGCCCCCTCGCGCACGCCCAATACGCGACAGATGGCGTAGACCAGATCGGCCCGGTTCAGGGTGTAGAAGTGGAAGTCCTGGAAGCCCTCTTCCTGCAAACGCGCGCAGGTTTCGGCGGCGACCGAGGCGGCGAGCAGGCGGCGGGTATCCGGGTCATCGTCAAGGCCGTCGAAGTGGGCTTCGAGCCAGGTCGGCACCGCCGCCCCGCACGATCCGGCCATGCGGCGAAGGCCATTGAAGTTCGACACCGGCATGATGCCGGGAATCAGCGGGATCGTGATCCCCGCCGCCCGCACCCGATCACGGAAGACGAGGAAGGCATCCATATCAAAGAAGAACTGGCTGATGGCGCGGGTGGCACCGGCGTCGATCTTGGCCTTCAGCACATCAATGTCGTGTTCGATGGACGGGCTTTCGGGGTGCTTTTCGGGATAGGCCCCAACGGTGATGTCGAAGCCCCCCACCCGGCTGATGGCGACGGCCAGTTCGGTAGCGTTGGCATAGCCGTCGGCGCGCGGCTGATAGACCCCGCCGATGCCACTGCCGCCGGGCGGATCGCCGCGCAGGGCGACGATGTGACGGACGCCGGCATCGCGGTATTCCTGGATGACGTCGTCGATCTCGCCGCGCGAGGCCTCAACACAGGTGAGGTGGGCGGCCGGCTTCAGGTCTGTCTCTTCGAGAATACGGCTGACGGTGCGGTGGGTCCGTTCGCGCGTCGAACCGCCTGCCCCATAGGTCACCGAGACGAAGGCGGGGTCGAGGGGGGCCAGGCGCTGGATCGATGCCCACAGATTCTCCTCGGCCTGGTCGGTCTTGGGCGGAAAGAACTCAAACGAGACGCGAACAGGATTTGGGTTGTCCCCGGCCCGGGCGACAGGGCCAAGCGGCGACAGCAGCAGGGCGCGAGCTTCGGCGAGCGTAGCCATGTCAGGCGCTCCTTTGCTGGGCGAGATCGGGGCGATCGGCGCTCCAGATCGTAACGGTCAGGCCATCGTGGTCCGGCGGCAGGGCGATGGACGCCGAACTGACCAGACCGGCGTCCGCGACCCAGCGTCCGATTTCGGCATCCGAAAACCCCAGCCGCCGATGCTGGTGGTCAATCCGCAGGCTCTCATGATCATGGGGTGCAAAGTCGACAATGAGCAGCCGCCCTCCGGGGGCCACCAGGCGAGCGGCTTCCGTCACGGCCGCCACAGGATCGGTCAGATAGTGCAAGACCTGATGCACGATCACCAGATCGGCGCTCTCGTCCGGCAAGCGTGTGCCGAAGATGTCGCCATGCCGCAACTCGACCTTTTCGAGCCCGGCCTGGGTCACATTGCGCCGGGCGATGTTCAGCATCTGCTGGCTGAGATCCAGTCCCAGCGCCGAATCAGCGCGCTTGCCCAACAGGGCCAGCATCCGGCCAGAGCCGGTTCCAAGGTCGATGATTCGATTGAACGGGCCAGGCCCGGCAGCCTGATCAATCGCGGCCTCGACGGCGGCCTCCGAGACGTACAGCGACCTGATTTCGTCCCACTGCGGGGCCACCCGCTCGAAGTAGGCCATGGCCTGGGTATCGCGTTCAGCCCTGACCTCAGCCAGCCGCGCCGCATCTCGATCATCGGCCGTGTCTTCCAGCAGATCGAGGACCGCATCCGTCAGATGGCGCACCGATCCCGAGGCCGGCAGCCGATAGAAGACCCAGGCCCCATCCGGGAATCGCTCGATCAGTCCCGCCTCAGCCATCAACTTCAGGTGACGCGACACACGCGGCTGGCTCTGGTCGAGAATCCGCGCCAGCTCCATCACCGACAGCTCTTCAACCGCCAATAGGGACAGAATGCGCAGGCGCGTCGGCTCGCCGGCGGCGCGCAAGGCTTCAACAACAGCGTCGGAACTGAGGCTCATACGATCATATAAAGATATCTTTATATGATTATTTCAAGCTCAAACTGTCAGCGGGGTCTTCAAGGGCTGGCCGGAAAAATGAGCGGCGATGTTCTCCAGCAGCAGGGCCAGCATGCCCTGGACGGCCTCACGCGTCGCCCCGGCGGTGTGCGGCGTCAGGACGGTGTTCGGCACGCCGGCCCAACGCTCGGGGTCCGTTGGCTCGACCTCAAAGACATCCAGGGCCGCCTGACCCAGACGGCCTGATTGCAAGGCGGCAATCGTGGCGGCCTCGTCGATCACCTGACCCCGCGCCACATTGACCAGCAGCCCCTGGGGTCCCAACGCCTCGATAACTGCCTGGGAAATCAGGCCGCGATTGCTGTCGTCTGCCTTGCAGGCCACAACCAGAATGTCGCTGTCCTTCGCCAGATCGAGCAGGCTGTCGGCGTGCGGCCATTCAAGCTCGGGCTTGGGGCGCGGCCCCCACCAGGACACGGTCATCCGCAGGGCCTCGCAACGGGAAGCCAGCGCCTGTCCGATGCTGCCCATCCCCACAATGCCCACCCGTTGGTTGCGCAGCGACTGTGTCAGGATACGAAAATCGGGAGTCCAGCGCCCTGCCCGCAACTCACGATCGCCGCGCGGAATCTCTCGCCGAGCCGCCAGGATGAGGCCAAGGGCGTGATCCGCGACGTCCTCATGGTTGACCGCCGGAGCATGGGTTACAGCCAGACCGCGCGCGTGACACCAGTCCACATCGATACCGTCATGGCCGGCGGTGAAACAGGCAATCAGCCCAAGGCCACTCAGGCTTTCGACCAGGGCCTTGTCGAGCGGGTACGCCCCGTCGACGATCAGGGCTCCGATCTGGCCGGCGGCCTCGGGGGGCGGGCCCTCCCAAAGCCGGAACACGTCGTAGGAACCTTCAAGAAAGGCTCCCAGGGGGTGAAGATGCGACTGGGCGATCAAGACAGCAGGACGCGACATAGGCTCCCTATACCGCCGCCCGGCACGAGACACGAGCCGTTCATGGCCTAGCGGTGGTCGGCCAGCCGCGCTAGCGTCCCGCGTATGAAAGCATCCCTGTTCGTCGCGGCTTCGACCGCCGCCCTGATCGCCCTCGCCTCGCCCGCCTCCGCCCAGGAGCATCTGACCCCCGAGCGCGTTTTCGCCAATCCCAGCCTGAACGGTCCGACCGCCCGCGCGGTCACCCTGTCGCCCGACGGCGAACTGGTGGCCTACCTGCTGCCGCGCCAGGATGACGTCGATGTGCTCGACCTGTGGGCCGCCCCCGTCGAGGGAGGAGAGCCCTTCCGCCTGGTGGACGCGCGCGCGCTGGTCCCGGATGCGGGCGACCTGTCCGAGGCGGAAATCGCCCGTCGGGAACGCATGCGGATCAGCCAACGCGGCGTCGTCGAATACGCCTGGGACGATCAGGGCCGGTTTATCCTGACGCCGCTCGAGGGCGATGTGTTCCTGGCCAATCGCGAGGACGGATCTGTCCGGCGCCTGACCGAGACGGAGGCCGACGAGATCGACGCCAAGGTTTCGCCGCAGGGCAACTATGTCTCATGGGTCCGCGATCAGGACCTGGTGGTCTATGACCTGACCAACAGTCGCGAAGTCCCGATCACCTATGACGGTGAAGGCACGACCACCTGGGCCACCGCCGAATTCATCGCCCAGGAAGAGATGGATCGCGATACCGGCTACTGGTGGAGCCCCAACGAACGCTTCATCGCCATGACCCGCGTGGACGAAAGCGGCGTCGACATTATTCCGCGTCTCGACATTCAGGGCTCAGGCGCAACAACGATTGAGCAACGCTATCCCCGGGCGGGTCGGCCCAATGCGGTGGTTCAGGTCTGGGTCCACGACATGGACGTGGGTGATCGCCGCCAGGTCGATCTGGGCGCGAACGACGACATCTACGTGGCGCGGGTCAACTGGTCCAAGGACAGCCGCACTCTCTATGTTCAGCGCCAGTCGCGCGATCAGCGGACCCTGGACCTGCTGGCGATCAACCCACGAACAGGCGAGAGCCGCGTCATCCTGACCGAGACGAATGACCACTGGGTCGAGCTGACCCATGACTTCACACCCCTAAGCGACGGTGGCTTCCTGTGGAGTTCGGACCGGGACGGCAATCTGCATCTGTATCGCTATGGCGCTGACGGCACCCTCATCAATCAGGTGACCCAGGGCGACTGGCCGGTTCGCGGCGTCGAGCGCGTCGAGGAGGAAACGGGCCAGATCTGGTTTGCCGCCTCGATTGACGACCCGACCCAGCAGCACCTCTATGTCACGGCTCTGGACGGCACGGGCGAACCTCAACAGGTCACGCATGGCCAGGGCTGGTGGTCGATTGACGTCGGCGAAGGTGGGGTCTTCGTCGGCAACTATTCAGACCCGTCAACGCCGCCGAATACGGCCCTGTATGATGCCGGCGGCGAACGGTTGCGCTGGCTTGAGGCCAATGCTCTGGACGAGAGCCATCCCTACTGGCCCTATGTCGGACGACATTCGACCCCGACGTACGGCACGATCCAGGCCGAGGATGGATCGGACCTCTGGTATCAGATTCTGACCCCGCCTGACTTCGATCCCACGCACCGCTATCCTGCGATTATCGAAGTCTATGGCGGTCCCGGCGTTCAGCGCGTGACCCGCAGCTGGCAGTCGCTGGCGTCGCGGCTCTATCTGGAGGCTGGCTATGTCGTCTTCCGGCTGGACAACCGCGGCTCGTCAAACAGATCGGCAGAATTCCAGACGGCCCTGGACCGTCACCTCGGCACGGTCGAAGTCGATGACCAGCTCACCGGGCTGGAGTGGCTACGCAGCCAGCCTTTCATCGACCCGGAGCGCGTCGGCGTCACTGGCTGGAGCTACGGCGGCTTCATGACCCTGATGATGATGACCGATCCGCGCTTTGATTTGGCGGCGGGGGCCTCGGGGGCACCCGTGACCGAATGGAGCCTGTACGACACCCATTACACCGAGCGGTTCATGGGCACGCCGCAGGACAATACAGCGGGCTACGCGGCGTCTGACGTCCTGAACCGGCTGGAGAACCTCGAGGGTCGCCTTCTGATCATGCACGGCATGGCCGACGACAATGTCATCTTCGAGCACGCCACGCGGGTCATCAACGGTCTTCAGGAACGCTCGCAACCCTTTGAAATGATGCTCTGGCCCGGCCAGCGTCACGGCGTGCGCGGCAACCCGCGCCAGCTGCTGCAATGGCGGACCTGGTTGGACTTCTTCGGGCGCGAGCTGGCTTCCGGGGAGGACTAACCTCCCCGACCATCCCACCGTTTAGAGCGGCTCGTCGGCCAGGACGTGCGAGCCCTCGGCGCGGGCACGAGCGGTTTGGACCTCGCGCACCGCCGCCTGAACGTCGGGGTCATTGGCCAGTGCCCCCAGGGTGATCAGCGCGCGCGCAGCCTCGGCACCCCCGCCAAAGGCCAGACCCAACTGCTCCCAGAAACCCTGCTGGGCCGGGAAACGACGCAGTTGCACGTCGGCATCCTCGTCGATTTCGGCCAGGATCTTGGCTCGCTGAACCGCCTCGTGGAAACCACCCAGCTCATCGACCAGACCCAGGCGAAGCGCTTCGGTCCCCGTCCAGACCCGGCCGCGAGCGATCTCGCGGACCCGCTCGATCGGCAGCTCACGGCCGCGCGACACGCGCTGGATAAAGCCGTCGTAGATCTGATCCATCCAGCCTGAGAAGGCCGCACGATCCGCTGCCGAAAACTCGTCTGCCGGCGAGAAAAGATTGGCCGTCTCGCCACCGACCGACAGCGAACGAATGTCGACGCCAAACCGGGCCAAAGCCTCCGACAGGACGAACTTTCCGCCATACACGCCGATCGATCCTGTCAGGGTCGTCGGCTGAGCCACGATGTGGCTGGCTTCCGAGCTGATCCAGTAGCCACCTGAGGCGGCATAGGCCCCCATCGACACCACGACCGGCTTGCCGGCGGCAACGGCGGCGCGCACTGCGGCCAGAATCTGTTCAGACGCCACATCTGAGCCCCCGGGCGACGAAACGCGGAAGACGATGGCCTGCACGTCTTCATCTTCGATAGCGTCATAGATGGCCTCGGCCGTGCGATCCGAATAGATGGTCGAGGCGTCGCCGAACGGGCTGGCGCTGCCGCCGGTACCGGTCACGATCGGGCCTTCAGCCTCAATCACTGCAATAACCGGCCCGCGATGACGGCGGGTGTCGGGTTGGGCGGCATAGGTGGCGAAACTGATGGTTTCGGCCCCCTCCCCGGCACGTGTCAGGGCGCGCTGTTCGGCCTCTTCGACCTGTCCGAGGCGATCAACCAGACCGCGTTCGCGCGCCGCTTCACCCATGGCCGGGCCAGCTTCCAGGGCCTGCTGCAGGACGGTGCGGTCCATGTCGCGGTCGCGGGCCGCATTGGCCACGGCCGACAGATAGACCGAGTTCATCCAGCCCAGGGTCGCTTCGCGGTGGGCCGCCGTATAGTCGCTTTGCAGGAAGGGGTTCACGGCATTCTTGAACTC
The DNA here is from genome assembly GCA_964647275.1 of uncultured Brevundimonas sp. Taxonomy (GTDB): domain Bacteria; phylum Pseudomonadota; class Alphaproteobacteria; order Caulobacterales; family Caulobacteraceae; genus Brevundimonas. The sequence goes on from CAZYFY010000016.1 coordinate 27,140, forward strand.
ATACCGCTGCTCGAACTGGGGCTCGATCCCATAGCGTTCGAAGACCCGCGCAAAGAAGATTTCTTCGGTCTGGAGGCCGGCGGCCTGCAGCGCGGCATTGCCCTGCAGCCAGAATTCATCGGCGGCAGCGCCAACCATGTAGGACGAGACGACCGCGCCCGACTGCATCATGCCCTGGCTGTGGGCGATGACCGGCTTGCCGGCGCGACGGAAACGGCTGATCGCCTGGCGGATCTCATCGGCTGCGGCAGGGCTCATCCCGGCCTCAGGCAAACGCACGAACAGGGCCCGCACGTCTTCATCGTCCTGGGCACGATCCAGCACGTCAACGACGGACATCACCGACAGGCCGGAGCCCGAGAACATGGCGAAGGGGTTCTGCGGAGCCTGGTCCGTCACTCCCTGGCGCAGGTCCAGCTCGATAACGACAGGGCCGCTCGGTCCGCTGGCGCTTGGCGAGGTGACCGCCGAGACCATAGCCCCCGTCAGAAAGACGAACGGCAACGCCACAAAAAAGAGCAGGGCGACGAAAACCGCCGCCACGGTTACCCAGAACTGTTTCATCGGATCGACTACCCCAGAGCCGCAAGCTGCAGCATTCCCCGACCGGGTATAGGGGCGCAGTCCTCACCGTCAAATGAAGACGCCGTAAGGGGGAAGAGCCTGGACGGGTCTGAACCGCCAGGCCCTCTTTCCAGAAGCTACTGAGCGACCTCGTAGACGCCGGTGACGTCGATCCGCACGACCAGTTCGCCGCCCTGAACCGGCGTTGAACCGCCGGCCATGTCCATGGCCTCGGCTCGCGCATACATGACCGGAGGCTGAGGCGCATAACCGCCCCCCTCGCTCAGGGCCCGAAGGCCGACTAGGCGCATGCCCGTCGCCTCAGCATAGAGCTGGGCCTTGGCCTGAAGGGCGCGGACGGCGGCCCGGCGAGCCTGATCCTCGGCGGCGCGCGGATCACTCAGGCCAAAGTTGACGCCATTGATCTGATTGGCACCGGCAGCCACCACCGCATCGATGGCACGGCCCAGATTGTCCAGATCGTGGACCTGGATCGTCACCTGGTTGGAAGCCTGGTAGCCCCTGAGCCGCGGCTGCTCGTTCTGCGGATAGTCGTAGACAGCGTTTAGGTTCAATCCCGAGGTCTGGATGTGGCGCTCTTCAATCCCCTGGCGGCGCAGGGCGGCAATGACCTGGTTCATCTGAGCTCGATTTTGCGCCATGGCGTCCTGGGCCGTCGAGGCCTGGGTCTGAACACCGGTGGTAATCGTCGCCATGTCCGGGGCGATGCGCACCTCACCAGAGGCCGAAAGGTTGAAGGTCGGGCTGGGCTGCATCTGGGCGTGATGATTCGTAACAGTTTGGGCCTGGGCGACCGCCGGCATGGCGACGGCCAGGGTGAGGGCCAGGGCGGAGGCGCGCAAGAGAGCTTTCATCAGGGTTTTCCCTTGGTTGGGGTGATCGACGGCTCGCTGATCTAGCTGAGCGTTGATGAATGAACGCCTCAACCGTCGATCAGGCTCCGTGCAGCCTGATGGCGTAATCACGGCCCTTTGACGGCGCACACGTCCGCCTGCTACGGGCGAGGACCGCCTCGGCGGGCCCGTAGCTCAATGGTTAGAGCCGACCGCTCATAACGGTCTGGTTGCAGGTTCGAGTCCTGCCGGGCCTACCAGCCGCCATCCCGACATCGTCATCTTTTTCGCAGCCGGCAGCCAGTCTTTGTCTGTGCTTGCCTGCCGACAAAGAAGAGGGGCGGCGAGTTGCCTCGCCGCCCCAATCCTTGGTCGTTTCAATCGTCGGTCGATTAGAACCGGCGAGTGATGTTCACCCAGCCACTGCGACCAATCAGACCGTCGTTGCCCGGGACACCATAAGAGGTGCGGCCCTGGCGGTACTGACCAGCCGAAGCGTTCGGGTTGTACTCGTCGAACACGTTCCGGATACCGGCTTGGAACGTCCAGTCGTCCATCCGGTAGCTGAGCGACACCGTATGGAAGGTCGTCATCTCCGTGTACTGCTTGTAATACACGCAGTAGTTGTTCGCAGCCGCACAGTTGGCGCTCGAGATACCAGCAACCAGGTCAGCGTAACGCGAGTTCGCGAACACATCACCGCCGAAGGCTTCGGTGTCCGAGGCCTTGCCGAAGATGTTCATACCCCAGAAGGCCGTCCAGTCGCCACGCTCGAAGAAGAAGTTCAAGTTGGCGGTGAAGTCCGGCTCAGTCGTCTCACCGTTGTTGTCCTGCGGCAGCGAACCGTCGAGCAGAGCAACAATGTCTTCGAACTGCCACGTGGCCTGGCCGGCAACCGTCAGATCACCGAAGCTGAACTCGTGGTTGTAGCGAACATTCAGGTCCAGGCCGCGATTGGTCTGGCTGTTCACGTTCCGGTACTGGTTATCGATCGTCAGGATGCGGCCCGTCGTGGGGCTGCGGGTGAAGAACGTACAGAACGGGTTGGTATCGAACTGCGACGTCGGCACGGCGTAGCACTGGGCGACGACCGATGCAGACAGACCCAGAACGGCATCCTCGATGAGGATGTCGAAGTAGTCGACGGCCACCGACAGGTCGATGAACGAAGGAGTCCAGATCACACCGAAGGTGAGAGCTTCAGCCGTTTCAGGCTCAAGCACGCCCAGACCACCGCGTGACGTCACCGTCGCGGACGAGCCTCCGGGCGGGAACGCCGGGTTCGTCACGGGCGGCAGATCACCCGGATCCAGGAAGTCGCCGTCCATGTTGCGGTCGATGCCGGTCGCACAGTTGGTCGGGATCGACGGGTGCGACACATCACCCCAGTTGATGCACGGATCGACCGCCTGCTGGCTCAGGAAGCCCGTCTGGTTAGCCAGGTACAGTTCGTACAGGGCCGGGGCGCGGAAGCCGGTGCCGAAGGTGGACCGCAGACGCCAGGCCGGCGTGATCTGCCAGTTCAGGCCAACCTTGTAGGTCGAGTTCGAACCGTAGGAGTCATAGTCCGAAAAACGGCCCGAGAGGTTCAGGGTCAGATCGTCGATGCCCGTGAAGCCACGGATCAGCGGGATTTCAAGTTCGCCGAACAGTTCACGAACCGTGTCGTCGCCTTGGGTGTGACCAGCAGAGGTCGAACCCCAGTAGTTACCCAGACGAGCTTGCTCACCCGGGAGATCGTCGATCGATTCATGACGGATGTGGAAGCCGAACGCCGCACCAACCGTACCGGCCGGCAGTTCGAACAGATCACCGTCGATGACGCCTTCCAGATACATGTGCTCGTAGACGGTGTTGCCCGTCTCGGTGCCGAAGAGGAAGGCACGCTCGGCGTCGTTGAAGTTACCGCGCAAGATGCGTTCAGACGTCCAGTTCACACCACCAGGCAGGCTCGCACAGCTGTAGCCCGACAGGTTCGGAAGATCGGCACCGGTGTAGCAGGCATCAGCGATGCCAGCCCCCGGAGCCATACCGGTCACGGCGATGGTGCGGTCGTTGTAGATGAACGAACCCGTGTAGTCGCCGTCCGAACGCGCATATTGGCCGTACAGATCCCATTCCCAACCGTTGAACAGGTCGCCACGGATACCAACCACACCGCGCCAGTAGTCAACCTGCTGCTCTTGGTCTGAATACATCGGCACGATCGGCAGAATGGTCGAACCGAAGAAGAAGCCATTGGTGTCCGGGCGACGAGCACCCGGATAGCCGACCCAAACCGTGGGGAAGTACTGGCGAACACCATCCTGCTCAGAACGGCGCTGGTTGTACAGGAACTCACCATAGATTTCGGTGGTCGGCGTCAAGTCAAAGCCGCCCGAAGCCGACAGGGTGTAACGGTCGACCGGGCTGATCACGGTCGCGCGTTCCGTCAGCGGGTGCCGACCATCATAGTACGAGTAGGTTCCCGGATAGCCTGGACGACCTTGACGGGCCATGCCGGCGACGAACGAGTTGTTCCCCACGTCCGCATAGCTGTAGCCCGGGCGGTGATAGATCAGGTCCATCGTGGCCGTGCCGACGGCCGCGGCCTGAACCCGCAGCGCCTGAGCGAAGATGTTGTAACAAACCGGCTGACCCGTCACCTGGTCGATATGGTCGATCTGCTCCATCGTGACCGGGTCAAACAGGTAGTCCGACGTACAGTTCGTGCCCTCGCGGTCACCGCGGGTCAGGGCAGTCTGGCCATAGTAGTCGAAACCGGCCTGGAAATAGCCGCGATCAAAGGTGGTGCCCCAACCGATGCTGTAGCGCTGGAAGGTGATGTCGCCCTCTTCCGGATAACGATAGTAGGCCGAAACCTCCAAGCCATCCAGGTTGGTGCGGGTGATGTAGTTCACAACGCCGGCGATGGCGTCCGAGCCGTAGATCGTCGAGGCCGAGTCGGTCAGCACCTCGGTGCGTTCCATGAGCGAAGCCGGGATAACGTTCAGGTCGACAGCCTGAACCTGGCCACGCGTACCGGCCGGACCGGCACGACGCCCGTTCATCAGGAACAGGGTACGGTTTGCACCCAGGCCACGCAACGAGAGCGTATTCACGCCCGGCCCGCCTTCGATCACGAAGCCGGTCAGGGTGTTGTCGATCTGGAACGAGCCAGAGGCGGCCGTCGACTGCTGAAGCAATTCGGCCGTGTCGACCATGCCTTCCAGAGCCGCCTGGTCGCCCGTGATCACCTGAATGGGGGCCGACGAACTGAACTCATCACGACGGATGCGCGAACCGGTGACCACAACTTCGGCCACTTCCTCGGCGTCATCATCGTCATCTTGCTGATTGGCGGGCTGCTGCTGCGCCATGGCCAGAGACGGCACGGCCATCGCGAGTCCCGCGATAAACGTCGTCGCCAGCAAAAACTTCTTGTCGAACGCCATAGAGAACTTCCCCCGGTCGGCGGTTGATAAAGACGAACGCCAAAGCGTCCGATGGAGAGCACTCCTCCCCGATCATGCGGACCCTAGCAACTTTCCACCTCGGTCCAAGGCCTTCGACACAGGCCCGCGCGCTTTCCGACACCACCGTAACGCATTCGCCACAGTTGGGGCACGTTTCGGTCACGATCCTCACTGGCGCAGCTGACTACACTACCTAGTGAAATCCACGGCGGTATTCGTTTTGCGGCGCACCTGAGGTTGTGATTTAGTGTCGGGCGTCAACATCAGGCGAGGCGGTGGAGGATCTGATCGCTATGAAGTTTCTGGCGCTGATTGCATCCGCCACAGTCGTCATCGGAGCCTGGAACGGCCCTGCATTGGCCCAGACCACACCGCTCCCCACCGCGGAAGCCTTCGCGAGGGAAGAGGCCATGATGTCGGCGAGCCTATCGCCGGATGGCGAACACCTCGCGGCGCTGGTGTCCGTCAACGGAGGGCCGCACCGATTGATGATCTGGACGACTGGCGACCTTGATTCCGCGCCAGTCGTCATCGGATCGGACGATCGCGAAGAGATGGTGCGCGTGTCCTTCATCAAGAACAACCGACTGTTCGTGACCACACAACAATGGACGACGAACACAGGCTTCGGTCGGATTCGCGGTGGTTATGTGGGCCGCACCCGCGTCATCGATCTGGATGGAGATGTAATTCCGACGCCTGATTTTCCGGGGCGACCGGATGACCCCACCCTCACGGCATTCTGGGGGCTGGGAAGCATAGTGTCATCGCTTCCCAGCGATGATGAAGACATTCTCATCCAGCCGTGGATCAACGGTGATGTCTATCGGTACAACACGCGGAACGGGACCTATCGGCGTGAGCGCCGGGGATCCGACGAGTTCAGCGCGGCCCAAACTGACCTCAGTGGCCTGCCTCGGGCGCGAACCCAGTTCAGCTATGATAACGGCGCGGCCTATTACGCGCTTTGGCTTATCAATCCTCAGACGGGAGCTCTCGAAGAGCATTTGCGCTCCTACGCCCGGGATCGCGACTACTTGAGCATCGCCGCCTTCACCAACGATCCGAATATCATTCTCATCAGGGGCGCGCGGGGGCAGCCCCGCGATGCGATCTGGGAATACAACATTGCCACGCGCAGCTTTGCGGATGAGCCCGCATTTGCCCATCCCCTCTTTGACGCGGGCAGCGTGATGCAGTCAGTGCGGCCCGCCGACTATGGGGAAATCATCGGCTTCACCTATCTGGCCGAGCGCTCCACGGTCCACTGGGTCGATCCGGAAATGGCTGCGATACATGCACGGGTCCGCGACGCGCTAGGTATCGAAGTGGAGCCCGTCAACTGGACCGATATCGAGACGAATCGCCGGGTCCGCTTCTCGGCACCTGTGGACGACGACGTCGATGTCGCCGATGCGTCGCGGGACCGCACAACCCTGCTGCTCGTTCGCTCCGGTCCGGGCCAGCCGCCGGAGTATTACCTCATGGTCGATGGTCGCGTGAGACTCCTGGCGCGCGCCTATCCCGACATCGATCCGGCCCAGCTCGGCGACACGCGATTGATCCAGTATGCCGCGCGTGATGGCCTCATGATACCGGCGATCCTGACCACCCCGCCCGTGGCGCGTTTTGGGTCAGGTCCCTACCCGACCATCGTGACCCCGCACGGGGGGCCGTGGGCGCGTGACAATATGGAGTGGGACCCGACAGGTTGGGCCCAATACTTTGCCGCGCGCGGATACGCCGTCATTCAACCCCAATTCCGCGGCTCGGAAGGCTGGGGTCAGCGGCCGTGGCGCGCTGGGGATGGCCAATGGGGCCTGGCCATGCAGGACGATCTTGACGATGGTGTTCGCTACCTCATCGCTCAGGGCATTGCGGCCCCAGACAGGGTCGCGATCCACGGCTACTCCTACGGAGGCTATGCCGCCGTGATGGCGGCTGTTCGACCCAACGGCCTGTATCAGTGTGCCGTCGCGGGGGCCGGGCCGGCCAGCCTGAATGAACTCCGGCAACGAACCTTCGACAATCGCTACCTTCGCGAATTCCAGCATCCGACGATCGTCGGGATCGACCCCATCGACCACATCGATGAGATTTCAATCCCTATATACCTCTACACCGGGGACACTGATGCCACGGTCTATCCTCACGAATCCCAGGCCCTCTACGATCGACTGGTTGCCGCCGGAAAGCCGGCCCAGATCCGCATCCTCGAGCGGATGCAGCACGGCCTCTATTCGTGGACGCCCGAGAATACGGCTGCGATGCTGACAACCACGGAAGACTACCTTCGCAACACGTGCGGGCCGGGCGGCCTCTGACCTTTCCCTGAAGGGGCCTGTGCAGGCCTCCGGGGGCCCCGTTTCGGACATTGACGATTTGTCAGTCGTGCGCGTTCGTGCAACGGCTATATGGTCTGTGGGAATCTCTCACCGCCCGCCAATTCAACTCAAGAGCGAGATGATGCGCTTTAGTCCAAAATTACTGGCCGCAGCCGCGGCCCTGTCAATGGTCGCCGTTGCCCCGGCCACGGTCGTCCTGGCCCAAACCCCAACCCCACCGCCCGCCAGCGCCTGGGCGCGCGAAGCGGCCATGGCCTCTGTGACGCTGTCACCCGATGGGCAGCACATGGCGGCGGTTGTGTCCCCCGATGGTCGTCGACGTGCGATTGCCGTCTGGAATACGGCAAACCTGAGCGCGGCACCGTTCATCATTGGATCGGACGAGGCCACCGAGTTCCTGTCGGTTCAGTTCGTCAAGAATGACCGCATCTTTGTCACCACTCAGCAGCTATCTAACTACAATCCCTATTCGGGTTCGGTGGAGCAAACCTATCGCTATCGCACCCAGATGATTGATCTGGAAGGGAATGCCATCCGTATTCCGCGTTGGGAAGGGCTGGATGAGCGCCAGCAGGCCTATGAAGGTTTCGGCAGCCTGATCAGCACGCTGGCTAATGACCCGACCGACATTCTTATCCAGGACCGTCGACGCGGAGACATTTATCGCTTCAACACTCGCAATGGAGCCATGAACCGCGTCGAGCGCGGATCGGATGAGTATTTTGGGATGCAGGCCGACCTGAGCGGCAATATTCGCGCGCGCCAGTCCGTCATTCTGGCCGGTGCAAACACCGCCTTTGTCCAATGGCTGAAACACCCTGATACCGGAGCATGGGAAGAGCATTTCCGCTGGACCGTCTCCAACCGGGAGCCCATCTCTGTGGTCGGCTTCACGAACGATCCGAACATCGTACTGGTTCAGTCGACCCAGGGCCGGGACCACGCCGCAATCTTTGAGTATGACATTCGCAATCGCCAGCTCGGCGAGCCGGCCTTTTCCCACCCCCTGTTTGACGCCACAGGGGTTATCCGGTCTCGCGACCCGGCGCGTTACGGAGAAATCCTCGGCTTCAGCTATTCAGGTGAGCGCGGGCGTGTTTACTGGGCTGATCCCGCCCTGGAGCAAGCCGAAGAAACAATGCGGCAGGCTCTCGGCATCCAGACAGCCCCGGTAAATTGGGTCGACATCGCCTCGGGCGAGAGAGCACGGTTCTCAGTCGGTGACGGCGCTGACATTGATATCGTTAGTTTCTCGAACGACTTCAGCGAAATGGTTGTCGCCAAGTCGGGCCCGAGACAGCCTCCAGAGTACTACCTGGTCCAGGACGGGCGCGCGCGTCTCTTGGGCCGTGCCTACCCCGAGATCGACCAGAATGCTCTTGGAGATACTCGTCTCATTCAATACGCCGCCCGCGACGGCCTTATGGTTCCAGCTTTCCTGACCACGCCGAACCCGGCCATCTTCGGTCAGGGCCCCTACCCGACCATAGTGACTCCTCACGGTGGACCTTGGGCGCGTGACGATCTGGACTGGGATCCGTCCGGCTGGACCCAATATTTCGCCGCGCGCGGATATGCCGTGCTTCAGCCGCAGTATCGCGGTTCGGACGGCTGGGGTCAGCGGCTGTGGCGCGCAGGCGACAATGAATGGGGTGGTCGTATGCAGGACGACAAGGACGACGGTGTCCGCTACCTCATCGAGCAAGGGATTGCAGATCCCAATCGCGTCGCCATGCACGGCTATTCCTACGGCGGCTATGCCTCGATGGTTGCTGCCGTTCGCCCCAATGGCCTGTATCAGTGCGCCATTGCAGGAGCCGGCCCATCGTCGCTCGATCTGATTAGCCGTCGGGTCTACTCGAGCCCCATCGGGCGCGAATATCAGGGCCGGTACCTGTCGGGTATGAGTCCGATTGACCATGTAAATGAGGTCAGCATCCCGGTGTTTCTGTACACCGGTGACCGTGACACGCGCGTGCGGCCGAATGAATCGGAGTCTTTCGCGGCTTCTCTGCGCAATGCCGGCAAGACTGTTTCCATAACGATCTTCCCGGACATGGAGCACACCCTGAACACCTGGACGCCGACCAACGTCGAAACCATGTTGACCTCGGTGGAATCCTATCTCCGCACGGAATGCGGACCGGGTGGCCTGTAGGTCAAAGCCCTGACATGACGACTGGAGAGGCGGGACGGCGACGTCCCGCCTTTTCTTTTTCGAGTCGTCTGCCAGGGGATGACGCCGCTAAGGTGACGCTCTCGCCAATGGACGATTGAGGAGTCCCCAATGCAAGGCCGGTCCCCGGAAGAGCTGATCCAGGCTGCCGAGCGAGCGATGGGGGCACGGGATCCGGCGGCAGCCCTGCGCCTGCTGGCTCAGGCTGAATCCGCCGGCGGATCTTCCGAGAGGCTGTACATGCTGCGCGCGATTGCCCTTCGCGCCGCCGGGGATCTGGTCGCGGCCGTTGCGGCATTCGACGATGTACTGGAAGCCCAACCCTATAATTTCTTGGCCTTGCTTTCGAAAGGCACGGTTCTTGAGCAGATGGGGAATAGGGACGCGGCCGTCGATGTGTATCGCAACGTCATAAAGATCGCACCGCCTGAAGATCGCCTTCCCCCCGCTGCCGTGCGCCAGCTGGAAGCCGCCCGGAATCTCGTGGCCGCGACCAGCACGGAGCTCCAGGCGAATTTGCTAGAGGCGGTCGCCGATATGCGTCGCGACCTGGGAGATGGCGACCTGCGCCGATTTGACGAAGCCCTCGGCATCTTCGCCGGGGTCCGCAAACCGTTCGTCCACGAGCCGTTGTTCTTCCACTATCCGCAACTGCCAGCCATTCCCTTCTACGACCGCCCTCTGTTTCCGTGGCTTGATGAGCTCGAAGCGGCAACCGAAACCATAGTCAGCGAAATGTTGCCGGCGCTGGCGAACGCGTCCGCATCCGAATTGGCTCCGTACATCCAGTATCCAAAGGGAGTCCCGGTCAACCAGTGGATAGATCTGAACCACTCGACCGATTGGACATCCTACTTTCTCTGGAAGGATGGCGACCTACAGATTGGGGCGAGAGACCAAAATCCAGAGACGTTCGCCTTGTTGGACCGGCTGCCACTCTGTGACCTGCCCGGATACTCGCCCACAGTCGTGTTTAGCGTCTTGCAGGCCCACACGCATATTCCGCCTCACACCGGATCAACCAATGTCAGGCTGCTGGCGCACCTGCCCCTGCTGCTTCCTGGACCTGCTCGTTTTCGTGTCGGCAACGAATCCCGCGCGTGGCGAATGGGAGAGGCGTGGGTCTTCGATGACAGCATCGAGCATGAGGCGTGGAACGATGCCGACCAACAGCGCGTGATCCTGATCCTGGATGTCTGGAATCCGCTGCTGAGTGAAGACGAGCGCCTTTTGATCGCCCGAATGCTTCAAGCCTTCAAAGCTCTACGATCGGGCAGTGTCGCCCCCGCCATCTGACACGGCGTTTGCCAAGGCGGGCCTGCGTAGTGCCCGGCCCCGATGCGCGCTCCACAAAGAGCCTGTGCAGGCGTGATGACAGGACCCGGGCGAGCTGACGCCTGGGGCCGCGCGTCGGCGGGAGGCCATCCGGTCACGTGCCGGGCATGCATGTTCAAATACACACCGCCGCCCGCCTGATCGGGCACGGCTCGCAGCCGACCCCCAAGGCCGCGAGGTCGATCCATGCCGCCTGGTAGGCTTTGCCCCACTTCGCGGCGTCCAGTTCACGCTGCGATCAAAAAAAGGGCGGCGAAGCCGAAGCCTCGCCGCCCAATTTTCTGACTAGGGTCAGACCGGACTTAGAAGTCCTGGGTCAGACCGAAGAACACGTAACGGCCCATCGCATCATAGAGCTGCGGATAGGTGTTGCCGTTACCGCCCGTACCAGCCGACGGGGTCAGCGGCGGGTCGTTGTCGAGCACGTTGTTGACACCGAAGCGCAGGTTGGTGGTGTCACGCACCTGCCACGAGGCCGACAGGTCGAAGTAGTTCTCGGCATCGAAGTAACGGTCGATACGGGTACCGCCGTTGTTCAGCGTGCCGCCGGCCAAGACCGCAACTTCGGCCTCGCCGTAGTAGCGCCAGGTACCCGCGACTTCCAGGTTCCACGGCGAGCTCCAGGAGACGCGCGCACGGTGACGCCATTCCGGCTGAGCCGGGGCGCACTGGTTCGAATGGTAGCCAACGCAGTCGTACTGGCCGTTGACACCACCCAGACCGGTATCCGTGACATATTCACGCAACCAGGTCCCGGCGAAGCTGAAGCCGAGGCTGCCGTAGTCAGCCATGCCCCAGTCCGTCAGGTCGACGCTGTAGTTGGCCGAGAAATCAACACCCGAGGTCTGAAGGCCACCGATGTTGAGGTTGGTGTTGACGACGTTACCGGCAGCCAACCACAGGGCACCGGTACCCGCATCACGCTGGATCAGGTTACAGGCAGCCAAGTTATTGTTGCTGTAGCAGGAGTCCAGAATGTTCAGCGGCCCCAGCGTCGAGATCAACTGGTCGATCGAGATGTCGAAGTAGTCGACCGACATGTTGAAGCCCGGCAGGAAGTCAGGCTGGAACACGAAGCCGTAGGTGTAGGTGTCACCAACTTCAGGGACCAGTGCCGGGTTACCGCCACCGAAGAAGTTGTACTGACCGGCCGGGTTGGTCAGCAGACCGCCCGTCGACTGGCCGGCAGTGACCTGCCAGGGGTTGCCGCCGATGCAGGCCGCAGCCGTCGCCGTACCGTCCCCGTTCGGATCGGTGAAGTCACACGGATCATCATCCATGTCGAACAGGTTCATGCCCTGGGCTTGGAACAGCTCGATGATGTTCGGAGCACGGACCGAGCGCTGATAGCTGGCGCGCAGTCGCAGCGACGGGACCGGAGCCCAGTCAGCACCGATCTTGTAGCTGTTGGTCGTACCACCCAGCTCGTAGTCCGAGTAGCGGTAGGCCAGGTCGATCGACATTTGATCGGCCCAGGCCTGACCTTCGGCCAGCGGGATTTGGGCTTCGAGGAACAGGTCGTAGACGTCATTCGAACCCGACAGGCCGATGGTCGGTCCACCCTGGCCAGCACCGTCGCCCGATTCGAAGGCGGCGTCGGGCTGCGAGTCCAGGCTGTTGCGACGATATTCGGCACCGAAGGCGACCTGAACGCCACGCGTCGCCCAGGGCGATTGCATGCCGTAGCCACCCAGGTCACCCGTGACGACACCAGAGACAACCTGCTCGGTCACGTCGGCGGTCTGAACCAGCGGGATCTGCAGATAGTCAAGCGCAGCCTGGGTCACGCCACCCGGCGACCAGATGTCGTAGGGGACGCAGTTCGGATCGGAACCATCGACCACCGACTGACAGACGGGCGTGCCGGGGTTCAGCGGATCATCGACAACGTCAAAGGCGCGCGTCAGGCGGCTATTGGAGAAGTCGTTGCGATAGACGCGCTGCAGTTCGACACGCGAATAGCTCGCGTAGGCGTCGTACGCCCAGAAGTCGTTGATGTCGCCGCGAACGCCGCCAACCATACGGAACGTCTGGTAGCCGATGTCGTCCTGACGCGGTCCGCCTTCGACGTTACGACGGCCGATCAGCATGTCGATGTCGTCGGTCGGAGCCGTACAACCAATCGCCGTGGCCTGTGAGGCCGACAGCAGCGGGTTGTCGCAGGAAATGGTCACGATCGGGCCCAGGAAGGCACCCGACGGAGCAATCTGAGCCACCGACGAATAGTCAGTGAACATCATGTCAGCATAGACTTCGGCGTGGTCGTTGACCTCATAACGACCAAACGCACCGAACGAATAACGCTCATCGGGGCGCTGGAAGTAGTTGATCGGGCCGTAGTTGAACTGGTGCTGAGCACCCCAAGGCGCGAAGGTACCCGTGCCAACCCCGCCAGGACCCGGCGCGACCGTGACGTCGGCACCCGAAACCAGCGAGATGAAACGACCGGTGGCCGCGGTGCTCGAGCCGCCGCAGGCATAAGCCGCGCCAGCAGCCGCAATCGTACAGGCCGAATAGTCGCGTTCAGCCTGCGAAACGGCGTCGTTGTTACGATACGACAGATAGGCCGTGATGTTGGCGCGGCCATCATCGGTGCCAGTGCCCATGACCAGCGTGGCTTCACGGCTGTAGCCGTCCATCACGTTGTCGGCAGGCAGACGGAACTGGGTCGGGTTGGTGGCGTTACGAGCCGCAACCGCAGCGCGGACGCCGCCCGGGCCGTCAAAGTCATTGTTGTGCTGGAAGAAGCCGTACTGCATGTCCAGCTGAACGCCTTCGAAGTTCCGGCGCATGATGAAGTTCACGACGCCGGCCAGCGCGTCCGAGCCGTAAACGGCCGAGGCACCACCGGTCAGAACTTCAACCCGCTCGACCAGCTGGCCGGGGATCTGGTTCAGGTCGGCGGCGGCATCGTTCGGCGAGCCGTAACCGATACGGCGACCATCGACCAGCACCAGGGTACGATCAGCACCAAGGTTACGCAGCGACACTGTCGCGGTGCCGGTGGCCCCGTTCACAACCGTCGAGTTTTGCGCCGCAAAGGCCTGCGGCAGCTGATTGACCAGGTCCTCGACGCGGGTCACGCCCGCAACGTCGATGTCCTCGCCCGTGACCTGGGTCACCGGGCTGGTGGTCACAAGGTTCGGCTGCGGAATGCGCGAACCGGTGATGACGATTTCGGCGACTTCGTCCGGCTGGCTTTGGGCCAGAGCCGGCGTGGCGGCAAAGGCCGACACGGCAACGCCTGCAATCATCGTCGAGGCCAAAAGGCGCTCACGAACGGTTTGAATCTTCAAAGGTCTACCTCCTGAGCCCGGCGTCGAAGTCCGTCGGATGACGACCCTCCCCCCGCCTAAGCGATTTGCAACCCAACAGGCGGACACCTGGCGGGATTGTTTCAGTTACGATTCTGCGGCGAGTCTGGTCAACATGAATGCCAGGTTTTGCCTTGATCTGCTGGCGCGTGTCGCAATCTCGCCACAGGTGCGACAACCGTGCGACAGCTCGTTTTTTCGCGCGACCATTGAATGGTCATTGCATGGCTCGCGAGCCGCGCGAATATGGTAGGCCGATCCAGGCGCGTAAGGAGCACCCCGATGAAGCAGTGGTTTTTGGCCGGCGTCTTGATGGCCGTTTCCGCAGGGACGGCACTGGCCCAGGACGATCAGCGGGCTCCGGTCCTGGAACAGCTCGCGGCCTGCCGTGCCCAGTCTGATCCCGGACTACGTCTGGCTTGCTATGATGCCGCTGCCGCCGCCCTCGACAACGCTGAGCGTTCCGGCGACGTCGTCGTGCTGGATCGCGCCCAGATGCAGGAGACGCGGCGCAGCCTGTTCGGTTTCTCGGTGCCCAGCCTCGATATCTTTGGCGGCGCTCGCGAGGGCGAAGAAGAGGTGATCGACAACGTTTCCTATGTCGTGCGCTCCGCCCGCGAGGCCCGCCAGGGCGAGTGGGTCTTCGTCATGGAGGACGGCTCCATCTGGCGACAGATCGACGGGCGCATGTGGGGCCGGCCCCGTGCGGGCGAACCGGCCGTTGTTCGGCGCGCGGCCCTCGGCAGCTTTTTCCTGAATGTCGGTGATGCTCCGGCCATCCGGGTTCGGCGCGAACAGTGAGACGGTTTCTCGACGATCGCGTCTCGGTTTCGGGTCAGGTTGCGCCGGGCCAGCTTGCCGACCTGGCCGCAGACGGGGTCACCGTGCTCATCTGCAATCGTCCCGACCATGAGGAGCCGGGACAGCCGACCCTGGCCGAGATGACCGCCGCCGCCGAGGCTGTCGGCATCCGTTTCGTCGCCCGCCCCTTTCAGGGACGCCCGACTCAGGATGCCGTTGAGGTCATGGCGGAGGTATTGGGTTCGGGGGAGCGTGCCCATGCCTTCTGCCGCTCGGGCATGAGATCGGCGGCAACCTGGGCTCTGGCTGAGGTTCAACGCGGTCGACCGGTCGACGAGATTCTGGCTGCAGGCCGAAATGCCGGCTACGATCTGGCAGGGCTGTTCACCTAGTCCGAAACGGCCACGCGCACCGAGTAGGGAGCCGGCTCAGGCGTGCATGAAGCGACCGCAAAGACCTGTGCCGCCATGAGACACAACAGGGCGGCGGCGATGCGTTGGAGCCGATTTGAAACAGCAAGGGCGGCTGCAAGGGCCATGACCGGCGATCTCCAAAGGTTTACGAGGTGTGAACGCAAGCCTCTTGCCGAGTGAGATCGTGATCCCGTTTGTCCGCGAATTTGAATTTGCCTATGGCCGCTGCGATGCCGTCGCTCCGCAGATCCGCCGCGTGGTGGCCGAGAACCCCGGCCCGTTCACCTTCACGGGCACGGGGACCTATATCGTCGGCGATGGGACGGTTGCGGTCATTGACCCCGGCCCTCTGCTGGAGACGCACCTCGCGGCCCTTCTGACGGCCCTGGAAGGCGAAACGGTCAGCCACATTCTGGTGACCCATACCCACGCCGATCATGCCCCGCTGGCCCGGCCCCTGGCGGATGCCCTGGGCGGCGTCCCCATCCTCGCCGCCGAGCCGCCGAGCCTCGGTCAGGACCTGGCGGATACCGGAGAAGAAGGCTTCGATCTGGGCTTCAGCCCCGATCAGATCCTGACGGACGGAGAACGGATCGAAGGGCCCGGCTGGACGCTGGAGGCCCTGGCCACGCCGGGGCATGCCTCCAACCATCTGGCGTTCGCCATGCCTGAACAGAACGCCCTGTTCTGCGGCGATCACATCATGGGCTGGTCAACGACGGTGGTGATCCCCCCCGACGGGGACATGGACGCCTATCTCGATAGTCTGGAGCGGGTCCGTCGGGGTGGGTTTGCGACCCTGTGGCCGACCCACGGCCCGCCCATCACCGACGTCGCGCCGTTTCTGGTCGCGTACCGGGATCACCGGCTTGCCCGCGAGGCCCAGATCGTGGCCCGACTCGAGGCGGGGGATCAATCCATCGCGGAGATCGTCCCGGTTCTCTACGCTGCGGTCGACAAACGCCTCTGGCCGGCGGCCAGCCTATCAGTCCTTGCCCACCTCATCCGGCTGTCCCGGCATGGGATCGTTCGGGGGACGCCGACCGGGAATGCGGATCTCCCAGGGCTGGCCAGTCGATTCAGTCTGGTCTGACGCACAGGCGCGACGCAGGGCCTGCCAATCCGCGTCGTTCATGGCCGGTGCCCCCTCGCGCTCCGCCGCGCGAGCCGCCGCGATGCGACGGTCCGTATTGGGATGGGTCATCCACCATTCTGAGATTTCGTCGACCTGTTCCGGTGCTTCCATTTCCTCCTCCGCCATACGCTCGAAGAAGTCACCCATGCCGCGCGAAGACATCCCCGCCGCATGCAGATAGGCGCGACCATACTCGTCCGCCTCTGTTTCAGCCGCTCGGCCAAAGCTGAGCTCAGAGGCCTGACCGGCCAGAAGCACAGCCTGCTGTCCCGCGCCGGTCCCGCCCCCGACGACGAGATCCAGCAGCATGCCGGCCCCGAGGCTGCGCCACACGCCTTGCATGACGTGGCGGCGTTCGACGTGGGCAATCTCGTGGGCCAGTACACCGGCCACTTCATCCGGCGTCTCAGCGGCTTCGATCAGATCGCCTGTCACCAGAACATGACCGCCAGGCAAGGCGAAGGCATTGATCATCGGCGCGTGAACGGCCCGTGCCTGGATCGGGAAAGGCGATTGAGTCTGTGCGGCCAGTTGATCCGCCAGCCGCTGGAGGGCGGCCTGGCCCGCCTCCCCTTCACAGGTCGGAAAAATACCAGAAAGCTGGGCGTTGTAGTTCTCGCCCATGCGAGCCTCGTAGTCGATCGGGGTGGCGCGCGCCAACGGCCCAGAGGCCATCGGAATGCCGACAAAGACCAGCAGTGCCGTTGCCACCGCCGCGACCACCAGGCCGATGACGAGTGCTCCGCCACCGGCGGCAGAATGGCGCCGAACCTGACGCTGCCCGGCTGCCAGCTGTCGCCAATCAGACGTTGCCAGGACCAGTCGGGCGTCCGAGCGGCGGCGCGACACGCGCGCTTGATCCCGGTCGATGTCCACCGCCAGTTCAGATGCAGGCCAGGCATGCGTCTGGCCGGCGGCTTCAATCACCAGGGTTGAGCCGTCGAACCGCACCTCGGCCGCATGCGAGGTGGCGTCGGTCCCGTCGTAAAAGCGACCTTGCATGTCTGACCCCTAGATCAGCGAGAAGCCAAAGGCATCGGCCAGTCCTTCGGCCGTGCGCGGCCCCGGCGGGGCCTGATGTGCCTCATCCAGGCGGGCCGTTCCCGTCGAACGCATCCGTGTGACCAGATACTTCGCAGTGCGCGCCTGTATCAGCGGCATCAGCAATCCCAGACTGAGGACGAGAATCACAATGTTCGTGCAGGTCAGCCACCACAGGGACAAGGCCCCTGCCCGCATGTCGAAACGGGCATCATCCAGGCTGATACCGGCGGTGACTGAGCGCAGCACCGCAGCATGATAGGGCGACCACACCAGCGCAATGAACGGCAAAAGCAACAGCAAGGTGCCGTAGAACGCCAGCAGCACCCACACCGTCATTGGCACGGGCCCAGCCTTGGCCGGATCGCTGGCCTCGGCCTGCTGTGCCATCTCATGCGCGAAATTGGTCCAGACATCCCCGCTCGCCGCCGCCACGGCGACAAACCCGATGATCGCCAGGATGAACAGACCGAGAGTCCCGAACCAACCCAAGGCAAACGGACCGTACAGGCCCTCCGATTCTGATCGCGTCTGGTTCCAGCGAAAGGGTCGGTCACCGAAACGCATGTGGTTCCAGACCTGCTCGGCCAGAAGTCGCTCGAACACAGGCTGGGTCCAGCCGAAGGTCATGCCGTTCGCAATCTGCATTCCCATCCACATCAGGCCGTAGGTCGGAGCTGAGCCGAACAGAACGAAGCGGATGCCGCGCCACGTCGTCCGACTGGCCATGTACCGAAACGCGGTGTACATGCCGAAACCCCATAGCCAGAAGCCAAAGAGGTACAGCGGCAACAGCAGCAAGCTGAACCGTTCATCCAGAAATTGAACCGCAAAGACGAACGTCAGGAACGGCACGCCCAGCATCACCGACGCCAGCAGGAATCCGAAGAACAGTTCCTTGCCCCGACCCGTGTATTCGAACGCTTCGTCGTTCACCCGCACGCTACGCCAGACCCGGCGGCGCACCTCGGTCTTTCCCCAGAACCGATACAGCGTCAGGGTCACAATATTCAGCAAGCCATTGATCAGGCTTATTTTGAAGAAGTCCCGGGTTCTCAGGGTCGTGGAAAAGGCAATCGACTGCCCGCCAGCGCCTGCCGCCTGGGCGGCGTCACCCATCGGGGCGTCCCAGATGTCGCCGGAGCCTCCACCTGCGGCGGCCTGGGTAACAGGCACGGCGACCCCCGGCGCCCCATTCGCATGGTCGTTGTTGTCAGACACAAAATACCCCCGAGATACGACAACCCCCGGTAGGCATCTGGCACGCCGGGCTGACCGGCAACAAGCCGTGATGACCCTATTCGGAAAGACGCGCCATCACCCTTGCAGCCAGGCCACAGGTATCGCCCAGATCGGTCAGGCCGATCCGCTCAACCACGCGAATATCGGTTGCCCCCGGCTCGATCCGAACGACAACGTCACGAGCACGGCCAAAGAAGTTGCTCCGCTGGGTTCCTTCGACGCGCCATGGGCTTTCGCCGATCACGACAACCCCTTCAGCCTCCAGCGCGGCGATCACGGCTTCCGGTTCAACCAGTCGCGGCACCGTGCGGGCCTGCGGACAGACTTCACCATTGATTTCGGCAACCGGTCGGCCCGCCCAGGCAGCCCAGGCAGGGCGGACATCGCCGATCGACCCGCTGACCACCGGGTCAGCCGTAACCGGCCACGCCTGGTCGCCGCGGGCCGTCCGAATGAGATGACTGAACCCCAGAGGTCGGCTCCAGTCCGTCGCCGTCTCATGGATGGGAGGAAGGCTGTCGGCGCGCAGCTGGACCGTCAAAATTCCGGCAAACGTGGCTGCGGGCAGAACCAGTCCCGCCAGCAGCCAGGGCCACGCCCGGCGAAGATTCCGTAACGACAGGACGGCGAGCACCAGACCCAGGACGGTGCCCAGAATCGACAGCCACCAGGCCACCGGCTGGATCAGGAACCCTACGGCCGTGTCAAAACTGATCCAGCCGATGTCGGATCCCATGGCGGCGAACAGGACCACCAACGTAGACGCAGCTCCGATCAGCGCGGCCAACCAGCGCAAGGGCGACAATGTGGGAGAACTAGCCATGCCTGACCCTCAGCTTTCCTCTCACCGGCCTCAAGAGCCGGCCCCTATTCAGCCAGAGCGATTCTCGCTCGATTGCTGTCGCCGCGCTGGCAAAGGCTGGACGACGCTTCGGACGTAACCCCCGCCGCCGTCAGTTCGGCCAGGAAGCTCTCACCCGCGTCGGGGCCGCGCTCTTCGCCCTCGGCCGGGTCCGGTGCCGGCGCGGGACTGCAAATGCCGACCATCGGCTCGGCCCGCCAGCGCGCCAGTGCCCAGACGGCCAGACCGCGCGACGCCGGATCCCCAAGGTCCACCGGCTCCAGCCTTTGCAACGGCGGGATGACCCGCACGGCGATGTCCGGGAACCGCGCGCTGAGCCCACGCTCCAGCGCCACCGTTCCGCGCAGATCCAGACCGGAATTCCGGCGCGGCTGTATGACGGCGATCCGCTGCGACCCGTCGTACAGGACGGCTTCGGTTTCAAACGGCACGGCTTCGATCAAGCGATTGCGCATTTGCGTGGCCGGGTCGGGTGTCGCCTGATTGGCCTGCAGGGCGCGAGCGGACGCCTCGGGGTCCGCCACGGCGATCTGATCGAGCGTGACCTGAACCGGCAAATGCAGCGCCGCTTCCAGCCAATTGGTCAGCTGAGACTGGGCCGTCGGCACAATCTCGCGCGTGCTGACCAGCACTGACACCGTCACTTCTTCGCCGTCTGAGCGCGTTTCCAGCTGGGTGATACGGGAATCTGCACCCTTGAAGATTTCTTCCACGGCCAGTCGCGTCTCGGCGCTGACCCGGCTCTCCTGGGCGATGGCGCGCAGGGACAACGCCAGCGGCGCGCTCATCAAGAGCAGGACGGCGACCACGGCGATACCGCGCCAGCGGCCTCCGGCCGTCGCCAGCTTTGGCCTGAAGCCAAACAGCCCGGCGGTCAGGGTCGCCGCCAGGGCAATGGCAACCAGGTTGGTCAGGAACAGATAGAAGGCCCCGCCGGCGATATGCAGGTCCCCGGTCCCCAGGCCGAAGCCAACAGTCGCAATAGGCGGCATCAACGCTGTGGCGATGGCCACGCCAATGACTGTGTCCCCCCGTTGGCGGATGACACCATAGGCCCCGGCCAGGCCGGAGAAGACGGCGATCAACAGGTCGAAAAAGTTCGGTCGCGTCCGCGCCAGAATCTCGCTGGTCGGCTCCTTGAGCGGCGACACTGCCGTCAGGATAATCGCCACCAGCAACGCCACGCCGACCCCGACTGCGATGGCCTTCACCGCCCGCTGCATCTCGTCGAGATCGAGCAGGGCAATTGAGAAGCCCAGGGCCACGATGGGGCCCATCATCGGCGAGACCAACATGGCCCCGATGACCACTGCCGGCGAGTTGAGCATGAGCCCAAGCACCGCAATGGCCGCCGACATCACGGTCATGGTGATGTAGCGGCTGTCCAGTCCGCCGTTGTCGTAGACGGTTTGGGCGATGTCATCATACGCCACGCCCTTGCGGACGCGCGAAAGGGCCAGCCGCGTCAGGCTTGCCGTGGAACGCTTACGCGGTGCGGTATCGCTCATCGAAAAATATCCGGGGCCTGAGGGATCGACTCAGAGCCCCAATTGACTGGAGGCGATCAGGCTGCGGGCAGCCGATAATCCTTGAACTGCTCGCGCACCACCTTTTTGTCGATCTTGCCGGTCGCACCCAGCGGGATGTCGTCGACGAAGGCCACCGCGTCCGGCATCCACCATTTGGCGATCTTGCCTTGCAGGAAGTCCAGGAACTCTTGCGGCTCGCCGCTCTGACCCGGCTTGAGCTTGAGCACCAGCAGCGGTCGCTCGTCCCATTTCGGATGCGGAACCCCGATCACCGCCGCCAGTTCGACCTTGGGATGGCCCACGGCGATGTTTTCGATATCGATCGACGAAATCCACTCACCGCCGGACTTGATCACATCCTTGGCGCGGTCGGTGATCTGCATGAAGCCATAGGTGTCGATGGTGGCCACGTCGCCGGTGTCGAAGAAGCCTTCGTTGTCGAGAATCTCGCCCCCCTCACCTTTGAAATAGGCACCGGAAATCGTCGGCCCCTTGACCATCAGGCGACCGTAGGTCGTCCCGTCGTGCGGCATTTCCTGACCGGCGTAGTTCTTCAGGGTCAACTCAACGCCCAGCGGCGGCATGCCCTGTTTGATCCGCCACTTCATGCCTTCATCGTAAGGCAGGGCGGCCAGTTCCGGCGTCAGGCGCGACAGGGTGCCCACCGGGGACGTCTCCGTCATGCCCCAGCCCTGGAAGACCTCAACCCCGAACTCGTCGTGGAAGGCCCGGATCAGGCTCTCGGGCACGGCTGAGCCGCCGATCAGCACCTTCTTCACCGTCGACAGCTTCAGATTATTCTCGCGCATATAGCCGAGCAGGCCCTGCCAGACGGTCGGCACGGCGGCAGAGAAAGTGACCTTTTCGGTTTCCAGCAGCTCATAGATGGACGCCCCGTCCATCTGCGCTCCCGGCATGACCAGCTTTGACCCGGCGGCCGGTGCCGAGAAGGCGATCCCCCAGGCATTGGCGTGGAACATCGGCACCACAGGCAGGATCACATCCGCCGGCGTCGCGGCCATGATCGTCGCCTGCATGGTGATCAGGGTGTGCAGGAAGTTCGACCGGTGGGAATACAGCACCCCCTTGGGGTTTCCGGTCGTTCCCGACGTATAGCAAAGGCCCGCAGCGGTATTCTCGTCGAAATTGCCCCAGTCGCACTGGGTCGACTGCTCGCCCACCACCTGCTCGTAGCATTCCGCGTTCGGCAACTTGGTCGCGGGCATGGTCCATTCGTCGGTCATCACCACGACGCGCTCGACCGTCGGGCAATGCGCCAAAATGGCTTCCAGCAAAGGCACAAACGTCAGGTCCGTGAAGATGATCTTATCTTCGGCGTGGTTGATGATGTAGATCAGCTGTTCGGGGAACAGACGCGGGTTCAGGGTGTGGCACACCGCGCCGATACCCATGACGCCGTACCAGACTTCCATGTGACGACCGGTGTTCCAGGCCAGGGTCGCGACGCGGTCCCCGACCCCGATACCCCAGCCCTTGAGGGCATTTGACACCTGCTTGGCGCGGTCATGGATTTCACCATAGGTCGTCCGCACGATCGGGCCCTCGACCGAGCGCGTCACCACCTCACGGTGGGGATGCCAGTTCTTCGCATGGTCCAGGATCTTGTCGACCGTCAGCGGCCAGTCCTGCATCAGGCCCTGCATGGCCCCTCCTCCGTCACTCAACCTTGATTGACGCCTCTGACAACGGGCGTTTGCGTCACGCTACGCAAGTGCCTGACGATAAGCAACGTGACGCAAGGGAAGTTAGGTGCCGTGGCCCCAGCTCTGGACAGGGAGCCTCAATGGACGCAGCACCCCGCTGGATAGGCGTGGGCGATCTGTTGTGGTATCGGACGACCGTGACCCGCAGCTCCCGCCACTCCTCGGTGCTTTCGGCGCTCTTCGCGCTGGTGCTGAGCCTGTTTGTGGTGGGTTCTATGACCGACATCGTCTGCATCGACGAACCGGTTGCCCAGAGCAGCGTGGATATCGATAGCGGAGCCAACCCTGTCGACGACGGCCACGACGCCAGCGAACAGTTTCACCACTGCAACCACGGCCATTGTCATTCACCGGGAGCCCTGCTCGCCGCTGAAGCGGGGTCACCTGCCCTGTGGTCAGACCCAACCCGCCTGCACATGGCGACCGGCGATGATCCTGGGTCTGCCAACCTCGACGGTCTGATCCGCCCGCCCAGAGCCTGACGGTCGGCGCGCACCTGCGCGCTCCATCGTCAATCACGCTCATGGGACACCTGAAATGTCATTCTTGAATCACCGTCCGGATTCGTCCGGCGGTCGCGGGCTTAACAAGCGCCTGCTTGTCGGCGGCACAGCTGCCCTGCTCATCGCTGCCGCCGGCGGCTTCGGCCTCGCACGCCTGACCGCCGCTCCTGCCGACACCCACGCCGAAGAGGGCGAACACGCTGAAGAAGGCGAGCACGTCGAAGCGGAAGGTGACGGCTTCGTCGCCCTCACCGCAGATCGGGCCGAGACGCTCGGAATCACCCTCACCGGCGTCAGCCGCGGGGGTGGCGGCGAGCTGACCCTGCCGGGCCGTGTCTCGCTCATCCCGGGGGCCGAGGCCGCCGTCGATTCGCCGCTGGCCGGCGTCGTCGTCGCCGTGAATGTCGGCCCCGGCGACCGGGTCAGTCCCGGTTCCGTCCTGGCGACCATCCGTAGTCCCGACGGGGCCGCCTCGCGCTCGGATTTCGATGCGGCCTCTGCCGCCGTCGACGCCGCCCAGGCCGCTGAACGCCGTGACCAGTCCCTGTTCGATCAAGGCTGGATCGCCGAATCCCGTCTGGAAGTCACCATCGCCCAGGCCCGTCAGGCCGAAGCCGATCTGCGCGCCGCCCAGGCCCGCCTGCGCACCTATGGCGCGCCCGCTGCGGACGGTCGCGTCGCTGTACGCACCCCTATCGGCGGTATCGTCACCGCCGTCAGCGTCACGCCCGGCCAGTTCCTCCACGAAGAGGCGCAGCAGGTCGCCACCGTCTCCGACGCCCGGCGTACCGAGCTGTCCTTCGAGGCCCCGCCCCAGGCCGCCGGTCAACTGCGTGTTGGAACCACCCTGCGCGCCAGCGTGCCGGGGAGCGACCCGATCACAGCGACCATCATCGCCATCGCCCCGGTCAATGAGGCCGGAGTCGTCGTCGTGCGTGCTCGCGCCACCGGTGCCCTGCCGGCGGTCGGCACGGTTGTCTCGGCCCGTTTGACGTCGGGAACGCGCGACGGCGCGCTCACGGTGCCGCTCGATGCCGTCCAGAATGTCGATGGCGTCCCCTCGGTCTTTGTTTTCGCCGGTGAAGGCTTCCGGGCCGTGCCGGTTGTAACGGGTGCCACCTCTGGCGGGTCTATCGAGATTATCTCGGGGCTGAATGGCGATGAACGCATCGCCGGTGCCGGTGCCTTCCTGCTCAAGGCCGAACTCGGTCGGGGCGAAGCGGAGCATGCGCACTAAGATGCTCGGTCACATCATTGACGCCTCCGTGCGCTTCCGCTGGCTGATCGTCGCCCTGGCGGCGATCTTCGCCATCTTCGGCTTCACCCAGCTGATCAAGCTGCCGATCGACGCCGTGCCCGACATCACCAACCGGCAGGTCCAGATCACTACCGTCGCCCCCGCCCTCGGTCCCGAGGAGGTCGAGCGTCAGGTCACCTTCCCGCTCGAAACGGCCCTGGCCGGCCTGCCCGGCCTGACCGAGACGCGGTCCCTGTCGCGCCACGGCTTTTCCCAGATCACGGCCGTCTTCACCGACAGCACCGACATCTATTTCGCCCGTAGCCTGGTCAACGAACGCATCCAGGCCTCGCGCGAGGACCTGCCCGAAGGCCTGAAGCCCTCGATGGGTCCGGTCGTGACGGGGCTGGGCGAGGTCTACATCTGGACCCTCGCGCTTGAAGGCGAGGCCGCTGAGGCTGGCGTCCCCTATGTCACCCCCGAGGGGGAAACCCTCGTCACCGACGCCGAAAAAGCCACCTATCTGCGCACGGTTCAGGACTGGATCGTCCGGCCCCAGCTGCTCACCGTGCCCGGCGTCGCAGGCGTCGATGTGCTGGGCGGCTACGTCAAGGAATACGCCGTCCATCCCGATCCGGCCCGTCTGGCCGCCTATGATGTCGGCCTCAATCAGCTGGTCGAGGCGCTCGAACACGCCAACCGCATCGCCGGTGCCGGCTACGTCAATCGCGCCGGCGAGGCCTATGTCGTGCGCGCCGACGCCCGCATCCGCACCTTGGAAGAGTTGGCCGCCACCCCCATCCTCAATCGCGGCGGCCAGGTCATTCGCGTCTCGGACGTGGCCACGGTCGAAACCGGCCGCGCCCCGCGCCTCGGCTCAGCGTCAGCGGATGGCCGCGAGACCGTCATCGGCACCGCCCTCATGCTCCAGGGCGAGAACTCGCGCGAGGTCGCCCATCGCGTCGGCCAACGCATCGAGGCAATCTCCGCCAGCCTGCCGCCCGGCGTCGTCATCCGCCCCGAGCTGGACCGCACCGAACTGGTCGACGCCACCATCCGCACGGTTGAGCACAACCTGGCCATGGGTGCCGGCCTGGTCATCCTCGTGCTGTTCCTGGCCCTCGGGAACGTGCGCGCCGCCCTGATCACCGCCCTGGTCATCCCGCTCAGCTTCCTGTTCGCGGCCACGGCCATGAACCGGTTCAACATCTCGGCCAACCTGCTCAGCCTGGGCGCGCTGGACTTCGGCCTCATCGTCGACGGTGCCGTGGTGGTGATCGAGAACACGTTGCGACGCCTCGGCCTCGCCCGCCAGGAAAAGGACCGCCCCCTCACCGCCTCCGAACGCCTCGGCGTCGCCGCCTCCGCCGCGCGCGAGATGGTCCGCCCCGCCGCCTTCGGCCAGGCCATCATCCTCCTGGTCTATGCCCCGCTCCTCATGTTCGAGGGGGTCGAAGGCAAGATGTTCGGCCCCATGGCCGGAACAGTCATGTTCGCCTTGCTCGGCGCCTTCATCCTGTCGTTCACCTTCGTCCCCGCCATGGCCGCGCTGCTGGTCAAGGAGCCCAAGGCTGACCACGACGAAACCCGCATGACCCGCTTCGCCCAGGCGCGCTATCAGCCGCTCCTGAAATGGGCGCTCGGCCATCACCGCGTAGTCATCATCGGCGCCCTGATCGCCGTCGCCGTCGGCGGCCTCACCTTTGCCACCCTCGGTCGCGAGTTCGTGCCCCAGCTCGATGAGGGCGACCGCCTCGTCCAGGCCATCCGCGTGCCGTCGACCTCGCTGGAACAGTCCCAGGCCATGCAGGCCCAGGTCGAACAGGCGCTTCTCGCCCTGCCCCAGGTCGAACGCGTCTTCGCCCGTACCGGCACCGCCGAGGTCGCGTCCGATCCCATGCCGCCGTCCATCTCGGACACCTTCGTCATACTCAGTGACCGCTCCGAATGGCCCGATCCGCGCATGACCTCCGACGAGCTGACCGCCACGCTGGAGGACAGCCTCAGCGGCCTGATCGGCCAGAACTACGAGTACACCCAACCCATCGAGATGCGCTTCAATGAGCTGATCGCCGGGGTCCGCTCTGACGTCGCGGTGATGATCTATGGCGACGATTTCCCCGAGATGGAACGAACAGCCCAGCAGGTCGCCGCCGTCCTCAACACCATCCCCGGTGCCGCCGACGTTCGCGTCGAACAGGTTTCGGGCCAGCCGACCCTGACGGCCAGCGTCGATCGCACCGCCGCCGCCTCGCTCGGCGTCCATGCCTCGGACGCCGCCGATGCCCTGGCCATCGGTCTGGGCGGCCGTGCCGCCGGTCAGGTCTATGAGGGCGACCGCCGCTTCGATGTGGTGGTCCGTCTGGGCGACGACCTCAGGAACGACCCCGTCATCCTGACCCAGCTGCCCGTCGTCTCCGAAACCGCCGAGGCCGGTGCCCCGACCGTGCCCCTGTCCTCGGTCGCCCGCTTCGACACGGCGGAAGGCCCGAACCAGATCAGCCGATCCAACGGCAAGCGCCGCATGATCGTTCAGGTCAATGTCCGCGATCGCGACCTGGGTGGCTTCGTCACAGAGGCGCAAAGCCGTATCGCCGCCGAGGTCACCCCGCCGCCCTCCGGTTGGATCGAATGGGGCGGTCAGTTCGAGAACCTCCGGCGTGCCTCCCAGCGTCTGGCCCTCATCGTCCCCATCGTCTTCCTGACCATCGGTGCCCTGTTGTGGATGGCGCTGCGGAGCTGGAAGGACGCCGCTCTGGTCTTCGCAGGCGTACCACTGGCCCTGGTCGGCGGTGCCCTGACCCTGGCCTTGCGCGGGATGCCCCTGTCGATCTCGGCTGCGGTCGGCTTCATCGCCGTCTCGGGCGTCGCCACGCTCAATGGTCTGGTCCTGATGCAGGCGATCCGCCAGCGCCTTCAGGATGGCCTCTCGCCTCCCGAAGCTGCTCTCGATGGTGCCGTCAGCCGTCTGCGCGCGGTTCTGACCACCGCCCTGGTCGCCGTCCTCGGCTTCGTGCCGATGGCGTTTGCCTACGGCCCCGGTGCCGAGGTGCAGAAACCGCTGGCCACCGTCGTCATCGGTGGCCTGACCTCGGCCACCCTGCTGACCCTGATCGTCCTGCCAACACTCGCCGCGCGCTACCTCAGAAAGACATAGGCGAGGTCGCCAACCGACCTCAAGTCGGCGCGCCAAACCACTCCAGGGCAAAGCCGTGCGGATGCCCGCGTGCCAGGATCTGCGTCGTCCCGCCTGGCCAGGTGGTCAGGCTCAGATCGGCCCAGCGTCGTCCTTCGGCATCGGGGGCCGACGCCGCCTCATAGGCCAGCCAGGCCAGCGGAGCCTTGTCGGTGGCCTGCGCCCCGACCGTCTCCAGGTGCGCCCGCACCCGCACCTGTCCTTCCGGTGGGAAATACTGAAGGACGATGGTGTGCATCACCACCCGGCACACGCCGGCGACCGGCGCGACGGTCAGCACCCGCTCCAGCCAGGCCGCTCCATCCTCGGCCGTCAGATCAGGCGGATACGCCCGCGCGATCTTCAGGGCCGCCTCCAGTCGCTCCAGACGTTCGCGCTGATCCGCCCAGACGAAGGCCGTCAGCCGCCGCGCCGTTTCCGGCTTGGTCGGATCGAGCGGATTGAGGTCAACACCCTGCCGCCCAACGACGTCGACGCGGCCCGATGGGGGGACCTCGCCGGTCCAACTCGGGGCATTTCGGACCGCCGATACCGAATCGCCCGCCGACACCCCGCCCAACTCAAATCCATATCGGTCCAGATTGAGGTTCAGCCCCGCGCTCGACCCCAGCTCAAACAGCTCGAACGGCAATCCAAACCGGTCCGCCAGCACCAGCAAACTCGCCATCAGCGGTGCCGAGCGTCCCACCTCATTGGTCTGCGGCGGCGACCTCAGCCAGTCGACGACAAAGTCGGGCTCTGCGGCGAACGTCACCTCAATCGCGGCCCAGAGGGTATCGTCATCCGGCGTCGCCTGCGGCGGCCAGACACCGGCGTTTGGTCCGCCGTCCCGCGCCAAAGCGTGCAGCGCCCCACAGAGCCTCAAAGGCAGCGCATCGGCATTGGCCCTGGGGTCACCCGCCCAAGTCAGGACCCTCGTTCCGACCCGACCCTCGTCCGTCAGACGGCCCGCAATCAGCTCACACACCTTGGCCGTAAATGGCGAATCCAGACCCCGGCAGACCCCGGCCTGCTGGCGAAAGGCCTCGCGGACATCGGCCTCGCTCACAGGCCCTCGAACGGATTTCGGACCGTCAGCCTGCCGAACCGCCGCCCCGCCTGCAGGTCCTCGCTCCACAGCGTGTCGCACTCCGCCTCAATGGCGGCGGCGATGATGCAGGCGTCGTAGATGTGGAAGTGGTCGCGCCGAGCTATTTCGACTGCCCGATCATGAATGTCCGGCGTCAGAGAAACGACCTCAAAGCCTGACTTCTCAATATAGGCGAGAGCGGCATCGACCTCGGTCCATGGCCGCTTCAGCTTTCCAATCGCCGCCGATACGAATTCGTTGAGCACCTGCACGCTGATGACGTGCGTCGCGAGAAGCGTGGAGCGCGCAAGTTCCGACCTGCTGGGGTCGGCCTGCAACGTGGCATAGATAACCACATTGGTGTCAGCGAAGGCGCGACCGGTCATGCAGCTCTTCACGATCAAACTTGTAGTCGTCGGGCAGCGTCCAATTCAGTTCCCCCAACTTGGCGATCGCCGCCTTCTTCCGGGCCAGGGCCTTCGCTTCCGCCTCAGGATCCTTCTCGGCGGACACCACAACCTCACCGGCCTCGCCCTTGCGCACGAAGACCTCCTGGCCTTCCTCAAAGCCGAGCGCGGCGGGCAAACGCACCGCCAGACTGTTTCCCCATTTCGATACGCGGGCCATCAGCGCCTCATGTAGATACACGCGGCTCAATGTATATCATTTTCGACCCAACGCCGCCAGATAGACCTCGGACGAGCCTTTGCGGCTGGCTTCGGGTTTGATGAACTTCACCTCGCGGAACTCGGCCCGCAGCGTCTCCAGAACCCCGCCCGCGTCGCCGCCCTGGAAGTTCTTGGTCACGAAGCTCCCGCCCGGCTTGAGCGTGCGGATCGCGAACTCCGCCGCGGCCTCGATCAGGGCGATGATCTTTAGGTGGTCGGTCTGACGATGGCCGACCGTATTGTGTGCCATATCTGACAACACCAGATCGGGGGCACCGCCCAGCGCGTCGATAAGCTGTTGGTCGACACCGGGATCGGTGAAATCCGCCTGGATCAGGATCGCGCCGGGAATCGGATCGACCGGCAACAGGTCCACGCCCACCACCGACGACGCCCCCTGTTTCAGTGCCACCTGAACCCAGCCGCCGGGCGCACAGCCCAGGTCGATGACCCGGCTGCCGGGCCGGATCAGCCGCAGCTTCTCGTCCATCTCGATCAGCTTGAAAGCCGCGCGCGAGCGCCAGCCTTCGGCGCGCGCCTTCTCCGACCATTTGTCGGCCAGCTGCCGCTTGATCCATTGTTGGCTGGACAGGCTCTTCTTGTCTGCCGTCTTGATCTTCTGGCCCATGCCACGGCCAGCCGCCGTCCCGCCACTGGGTGGCCGCACCATACGCCGGCGTTCGTTATCGTCGCTCATGCTCGCTGCTCTAGCAGCTTGCTCCACATCTTTCACCGCGCCATAGCACCCAACCGCCCGAATCCCCTGCTAGACTGAGCCGCAATGGCCGACCTTTTCGATTTCTCCCCTGCTCCTGACGAGCCCAAGAAGGCCGAGCCGGCCACCCCGCCGGCTGAGAAGCCGCAAGCCCTGTCGCGCCCCGACCCGACGCCAGCACCCAAGCCGGGCGACTACGGTGCCGACGCCATCGAGGTGCTCGAAGGCCTTGAACCCGTCCGCAAGCGTCCAGGTATGTACATCGGCGGCACCGACGAGCGGGCCCTGCATCACCTGTTCGCAGAGGTGCTCGACAACGCCATGGACGAGGCGGTCGCCCGCCACGCCAAGTCGATCACGGTCGAACTCGACCGCGACGGCTTCCTGGCCGTCACCGACGACGGGCGCGGCATCCCCGTCGATCCGCACCCGCGCCACCCGGACAAGTCGGCGCTGGAAGTTGTGATGACCGTGCTCCATTCCGGCGGCAAGTTCTCGGGCAAGGCCTATGAGACGTCGGGCGGTCTGCACGGGGTCGGTGTCTCGGTGGTCAACGCCCTGTCCGAACATCTCGAGGCCACGGTCTGGCGCGACGGTTTCGAATACCAGCAGCGGTTCTCGCGCGGCCTGCCGCTCGGCAAGCTGGAGACACTGGGCCCGTCGCGCCGCAAGGGCACCCGCATCCGCTTCAAGCCCGACGATCAGATTTTTGGCCAAGGTGCCGCCTTCAAGCCGGCGCGTCTGTACCGCATGGCCCGCTCCAAGGCCTATCTGTTCCGGGGCGTCACCATTGAATGGCGCTGTGATCCCGAGATCGCGGGCGACACACCGCCCAAGGCCACCTTCCACTTCCCCAATGGCCTGGCCGACTATCTGGCCGAGCGCATCGGCGAGCAGGAAACCGTCACCCCCGCCTTCTTTGGACGCATCGAGCGCAAGGGCGATGCCGGGGCCGTAGAATGGGCTGTCACCTGGTCCCCCGCCGGCTTTGGCGACCACGACAGCTTCATCCAGTCCTACTGCAACACCGTGCCCACGCCGGACGGTGGCACGCACGAGGCCGGCTTCCGGGCCGCCCTGTCCAAGGGGCTGAAGGCCTATGCCGAACTGGTCGGCGAGAAACGCGCCGGCATCCTGACGGCGGAAGACACTGTCTCTGCTGCCGGTGCCCTTGTCTCGGTTTTCATCAAGAACCCCGAATTCCAGGGCCAGACCAAGGACCGCCTGTCCTCATCAGACGCCCAGCGCCTGGTCGAAAACGCCCTGCGCGATCCGTTCGACCACTGGCTGACCGAAAGCCCGGCTCGCGCCAACGCCCTGCTCGCCTTCGTCATCGACCGGGCCGAGGAACGCCTCAAGCGCCGCAAGGACAAGGAGGTCGCCCGCGCATCGGCCACCAAGAAACTGCGCCTCCCCGGCAAGCTGGCCGACTGCACCCAGAACGCGGCGCAAGGGGCCGAACTGTTCATCGTTGAGGGCGACAGCGCCGGCGGCTCGGCCAAACAGGCGCGCGATCGCGCCACCCAGGCCATCCTTCCCCTGCGCGGCAAGATTCTGAACATCGCCTCGGCCACCGACGACAAGATGCGTCAGAACCAGGAGCTGTCCGACCTGATGCTGGCTTTGGGCGTTCAGGCCGGCAGCCGCTTCCGGCTCGAAGACCTGCGCTATGAGCGCGTGGTCATCATGACCGATGCCGACGTCGACGGCGCCCACATCGCGTCCCTCCTGATTACCTTCTTCTATCGGGCCATGCCCGAAATGGTGAAGGCCGGTCACCTGTTCCTCGCCCTGCCGCCGCTCTACCGCATCAGCCATTCGGGCAAGACCGAATACGCCCGCGACGACGCCCACAAGGACGAACTTCTGGCCACCGTCTTCAAGGGCAAGAAGCCCGAGATCGGCCGCTTCAAGGGCCTGGGCGAAATGAACCCATCCCAGCTCAAGGAAACCACCATGGACCCCAAACGGCGCACCCTCGCCCGCGTCCTGGTGGAGCCCGGCCACGAAGGCCAGATCGACGACCGCGTCGAAACCCTCATGGGCAAAAAACCCGAACTCCGCTTCCGCTACATCCAGGAACACGCGGCGTTTGCGGCGGAGGATCTGGACGTTTAGCTCCCTCGTGACCCTCGGGCTTGACCCGAGGTCCAGACGCACCGCCGCACCCAAGTTGCCGTCACCCCGGACAAGCCGCGCCAGCGGCACCGATCCGGGGCCCAAGCTCGATGGCCCCGCCCGCGTTTAGGTCCCGGCTCTCCGCCCTCCGGGCTCCGGCCGGGATGACGGCGGACATCGGAGCATTCCCTACAGCCCGCTCACCACTGCCCCCACCGAACATTGACTTTCCACTCGAAAACTCTATGTTGCACTGCACCACGGAACAGGAAGGCGAATCCGCGCCGCCCGTTCGCCCCGACTGGGCGGTTCCGCGAAGCCTAACGACCGATGGCGCCCCGAACCGCGGGTCGTCGCGTCGCATCCCTTCCTATCCAACTGGATTCCATGACTGAATTTACCAAGCTCGGGCTGTCGGCCTCGACCCTGAAGGCCGTGTCCGAGACCGGCTATACCGAAGCCACTCCCATCCAATCCCAGGCTATTCCGGTGGCGCTCGCCGGTCGCGATGTCCTCGGCATCGCCCAGACCGGCACCGGCAAGACCGCCGCCTTCACCCTGCCGATGGTCGACCGCCTGGCCAACGGATTTGCCAAAGCCCGCATGCCGCGCGCCCTGGTTCTGGCCCCGACGCGCGAACTGGCCGACCAGGTTGCCGAGAGCTTCGCCAAATACGCCAAGGGCACCAAGCTGAGCTGGGCGCTGCTGATCGGCGGCGTCTCCATGGGCGACCAGGTGTCGGCGCTGGACAAGGGCGTGGACGTGCTGATCGCCACGCCGGGCCGCCTGCTCGACCTGTTCGATCGCGGCAAGGTTCTGCTGACCGGCGTTCAGATCATGGTCGTCGATGAGGCCGACCGGATGCTCGACATGGGCTTCATCCCCGACATCGAGCGCATCTTCAAACTGACGCCGCCGCGTCGCCAGACCCTGTTCTTCTCGGCCACCATGCCGCCGGAGATCACCCGGTTAACGACCCAGTTCCTCAAGGACCCGACCCGCATCGAGGTCGCCCGTCCGGCGACGACCGCCGACACCATCACCCAGTATGTCGCCCCCATCGCGTCGTCAGATCCCAAGGCCAAACGCACGGCCCTGCGGATGTTGATCGAACGCTCCGAGGTGAAGAACGGCATCGTCTTCTGCAACCGCAAGTCCGAAGTCGATATCGTCGCCAAGTCGCTGAAGGTGCACGGCTT
>CAZYFY010000017.1:0-58686 GCA_964647275.1 uncultured Brevundimonas sp.
TCGCGCCCGACAGCGCGCGCAACTTCACCCCGCTGAAGTCCGCGCCGGGCTTCCTCTATCCGTGGCCGTCGATCGTGCCCCTGACCGACCAGGAAACCGGCATCGCCGAGATCGCCGGACGCACGATGCCCTGGGACGGCGTCAACGGGCCGCGCATCGTCGAGACGCCCGAGGGCCGCCGCGTTTCCTACGCCGACATCAACCGCGTCGACTACATCACCCTGCCGGGAACCATGACGGCCGCCCTCCTCGCGCGGGTCGACCTCGATGAGACCAAGCGCCGGGTCATGGCCATGGAGACCGCCTACTGGGCGTTGGGCATCCACGACCCGGACTTCGCCGACGCCGAGGCCCCTGTCATCGAGGTGCTCAAGGCCAAGGCCGCCTGGAGCGCCGTGTCGGTGCGCAAGCTGACGGGCCACGATCGCGCCGAATACGACGCGATCGTCGAGGGGCTAGAAGGCGTCGCAAACTTCCCGCGCGACCACCACGTCTATCGTTTCCACCTCTATCGCCCCGGCGAGGAACTGCGCGATCCCGATGACCTCAAGCGCGTGCTGCTGACGATCGAAGAAGAAGCCGTCATCTACGTCAACGATGGTCTGGCTCTGGTCCAGCGCGGCGACGCCGACTGGCGCTTCGACGACAGCCTGCTCTCTTCCTACCGTTCAGGGGAGGCGGTCTGAGCGCGGCGAAGCCGGGTGGGGGCGGCCCGTGAGCGCCGTTGACGTCCTGATCGTCGGCGGCGGCCCCGCCGGCGCCGCCTGCGCCATCGCCTGCGCCCAGGCGGGTCTTGAGACCGTGCTGATCGAGCGCGAGGCCACGCCGCGCGACAGGCCCGGCGAGGCGCTCCACCCCGGCGTCGAGCCCCTGCTCGGCCAGCTTGGCGTCTCGCGGGACCTGCTTGAGGCCGTGACCGGCGCCCGCTTCCCCGGCGTCTGGAGCGCCTGGGGCGGCCCGCCCCGCTTCGAGCCCTTCGGCGCCGATGGGGCCGGTTCCTGGCTTGGCTTCCAGGTCCGGCGGGCCGCCTTCGAGGCCATGCTGCTGGATCGGGCCAGGGCCGCCGGCGCCGAGGTGCGCCAGGGCGAAGCGGCCGGCGAGCCGGCGCTGGACGACAGCCGGGTCGTCGCCGTCGGCGAGACATCCGTCCGGATGGCGGTTGACGCCACCGGCCCCGCTCGCTGGCTCCCTCGCAGGCTCGGACTGGGCGTCGTCGCGCGCTCCCCGGTCCTGCTGGCGCGCTACGGCTACGCCTCGGGCGCCTGTCCAGACCGGGACGAGGCCCCGCTGATCGAGGCCGACAGCGCCGGCTGGACCTGGATCGCCCGCGTGGACGATGGCCTCTATCAATGGGTCCGGCTGGATTTCGACGGACGGATCCGGCCGCGCGATTTCCGGCCGGACGCCCTCGCCGGCCTGGAGGAGGCCCGCCCCGCGCGCGGCGCCGAGGTCGCGTGGCGCCGCGCGGTCCAGGCCGCGGGGCCGGGCTGGATGCTGATCGGCGACGCCGCCGCCCAGCTCGATCCCGCCTCATCCCACGGCGTGCTCAAGGCCCTGATGAGCGGCGTGGCCGCCGCCCATTCCATGTCCGCCGTCCTCACGCGCGGCGCCCCCGAACGTCAGGCGGCGAACGCCTATCACGCCTGGCTGGCCGGCGGGTTCGACACCGATGTCCAGCGGCTCGCCGCCGCCTACCGCGCGCTCGGCGCGGAGGGGTTCGGCTAGCGCGGCGAAACCGCGCCCGCGCCCGGCCAGGGGCTGTCCCCGATCCGATGCAGCGTCATCTCCATGAAGGGCATGGGCTGGCCGCCCTCGCGGATATAGACGCCCGCCTCATGCCAGACGCCGTCCCGCACCGTCGCCGTGTAACGGACGACGGCGCCGGGGCCCGCCGGCACTTCCCAGATGAAGCCGTCCTCGGTCAGCTCGAACAGATAGTCGCCTGACCGGCCGTTGGCCCAGGCGCTGAACCGATAGCGGTCCTGCGCGTCGTCCCACGAGATCACGCCCAGCGCATTGAAGGCCGTCTCGCCCGCGGCGTCGTAGCCCCTGCCCTCGACCACGCGGACGGAACCGCCCAGCAAGGGGCCGACGCGCTCGGTCTGGGTGAAGGTCATTCGCCCGCCGGGGCCATAGGCGGCCGCCTCGCCGCGCCACTCCCCGTCCAGGAAGGACAACGCCGCCATGGCGTTGCGCTGCTCCTCGCTGCCGGCCGGCTGCTGTTCCTGCGCCGACGCCGTCAGGGGCGTCGTCGCGGCGACGAAGGCGGCCGCGGCGGCCAGGATCGTGGACTTGAGACGCATGGCTGATCTCCCGTTTAGACTTTGCAGTATAAAGTTCTTGTCCGAGAGTCAAGCGTCGTCGGATACGACAATGCCCGGCGCGGGGCCGGGCATTGGGGATAGCGGCTTGGCCGGAACCCTAATGGGCCACGTCGCGCCAGATCCGGCGGTAGCTGAACCAGGTGATGACAGCGAAGATCAGCAGATAGATCAGCACCGCGAAACCCGTGCGCTTGCGCTCCACCTGGTGCGGGTCGCCCGCCCAGGCCAGGAAGGCCGCGACGTCCTGGGCCATCTGATCGACCGAGGCCTCCGTGCCGTCGTCATAGGTCACCGCGCCCGCCGTCAGGGGCGGAGCCATGGCGATGAAGCCGCCCGGCGGCACATGATCGGAGCCTTCCGGCATGAAGGGCGCCAGGTCGCCGCTCATATAGGCGTTGTAGTGCTGGCCCGGGCCGATGCGCAGCTCCGCCGGCGGCTGGAGATAGCCGGTCAGCAGCGAATAGACGTATTCGGCGCCGCCGTGACGGGCCTTGGTGATCACCGACAGGTCGGGCGGCGCGGCGCCGCCGTTGGCGAAGGCCGCGGCCGTCGCGTTCGGGAACGGGCTGCGGAAGCGATCCGCCGGCGTGGCCGGACGGGTGATGGCTTCGCCGGTCTCGGTGTCCACGTCCGGAACCTCGATCTGGGCGGCGATGGCCTTCACATACGGGTTGTCGTTGGGGTTCGGGTGGTCCTCATCGAAGAAGGGGCCGCCTTCCTGACCGAGGTTCCGGTACGACATCAGGGTCATCGAATGGCAGGCCGAACAGACCTGCTCATAGACCCGGTAGCCGCGCTGGAGCTGGCCCTGGTCGAAGGTTCCGAAAGGACCCTCGAAGCTGAAGTTGACGTTGCGCGGGTGCAGCGCCCCGCCTTCCGCCGAAGCCGAGCCGGCGCCCGCCAGGACGACGGCGGCGAACAGGCCGGCGACGACGCGCTTGGACAGCGTGGAGATCATCGCGCTCAGCCCTTCTGTTCGGCTTCGACGCCGGGCAGCACCGGCGCGGAGATGGATGCCGGGATCGGCAGGGGCGTCTCCTTCAGGCCGACCAGAGGCATCAGCACCAGGAAGAAGGCGAAGTAGTACAGGGTCAGGACGCGCGTCAGCCACAGGTAGCTGTTGATGGCCCCGTCGAACAGGATGAAGCCCTCGCCCGCGCCCGGCACGACCGGGGCGTCCGGCAACTGAGCGCCGCACCAGCCCAGGCCCAGGCACACGATCACGAAGATCACGAACAGCGTCTTCATGGTCGGGCGATAGCGCATCGAGCGCACCCGCGAGGTGTCCAGCCAGGGCAGGATGAACAGCACGCCGATGGCCGCGAACATGGCCACCACGCCGCCGAACTTGTCCGGGATGGCGCGCAGGATCGCGTAGAACGGCAGCATGTACCACTCGGGCACGATGTGCGCCGGCGTCTGTAGCGGGTTGGCCTGGATGTAGTTGTCGGCGTGGCCCAGCGCGTTCGGGTTGTAGAACACGAACACCGCGAACAGCATCAGGAACAGGATGATCGCAAAGCCGTCCTTGACCGTGAAATACGGATGGAACGGCAGGTAGTCCTTCGACCGCGAGTCCTTCGGCATCAGAATCCCGACCGGGTTGTTCTGACCCACCTGGTGCAGCGCCCAAAGGTGAAGGAACACCACGCCCGCAATCGCGAACGGCAGCAGGTAGTGCAGCGAGAAGAACCGGTTCAGCGTCGCATTGTCGATTGACGGACCGCCGCGCAGCCAGATCAGGATCGGCTCACCGATGACCGGGATCGCCCCGATCAGGTTGGTGATAACCTCGGCACCCCAATAGGACATCTGGCCCCAAGGCAGGACGTAGCCGAGGAAGGCCGTCGCGATCAGCAGGAAGAAGATCACACAGCCCAGGATCCAGATCATCTCACGCGGCTGCTTGTACGAGCCGTAATAGAGGCCGCGGAACATGTGGATATAGACCGCGATGAAGAACATCGAGGCCCCGTTGGCGTGGACGTAGCGGATCAGCCAGCCGCCTGGAACGTCGCGCATGATGCGCTCGACCGAATCGAAGGCCAGCTCGGTATTGGGTGTGTAGTGCATGGCCAGCACGATGCCGGTGGCAATCTGGACGACCAGGCACAAGGTCAGAATGGCCCCGAAGGTCCACCAATAGTTCAGGTTCCGCGGGGTCGGCAGCGCCATGTAGTCGGCACCGAAGCGGATGATGGGCAGGCGCTCGTCCAGCCACTTCTCGATGCCGGTCTTCGGCACATAGGTCGATTCGTGATCGCTCATGGGTGCCTCAGCCGATACGGATGGAAGTGTCAGACAGGTATTCGTAATCCGGCACGACCAGATTCTTGGGTGCCGGTCCCTTACGGATACGTCCCGAGGTATCGTAGTGCGAGCCGTGGCACGGGCAGAACCAGCCACCGAAATCGCCGGTGCCGAACGTCGGCACACAGCCCAGGTGCGTACACGAACCGACAACAACCAGATACTGGTCGTGGCCCGCCTTCACGCGGTCAGCATCGGCCTGCGGATCCTTGAGCGCCGAAAGCGGGGTTTGCTCCGCTTCCTGGATCTCTTCGGCTGTGCGGTAGCGCACAAACACCGGCTTGCCCTGCCAGCGCACCACCACCTGCGAGCCTTCTGACACCTTGGTCAGATCGAACTCGATAGACGACAGCGCCACCGTGTCGGCCGCCGGGTTCATCTGATTGATCAGCGGCCAGACGCAAGCCGCGCCCGCGCCAACCGCCGCAGCCCCGGCTGCAATGTGAATAAAGTCGCGGCGATTCGGATCGCCGTCGCCGTCGTGAACGACCTGATCGGTCACTGAGCCCACCTTCGTCAGGGGCCGCGATTGCGCAAACGCCGTCGCGGCAGAAATAGCCGTATGTCCGACCGGGATTAGAGCCCGCCCGCACCTTTTTCAACTAGCCAGTTGGCCGAAATCCACGCTTTCGTACCAGAAGACGCCCTTGTTGCGAGCGCCTCGCAGCTATTGGGGCGATCCATCCAGTTCAGAGATGCTGGCAAAGTTCGCAGGTTCGTCTGCCTGCTCGGCAGCGACCGCCTCAACCCGTCGCATGACCCTCAGGACGTTGGCACCGGCCAGTTTGGCCAGGTCGGCGTCTGACCAGCCACGCCGCGCCAGCTCCTCCAACAGGCCCGGATAGTCCGCCACACTGTCCAGCCCCGGGATGGTCGAGGGGATACCGTCGAAATCGCCGCCCAGACCGACGTGATCAATGCCGGCGACATCGCGAATGTGCTCGATGTGATCTGCGACCTGCGAGAGGCTGGCTTGGGGAAGTGGATTGGCCTCGGCCCAAGCCGTCAATCCCTCGGCGACCTGATCGTCATTCCCACCCATCGCCGCCAATCGGTCCCGCTCGGCTGTACGCGCCAGGCTCCAGTCTCGAATCTCTTGCGAGATAAAACCGGGAACGAAGGTGACCATCACGACCCCTCCATTCTGGGCGACACGTCGCAGCACAGCGTCGGGGACATTGCGCGGATGGTTGTCGAGCGCCCGCGCTGACGAATGCGAGAAGATCACCGGTGCCGACGTCACATCCAGCACATCGTTCATGGTCGCCTCAGAGACGTGCGACAAATCCACCAGCATCCCGAGACGGTTCATTTCGCGCACCACGGCCACACCGAACGGCGTCAGACCTTCGTGCTCCGGCTCGTCCGTGGCGGAATCAACCCAGTCCAGATTGTCTGAGTGCGTCAGGGTAATATAGCGCACGCCCAACGCCTGGAATGATCGCAGCACCGACAGGGAGTTGTTCAGGGCATTGCCCCCCTCCATGCCGATCAGCGAGGCGATGCGGCCCTCGCGGTGGATTCGCTCAATATCGTCCGCCGTATAGGCCAGCTCAAAGACATCGGGATGGCGGCGCACCAGTTCGTGCACAATGTCGATCTGTTGCAGCACCTTGGCGGCAGCCTCAGGCCCGCCCAGCGAGGCGGGGACATAGACCGACCAGAACTGTCCTCCGACGCCCCCTGCCCGCAGCCGCGCAATGTCGGTGTGCATCGGCGGGTCCAGCTGAGACAGATCCTGGGTCACGTCCAGCTGACGTGCATCGCCGTGCCAGCGTTCCTCGACCTGCCAGGGAAGATCGTTGTGGCCGTCGATCAGGGGCGTCTGCTCAAGAACGGCGCGAACCCTTTGGGATTCAGGGCTGTCCTGGGCGGCGGCGGGTGTGGTGATCATGGCAAGGGCAGCGGTCAGCAGGAGAACACGATGCATATCAAACTCCGAACGATGGAATCATCCTAGCCGGGGTGACGTCACGTTGCGACTGTGATTGAAGGCGCGCCATGACCCTCGACCTCGATCTGACAGAACGCCAGGAAATTGCGCGCGCCTGGTTTGAGACTTTCCGCGATCAACTGTGTGAGACGCTTGAGGCGCTTGAGGACGCCGCGGATCCTGAGCTCTATCCCGGCGCTGCAGGGCGCTTCGAACGCACCGCCTGGAAACGGGACGGGGACGGCGGTGGCGGCGTGGCCTCGATCCTGAGAGGCCGGTTGTTCGAAAAAGCCGGCGTTCATGTGTCGACGGTCTGGGGCGAGTTCACACCCGAGTTCGCAAAGGCCATCCCCGGCGCTGAGGAAGATCGGCGGTTCCACGCCACAGGCGTCAGCGTCATCATACACCCGAAAAACCCGCACATCCCCACGTCGCACATGAATACGCGGCTAATCTCGACGACAAAGTCGTGGTTCGGCGGCGGCGGCGATCTGACACCCGTGCTGGACGCGCAGCGCACGCAGGAAAACCCCGACGCCATCGCCTTTCATGCCGCCATGCGGGCCGCTTGTGACGCACAGGACCCGACCTGGTATGCCAAATACAAGGCCTGGTGCGACGAGTATTTCTTCCTGCCCCACCGGCACGAACCGCGTGGCATCGGCGGCATATTCTATGACCATCACGACAGCGGCGACTTTGGCCGCGACCTGACCTTCACCCGCGACGTCGGCCTGGCCTTCAAGGACAGCTACGCGGACATCGTGCGTGGACGCATGGCCCAGCCCTGGACTCCGGCGGAGCGCGACGAACAACTGATCCGGCGCGGTCGCTATGTTGAGTTCAACCTGCTCTACGACCGGGGCACGACCTTTGGCCTCAAGACCGGCGGCAATGTCGAGTCGATCCTCAGTTCCATGCCGCCCGAGGTGAAGTGGCCCTGAGCCACGGACTAAACCCGACCGGTGCCGTCGATCTGCTGTCGCAGGAAATTTCGGATCCATTGGGCAACAACCAGTCGGTCGTTCGGCCCGTCCAGACTAGCGAATGCCTGACGGGCGAAGTGCGGCTCGTAGCGGGGGCCACGGATCTCAATCAGGGCCTTGGCGAACTCCGGCGTAAACTCGGGATGACCCTGGAACGAGATCGAATCCCGACTATGGATCAGTCCGGCATAGGGGCAAAAGCCGCTGGAGAGCGTCACCCAGGTCGAGGCCCCACGATTGATAACCTGGTCCTGGTGAGAGGCCGGCAGTCGAACGGTTTCAAGCCAGGGCTCCATCCAGTCCCGTCGCCTGTCGACCTGATAGGAATGGACGCCGATGCCCCAGCCGCCACGCCACTTCTTCACGTCGCAGCCATTGGCCGCGCCCATGACCTGGTGCCCAAAACAGATGCCGACCATCTTGCAGTAACCCTGAGCGCCGATGATCCACATCCTGAGGTCCTGGATCCAGGCGTCACCGTCATAGACGCCTGACGGCGACCCAGTGATCACGACGCCCTGATGTTCACCACGCTCAGGCAGCGGATCGGTCTGGACGTCGAACACCTCGTACTTGAATCCGTCGTGACCGATCATCTCGACCAGCATGTCGGGATAGCTGCCGAAACGTGCCTCCAGCTCGGGCGGCGGGGCTCCGGTCTTCAGGATGGCCACCTTCACGTCCGTCTCCTCAGGAACTTCAGGCCAGACCAGTCGGCATCGACCGCACAGACCTTCACATCGACCCAGCCGGTTGACAGCACAATCTCACG
This sequence comes from uncultured Brevundimonas sp., assembly GCA_964647275.1. Lineage (GTDB taxonomy): Bacteria > Pseudomonadota > Alphaproteobacteria > Caulobacterales > Caulobacteraceae > Brevundimonas. Next base: position 8,326 of record CAZYFY010000017.1, read on the forward strand.
CACACCGTCCTCGGTGAGGTCAACGAACATGGCCGAGCTTTTTTTGGGCCAGCTGATCCAGACCATTCCGCCTGTCGGCCGCTGTTCGAGCAACGATCCAATGGCCGTCTCAAGCTCGGCGCGACTCCGCACGAACAGATGCACGATCTGCGCGCCTGCCACCTCAGCATCACACCTGCGCGCACCGCCCGGCAGAGGCGACAGCAGCGCATCGTAGTTTGGTGGCGCATTCACGGTCGCCAGAACGTCGCCCGACCGGACGCCCAGCTTGTCGACCAGCGGCTTGCCTGAATAGCCGACCTGACGCGTCATTCCGCCCCGCCTTGCGCCAACAGGGCGGCGAGCCGATCCCCCAGTCCTGCGTCGGGGAAATCCTCGGCAATCCACCAGTTTTCCAGATCTTCCAACAGCCGCCCCATTTGCGGGCCGGGCCGCATGCCCGCTGCCTTGAGGTCTGCTCCGGTGATGGGAAACGCCGGGCGCTGCCACGCGTCCGCCAAAGCCAAAAGATGCGTCGCCCGCTCTGCCGCCTGCGAATCTGCGGCCCAGGCACGAACCAACCGGTCCCGGAAGGTCTGGCGACCCAAGCGGTACAGCGCGGCGCGCGCCGCCACGTCATCTATCCCCGCATCGACCGTCGGCTGATCCGGCAAGGCCGCCAGCAGCCGTGCCTTCTGTAGATTGGACAGCCGCAAGGCATCCGCCACCGTCCGCACGACCTCTGGGTCGTCCGGCAGGAGCGCCGAAAACCTCATCAAGGGGTCTGGATCAATCTCGACCATCGAAGACAACAGGTTCGCCTCCTCTGCCCAGGGCAACAGCTCGAACAACACGCCCGTTTCGGCCATCAGGTGGAGCGCCGGTCGAGGATCAGGGGCCGCCAACAGCTTGATCAGTTCGCTTGAAACCCGTTCGGCTGAGAGCCGGCGCACCCCCTCCTTCAAGCGAGCACAGGCCTCCAGGGCCGCCGCATCGGGCTCATCGCGGCCAAACCAGGCTCGAAAACGGAAGAACCTCAAAATCCTGAGATAGTCCTCGCGAATCCGGCGTTCGGCGTCCCCAACAAAGACAATCCGCCCGGCCAGGGCATCCGCAATCCCCTCGCCGGTCGGATCGAACACCGCACCCGTCCGGTCGGCATAGAGGGCGTTCAGCCGAAAATCGCGGCGCGCCGCGTCCGCGTTCCAGTCCTCGGAGAAGGCCACAGTCGCGCGTCGACCGTCGGTCGAGACGTCATGACGAAGGGTCGTCACCTCGTAGGGTCGTCCAGACGAAACCACGGTGATCGTGCCGTGCTCGATCCCGGTCGGAACCGCCTTGAGCCCCGCCGCTTCAACAGCGGACACGACGACCTCCGGTCGCAGCGGCGTGGCAATGTCGATGTCCGACACCGGGCGACCAATCAGGGCATCGCGGACGCAGCCCCCGACAAAGCGCCCTTCCCCACCGACTGTCGCCAGCGCATCGAGCACAGCAATGGTCGGCGGAGCAGTCAGCCACGGTTGATCGGTCAAGCGCGTCATCCGGTTCCTCCGGGCCATCGCGCCATCCGCTGTTGCAGGCGCCGGATCATGCCCGCGGTGGCCCCCCAGATGTAGCGTTCCGTTCCGATGTCGTCCCACCGCATGGCCCAGAACCAACGCTCGGCCCCGTTCCAGACCATCGATTCCTGCCGGTAGTTGCCCGTGTCCATCAGGAAATCCCAAGGGGTTTCAAAGGCCACAGCGACTTCGTCGGGATTGAGTGTAAGGTCAAACGGGGTGTCGATCATGGCGACCACGGGCGTCACGCAGAATCCGGTACCGGTTTCATAGACATCAGACAGGCCGACCGGGTGGATCTTGGCCGGGTCCAGGCCGACTTCTTCGTGGGCCTCGCGCAGAGCGGCCTCGACGGCTGTTTCGCCCGGTTCGATGCGCCCCCCCGGAAAAGCCACCTGGCCGGTATGGCTGTTCAGGGTGTCGGCCCTGCGGGTCAAAAGTACGGTGGCACCCCGCTCACGCCAGATCACCGGGACAAGCACCGCCGCCGGCTTCAACGGCCGCGTCTGCTCGGGACGGATCGAGGGGTTCAGGTCATAGTCCGACGCTTGCGGTGCGGCCTCCAGCGCCTCGTCGCTGAGCGGATCGAGGACAGCACGAAGACCAGCCGCCAGTGTCTGACGGCTCATTGGTCCCGGCCCAGTTCGAACCAAACGCCGCCAGAGTGCAAACCCAGGGCCCCCGTCTCATCTCGCTGCGCCGCCTCTACCAGTTCATAGAAGACAGACCGTTCGATGCGGGCCTCAAGCCCTCCCCGCACATGGATGTAAGGCCGGGGCTCCCCGTCCCGTGACAGCTCGACCCGGATCGGATGGTCCGGGCCGGCGACCGTCTCGTCGCCGACATCGGTGATGAAGACCAGATCACCGTCCCGGCGGGTTACGGCGACAGCGCGAAAGGGGACGTCTTCAACCCTGATGGTCAGCTTCTCCACCGGCGTGACCAGACAATAGCCGTCAGGATCCTTGCGGAGGACGGTCGAAAAAAGCCGGACCAGCTCCCTGCGACCAATCGGCGATCCCTCATGCAACCAGACGCCGTCGGCCTGGATCAGGATGTCGATGGCTCCACAGTTCGGCGGGTTCCACAGGTCAACAGGCGGCAGGGCACGCTGAGCGGCCTGCGCTATCCCGATCAGTCCTGCAGGGAAGGCCCCGATCATGCTCATGGCGACAGGGTGGAAGGCTTGTCGCCGCTCGGCAAGCCCTATCCGATGCGCGCGCGTCCGGCCGGCGTTTCACCCTCGAGGGCCAACCACAGAAGCCTGGACGGATTCACCGGACCCGGCAGGAACACCGCGTCAATCCGCTCAAACCCGAAACGTCCGAAAAACGGCGGGTCGCCGACCAGCAGAATTCCAGGCAGTCCCTGTTCGCGCGCCCAGGCAATACAGGCCTCTACCAGAGCCGCCCCGAGGCCCGCCTCGCGCCAGGTCGGGTCGACGGCAATCGGCCCCAAAAACGTCGCCCGCATCGTCCCGATGCGGATCGGCCACATGCGAACGGAGCCGATCACGCCGGCTTCCGCCCGCATGACAAAACCGGCTTCAGGGTTCGATCCCTCACGCAGACGCTCGGCTGTCTTGGCATAGCGCCCAGGCCCGAAAGCCGCTTCCACGACACGCGCCACCGCGCCCGCATCGAAGGCGGATTCGACGCTCAGGCTCGGGCGGTTCAGGGCGGGCTCAGTCATGGGAGGCGCCCCATAGGGCCGAAGTCTTCGCAGGCCAAGCGGAAATGCAAATGCGCCTACCCGAAATTCGGCGCTCTCTTTTCGAAGAAGGCCGTGAACGCCTCTCGGGCCTCGGGGCTCAACATCTGCGCGCCGAAGACCTCGCCCTCGGCCTGCATCAACGCCCATAGCCGCTCAGCATCGCGCATCAGGCGCTTGGTTCCCGCCAGCGACCCCGGCGCGCGGCGGGCCAGAAGGCCGGCCAGGCGTCCGGCTTCAGCATCAACCTCGGCGCTGGCGACACACCGGTTGGCCAGGCCCCAGCCATGCGCCGTGCGCCCGTCAATCGGCTCACCCAGGGCAAACAGCTCAAACGCCCGCTGATGGCCAATGGCCATGGGCAACAACAGGGTTGAGGCTGCTTCCGGCGCGAGGGCCAGATTGACGAACGGCGTCGACAGCAGGGCGTCCTCAGCCACCACAACCAGATCACAATGCAGCAACAGGGTCAGACCAATGCCCACCGCGCGGCCCCTCACTGCCGCCACCGCCGGCTTGTCGAGATAGGCCAGGCTCTTGAGGAAATCGAAGACCGCCATGTCTGTCGGTCGCTTGCCCGACATGGCGATGGACGCAAAATCTCCAATGTCGTTTCCGGCCGAGAAGCTGTCGCCTTCGGCACCGAACACAATGACCCGAACGGCCGGATCGTCTTGGCCCGCAACCACGGCCCGGGCCAGATCACCGTACATGGCCTGGGTGATCGCATTCTTCTTGTCGGCACGCGCAAAACGGATGCTCAGAATGCCGTCGGACAGCTCAGTCTTGATATGGCTCATGGTTTCCTCAAACGGCGCGCCAGCGCCAGACGCCCTCTGCGTCCGTTTCCCGAATAGCCCGCCCCTGCCGGACCAGGCACGTCAAATGGGCCACGCTTTCACCGGTGGCCATGCTCAACAGCCCGCCACTGATCGGCCGGGCGAACAGGGTTCCAAAGACGTCAACAGCTCGGCGAGGCTCGCTGAGACGACGGACCAACCGCGTCAGCGCCGTCTCATGGCCACGACGCAGGGCCTGCAATCGCGCATGTAATCCCCTGAAGGGCTCACCGTGCGAGGGCAGAACCAGAACCTTGTCAGGTACCTCCCGTTCAAGCCGATCAAGCGACACCAGCCAGTCAGTGAGGGGATCGGCCTCCGGTTCGGTCGGCCAGACTGAGACATTCGAACTGATTTTCGGCAACACCTGGTCGCCTGAAATAAACGTTCCGTCGTCTTCACGCAGCAGACAGATGTGCTCGGGGGAATGCCCATCTCCGCCAACCAATTTCCAGGCCCGGCCATCGATCACCAAAGTCTCACCCGCCGTCAGACGATGATAGGCCGCAGGAGGCTCGCTGACGGCCTTGGCGAACTGGCCGAAGCGACCACGCCAGTCTTCAACCTGATCCCCGGACCAGCCGCAGGCCCGATAGAACTGTGCGCCGGATTCCGGAGCCGGACCGGTATCCGCCATCAGCATCCGCAGCGTGACGTATTCAAGACGGCTCATCTTCAACGAGACACCGAAACGCGCGCACAGCCAGCCTGCCAGACCGACATGGTCGGGATGCATGTGTGTACAGATAACCTGCGTGAGGGGGCGGCCACCAAGCGGCCCTGCCAGCGCAATTTCCCAGGCTTCGCGACTGGCGGAAAAATCCAGGCCGGTGTCGACGATGGCCCAGCCCTCGCCATCGCGCAAAGCCCACAGATTGATATGGTCCAACGCCATGGGCAGCGGGAAGCGCAACCACAGCACGCCGTCGGCGACCGCAATCGCGTCTCCGGGTTTCGGCAGGGTGTCGAACGGATAGGTCAGACCGCCCCGGTCCGAGCGTACCTCACCTCCCCCCATATCCGCCGCGCCTTCGGCCAAGAGCCCGTCTCCTTAAGAAACGCTCTGACTAGCGCCTTGTTCATCAGGGAGTCAAAGTGGATTTGCTACGGCGCGAATTGCATCTGTCTAAGGACATCGACGCGTTCAACGCTTGACCCAAGGGGACCCGCTCCCCTACCCGTTCCTTCTGATCCTTGTAAGGACCCACCCATGAGACGCTTTTTACTAAACCTCACCGTCGCGATCGCCGGTGCCGTCGTTGCCCTGACACCAGCTACAGCCGACGCTCAGAATCGTAACCGCGGTGGCGGCGCGCCCAACCAGATCGAGGTGAATGAAACCGTACGCGATTTGCTGCGGGACAACAGCATGACCTGCCAGTTCGATTCGGCGCGCTTCATTGGTCGCAATGGCGACGGGCGCACCTTGTACGAGGTGGCATGTACGAACGAGCCAGGTTTCCTGGTCCTCGATACCACGCCGCCGCAGACTGTGAATTGCATTGCCAACAACGTCTCCGTCGCAGCTCGCCGTGCCCAAAACCCGGAAGCCGAAGTTGGGGCGGAATGCACGATTGCTTCCAACACGGATACGGCGGCTGCAATCCGGAACTATACGCTGGCGGCCGGCATCACCTGCAATGTCGAGCAGGCCCGCTGGGTCGGTTCTACCACCGCAGGCGACCAACGCTACGAAGTCGCCTGTCCTGGTCCGGAAGGCTACTGGTTCGACGTGACGCCGACGGGTTCCATCCACAACAAGATGGACTGTTTCCAGGTCGCTGCTGCGGGTGGAAACTGCGAATTCTCAAACAGCCAGGAACAGGCAGCCTGGCTGGCATCTCTCGCGGCTTCATCTGGACGGACCTGCCAGGCCACGAACTCTCGCTTTGTCGGAGCCAATGGAGAAACTGGGCAGCGATACTTTGAGGTCGGTTGCTCCGACGGCGTCGGCTTCATGGTGAGAACCGACCGCAACAACACGTTTGAGTCCGTGATTGAGTGTTCAGCGGCCGGAGGCATTGCAGGCGGGTGTACGCTTTCGGAAGGGACCGCCGTGGCTGCTGCCAGTGCTGAGGAACTTCAGGCGCGTCTCGCCTCGGCGGGCATCGCGTGTCAATTTGTGCGGAACGGATCGCCGCGTCAGGAAACTGAAGGTGATCGCCGCACTGTGGTCGAGTTCGATTGCGTCGATCGGCCCTGGGGACTCGTCGCCTTCCTTCCCAACCCCTCTGGCTCTGCCGAAGAAATTGACTGTCTGACCGCCCAGGCTCGGCTTGGCGGCTGCTCGCTGACCAGCCGCAACATGTTGCTGGACAACCTCGGTATGCTGGCGGCGGCCCGCACCCAGCTCGCCTCTTGCGCCGTGTCGGATTTCCGCATGGTTGGCCGTCTCAGCTCGGCCGAGGCCAGCAGCCCCAATGGTGTAGGAGACGTTGTCGAACTGCGCTGCGATGGCGGTTCAGGTTACATCGCTGTGGTACGTCCGGATCGGTCCGCAATCACACAGTCGCAGAGCTGTGCAACCTCGGCTGAGCGTGGCGGCACGCGCTGCCAGCTGGGCAGCTGAGCGAAAGTATCCGTTCTTCGGTAAAAACAGGAGGGCCTCGGGAGCGATCCCGAGGCCCTTTTCTTGTCAGGCGTTCAGCGTTTCCTGGAAGCGAACGGCCCGCCCGGTCGCCCGACCGAGCAGCTCTCCGTCCCGCATGACCACGCGTCCGCGCACGATGGTGCCCACCGGATAGCCCTCGACCTCCATCCCGTCGAAGGGAGTCCAGCCAGAGCGGGTGCCCATGTCCGCATGACGCAAGGTGCGGCGAGCCTTCAGGTCCACCAGCGTCAGATCGCCGTCCCAGCCTTCGGCCATGCGGCCCTTGCCGGCAATCTGGAACACGCGTTGCGCGCCCGCTGAGGTCAGATCGACCAGGCGCTCCAGGCTCAATCGTCCCTTGGCGACGTGATCCAGCATCACCGGCAACAGGGTCTGCACACCCGGCATCCCTGACGGTGACGCCGGGTAAGGCCGGGCCTTCTCTTCCAGCGTATGCGGCGCATGATCCGAGCCGATGACGTCCGCCACGCCCTGGGCAATCCCGTCCCACAGTCCGCGGACGTGGCGCGCCTCACGGATCGGGGGGTTCATCTGGGCCAGGCCCTTCAGCCGCTCGTAGGCTTCGGGGGCCTCCAGCGTCAGGTGCTGAGGCGTGAACTCGACCGTGGCGACGTCTTTGTGGCTCGCCAGAAACTCAACCTCTTCGGCCGTCGTCACGTGCAGCACATGGATGCGCTTGCCGAGTTTCTCAGCCAGGCCGACCAGCCGGCGGGTCGACAGAAAAGCCGCCTCGGCATCGCGCACCTCAGGGTGGCTGGTCCAGTCACCTGTTCGGGCCAATCCGCGCCGTTCGGCGAGCCTGAACTCGTCCTCGGAATGAAAGGTCGCCCGGCGATTGACGTTTCGCAGCACCGCCTCGACGCCTTCATCGTCGGCAATCAAAAGGGAGCCGGTCGAGGCACCCATGAAAACCTTGACGCCGCAGCAGCCTGGTAGCCGCTCCAGCTCGCCGAGATCACCGACATTCTCCATCGTCCCACCGATGTAGAAGGCATGATCGCACCACATGCGGTCATGCGCCCGTCGCAGCTTGTCGGCCAGCGCGTCCGGATCGGTTGTCGTCGGCTCGGTGTTGGGCATTTCGAAGACCGCCACCACACCGCCCAGCGCCGCCGCCCGGCTGCCGGTTTCCAGGTCTTCCTTCCACTCAAGGCCCGGCTCACGAAAGTGAACCTGGGTGTCGATCACCCCCGGCATCACCAACAGGCCCGTCGCGTCCACGACCTCGCCCGCAGAGGCCTGGCCCAGGTCTCCGATCCTCAGGATTTTGCCATCCTTGATGCCGACATCCCCCAGACCGCGACCGGCGTGGTTGATGATCTCGCCGCCACGGACGATCAGATCATAGGCTTCAGCCATGAGCAGGCTCCAGAACGGGGGGTTCGGTCGACCGGAACAGCGTCTCAGCCGCGGCCACAACCGGCTCGACCGGGACATCCATCATGTGCTGGATATGCTGGTTGAGGCTGGGGTCGATCACGCGAAATTCTTCCAGGGATCGCGAACCACGCACCGCTGCACCGCGCCAGGGTCGGGTCAGGGATTCGTCCGAAGGACCGTAGATCCCCAGCGCAGGAACCCCGGCAGCGGTCGCCAACTGGGTCCAGACGGAGTCGCCACCGATAAACAGACGGGCGTGACGCAGCGCCGCCGCCGTTTCCAGCAGGTCGAGCTTGCCCTGAAGCTCAATGACGCGATCCCGGGACACGGCAAACCGGATCGTGTGAGCAGCATCGCGGTCTTCCGACCGACCGACCAGCATCAGCCGCCCGCCGGCCAACGGCCCGCCCGCGCCCAGGAGCGACGCCGCCACCTTGGTAAATCGCTCGGACGGCCACCGCTTGCCGATCCAGTCCACGCCCGGACCTACGGCCAGGATGGGTTCGACTCGATCGCCGACCAGGGCATCGGCGGTGGCCACGACCTCGTCGCCGAAGAACAACTGGGGGGCTGCCGGCTCATCCAGCATCAGGACCCGCGATGCAGATTCGACCGCGTGAACCGGCTCTGTGTCGTCGGTTCGGATGGCTCGACGCTCCCGCTTGAGCCAGCTCGACAGCTTGGAGCCGCGCATGTCGACCACGACGCTCCAGCGACGACCTTTGAGGCGATCCCATAGTTTCAGCCAGTCGGCCGTTGCATCTCCGGGAAGGACGATCAATCGATCCAGGCCGGGCGTGTCGCGAAACAGGGGCGCGCTTTCGGGCGATCCGACAATCGTGATCCGCGCCGTCGGAGCCTCCCGCACCATCTGGGCAAGCACGCCCGACGACATGACTGCCGCCATGGGATCGGCCTCGGCAATGTACAGGATGGTCAAGGACGCAGGCATTGAACCGCAATAAACCCGAAATCGATTGAGTCGTCGCTAGGGAAGCGATCTAGCGCCAGTCTCGTTCCAGGTAGGACGAACCCTCGCCGTAGGCGGCGACCTTGGCCCTCAGGGTGGCCGAAGGACTCTCCGTCCAACCGCGCCTGATCCAGAACGAAGCCGCACCCGGCACCGCCACCAGTTCGGACCGCCGAACCTCGGGGTGAGCTTCAAGGCAAGCGGTCAGAAGTTGATCGCCAAGCCCGCGCCCTCGAGCACGCGGCGCAACCGACAGGTCGTGGATGTACCAGACGTCGCCGTCAGCCTTTTGCAGGACCGTGTCCGGGGCCGGTGGGTCCATCGATGGCCACGGATGGCTCAGCAGATAGGCGTTCAGCCGACCGTCCGTCTCAACGGCCCAGCACCAATCCGGGGCCACGGCGATCCGGCTGGCGAAGGCGGCTTCGCCGTCACGGATTGCGGGGGGATAGCAGTCGGCCTGGATGGTGAGCGCGGCGGGGAGATCACCGACGACAAGAGGGCGGATCACCCGCCCATCAACTCCCGCCCGATCAGGAAGCGGCGGATCTCATTGGTCCCCGCGCCGATGTCATAGAGTTTGGCGTCGCGAACCAGTCGCTCGACAGGCCATTCCTTCGTATAGCCGGCCCCACCGAGGGCCTGAACGGCTTCCAGCGACACCTTCACCGCGTTCTCGCTGGCCAGCAGGATCGCCCCCGCCGCATCATAACGTGTGGTCAGGCCGGCATCGCAGGCCTTCGCCACCTGATAGACGTAGGCGCGCGCCGAGTTCAGGGCGACGTACATATCCGCCACCTTTCCCTGCATCAGCTGGAACGAGCCGATGGCCTTGCCGAACTGCTTTCGGTCCCGGACGTAGGGCAGAACGACATCCAGCGCCGCCTGCATGATGCCCAGAGGGCCGCCCGACAGCACCGTGCGCTCATAGTCCAGGCCGCTCATCAGCACGCCTGCGCCGCCGCCGACCGGCCCCATGACGTTCTCTTCGGGGACTTCGCAGTCCTCGAACACCAGCTCGGCGGTGTCCGAGCCGCGCATGCCCATCTTGTCCAGCTTCTTGGAGACGCTGAACCCCTTCATGCCCTTCTCGATCAGGAAGGTGGTGACGCCACCGTTGCCGTCACCGGTACGGGCATAGACCACCAGGGTGTCAGCCGTCGGCGAGTTGGTGATCCAGAACTTGGTGCCATTCAGGATGTAGCGATCGCCTTTCTTCTCGGCGCGGGTCCGCATCGACATGACGTCGGAGCCCGAGCCGGCTTCCGACATGGCCAGCGAGCCCAGGTGCTCGCCCGAGATCAGCTTGGGCAGATATTTCGCCTTCTGCTCGGGCGTGCCCCAACGGCGGATCTGATTGACGCACAGGTTGGAGTGAGCCCCGTAGCTGAGCCCGATGGAGGCCGAGGCACGAGATACCTCTTCCATGGCGATGACGTGCTCGAGATAACCGAGCCCCAAGCCGCCGTAGTCTTCTTCGACGGTGATTCCGTGCAGGCCCAGCTCGCCCATCTCGGGCCACAGGTCGCGGGCGAATTCGTTTTTCTCGTCGATCTCGGCTGCGCGCGGCGCCAAGCGGTCAGCCGCCCAGCGATAGGTGGTGTCTCGAATGGCGTCAGCGGTTTCGCCGAGGCCAAATTCCATGGATTGGGGGGCGTTGGGAATGCTCATGACGCCGGGTTAGCATTCGCCCGCGTCACACGGAAGCGTCACGCCTCCTCAGTGTTCCCGAGCCGCTTGAACAGATTGTAGGCCGCCACCCAGACACAGACGACGCCGATGGCGACCAGCACCCACGAAATCACCGTCTTTTCGTCGAACGTGCCGACGGGGATCTGTTCCTGTCCGGCCAACTGGAACCCGGCAATGCCAAAGCCAAAGGCTGCCAGACCAACGATGCCGGTCGCAACATAGGCCCCGGTATCGCTCCAGCGGCTTGTCGTATCTTCCGAGTCCGCCTCCGGCTCGTAATAGATCACCGGCTCGCCCATGCCGGATATGACCGGCTGTTCGCCCTGTTCAAACAGCGGGGCTTCCGCCACGGCCGGCGTACCCGCGCCCTCAGCCTCAGACCGGGCATCCGGTCGGGCCGGCGGTTCCGGCGGAACTTCGGGCGGAGGCGTAAGGATCAGGACCGTCGGCGGTTCGTCGATCTGCGCCCCGGCTCCCGGAGGCTCCATCAAGCCCGTGGTTTCCTCGTCCTCGACCTGCCCGACCGGCTCGGCTGTCTCGACTGTCTCGATCGTCTCGGCGACCTCAACGACGGCTTCGGATACCGTTTCCTCGGGGGCGGAAACCGTCGGAAGGGCTGCCCCCATCGGCGAGAAAGGCGTGCCCGCGTAGGGCGCATAGATGCGCGTGGACAGACTGGCGCTGGACAGCACAGTCGCGTCCGAGGCGTCGGGTGTCGTCTCGTCCGGTGCCACCGATGGATTATCGACCGGGTCGGCCGGCGTCGGAACCAGGGGTTCCTCCGCCATCTCGGCTTCGACACCGGCTTCGGGTGATGGCTCTTGCGCTTCCGGAGCCGGCTCGCCGACGCTGGACGTCTCAATCGTGAAGGCAACCGGCCGCTGCACCGGCAGCGACGCCCGCGCAATCGGGTCAATCTCGGGGCGGATCAGATCAGACGGCGATTCCCGTCCGTCCTTCCCCAACAGCAGAGCCTCTTCGGCGGACCGCCGCCTGACCAGGGCGTCCAGAACAACACGGCGGCCGTCAAACGCACCCGCCCGCCAGATGGCCATGGCCAGGGCCGCCTCGGTCATCCGCTCCTGGTTGACGCGCTGAAGCACCTCGGACTGCTGGAACGCCTCGACACCGACGTTGAAGGCAAAACAGACCAGGGCATCAAACTGGTTCTGCGAAATCTCGGGCACGACGCTGTCGTTGACCGCGGCAACCACGGGGATGAGATCATAGACGAGGAAGGACTCCGCGTCGGCTTCCGTGATCGTGGCCCCTTCGCGCGCATACTGGGTGTGTCCATGTCCCATCGTCCAGCGCCCATCCGGCAACCGGGCGGCTGTGAGACGCAGTCCCTCGAACTCCTTGAGGAGGTCGAGCCCTTCGCGAGACATTTTCAGGCGCGTTTGCATCTCGTTCCTGTGCGGCGTGGCCCATTCCGGGACAAGTTGGCTCGCCCCGCAAGCGAACCCGCAAGGAACGGACCGACCGACAGTTCGGGGAATCTCAGAGCAGGATCAGGGCCGCAAGGCCGAGGAAGGCCAGAAAGCCGATCGTATCCGTCACCCAGCTGACAAAGACGGGAGACGCAACCGCCGGGTCGCGCCCCAGCCGATCGAGAGCAAGCGGGGCCAGGGTTCCAGCCAGGGCTGCGGCAACCAGGTTGATAATCACCGCCAGCCCGATCACCACGGACAGCATCGGCTCCCGGAACCAAAGCCAGGTCACGCCGGAAAGGAGAATGGCAATCGCCACCCCGTTAAATAGCCCCACGGCAATTTCCCGTCGCAAGATCCGCCAGCCGTTCGCGGCCGAAACCTCGCGCATGGCCAGAGCTCGCACCGAGACAGTCAGGGCCTGGGTACCGGCATTACCGCCGATGGAGGCCACCACCGGCATCAGCACCGCCAGGGCCACAAGCTGCTCGATCTGTCCCTGAAACAGACCGATGACCGTCGAGGCGATCAACGCGGTCCCGAGGTTCACCACCAGCCAGGGAATGCGCGAGCGCACCACTTCGCCGACATCGGCGTCACGCCCGGCGTCGGTCACACCGGCCAGGGCCAGCATGTCTTCCTGGTTCTCTTCCTGAATGATGTTGACGATATCATCGACGGTGATCTGGCCGACCAGTCGCCCGCCGGCGTCGATCACCGGGGCCGAGATCAGGTGATACTTCTCGAAGATGTAGGCGACCTCTTCCTGCTCCAGGTTCACCGCAATCTCGGTGATGGGCTCCATCAGATCGCTGAGCTTGACCTCGCGCTGCGCGCGCAACAGGCCCGAGACGGGAATGGCTCCGACCGGGCGCTGGCCCGGATCAACGACATAGATGTCAAAGAACAGCTCGGGCAGGTCGTCCCCCTGGCCGCGCATGTGATCGATGGCGTGGCCGACCGTCCAGAACTGCGGCGCGGCCATCACCTCGCGCTGCATCAGTCGACCGGCTGAATCCTCCGCATAGCCGAGCGCCGTTTCCAGGCTGGCGCGCTCGGCGTCGGGCATGGCCGCCAGCACCGCCCTGCGCTGATCGTCTTCCAGGTCTTCAACAATGCCGGTTGCGTCGTCGGAATCCAGTTCCTGCAACGCCTCCGCCAGAGTTCCGGGCGCAATACTCTCCAGAACGTCCTCACGGACCCCGTCGTCGAGCTCCGGCAGCGTCTCGGCCAGAACGTCGGGTGGCAACCACGGCACCACCTCATCGCGGTGTTCGGCCGATAGAAAGCCCAGCAGATCGGCGACGTCGGCGGGGTGCAGGGCGGCGACCAGCTCGCGCAGCCGCATGCCGTCGCCGCGATCCGCGGCATCGACGACCATTTCCACATATTCAGACGTGAGGGCGTAGTCCTCGCCCAGCGCCAGATCTTCCAGCATCTGAGTCGCCTCGGCGTCAGGCAACTGGGTGGCGGAGCTGTTCATGCGCGCCTCCCTCCTTGGGCCGATCAGGCGAACTGTCGCCTTTTCACCGATTCTCGATGGTGCGGTCGAGAAGACTCGAACTTCCACTCCGGTTAGGGAACAGCGACCTCAACGCTGCGCGTCTACCAATTCCGCCACGACCGCTCGCATCGGAGCGCGGGGGAATAGCGGAGGCCGCACGGCGGGGCAATAGGCCGTGAAGACAAAAGCAGGGAAGGCAATAGGCAGTAGGCGGCAGGCAATAGGTCACTGTCTAGCGATGGGCCATGCTTCGCTCCACCTTGCCAATGAGCGTAGCGAGCATTCTCCCGATTTCGTCGGCTTCACCAAGACACGGGTCTGCCACTTGGTCAGATGCAAATCCCAATTTCGTGGCCAAAATCAAATGCGTTTCGAGCTCCTTCAAGGAACCCTGCGCGATCCGAAGAAAATTGACATAAGCCCCTTTGGTCGCTCGACCGTAACACTCAGCAATGTTCGCCGGAATTGACGTCGCGGCCCGGCGGGTCTGGGCCGTTAGCCCAAATCGCTCATCTGCTGGATAGGCCGATGTCAGATGATAGACAGACACGGCTAGCGCCATAGATCTCTGCCACACGAGCAAATCCCTGTAGCTGTCGATGGAGCCACGCACCCTCGCCCTCCGCTACTGCCTACTGCCTACTGCCTACTGCCTACTGCCTACTGCCTCAAAACCTCTAGGCTGCGCCGGCCATATAGTCGTAAACGTCCGCCGGCCCCGTCACGATGATTGCGATGCGGTCATCAGAGATCGAGATCTCACCGCGCGCGATCGGGTGATTGTTGGCCAGGATCCAGACCTCGTCCTTCTCCCCGGCATCCAGCGGAATAACTGCGCCCCGGCCCATGCGAAGCAGTTGCTGCATGGGGATATTGGATCGGCCGAGCACCACCGAGATCTCGACCTTGACGGACGCGACCTGCGGACTGACCTCCCTGGACATTGGGAGTGATTGCGACACCCGGACCCCTCGAAACGCGACTGAACTCCCACGATGACCGCTCATGCTTGACGGCGAGTTAAGCCGGGCCTTGCGAGTGACGCTTTGCCGGGCCAATTCCATCCGATGACCGCACCGCTGGATTCCCTGAAGCGCCGCGATGACCTGCCTGTCGGCTGGGCCGTATCACCAGGCCAGGTCCCCTACCCTGAAGCCGTGGCTGCCATGGAGGCGCGCGCCGCCGCCATCGCCCAAGGCACCGCCGGTGAACTTGTCTGGCTGCTGGAGCACCCACCGCTCTACTCGGCAGGGGTTTCAGCCCGGCCTGAGGACTTGCTCAATGCCGGCGACATCCCGGTGTTTGAAACCGGACGCGGCGGGCAGTTCACCTACCACGGCCCCGGCCAACGGGTTGCCTATGTCATGCTCGATCTCAATCAGCGCGGGCGGGATGTGCGCAGGTTCGTCCGCGGCCTCGAAAGCTGGATCGTCGATGCCTTAACCACGTTCAATGTTGATTCTGGTCCGCGAGACGGTCGGGTTGGTGTCTGGGTTGAGCGCCGCGATGGCCCACTCACCCGCGAAGACAAGATCGCAGCCATTGGCGTCAAGATACGGAAATGGGTAAGTTTTCACGGCATCAGCCTGAACGTTGAGCCTGATCTGTCCCATTTTTCCGGGATCGTTCCATGCGGCATCCGCGAACATGGCGTCACCAGCCTCGTGGATCTCGGTCGCCCAGTGACGATGGCCGAGGCCGACGCAGCCCTGCGCGCCGCATTTGTTTCGGAGTTCGGGCCGGTCGAGCCCAGTGAGCCGCCGCTCTAGATCGACGCCCGCATGGGATTGGGACCGAACCGGTTGGCCCCCTGCTCCGAGGACATCAGTCCAAGCTCAACGATCGCCCAGACGATCACGGCCAGACCCAGGAAATCGAGCAAACCTTCGGGGTGCGGCCAGATCATGATGAAGGCGAACAGGATCACCGCTGTCCACCACCCGGACCTGCCACGATCATGCAACCGCTTGGACAGGACGCAGGCTCCCGAAAAGAACAGCAGCGGATAGGCAAAGACGCCGGTGAAAACATTGTCCCCGAGCGCAGACTGATACAGAGCCAGCATGACGATCAGACTGACCGCTGCCAGCAAGAACGGCAGCCGACCGACGCGCCCCGAGGACGAGAAGAACAGCTCGGGCCAGTCAATGCGGGTGTTCATGCGGCACCCTTAGCCCAGAATCTCGTTGCAGGGCCAGCCACCCTAACCACGCTCCGCAGCCTTGATGAACCAGTCCCTGATCCGGCCATCGACGTCGGCGGGCGACGCCAGCTCGACCACCGCCGTCAGTCGCTCCGACCAGGATTCCCGACGTGCCGGGGCTGCCAGCCGCCCCGATGGCTCCGGCTCCAGCTTCAGACCCAGCAAGGCCTTGCCGCCCTTGATGGGGCGCGCCGCCGCGAACTGAACCGACCTCGAGAAGCTGGTAAAGCTCTTGCGCTGGCCGACGACGACGCCTTCGACCTCAAGCGCCGTGGCCTCAAGTGCCGCCAGAATGGCCTCGCTGGCCGGATCTTTCCAGAGCGCAGCCCTCAGGCCGTCCGGGTCGTCCCAGCCCGGTTCGTCGCCCGGAGCCGCGCACGACAGGATATAGGCGGCATGGTTCACCCCGACGCCGTAGTTCGCTTTCAGCCAGGCGGCCTGCTTGCCCGGCGTCGTCTCGGGGCAGGCCTTCAGGATTTCGAGCCACGCCGCCATGGGCTTGCCCGTCTGGGTTTCGAAATTGGCCTGAACGGTCGCGAACCACTTCTTCTGGCGCTCCGTCATGCCCGCCTGGGCCTTGTCAGCAGCACCGGCCATGGGTGTAACCTCCCCGTCTGATCACTGGATGGACCTGAGATGAGCCTGACCGGCCCCTACGACCCCGACAACATCTTCGCCAAGATCATTCGCGGAGAAATGCCCGCCGTAAAGGTCTATGAGGATGACCGCGTATTGGCCTTCATGGATGTCTTTCCCCAAGCTGAAGGGCACCTGCTCGTTATCTCCAAGGCATCCCAGGCCCGAAACCTTCTGGAAGCCGAGCCTGAGGTCGTGGGCGAATTGGCTCTCGCCACCCAGCGGCTGGCACGCGCCGCGACGAAGGCGCTCCAGAGCGACGGCATCACAATCACCCAGTTCAACGGAACGGCGGCCGGCCAGACGGTCTTTCATCTGCATTTCCATGTCATTCCGCGCTGGGCAGACCGCCCTCTGTCCGGCCATGCCAGTGGCAAGATGGAGGACCCAGCGGTCTTGCGAGGCCTGGCTGACAGGATCGCAGCGGCGCTCTGAGCGCCACGGCATGACCTAGGGCAAGAGGATCCAGGTCGTCTGGCTGCCCCCGCCCGGAAGGACCCAGGCGACGCGGATAGCCCCGTCCACCGAAGCGGATTCCAACGCGGCCGACGGTGTTTGCGACACCAGAACGACATCACGACTGTCGCGGCGCTCTCCCGCACTTGCGGTTAGCTGGTGAGGCCCCTGCGTCAGCATGGACGTCAGGACCAGCGACCATCGGCCATCGGCACTGGCCGTCACGCTGCCACGACGCTCACCATCCACCGCGACAGCGACCGTCACACCAGGGTCCGCCAGGCCAGAGACAGCTACCCCACCGCCGCCGTCCATATCGACCACCGCCAACAGAGGGGCCGGCCCCACCGGCAGCGAAGCCCCGCCGACCCTCAACATCACCGCGCGCTCCGGCGCAGCCCCCGACGAGAAAAGCCAGCCATCGCTCGACACGGACTGGCCAGAGCGGTCAACGCTCAGGTTGAACAGACGATCGGCCCGCGTTCCCCCCGGCACCGAAATAGCAAAGGCCCCATGTGCATCGGCGGTCACGCCGTGCGCCGTCCCGTCCAGTTGGATGACCCGGACACGTTCATCCGGCCCGGCCCGGCCCTCAATGACAAGATCGCCTGAACCACGCGCCTGCACACCCAGAGCCACCGGCGGAGACGTATAGGCCGGCGTTTCCGCGGCCGATTCCGTCGGTGCCGCGTCCGGCGAGCAGGCCATCAACAACAGTCCAAACAGGACAACGCATTTTCGCATCATTGTTCGCCCCCGCTAGGTGAAGCCAGCGACCTTTGCTAGAGCCTTTCGCCCCGGGATGGAAACATCCCCACTCGATGAGGACCTCCCTTGGCCGAACGTCCGACCCATCTCGCCTCTGTCTGCGTGTTTTGTGGCTCCTCAATGGGCGGCAAGCCGGTCTTCCAGCAGGTTGCTCACGAACTCGGACAGGCGCTTGCCGCCGAGAACCTGAGGCTGGTCTATGGCGGCGGCGGTGTGGGCCTGATGGGCACAACCGCGCGGGCGGCCCATGAGGCCGGTGGCCAGGTCCTGGGCATCATGCCGGACTTCCTGCGGGCCAAGGAACGCTTGCTGGATGAGGTCGAAACCGTCGTGGTCGAGACGATGCATGAGCGCAAGGCCATGATGTACGACGCCTCGGAGGCCTTCGTCGTCCTGCCCGGCGGCATCGGCACCCTGGAAGAAGCCATCGAACTGATGTCCTGGCGCCGTTTGAACCTGCACCTGAAGCCGATCTGGTTCGTGAATACCGAGGGCTTCTGGGACGCTCTGATCGAGCTCTTCCACAATAACGTCTCGACCGGGATGACGCCGGACTGGTTCCTCGAAACCTACGAAGTCGTCGATGATGTCCCGGCTCTGATGGCGTCGATGAAGGCCTGGTTTGATCGCTAGACTTGTACGCGCCTCGACTTGAGGCATAAGGCCCTGATGCCCTCCCCGGCCCGTCTCATTGTCGATCTGAATGCCCTGTCGGCCAACTTTCACACGTTGGCGCGTATCGGGGGCGTCCCCGTTCATCCCGTGGTCAAGGCAGACGCCTATGGCCTGGGGGCAGCTGCGGTCGCCCGCAAGCTGATGACCGAGGGGGCCGACACCTTCTTCGTGGCCCGCCTCAATGAGGGTGAGGCCCTGCGCCAGACGCTCGGTTCGCGGCCGAACATCTATGTGCTCGACGGGTGTGGGCCCAACGACGTGCTTCGTCTTCAAGCCGCCCGACTTCGTCCGGTCCTCAACGCGCCAGAGCAGGTTCGGCGCTGGCTTGGGTCCGACGGTGGGCCCAGCGCCCTTCAGATCGACACCGGCATGAACCGCCTGGGGATTCGTCCCGAAGACGCGCCCGAGCCGTTTGCCGGGCTTGAAATGGTGCTTAGCCATCTCGCCTGCGCGGATGATCCGTTCGACGCCTTCAATGCCTCTCAGCGGTCCGCGTTTGAACTGGTCAGCCGTCGCTACCCCGGCGTGGTGCGCTCCTTCGCCAACGCCGGAGGAACATTTCTGGGAGAGGACTTCGCCTTCGACGCCCTGCGCCCTGGCATCAGTCTTTACGGCGGCGGCCCGGAGGGACGTCCCGACGACCGGCTCCGACCCGTGGTGGCCTTCCGGGCGGATGTTATCCAGACCCGTGACGTGCCCGAAGGCGAAACGGTCGGCTATGCGCGCGGATTCACGGCGGAACAGCCAACGTCCCTGGCCATCGTCAGTGCGGGATATGCGGATGGTGTGCTGAGGTCCAACTATCCGAACGGCAAGGTCTGGGTTGGAGACGCCCTGCGCCCCATCATCGGCCGGATTTCGATGGATCTGATCGCTGTCGACATCACCGGCCTCAAGGTTTCACCGGGAGACACCGTTGAACTCTTCGGCCCGCACCGGATGATCGACGATGCCGCCGCGGATGCCGGCACCATCGCCTATGAGCTGATTACTTCGGTCAGCGCCCGTGTGCCGAGGGTCTACGTCGGCTGACCTCTGGTTGGTTGACTCAAGCGCCGCTCCTTCCCAAGGTCAGTCTTGGGGCTTCGCCAAGGGCGAGGATTGGGAGATCACCATGAAGAAGTTTGCTTTGGCCGCAGTTGTTGGCCTGTTTGCCGTGTCGGGGGCTTATGCCCACACCGTCCAGGATTCCCTGGTGGGTCGCTCGATCCAGGCCGTGTCCGCTGACGGCACTGTCACGGTTGTCCATTTTCAGGCGGATGGCGTCGCCCATCTGATGGCCGGGGAAAACCATCTCGACGGCACCTGGACCCTCCAGGACAACCAGCTTTGCTTCGACTGGCCCGGCCAGGAGCGTGAGTGCTGGCCCTGGGACGGCTCGCTTCAACCCGGGGTGACGGTCACGGCGACCAGTGACCATGGCGACACCGTTCAGGTAACGCTGCAAGACTAGTCGGCCTCCGTCCGGGCCTGACGCACCGCGACTCCAATCGGGACGCGGCGGAATCGATCCGTCTCTGCTAGAGAGCTGATCATGGCCCGCGACGGTGCAATCTATGTCTGTCAGTCCTGTGGTGCGGTCCACGCCAAGTGGGCCGGCCAGTGCACGGCCTGTCAGGGCTGGAACACCCTCGTCGAGGAAACCCAGAGCCGCCCACCGGGGACGCTCAAGCCCAGCCGCGCGCGCGGCCTGGCCTTTGAGGACCTGCGCTCGGACAATCCCGAACCGCCGCGCCTGACCACCGGCGTGGCCGAGTTCGACCGCGTCTGCGGCGGCGGCGTGGTGCCGGGATCCGCCATCCTGCTGTCCGGTGACCCCGGAGTCGGAAAGTCGACCCTCCTGCTTCAAGTGACGGCCCAGGCTGCCGCGCGCGGGGCTCGGGTCGCCTATATCTCCGGCGAGGAGGCGATCGAACAGATCCGTTCGAGAGCGGCCCGGATGGGCCTGGCCGAAGCCCCGGTCAATCTGGCCGCCGAGACGTCCTTGCGGGAAATTCTCGACGGTCTGAAACGCGACACCTTCGATCTGGTCATCGTCGATTCCGTACAGACCCTTTGGTCGGACTCGCACGAGGCCGGCCCCGGCTCGGTCACCCAGGTCCGCGCCTGCGCCGGTGAACTGGTTCGCTTCGCCAAGAAGCGGGGCGTTGCCATCGTCCTCGTCGGCCACGTCACCAAGGATGGCCAGGTCGCCGGACCCCGCGTGGTTGAGCATATGGTCGATGCCGTGCTCTCCTTTGAAGGCGAGCGAGGCTATCCGTTCCGCATTCTGCGCGCCGGCAAGAACCGGTTTGGCGCAACCGATGAGATCGGCGTCTTCGAGATGGGTGACCGCGGCCTGAATGAGGTCCCCAATCCGTCCGCCCTGTTCCTGGGCGAAGGCGGAGAACGGGCCGCCGGGTCGGTCGTCTTTGCCGGCATCGAGGGATCTCGCCCCGTGCTGGTCGAAGTTCAGGCCTTGGTCGCTCCCTCGGCCTATGGGACCCCACGTCGAGCGGTCGTCGGGTGGGACAATGGACGCCTGGCCATGGTGCTGGCCGTGCTGGAAGCGCGCTGCGGCCTCGGATTTGGCGACAAGGACGTCTATCTGAACGTGGCGGGAGGTTTGCGAATCTCCGAACCGGCCGCCGACCTTGCCGCCGCCGCAGCCCTGGTATCCTCGGCGTTGGATCGTCCCCTGCCTGAAGGCATGGTTGTGTTTGGCGAGATCAGCCTCTCGGGAGAGGTGCGCCCCGTCAACCGGATGGAATCCCGAATGAAAGAGGCCAAGAAGCTCGGCTTCGACGCGGCGCTTGCGCCCGGCCAGGCGACGGAGGGCGACATCCTGCGCGTCAATTCTGTCTCGCGCCTTGCCGAAGCGGTCCAGCGCATTGATGATGGTGCCCTTCGTCCGCAGGCCAGACACGCATGACCGGCTACGACCTGTTCGCTTTCGTCGTTATCGTCTTTTCGGCCATGGCCGGATGGGTCCGGGGCGGCGCGCGTGAGGTCATCACCTTTCTGTCCTTCATCCTGGCAGCCTTCATTGCCCTGATCGCGCTGCCGATCACCGGGCCGGTCGCGCGCGGGATTTTCGACCCGGATTGGGTCGGAACCGTTCTGGCCGCCATCATCAGCTTCCTGGTCGTCTATTTCGGGGTTCGACTCATCGGCACGATGCTCGGGCGCTCGCTGCGTCAGAGCGCCCTTTCGGGCCTGGACAGGGCCGTCGGCGTTGCCTTCGGCTCCTTCCGCGCCCTTGTCTTGCTGGGCGTAATCCATCTGATCGTGTTCGCGTCCAGCACGCCCAATCCGCCGCCGGGTTGGCTGACCAATGCCGCTGTCTTTCCGCTCAGCGCCGGGGCTGCCCGTGCAATTCAGACCATCCTTCCCAATATCGGACGAGCCGCCGATCAGGTAACTCCGGTGGTGGTCGATTCCGCCCGTCGCGGTGCCACGGACCAGCCGCAATCCCCCACTAATGAGCCACCGCCTCTAACTGGACCCCAGCCATGACCGCCCTCCCCCGCGGCGATGAGCCCTTTCATCGCGATCCCGACGACGACACCCTGAGACTGGAATGTGGGGTCTGCGGCGTTTGGGGGGCCCCCGAAGACGAAGCCTCCTCCATCGTCGCGCTCGGCCTGCATGCCCTGCAGCACCGTGGCCAGGAGGCCTGCGGCATCGCCAGCGTCAAATCCGAAATGTTCCACACCGAACGCCAGCGCGGGCTGGTCGGTGACGTGTTCGGCGGGGCCGACCTGTCCACCCGCATGCCGGGTGAGGCCGCCGTCGGCCATACACGCTATTCGACCGCCGGCGGATCATCGGATCGCAACATCCAGCCCATGTACGCCGATCTGGATTCGGGCGGCATCGCCATCGCCCACAACGGCAATCTGACCAACTTCCTTTTCTTGCGGAACCGTTTGGTCAGCGAAGGGTCGATCTTCCAGTCAACCTCGGATTCCGAGGTCATCCTTCATCTCATCGCCCGCAGCCGAAAGGCCCGCATCGTCGATCGCTTCATCGACGCCCTGGGCGCGATTGAGGGCGGTTACGCCCTGGTCGCCCAGACCCGCCACAAGATGATCGGCGCGCGCGATCCGCTGGGTATTCGGCCTCTGGTGCTCGGTCGCCTGGGGGACGCCTGGGTTCTGGCGTCTGAAACCTGCGCGCTCGACATGATGGGTGCCACGTTCGAGCGCGACATCGAACATGGCGAGGTCGTGGTCATTGACCGTGACGGCCTGCGCTCGCTCAAGCCCCTCCAGGCACAGGCCGCGCGCCCGTGTCTGTTCGAGTACGTCTATTTCTCGCGTCCGGACTCGGTCGTGAATGGGCGCTCTGTCTATGAGGTCCGCAAGGCCATGGGCCGCGGCCTGGCGGTCGAACATGCCGTCGACGCCGACATCGTGGTGCCGGTTCCGGATTCCGGCGTTCCGGCGGCTCTGGGCTATGCCCAGCAGAGCGGCATCCCGTTCGAAATGGGCATCATCCGCAGCCACTATCTGGGCCGCACCTTCATCCAGCCCAGTCAGGGGGCCCGCCAGAAGGGCGTGCGCATGAAGCATAGCCCCAACCGTGCCGCCCTGGCCGGTAAGCGGGTCGTGCTGATCGACGATTCAATTGTGCGCGGGACCACATCGCTCAAGCTGGTGCGAGCCGTGCGCGAAGCCGGGGCCGCCGAGGTCCACCTCCGGTCGGCCAGTCCTGAAATCAAGTTTCCTGATTTCTACGGCATCGACATGCCCGAGCGCGAACAGCTTATGGCCGCGACCATGTCCCTTGAGGAAATGCGCAAGGCGCTTGAGGTCGACAGTCTCGGCTTCCTGTCCATCGATGGACTCTACCGAGCCGTGGGCGAGCCGGGCCGAAATGACGAGACCCCGCAGTTCACAGATCACTATTTTACCGGCGAATATCCGACCCGCCTGCTGGATCGCGAGATCGAGGCCGGTGGCCGCGACATGACCGCCCGCCAGCTTTCGCTGTTGGTCAGCGCATAACTAGGACATCGCCTGGCCTTCGCCCGGCCGTCGCACAGCTAACCCTGCCAGGAACACACCGACGCAAAGAGCCGCGGCCGCTGTCAGGGTAACGACCGGATCCCATTCATAAAGCAGCGTGCTGCCGAGGGGTGCGATGATCGCAGCCACGCCTTGCATCATCGCGATCAATCCCGCCCCGGCCCCTTGCTGGTCCTCATCCAGATTGAGCGATACGCCCGCCATATAGCCCGGCATGACCAGCCCGGCACCAATCCCAAACAGACCATAGGCGATCAGATAAGCCGGACCTGACGCGGTCAAAAGCAAGGTCGTCATGGCGACAACCAGGACCGGAGCCCCGACCCTCACCAACCGTCGCGGAGCCCATTTCAGAATCGCCATCTGAAGGCTTTGAGTGACCACCAGACAGATCCCCACGGTCGTCAGGGCCAGGGCGGTGAAACGCGCCGTCTCTATGCTATCCAGGCCAAGGCGGTCCTGAAAATAGAACCCGCCGCTGATTTGAAGCGTGATGATCGCCAACATCAGCATCAGCACCATCAGCAACCAGACTCGCACCTCCGGCGCAAAGGGACTCAGCTTCAGCACCGGACGGACTCGCCTGGCCATGGCACCGGGCAAGAAAAGCCAGGACAGCACAAGAGCCATCAGGGACAGGGCCGTGGCCATCACCAATGGCCAGATCAGTCCGTACAGGGCCAGAAACCCGCCCAGGGCCGGGCCGGCAATCATGCCCAGGCCGCTGGCCGCGCCGATCAGGGCCATGCCGGCGCTGCGGCTCTCTCGCGTGGTGATGTCCGCCATAAAGGCTTGAGCCGCAGACGGTGCCGCCGACAGAAACGTCCCGACCATGGCCCGTCCTGCCACCAGAGCGGCGAACAGTGGTGCACCGGTCATCAGCCCTTCCAATCCGGCTGCCGCAATTGATGTATAGACAGAATAGGCCGCGAACAGACCTGCGAACCCGACCAGGATCACGGCCTTACGCCCCCAACGGTCGCTCGCCATACCCCAAAGGGCACCGCAGATCGCCATGGCCACCGAGCCGATGGACACCATCCACCCGCCCTGGCTTTCGCTCAGTCCTAGCTCGCGGATCAACGGTGCCAGGATCGGCATGATCACCATCACGCCCAGCGTCGAAACAAACACCGAAAATGCGACGGCGAAGCGTGTCAGCATGACCGCAACCTCACTTCTTGCGAATGCTTCTCAATACTAAATACGCCACGGTCTGTCTACGTCAGGTCAGGTTGGCGCTCAAACGCAGCCGTTCGCGATGGGCACCTGGTTCACGTTTGGCGGTCGGCGACGTCTAGGCTATCAGCCGCGCATGATCGCCCCCCTTCCCCTCTCCGGCCGCATCGCCGTCGTCACCGGTGCCTCGCGTGGCATCGGCTACGCGTCTGCCCTCGACCTGGCCAAGGCGGGTGCCCATGTCGTTGCCTGTGCGCGTACCCAGGGCGGCCTGGAAGAGCTCGACGACGAGATCCTCGCCGCTACCGGCCAGCGGGCGACCCTGGTTCCCTTCGATCTGGTCGATGGCGGGGCCATCGACCGACTGGGCGGGGCCATCTTCGAACGGTTCGGACGGATCGACGCCTGGGTCCACACCGCCGCCATGCTGGGCACCAGCGGCCTGACCCCCGTCAGTCACGCAGAACCGCGTGAGTTCGCCAAGATCGAACGCACCAACTTCACCGGCGTCTATCGCCTGATCCGTTCTTTTGAGCCGCTGCTGCGCGCATCGGACGCGGGGCGGATGGTCTATGTGACCACCTCGGTCGCCCACGCCCCCAAGGCCTTCTGGGGAGCCTATGCCGCGACCAAGGCCGGGGCCGAGGTCATGGTGAAATGCTGGGCCGACGAGATCGAGAACACCCCGATCCGCATCTCGGTGCTCGACCCGGGCCGGATGCGGACGCGCCTTCGGGCGCAGGCCTATCCGGGGGAAGATCCGGCCCAGCATCCCGACCCGTCCGAAATCGGTCCGCTTGTTGTGGACCTGTCCCGACCCGACCGGACCCCGCCGCTGGACGTCAGCTTCGCCGACTGGAAAGCCAGCCGGGCTTAGGTGCCCCGCGGTTTGGCCCGCGTCGTCGGTAATGCCTTCGCCGGGTCCTCGGGCCAGACGTGCTTGGGATAGCGTCCCTTCATTTCGGTGCGAACGTCCTTCCACGAACCACGCCAGAATCCCGGCAAGTCACGGGTCGTCTGTATCGGTCGGTGCGCCGGGCTGAGCAGTTCGAACAGAAGTGGTGTCCTGGCGCGTCCCACCACCGGATGTTCGCCCACCCCGAACAACTCCTGCACCCTGACCGACACAGTCGGACCGGCCTCGGCGCCATAGTCGATCCTGAGACGCGACCCCGTCGGGGCTTCGAACCGGTCAGGCGCTTCGAGGTCTAGTTGCCGCATCTGATCCCAGGGCAACAACGACCGGATGGCTACAGCCATCTCCGCGTCCTTCAGCTCCGTCAGTCGCCGCTTGCCGACGAGCAACGGGCGCAGCCAGTCATCTACCCGATCCAGCAGAGCGGCCTCCGACAGATCCGGCCAGTCTGGATCTGTCGCTCTCAGAAACGCGACGCGCGCCCTTAGCCCTTCCGTCGCCTCCCCGAAGCTGAGAGCGGTGAGGCCTCGACGCTTCACCTCGCTGATCAGAGCCTCGACGATCATTGCTGGGTCAGGGCGATCGATCCGTCGCTCGATAACCGTCAGTGCCCCCAGCCGCGTGAGCTCAACAGCCGTGGCACCGCCTGGCGCATTCAGATCCAGTCGCACCTCTGTTGCAAACCGATCCGAAAAAGCCGCGATCAGATCGTCCTCTTCCAGCGCAGCCGCCAAGAGGATCCGGTCGCGGTCGGCGCCGCCTCCCAGCTCCCCGACGGCCAGCCAACGGGCTCGGGCCTGGGCATCGCTCGGCTCGACATAGGCCCCTCGCCCCGAGGCCAGCAGGAACTCGCCGGCCTTGCCGCGCGCCCTGGCAATGCGTTCGGGAAAGGCGTCGGCAAGCAACAGTCCGACATCAGGCGCATCACCGCGCGCGCCCCCGCCGGCCAGCCTGGCCCATCGATCCGCAAGCGCCCTCGCCTCTCGGGCTCGCCCCGATCCATCGCGATCCAGTCGGTCAAGGCGATGCACCAGGTCGGTATCTGTCCCTCCCAATCCACGCTCGGTCAGAAGGACGGCCACCCGTGCCGCCGTTCCCGCCTCGCCACGTCCCGCGGCCTGGACCACCATATGGGCCAGCCGCGCCGGCATCGGCATCTCGCTGATCCTCTGCCCATGGTCGGTCAGTCCTCCGGCCTCATCCAGGGCTCCCATTCGCTTCAGCTCTGATACGGCCTGCTGCCACGCACCCGTCGGTGGAGGATCGAGAAACAGCAGACCGTCAGGTGATCTCGCGCCCCAACGCACAAGATCCAGCACCAGCCCCGACAGATCGGCCTCCAGCATCTCTGGACGGTCGAAGGCAACCAGGCCGCGCGTCTCGGCCTCGTCCCACAGCCGATAGCAGACACCCGGCGCGGTCCGGCCCGCCCGGCCCTGTCGCTGGTCCGCAGACGCCCGGCTGACACGTTCGGTCCGAAGCCGGGTCAGTCCCGAGCCCGGATCAAAGCGGGGGACACGCGCCAGACCGCTGTCGATTACCACCCGCACGCCCTCAATAGTCAGGCTGGTCTGGGCGATAGCCGTCGCCAGAACGACCTTGCGAAGACCCTCGCGGGCCGGACTGATCGCGAGATCCTGAGCCTTGAAATCCAGTGCACCATACAGCGGCGCGACCACCACCGCCGGGTCGCGAACACGGTCCGCCAGCATGGCCTCGACTCGCCGAATCTCCCCCTGTCCTGGAAGGAAAACGAGGATCGAGCCCGTCTCTTCGGCCAGAGCCCGCTGGACGGCCCGGACGACCCCGTCCTCGACCCGGTCCGGCCGCCCGAGGTAGCGCGCCTCGACCGGGTAGGTTTTCCCGCGGCTCTCGATCACAGGCGCACTCAACCGCGCCGATACCGCCGCCCCATCCAGGGTTGCCGACATCACCACCAGTCTCAGGTCTGGCCTCAGAGCCTCCTGCGCATCGACGGCGAGGGCCAGGCCAAGGTCCGCATCGAGGCTGCGCTCATGGAACTCGTCGAACAGAACAGCCCCCACACCCTCAAGGCCGGGATCGTCAAGAATCATCCGGCTAAAGACACCCTCGGTCACCACCTCAATGCGCGTCTTCGGACCGATCCGGCTTTCCAGCCGCACCCGGTAGCCGACCGTCTCACCGGTCTGTTCGCCCAGCAAGCTAGCCATACGCCGCGCCGCGGCCCGCGCTGCCAGCCGTCGAGGCTCCAGCACGATGATCTTCTGTCCCTGCAACCAGGCCTCATCCTTGAGCGCCAAGGGGACCACGGTGGTTTTGCCCGCCCCCGGAGGTGCGACGAGCACCGCGCGAGCCCCCTGCGCCAGGGCTGCCCTGAGCGCGGGGATTGCTTCCTGGATGGGCAGATCGGCAACCATGCGCTCGGTCTAGACGACCCTGCGGGCAAGACGAAGCCATCTTCGTGGGCGCGGGCGATGTGCAAAAGGGTTTGCCTGTGGGCACCCGGCTCACTAACGTCCCGCTCATTGTAAATGGCCGGCTCGGGGGAGCCTGGCCCACGGAGGGGGACTTTATGTCCGAAACGACGAGCGGAAGGCCGCCAGGACCGCGGCTATTCATCAAGAAATCCATTTCCCAGATTCAGCGAGAGGCCGCCACCAGCGGACTGAAGCGATCGCTGGGCCCCATCAATCTGATGAGCCTGGGTATCGGTGCCATCATCGGGGCGGGGATTTTCGTTCTGACCGGTCAGGTGGCTTCGGCCCACGCTGGTCCGGCGATCATGTTCTCATTCGTCCTGGCCGGCATCGCCTGCGCGCTCGCCGGTCTGTGCTACGCGGAACTGGCGTCGACCATGCCGGTTTCCGGCTCGGCCTATACCTATGCCTACGGCACCATGGGCGAGATCTTCGCCTGGATCATGGGCTGGCTGCTCGTTCTTGAATATGGCGTCGCGGCTTCGACCGTCGCCGTGGGCTGGTCGGGCTATGTCATCTCAATCCTGAGTGATTTCGGGATAAGTCAGACCCTGTTCCCAACAATCCAGTACGCCGGCGGCGAAGGTCCTCAGTGGGCCACGCCGCTGATCCAGTACGTCTCCGAGGGCGGGGCCAGCTTCCCGCTGACGGGTACGTTCAACCTGGTCGCCGCCATCGGTATCGCGGCGGTCTGTTCGCTGCTGGTGCTGGGCGTGTCGGAAAGCGCCAACATCAACAATGCCATCGTGGTCATCAAGGTCATCGTTCTGTTGACCTTCATTGCCGTGGGTATCTCCTACATCAACCCGGCGAACTGGGACCCGTTCATTCCGCCGACCCCTGAAGGTGGCAGCTGGGATCAGTTCGGCGTGGGCGGCATCTTCCGCGGGGCGTCGATCATCTTCTTCGCCTACGTCGGATTTGAAGCCGTCTCGACGGCGGCTGCTGAGGCCAAGAACCCGTCCAAGGACGTGCCGGTCGGCATCCTCGGGGCACTTGTTGTCTGTACCCTGATCTACATGGCCGTTGCCGCCGTGATGACCGGCGTTGTCCCTTACCTGGAGCTGGCGTCGCCGGCCCCCATCGCCGTCGCCATCGACCGCATGGGTCTGGAGTGGGCCAACCTGCCGATCACCCTGGCCAATGGTGAGCCGATGAATGCCATCAGCTTCCTGATCAAGATCGGCGCAATCACTGGCCTGTCGTCGGTGATGCTGGTGCTTTGCTACGGCCAGACCCGCATCTTCTACACCATGGCCCGCGACGGCCTGCTGCCGAAGGTGTTCTCGGTCATCCATCCGAAGTTCCGCACGCCCTGGATCGGCACCATTCTGCTGGGCATCGTCATCGCCATTGCGGCGTCGTTCCTGCCGATCTCGATCCTGGGTGATCTGGTGTCGCTGGGTACGGCCTGTGCCTTCGCCATCGTCTGTCTGTCGGTGATCATGCTGCGGATCCGCCATCCCGAGATGGAGCGTCCGTTCCGTGTGCCGGGCGGCATCGCGACGGCCGTTCTGGGCATCGTCGCGTGCCTGGGCCTCGCGGCTTTCAACTTCATCCCGATGGTTCAGCACGCCATGAACGACAACCCGTTGCCCTTGACGATCCTGGGTGCCTATGCGGCGGTCGGCGCGGTGATCTACATCATCTACGGCTTCTGGAACTCGAAGCTGGCCAAGGGCATCGATACGACCGAGGACCCGACGCTGGCGTCCCCGGCCGAAGCCCTCGGCACGGGTGTCGATAACGTCAAGGAAGACTGACGGAGCCAGTCTCCCGAGGATGGAAGCCCGGAGGAAACTCCGGGCTTCTTTCTTTTTGGAGGCGGGACGCTATCTGTGAGCGATGAATTCATCTGCTCCCATCGGCGTCTTCGTCGCGCCGGTCACGCCCCTGCAACAGAACTGCACCGTGGTCTGGTGTACCACCACCAGGAAGGCCGCTGTGATCGACCCTGGCGGCTCGGTCGATTCCATCCTGGCCGAGATATCCAGACGCGGCCTGACGCTGGATCAGATCTGGATTACCCACGGCCATCTCGATCACGCCGGCGGCGCTGCCGAGATGAAGGAGAAAACGGGTGTGCCGATCGAGGGACCTCACCCGGACGACCAATTCTGGATCGACGGCATCGAACAGCAAGGCAAGGCCTATGGCATGCCCGAGGCGCGTTCCTTCAAGACGGATCGTTGGCTGGGCGAAGGCGACACGGTCACCCTGGGCGACACCACATGGGAAGTTCTGCACTGCCCGGGGCATACGCCGGGGCACGTCGTCTTCTTCAATCGGGACGCCCGGTTTGCCCAGGTCGGTGATGTGCTGTTCCAGGGTTCGATCGGCCGAACTGATTTTCCAAAGGGGAGTCTCGACGATCTTCTGACGGCGATCACCACCAAACTGTGGCCCCTGGGTGATGACGTCACCTTCGTACCGGGTCACGGGCCGATGTCGACCTTCGGCCAGGAACGCCGCTCCAACCCCTTTGTGTCGGATCAGGCGATGGCGGGGCGCAATCCGTCCCCGACTTAGAACGGCGCAACGTGGAACTGGATGGGTCGCCACGGGTTGTTCCCTCACCTGAACAGCCGAATGGGGACGCCAGCGATGGCCGATAGCCAGACCGGAACACGCTCCGGCACATCCAAGCGTGGATTCGCTTCCATGGACCCTGCGCGTCAGCGCGAAATCGCCCGCAAGGGCGGAGCCAGCGTCCCAAGCGAGAAGCGGAGTTTCTCCCAGGATCGCAGCCTTGCCGCGACGGCTGGTCGAAAGGGCGGTGAGGCTTCCCACGGTACCCGCAAGCGCACGGGTCCGAGGTCAGGAACCTGAAGCGAGCTTGAGCTCAGATTTGAGCGCCCTGCGTCGTATTGCGCAGCGCGGCCTGTCGTGACGGCAACACGGCAAGGGCAACCAGACGGTCAGACGCCAGTTGTTCCAACCCTCCCAGGGACATGGGCCCGAGCCCAACGCCCGCATCTTCGTTTCGGGACACCAGGCTCCCCGGCTGGGGTAGGGAATTGAGATCCGGCAAGGAGGTCGCAGCCGCCTGACGCGATTTCTCGGCATCCATTGCCCGCACCCTGGACACCAGACGTGCCTCCGGCGAAGCACAGTCCAGTCTCAACAGGTCATGCGATGTGCGCGCGGACCTCGCCATCTCACCAGCCTCCCTACGTCCCAACCAATTCTTGACCCAGGATTGGCCGTTCGCCAAGGCGACGAAATCTGATCGTTCAGATGGTGTGGGCCTTTGGCAACGCCTAGGCGTGTTCTCCGAAGCGGGCATATTCCATGCGGGCAATCGTCCGATTGTGGACCTCATCGGGACCATCGGCGATCCTGAGGGTGCGGACCACACCATAGAGCTCGGCCAGGGGCGTATCAGCCGAAACACCAGCGCCACCGAACGCCTGAATGGCGTCGTCGATGACTTTCAACGCCATGCGCGGTGCCGCCACCTTGATCTGGGCGATTTCCGAGCGGGCATTCTTGGCCCCGGCGACATCCATCATCCAGGCGGCCTTGAGCACCAGAAGGCGGCACATCTCGATATTGGTGCGCGCCTCGGCGACCCGCTGCTCCCACACCGAATGGTCGGCGATACGCTTCTTGAAGGCCACCCGGCTCAGCAAGCGTTCGACCATCAGGTCCAGCGCGCGCTCAGCACAGCCGATGACGCGCATGCAATGGTGGATGCGGCCCGGTCCCAGACGCCCTTGCGCGATCTCGAAGCCTCGCCCCTCGCCGGCGATCAGATTCTCGGCCGGTACACGCACATTCTCCAGCACCACTTCGGCGTGGCCGTAGGGCTTTTCGTCATAGCCGAAAACGCTGAGCATGCGCTCAACGCGGAAGCCGGGCGTGTCGACCGGAACCAGGATCTGACTTTGCTGCTGATGCGTCGCAGCAGACGGGTCCGTCTTGCCCATGACAATCGTGATGGCAACGTTCGGATGGCCCATGTTGGTCGACCACCACTTGCGACCGTTGATCACATAGTGGTCGCCGTCGCGCTCGATGCGCGTCTGGATGTTGGTCGCATCCGAGGAGGCGACCTCGGGCTCGGTCATCAGGAAGGCCGAGCGGATTTCGCCGGCCAGGAGCGGCTTGAGCCAACGGTCTTTCTGGGCCTGATCTCCATAGAGGTGCAGAACCTCCATGTTGCCGGTATCGGGGGCGTTACAGTTGAAAACCTCCGGCACCCAAAGACCAGAATAGGCCATACGCTCGGCCAGGGGCGCATAGTCCAGATTGCTCAGGCCCGCGCCGGCATAGCCACCATGCGCATCTCCGGGGAGAAACAGATTCCACAGCCCGGCCTCGCGTGCCTCGGCTTTCATGGCCTCCATCACGGCTGGCTGGCGGCGATCATCTTCATGGATCGCCGCCCAGTACTCGGGAATGCGCGGCTCCACCCGATCACGAATGAACCGGTCGAGCCGCTCGCCCCAGGCCCGCGCCTGGTCGCTGGGCTGGAAATCCATCTTAGCCCTTCAGGACCGGCTGAAGCGCCAGCGCGTCCATCGGATTACCGTCGATCTTCATCTTGCCGGACATGAAGGCCCCCATCGGGTCCAACTCGCCCTTGGCCAGAGACAGGAAATCATTGAAATCGATATGGATCGTACAATCCGCCGGGCCATCGTCATTGCTGACCGCGCCATCGGCGATGCGAATCTTGCCCATATCGCCAAAGTCCAGCTTGTAGGATTTGGCCAGCGCCCCGGCGGCGCTGACGCGAGCGCGAATCTGTTCAGTGACTTCAGCGAGATCGGCCATAGGATCCTCCATGGAATGATAAGGATCGATAGACCTCCGGGGGGCTGGTGCCAAGCGTCACCCAAGGTCAACCTTGGCGATCTTTCGCAGGACGCGGCCATCGGCAATAGTGTCTCGTCCCTTCAAGTGCGTTCCGGGAGATCGTGATGACACCTCTAAAACTCGCCGCCGCCTGCCTCTTGTATCTGGGTCTTGCGAGCCAGGTCATGGCCCAGGACACGGGCGGCTATCCGCCCGGCACATCGGTCGATGAGATCGAAGCCCTTGAACAGGCAGAGACTGTCCGCCTCAACAATGCGGTGCTGGAGCGAGATGCCCGGATCGTTGCCGCCAATGAGGCCGAGGCCGAACGCTTCGCCCAGGACCAGGCGGTCTTCGAGGCCGCCCAGGCCGAACATGCTCGTGCCCAGGCCCAGTATGAGGCTGAGCTGGCGGCAACCCAGGCGGCTCAGGCACGCTACGAAGCCGAAATGGCCCGATGGCGCGCCCGCAGTTCGCCCGGCAACGACTGACCCGGCTACTGCGGACCGGTCCCTTGGGGCCCGCCGGAGAAGTCGAACTGGGGTTGTTGAGGCCGGCCTTGGGTGTTGCCGAAAGTCCAGGTCAATCCGATGAAGGCCGACCGGCCACCGAATGTCGTCTCTGTCCGGTCCCTCAGGGTCGGCGTTTCGTAGAAGGACGCTCCCTGCATCGTCTCGAACAGGTCGCGGACCGTAAAGCTCAGCGACAGCCGCTCGTTCAGCTTGCGGCGATAACCGAAGTTGACCATGCCCCGACCCTCGCGATGCCCCTGGGCATAGACACTCTCGCCCATCCAGAAGCCACCGAGTTGGAAGAAGTCGTCGGGGGTCGGTTGCCAGTTCAAGCTGGCCCGACCACTGACGGTCGTGCCGTCGACCTGATTGCCAAAGCCGAGGTTGGATGCGTCAATCTGCTGGTGGAAGGCGTTCAGGCTGACGTTGTAGCGCAAGGTGGGGTGCAGACGACCGTTGGCCACCAGCTCCACACCGGTTGACCGGCTCGACCCCAGATTCTCGGGCCGGGTCAGCAAGATCCCGCCGCCAATGTCGGTCGCCACGCTCGTGAAGGCATCGGACGTTTCGCGGTAGTAGAGGGTGGCCTGGAAGAACTGCTGGTTCGCCCGGCTCAGCCAGCTGACCTCAAAGGAATCTGTGATCTGCGGCAGCAGGCCGGCATTGCCGGATACGCGATTGTCAGGATCGACATAGACCACAAACGGGTTGAGTTGCTCCGGCTGCGGTCGCTGGACACGCCGGCTATAGCTGCCCCGCAGCGTTTGGGTTTCCGACAGGTCGTATTCGACGTGCATTGTCGGATAGGCCCGGAAATAGTCGTTGGATTCCGTGATGCCCTGCGTGATCTGGTTCAGGTCGCGGGTCACGTATTCCAGTCGCAAGCCGAACTGGGCCGTCAGAGGCCCGATGGGGCGTTCATAGGTGCTGTACCAGGCATGGACCGCCTGATCCGCCTGGAAATCGTTCGTCGATGTGGGGTCGACAATCGCCGTCGCCGCCGTGGCGCCGCGCAGCACCAGGTTGGACAGGTCCAGGCTGGTGATCTCGGCTTCGTAGCCCAGCCTCAACTTGCGCCCTTCGCCCATCGGACGACGATAGGCCGTCGAGAAGTTCCAGGTGTCGCTCCCCTGGTCGTTGTCGATGACCTCATAGAAACCAGGCAAGGCCGGCAGGCCGTAGACGGTCGCGCCCTCCTGCTGGTTCTGAAAATCACTCCGGTCGAAGCGCAGTTCGGTCGTCCAGTCATGCTCTTCGCCAAATTGACGCAAGACACGACCGGTCGCGCCGGTGAATTCGCCCGAGAACCCACCGAAACCGTCACGACGATAGGCAATGGCAGGCATTCCCAGGGAGTCATTCTCTTCGAAGGTGATCGTGCCGCTTCCTTCGCTGTCGAAGGCACTGCGGCGCAGCTCACCGTTCAGCTGGACCTGCTCGTTGACCCGGTACTCGGCGGCGAGGCGCAGATATTGACTGTCAGACGGAGCCTCGACCTCTTGCACATAGAGGCTATCGAGCCAGGCACCGCTGCCGACGTCATAGCGTTCGCGTTCGCGCCGGACATCAAAGCTCTGTTGATCGTGGCGCATACCAAAGTCACCCGTCAGCGTCAGGTCGCCCAGAACAACAGCTCCGCTGCCCCCCATGTTGTAACGGCCCTCTGTGCCGATATTGGCGCGCAAGGATCCACTGTGGGTTTCGTTGGGGCGCACCGCATTGGGGCTGGACACCAGGTTGATGATGCCGCCCGAACCATCGGGCCGATAGGCCGCCGACGGATTGGTCATCACCTCGATGCGGGAAAACTGCGACGCCGGGGTTTGCAGAATGATTGAGGCCCGTCCCGGCCCGCTCATCAGCGCCGAAGGTCGGCCGTCGATCAGGATCGTCACATTGCCGTCACCACGCAGCGAGACGTTGCCGTTGGGATCCACATCCACCGACGGGATATTGCGCAGGGCGTCCGCCAGGCTGCCGGTCGTCGCCTGAAGATCATTGGCGAGGCTGTAGCTGACAGAATCGATTGAGGTGCGTGTCGCGGCCCGATCCGCCGTGACCGTGACGGTTTCGACCTCGGATTCCGTGTCCTCGTCTTCCTCGGCCTGCGTCGCCTCGGCGTCGGCGGGCGTTTCAGCAGGCGGCTGCGTGGTCGGCGGGGTCTGAGACGGCGTCTGCGGCGGCGGCGTTGTCTGCGCAGCGGCGGTCATCGGCAGAGCGAGCGCGGCGGTCGCCAGGAGGAGCGTGCGGTAGATTGTCATGGTGGAACCACTATGGGGCGTTCAATGAGGCGGGAGCTATCGCGCAGCCAACCCCAGCGGTAGTTACAACTTCGTCATTCGAACGCCGATATTCGTAACCACGTCCCTGTAACGTCGGCGACGCAATCGAAAACACGCCCGATCGCATCCAGCCTCCGCTGTCGCCAGACCCCCGCCGCGCCCACGACCTTTCCGGGTCTTCCGCGGCGGCGCAGAACTATTACATTGAAAACAATCAGAAAATCTGGCGGAGACGGAGGGATTCGAACCCTCGGTACCGGTTACCCGGTACGACGATTTAGCAAACCGTTGCCTTCAGCCACTCGGCCACGTCTCCGGCAGGCGCGTGACCTACCGGGCGGCGGCGGCTTCCGCAAGGGGCTCTGGTGCCGCCGTTAACGGGAATTCCACCGGCAAGCGGCACAATATGCGCATGTCGAACTCCGCCCGCATCCGCATTCGTGACGACCAGCCCCTGCGAACGGGCCTGGATGCGGCTGGATTGCAGGCCATGGCCGCCAAGGCGCTGGGCGCTCCCGATCCCCGCAATCGGCGCGGGCCCTTTCGCCCTGAAAAGCTGGTCACCAGCCGCAAACGCCAGTCTGAGCGTCTGTCATCCTTCTATTTTCGCGGCATCGACATTGCTGGCCTGATCAGCCTCACCCTCGCCTTGATGCTAGCGACGGGCACGTCCCCGATGACCGCTCCGGTGGCCTCCGTTGTCCCCCTGGCCGCCGCGGTCCTGGTCGCACTGGTCGCCTTGCGCGGGATGCGGCTGTATGGATTTGCGAGAGGCGAACGACTGGATATCCACCTGCTCAAGGTCGCGACATCCATAGCCTCGGGGGGCCTGGCCGGCGCGCTCGTCGCCATCCCCATCGGCCAGATCGATACCCTGACGCCACTTACGGAGTGGGCCATGGCAGGCGCGGCCCTGATCGGCCTTCTTCATGCCCTGTGGTGGGGGGTCGTCAATCAGTGGCGGGCAGATGGTCGCCTGACCCCATCGATCGCCATCGTCGGCGCCACCAAACACGCTGAGCGCCTCATCAATGAGGCCCTGCGCCGTCGCGACATGAATGTGCTGGGGGTCTTCGACGATCGTCTGGGACGCGCCCCGGACGCCGTGGGGGGTGTACCGGTTCTGGGTGACCTCAACGCGCTGGTCAGTCATCGTCTGACCCCCTACCTGGACCACATCGTGGTCGCGGTTGATCCGTCGGCCCGCGTCCGCGTCGGACAAATTACTCAACGCCTGGCCATCCTTCCCAATGCCGTCTCGCTTGTGGTGGACCAGGATGGCGAAGACGCGCGCGATGCTTCGCTGGCGCGCCTGGCCCGGTCGCCTCTGGCCTCGATCGATGGTTCGCGTGATCCTGACCGGGTCGCCTTCGCCAAACGGCTGCAGGATCTGGTGATCGGCGGTGCCATGCTGTTTGGGCTGGCCCCCGTCCTCGCCCTGGTCGCCGTCGGCATCAAGATGGACAGCCCCGGCCCGATCTTCTTCCGCCAGCGCCGCCACGGCTTCAACAATGAGGAAATCCTGGTCTGGAAATTCCGCACCATGCGCCACGAGGCTGCAGATGCGACCGCCGCCCGTCAGGTCACGGCCGACGATGACCGGATCACCCCCTTCGGCAAGTTTCTGCGCAAGACCAGCCTGGATGAGCTTCCGCAGCTTCTCAACGTGATGAAGGGCGAAATGT
Source organism: uncultured Brevundimonas sp. (assembly GCA_964647275.1). Lineage (GTDB taxonomy): Bacteria > Pseudomonadota > Alphaproteobacteria > Caulobacterales > Caulobacteraceae > Brevundimonas. The sequence goes on from CAZYFY010000017.1 coordinate 45,583, forward strand.
CTCTGGTCGGACCGCGCCCGCACGCGGTCGGCATGAAGACCGGCGATACAGAATCCGCGCGTCTGGTGGCTGAGTACGCCCACCGCCACCGGATGAAGCCTGGCATGACCGGCTGGGCCGCCATCAAGGGCTCCCGGGGGCCACTGCACAGCGCCGGCGACGTCAAGCGCCGCGTTCAGCTCGACATCGACTATATTGAGCGCCAGTCCTTCTGGCTGGACGTCTGGATCATTCTGGTGACCGCGCCTGTGTTGCTCGGCGACCGCGCGACGGTGCGCTAGGGCGATGTTCTGGCGCGGCCTGGTCGGCTATCTTCCCGCCAACATTGTGCAGGGGCTGGTCGGCGTTCTCACCCTGCTGTTCTTCACGCGCCTGCTGAGCGCGCATGAGTTCGGTCAGTACGCCCTGGCCTTTTCCATCATGAGCCTGGCGCACGTCGCCTGCTTTACCTGGATCGAGGCCGCCATGGCCCGGTTCTGGGCCGCGCAGTCGTCGCCCGAAACCATGCGGGCGCACTATGCGACGCTGTACCGAACATTCGGTTTGATCACCGCCGCCTATCTTCCGGTAGCCGCCGCCCTTGTGTGGCTGTGGCCCCTGGACCCTCACCTCAAACTCGCCGTCGCCGTGGGCCTGGTCGGCGTTCCCATGCGGAGCGCCTTTCGACTGATCCAGGAACGCCAGCGTGCCGAGGGGGCCGTCATGGCCGCCTCCAGCCTGGATATCGCGGTGACGCTGGGGGGCTTTGCCATCGGCATCGTCGCGGCCTTGCTGGGCGGTGGCGGGTCGGCACCACTCGTCGGCCTCGCCATCGCGCCCTTCATCGCGGCCCTGCTCTTCACGCCGGGCGAGGTCCGCAAGGGGCGTCAGACACCGCTGGAGCCGGCGCGCGCGCGCGCCTATGCGGCCTACGGCTACCCGATTGCGGCATCCCTGATTTTGGCGCTGGTCCTGTCGTCCACGGACCGGCTGCTGTTGGCGGCGTTCCTGGATGAGGCGGCGGTCGGGGCCTATCATGCCGGCTACAGCCTGGCGAACCGAACGCTGGACGTCATTTTTATCTGGCTCGGTGCGGCCTCAGGTCCGGCCCTGGTCATGGCGCTGGAGCGGGGCGGCCACACGGCCCTCAAGACAGCGGCGCGTGAACAGGCATCGACCTTTGTGCTGATCGCCCTGCCCGCCGCCGCAGGGCTGGCGCTGGTCGCCCAGCCGCTCGCCCAGTTGATCATTGGTGAGCAGCTTCGCGAAACCGCCGCCGCCATCACGCCGTTGATCGCCCTGTCGGCCCTCTTCGCCGGCCTCACGACCTACTATTTCCATCAGGCCTTTACCCTCGCCCGGCGCACAGGCCTGTTGCTGGTGGCCATGGCCATCCCGGCCGGGCTGAACCTGCTGCTCAATCTGGTTCTCATTCCACGCATGGGTGTGATGGGGGCCGCGCTGGCGACCGCGCTCAGCTATGGTCTGGGCCTGGTGGCCTCGGCGGCGCTCGGAGCCCGTGCCGTCTCCTTGCCGATCCCTGGGGCCGCCGTTGTTCGCTGCGGGTTCGCCACCCTCGTCATGGCCGCTGCCGTCTGGCTGGTACCGGCTTCAGGCGGTCTGGTGGAACTGATCTCCAAGGCCGCTGTCGGGGCCGTGGTCTATGGGATGGTTGCCTGGCTCATCAACGCAGCCGGCGTGCGTGACCAGGGCTCACGGGTTCTCAAGACCTTTCAGGCAAGATGGGCCTCATGAAACGTAGCGCGCCCAAAACCCGAGCGATGACCGACAACGCCGCCTGGCGCACAGCGCGGCCTGCGGTGTCCGTTCTGGTGCCCTTCTTTCGCGATGATCCCAGCGGATTGATCGAAGCCCTGTCAGATGAGGCCCAGGCTCTGGCCGGCTCGGTTGAGTTGATCCTTCTGGATGACGGTTCCGGCGACGACGCTCTGACCGAGCGGGTTACGAGTCTGGTCCAGGCGTCGCGCCTGCCCACACGGTTCATCCGCCTGAAGAAGAATGAGGGGCGCTCGCGAGGACGCAACCGGCTGACCACGTCGGCGCGCGGCGGCAGTTTCCTGTTTCTGGATTCCGACATGCTGCCGGACGACCGGCGCTTTCTGCAAACCTGGGCCGATCTGGTTGCGCGCCAGGACCCGGCGGTCGCCTTCGGTGGTTTTTCTCTGCTGCAGGCCCCCCGGGATCGCGCCTTCGCCGTCCATCGCGCGATGTCGCAAAAATCTGAGTGCATCCCCTATCAGGAGCGCGCTCTTCAGCCTGAGAAGTACGTCTACACCTCCAACCTGCTGGTTCGCCGGGACGTGTTCGAGGCCGAGGCTTTCGATTCGGAGTTTTCGGGCTGGGGCTGGGAGGATGTCGAATGGGCGATGCGCGTGGCGCGGCGGTTCCGTGTCGTCCATCTGGACAATCCGGCGACGCACCTCGGACTTGAAAGCGCCGACAAGCTGGCCGGAAAATACGAACAGTCCGTGGCCAATTTCGCCCGCGTCGTGGACCGCCACCCCGACTTTGTCAGCCAATACCCAAGCTATCGCGCCGCCCGCCTGCTCAAGTCGGCACCTGGCGTGCGCCTGTGGCGTTCGCTGTTCAAGAAGGCCGCTCTGGACGAACGCGTCCCGGTGCCGGCCCGTGCCTTTTCCCTGAGGCTGTACCGCGCCGCCCTCTATGCGGAGGCGGTATGAGTGCGCTGGAGCCCTATTCGCCGGACCGCTCACTGAAGGGCAAGCTGCGGCGTCGCTGGGCTCGTATCGTTCATCGGCGGCCGATTGCCGGGGCGATAGACGGCCCGTTGATCTCGTTCAGTTTTGACGATGCGCCCCACTCTGCCGCCACGGCCGGGGCCCAGATCCTTGAGGCCCATGGCAAGCGAGGCACCTACTATGTTTGCGCGGGGCTGGACGGCAAACCCGGCCACATGGGCGACTATGCCGACCGGCGTGACTATGCCGACCTTTCCGTTCGCGGCCATGAGATTGCCTGCCACACCTTCAGTCACCTGGATTGCGGCAAGGCCTCAGAGGCTGACATCGACCGGGACGTTGACCGTAACGTCGAAGCCATGAGTGAGGTCGGTATCACCACCCGGCACTTCGCCTATCCCTATGGTGACGTTTCACCGGGTGCCAAACGTGTTTTGACGAGCCGCTTTGGATCCCTGCGGGCCCTGCATCCGGGGCTTGTGACGGCCGGCACCGATCTGAACCAGTTGCCTGCGGTGGGCATCGAGGGGCCGGACGGAGAACGCCGGGCTGCCGCCTGGATCGACCGGGCCATCCGTCAACGGGCGTGGCTGATCCTGTACACTCACGATGTGCGCGAGGCGGCATCGGACTGGGGCTGCACGCCTGACGCCTTTGATCGACTGGTCCGGCGTGCGGCGGCGGCTGCCCATGTCGCGCCGGTCGGCAGCGTGCTTGACCGCCTCGGGGTCGCCTGATCATGCGCCTGGCCGTTGTCACGCCGACCCTGAGACGTCCCGAGGCACTGGAGACGGCCATTCGCTCGGTCATGGCCCAGCGCGGACTGGATGCGCGGCCCGACGAGATGGTGATCTCCGACAACGACCCCGATGGCTCCGCGCGCGAGGTCGTCGAGCGACTGGCGCGCGAGGCCCCCTTCCCGCTCATCTATGTCCATGCGCCTAAGCCCGGCATCGCGACCGCGCGGAATACAGGTCTGGCCGCGACGGACGCCGAACTCATCGCCTTTCTGGACGACGATGAAGTCGCAGCCCCCGGATGGCTCAGCGCCCTGCGGCAGACCCAGGCAACCCTCGGAGTGAAAGTCGTCTTCGGTCCGATCCGGGGCCGCGCGCCGTCGGCACCCGAGTCGATCCGCCCGTATCTGGAACGGTTCTTCGGTCGTAACGGCCCGGCTCAGGACGGCCTTGTCGATCAGCCATACGGCTGCGGAAACTCGCTCTTTGTGCGAGCGGGAACCCTGGATAGGGCCCCCCCTTTCGATCTCGATGCCGACCAGTCCGGCGGCGAAGATGATGCCCTGTTTCAGCGGCTGGAGTCGTCCGGCATTCAATGGGGTTGGTCGGCCCAGGCCTGGGTTGACGAGGCCGCTCCGGCGCACCGGGCCAATCTCTCCTATGCCCTGAGACGCGCCTTCGCCTTCGGCCAAAGCCCCAGCCAACTGGCCGCGCGGCATCGAAACTGGGTCAGTGTCCTGGGCTGGATGGTGGTGGGTTCAGGCCAGTTTGTCGTCTTTGGAGGGGTCGCCGCCGTTCAATGGTTGATCGGCCATGCTGCGCGGGTCGACACCACCGACAGGGCCATCCGAGGCCTTGGCAAGCTCTTCTGGATGAAGCCGTTCGAACCGCAGTTCTACGGCATGGCCGAATTGAAGCGGACCCAGCGCGCCGGCTGAGGATCGCCCAGCGCCAGCTTGACCGCCACGGCCACGAACAGCACCCAACGCATATCGTGCCAATTCAGGGTGATGCTCTCGGTCAACATGGCGATGGAATAGGCGGCGACAAACGGCAAGGCGACCCAGGCCCCCTGATCGCCTGAGAAGGTGGCCCAGAGCGTTCGCATCCAGGTTTCGATGAACCAAAGTCCGAAGGCGATGACGCCGATCAGGCCGATATTCAGCCAGATCTCCATCCAGCCGTTGTGCGCGTGGTTGGCCCGGAAGCCGGCATAGTGGGTGATCCAGGCCAGGGGCGCGAACGCATCGGTATCGTCCCAGATCGCTCCATAGCCATAGCCGGTCCAGGCATGGCCGACCATAACGCGGTTGATGCCATCCCAAATCTCGGTACGCCCGGTCAGCGTCGCGTCCTTGCCTAGAAAATCAAAGACAGCGTCGGCGGCGAACAACCAGATTGCGGCAATCAGAAATATCCCGACCAGGCCCACCCACGCGGCCGACACACCGGCTGCGGGGCCACGATGGACCAACCAGACAAATCCCATGCAGCCTACGGTGAGCAAGAGCACAACTAGCGACGTCTTCGACGTCGAAGCCGCCACAAGCAAGACGCAGAGCAGCGCGAACCCGGCCCACATCTTTCGTCGTTGCGGGGCGAGCACCGCTGCGGCCACGCAAAAGCCGAAGCCCACCGTCATATTGCCCCCGAGATTGTTCTTCTCGAGCCATAGCCCTCTCCAGGCCCCGGGGAATTCCTTGGTCATCAGGCCCCATTCCGGCTTGGCCAAGGCCATCAAGACAGACATGATCGCCAGAATGGCAAAGGCCGTGGCCACCAGCTCTGCAAAGGTCGGCCAGCGAAAACGCGCAGCCAGCGCGATCCCTCCCAGAGATGTAAAACCCAGGGCCACGAACCGCCGAACCGTCGCCGACGGATCGACGGACCAGAACCACGACATGGCCACCAGCGCCAACAGCACCAACAGCAGGGGCGATCGAACCAAGCCTTCAATGGTCCGCGGCAAGGCCGTCAGGACCAGGAACAACCCTGCGGCGTAGGCCGGAAAATAGATCAGACGGATCAGCGGCCCTTCCTGGGTCGCCGCGCCATAGCCCATGACGGGCCCTAGCCAGCCTTGCGAATAGATCAGGACCAGAAGGACACCGCTGGCGAAGGCGAGCGCATCCATCGCGGTCGGCCGCGGCTCCGCCTGTGCCCGCATCTGAGCCAGGGACCACAGCTGGGTAGTCATCCCATGACTCTTTTCAGAAAGGACGGGGGATGCGCCCTCGCCCGGTTGAACACCAGCCCTGCGCACCGGGCCCCGGCGTTCTCCAGTTCGTCACGCAGGTCGGCCCCGAGGGACGCATCCGAGGCTTCCGCCGCCACAACCAGAACCACAGCGTCGGCGAATGGCGCAATCGTCAGCCCAAAGTCCGTCCGATCCGCAGACGGCGAATCCACAATGATCGTCTCGGCATGTCGACGCATGGCGTCCCAATAGGCCCCGCGCGGCAGGGCCACGGCCCGTTGTCCGGCCTTGAGCACATCGGCTCTGAACTGCGTCACCCAAAGGCGGCGCCCCAGACAAGGGCGGGCCGACAGCAGGCGGGCATCGGCGATCAGGCGACCATCCCGGCCCCGCAAGGCCGGCTGGATTGTGAAGAAGGCCGACCCATTGGGTGACGCCAGCGCCGGGCGACCCAAGGCACCGAACCGATCCGTCTCACGGGCCACCAGGCTTTGCTGGGTCTGATTGTTCAGGTCAGCGTCCACCAGCCAAACTGGCTTGCGCGCCCGGACCGCTGCCAGTCTGGCGTATTCGCGTGCAACGGTCGAGGTCCCCTCACCCGATGTGGCCGAGATGAACTGAATCACGCGACCGCGATCCGGTCTCGACGGACCGAGTGACGCCCAAAGGGCCGCCATCTCCTGTGTCAGGTCCACCATGATCGAATCACACTTTGAGTGTCACCAGGACCAGAGGCTACCACGGACACCGGTCAGCGACCCTTGGCCGGCGTCACCGCCAGCACCGGCAGGTCGAGCGTGCGTGATGCCGAACCTGCAGTGACAAATCGGCGCCCCAGAAACACCCGCATCAGCCCGAAGCACAGGGCGGTGAAACCGGCGAACAGAAAGGCCAGTGCCAGCAGCGGCTTGCGCAGACTCGAGGCCCGATCCGGCGGGGTCGCGGCGGCGATCACGCGGACACTGTCGGCCCCGCCGCGTGCCAGATCGGCCGACGCACTGGACTGAACCTGACGGGCGGTGAAATCACGATAGGCGGTCGACAGAACCTCGCGTTCGGCGTTGAGCGCCCCATTGCGGCTTTCCAGAGCGACAAGTTGCCCCTGGCGTTCGGCCAGGGCATCGACCTGAGCCGCCAGGACGGCGCGCCGCGCCGCCAGGGAATCGCGCTCGGCCTGGGCGCGCACGCGATCCATCTCCAGATCCTGCCAAACCGGATTGGGGCCGAGGCGCTGGTCGCGCACGCCGGATGCATCACCGCTTCGGGCCAGAGCTTCGAGTTGGGCAATCTGAGCATCAATGTCCCGCACCGGCGGGGCATCCGGCTGATACCGGCCCAACAGTTCCTCACGGTCGGCCCTCAGCTCCACGATCTGGCTCTGGACCGAAAGATTGAGGTCTTGCTGGAGAGTGATCTCGGCGGGAATCGACGCCATCTCGGCGCGCAGCGCGGCCAGCCGGCCTTCAGCCTGACGGAGCTGGCCCTCCACCGAGAGCAGCTCATTGTAGGTGGTCTGATAGCTACCGCCGACCGCTTCGCGTTCAATCGTGAAGTCGCCAATGTCGTTTTCGTTCAGGAACTGCTCATAGGCGCGATCAGTGTCGTTCTGCTGGCGTTCGATCGCGTCACGCTGCTCGGCCAGCAGGGGCGTGGTCGTGTCGCGGAACACTTCGCGACGATAGGCCTGATAGGTCTGAATGATCTGATTCAGGATGGCCGCCGCCGCCTGGCTGTCCTCATTCTTGTAGGCCAGCTGGATCACGCCTGTATCCGGGGCCGTGCCGATCTCCAGGCTTCGTCCCAGGGCGATGACCGCCGCCGTCTGCTGCTCTGCCGGTGTGCCGTGCGCTCTTGGCCCGAGAATCGCGTCAGACCCCATGACCTCCACGACCCTCTGATGGAGGGCCGCGCTCGCGAGGATTGCCGCCTCGGCCTGAACCACATCGGTCACTTCGGGAATGGCCCCGCGCGCGGCGTCACCTGCGCGTGGCTCGTAGACATATTCCTGGCTCATCTGAACCAGCAGACTGGAATGGGCGGTGTAGGTCTTGGGCAGGGAAAAGGCGGCAAATACGCCCAAGCCGAACAACACCAGAAAAACGATCAGCATCATCAGGCGCTCACGCCACAACAGCGTGATCATGTCGTCCCAGCCATGGCGCGGACGTGACGACCAGGTCAGTCGTGCCTGACCTGCTCCGTACCCGCCCGACTGTCCCTGCATAGGCATGGAATCCGCGACTCGCCTCATGGTTAACGACAACCACCTTTGGAGGGCGTGCGTTAACTGCTGGTTACGTTTTGCGGTTAAGGCTGCCCCCTATTCAGAAAGAGTCGTTAGAGCCGATGTTGCCCAACCGCCGCGCACTTCTGACCGCTATTGCCGGCTCCGCCCTGACCGTCGCCTGCGGCGGTGGCTATTCCCGCTATCCGACCCCCGGAATCGGCCGCCAGGACCGTGGCTCATCCAGCAGCTCTGGCAGCTTTGCCGACATCGGCTTTTCCGACTGGAGTGAGGCCGAACCTGAGTATCTGCTCTATCCGGGTGATCAGATCGACGTCCGCACGCCTAGCGCCCCGGAACTGAACCAGCAACTGACCGTCGGGCCCGACGGCCGTATTTCCATGCCTCTGATCGGCCAGCTTATGGTCGCGGATCGCAGTCTGTACGACGTCGAAGCCGACCTCGTAGCCGCCTACACGCCGATTCTGCGCCGCCCTGAGGTCGAGGTCGTGCTGCGCCAGGCCGGACCGCTCAAGGTTTGGGTGGACGGCGAGGTCCGCACACCCGGCGTCTACGACATGCCCGGCGACATCGACGCCTACCAGGCGGTCATCATGGGCGGCGGCTTTCTGCCCTCGGGACGGCGCGATGAGGTCGGCCTGATCCGTCGCGGCCCCGGCGGTCGGCGGATGATGCGGACTATCGACCTGTCGCGGGGAGACATGGAACACGTAGCCCTGCGGCGGATGGATATTATCTATGTCCCACGAACAACGATTGCCGAGGTCGCCGTCTTCATCGGACAGATTCGCGACGCCCTGCCCATCGGCTTCACCTATGCCATCAACGGCCAGTACCAGCAGTTCTGATCGGCCGGACTGATCCAGTACGGAAAATCGGTGGCATCCACAGGTCGGGTCATTTCGCCCCCAGGCGAAACCGGCGACCGCCCTTGGCGTAACCGGCGTGCATAGGCCAAAGGGTTAACGCCCATGACCTCTCTCGCGCTTGCCCCCGCCCCGTCCGTGACCGACACCGAGGTTAATAGCCTGCCTCACAACCTGGAGGCGGAGCAGGCCATTCTGGGCGCTCTGCTGTTCGACAATCAGGTCACCGAGCGGCTCAGTGACAAGCTCGCCGGCAGGCATTTCTACGAGCCCTTCCACCAGCGCCTGTTCGACGCCATCGAAGAACATGTGCGCCAGGGGCTGTTGGCCGACCCGAACATCCTGGTCGAACGGTTCCGCAAGGATCCCGCCTTTGATGAGTTGGGCGGCATCCGCTATCTCGCCGATCTGGTGGACCGCGCACCTCCGGGCTCACACGCCGCGGACTATGGGCGGCTGGTCTATGATCTGGCACTTCGCCGTGACCTGATCCGCATCGGCGGTGACATCGTCAAACAGGCTCCCGAGCCCGGAAAGGACGCCCGCGAACAGATCGAGCAAGCGGAACAGTCGCTCTACACCCTTGCCGAAACCGGGGCTTCGTCGACCGGGTTTGTTCCGTTTTCCAATGCCTTGGCCGGTGCCGTTGATATGGCCGCCGAGGCTTTCCAGCGTGACGGCGGGCTGGCCGGCCTGTCGACGGGACTGGCGGATCTCGATCAGAAACTTGGCGGCCTCTATCCCTCGGATCTGTTGATCCTGGCCGGGCGCCCCTCGATGGGCAAGACGGCCCTGGCCACCAACATCGCCTTCAATGTCGCCCGCAACTACAAGTGGGAGCCGACGCCCGAGGGGCGCAAGACGACGTCGGGGGGTGTGGTCGCCTTCTTCTCACTGGAAATGAGCGCCGAACAGCTGGCCATGCGTATCCTGGCAGATGCCTCCGGCGTCTCTTCAGATCGCTTGCGCAAGGGCGAGATCGACGCTTCGGATTTCGGACGTGTTCGGGATGCCGCCATCGAAATCGGTGAGGCCCCGCTGTTTATTGACGCCACCGGCGGCCTGCCGATCGGCAAGCTGGCGGCGCGAGCCCGCCGTCTGAAGCGGGCCGAACACGGCCTGGATCTGATCGTGGTCGACTACCTTCAGCTGGCGACTGCCGCCAGCGAAGGCAAGCGTGACATGAACAGGGTTCAGGAGGTGTCTGAAATCACCCAGACTCTGAAGGCTCTGGCCAAGGAACTGAACGTGCCGGTCGTGGCCCTGTCACAGTTGTCGCGTCAGGTCGAAAGCCGCGAAGACAAGCGCCCACAACTCTCGGACCTGCGCGAATCCGGCTCGATCGAACAGGACGCCGACGTGGTCATGTTCGTTTACCGGGAAAGTTACTACCTCGGCCGTACCGAGCCGCGCGAAGGCTCAGAAGACCATCTGAAATGGCAGCAGGACATGGATGAGGTCCGGGGCAAGGCCGAGGTCATCATCGGCAAGCAGCGTCACGGTCCGATCGGCACCGTCAAGGTCAGCTTCGACGAGAACACCACCCGTTTCGGCAACCTAGCCCAGACAGGTCGATACGACCCTCGATAAATCGAACGGCGGTTTCCACTCATTAAGGTTTCCAACGCATTCTGCGCCGGAATTCTAGGAACCACGCACGAATGCCTATGCCTGTCGATGCCCTGGAAGCGGCGCTGCGAAGCGCGTTTCCTGACGCGGAGATCGAGATCACCGATCTTGCCGGCGACGGCGACCACTATCGTGCGCGTATCGTTTCCGATGCTTTCAAGGGGCTGGCGCGCGTGCGTCAACACCAACTTGTTTATGCTGCTCTGGGAGGAAGAATGGGGGGCGAACTTCATGCGCTCGCCCTCGAAACGCTCCCACGCACGGGGTCCTGATCATGCGCTACCGTTCCTTTGGACGCTCCGGCAAATCCATCTCGGACCTGACCCTGAACCTCAGCGAACGCACACTGGCGCGCGGCAAGACGGCTGGACCGGCCCTCGTCACAGAGGCGATGGAAAACGGCATCAACAGCTTCCTTATGGAAACCCCGGATACGATCCTCGCCGAGCTGGTCGGCCGCGCGGTCGCGGATGTTGATCGGCACCTGATTTTCGTCGCCGTCCGTATCGGCAATGTCAGCCAACGCGGTCAGCTCACCCGAGATTTCTCTCCGGCCGGTGTCACCGCGGCTATCGACGAAGTGCTGCTCGCCTCGGGGATCGAGTACCTGGACATGGTGCTGCTGGATGACCCCCACGAGGATGAGCTGTCCCACGCCACGCTGTCGGCGTTGAAGGCACTTCGGGCTTCTGGTCGCATTCAGATGCTGGGCATTGCCGGCGGGGACAAGGTCATGGATGCCTATGTCTCCACAAATGCCTTCGATGTCCTGGCCACGCCGTTCAACGTCGATGCGTCCTGGACAACGCGAAACCGCGTCAATGCTGCCGTCAGCCGAGACATGGCCGTCGTCGGCTACGACTTCTTCCCCGACAATCTGTCATCCCTGAAGAAGATCGAATCGGCCAATCGACCCAAGTGGGGCCTGTTCGACTGGGGCCGGTCAAAAGACCACGACAATGCCTCCGAAAACGAAGGCCTCGAGGGCTTTGCGTTTCTGCATCAAACGCCGGGCTGGACGGCCGAGGAAATCTGCCTGGGCTACGCCTTGTCCGAGCCGATGCTGGCCAGCGTGGTCATCGACACCAGCGACTCCGAACACCTGGCGCGCCTGGCTGAACTGCCAGAGCGGAGCCTGCCGCCTGGAATGGTCGCCCAGATTGAAATGGCGCGCGTCAAGATGGCGTCGGCCCGTACGGCTTGACCTGGGGCGAGTGGGAACCTAGCTCCTAGCCTTCACCTGAAGGCCAGATCCCGTGACCGAGACCCCGACGACCGAAATTTCCAACGACCCCGTCCATGCCTTCATCGGACAGACCATTGCCGAGCATCCGGTGGTCTTGTTCATGAAGGGCACACCCGACACGCCGCGTTGTGGCTTTTCCGGCCTGGTGGTCCAGGTGCTGGATCATATGAGCGTGCCCTTCATTGGCGTCGACGTGCTCCAGGACGAGGCCCTTCGCGACGGCATCAAGTCCTTCTCCGATTGGCCGACCATCCCCCAGCTTTATGTGAAGGGCGAGTTCATCGGGGGGGCCGATATCGTCAAAGAGATGTTCCAGTCCGGCGAACTTCAGGCCCTGATGAATGAAAAGGGTGTGGCGGGCGAAGCGTGAGGCGCGAGCTTCAACCTCGCGAAGACCGTGAGGTCTTCGTCGTCTCCCTCGATGTCACCGACGCCGACATCGACGAGAACGGTCACGTCAACAACGTGGTCTATGTCCGCTGGCTCCAGGATGTCGGCACGGCCCACTGGCAGGCCCGTTTTGATGCCGACACACGCGGTCGGTGGTCCTGGGTCGCCTCCCGGCATGAGGTCGACTATTTCCGCGCCCTGCCGCCAGCCTCCCGGCCCGTCGCCCGCACCTGGGTCGGCGATCCACAGGGTGCGCGCTTCAACCGCTATGTCCGCATCGAAGACGAGGACGGTCGCCTCTGCGCGCAAGGCGTCAGCGAATGGGTGCTGGTCGACGCGACAACGATGCGACCCAGCCGCATTCCGGCAGAGATGGTCGGCGTCTTCGAGACCTGACGGACAGGCCCCCAAATGAAAAGGCCCCGGACGCTGCCGGGGCCTCTCCAAACTCTTGTCATCCCGGCCTTGAGCCGGGACGTGCCGCTTACGAGGCGTAGTATTCGACGACCAGGTTCGGTTCCATCTTCACCGCATACGGAACCTCGGCCAGTTCCGGCACGCGGGTCATGCGGATGGAGAAGCCGCGATCACCGACTTCCAGGTAATCCGGGATGTCGCGTTCCGACGATTGCAGGGCTTCCAGAACCAGCGCCATGGCGCGGGACTTTTCCTTGACCTCAACCACATCGCCCAGCTTCACGCGGTAGGAGGCGATGTTCACCTTCTTGCCGTTGACCGTGACATGGCCGTGGTTGACGAACTGACGGGCCGCCCAGACGGTCGGGACGAACTTGGCGCGATAGACGATGGCGTCCAGGCGCTGTTCCAGCAGGCCGATCAGGTTCTCAGAGGTGTTGCCCTTGCGGCGCGCCGCTTCGTCGTAGGTGCGGCGGAACTGCTTTTCGGTCAGGTTGCCGTAGTAGCCCTTGAGCTTCTGCTTGGCCTTCAGCTGGAGGCCGAAGTCAGACACCTTGGACTTGCGGCGCTGGCCGTGCTGGCCGGGGCCGTACTGGCGCTTGTTGACCGGGGACTTGGACCGGCCCCACAGGTTTTCACCCATGGCGCGGTCGATCTTGTACTTGGCGCTGTGGCGCT
>CAZYFY010000018.1:0-56822 GCA_964647275.1 uncultured Brevundimonas sp.
TGTCGAGGTTCAGCACCATGCCGATCTGGGCGCGGACCTTCATTGGGCGGCCTCCTTAGCCGGGGCATCAAGGGGTTGGTCCAGCCAATCGACCTTGGTCATCTTGCGGACCACGACGAACTCATCGCGGTTGGAGCCGACGGTGCCGTAGTAGTTGAAGCCGTAGGCGAGCTGGACGTAGCCGCCGATCATGTGGGTCGGCTTCAGGACGATGCGGGTGACCGAGTTGTGGATGCCGCCGCGCTCGCCGGTGATCTGGGAGCCCGGCGTATTCACGATCTTTTCCTGGGCGTGGTACATGAAGGTGGTGCCCTCACGGATGCGCTGGGACACAACCGCCCGCGCCGCGATGGCACCGTTGGTGTTGAACAGCTCGACCCAATCGTTGTCGACGATGCCGGCGCGCCGGGCGTCGGTTTCCGAAATCCAGATGACCGGGCCACCCCTGTTGAGCGTCAGCATCATCAGGTTGTCGGAATAGGTCGAGTGAATCCCCCACTTCTGGTGCGGGGTGATGAAGTTCAGCTCGATCTCCGTTTCGCCGTTGGGCTTGCGGCCCTTGATGCTCAGGGTCTTGAGATCGAGCGGCGGACGATAGACGCACAGTGCCTCGCCGAAGGCCCGCATCCACGGATGGTCCTGATACAGCTCCTGCCGGCCCGACAGGGTCCGCCAGGGGATGCGCTCATGCACATTGGTGTAGTTCGCCGCATAGCAGACGTGCTCGGATTCCAGCCCCGACCAGATCGGCGACGAAATGATCTTGCGCGGCTGGGCGACGATGTCGGCAAAGCGGATCTTCTCGTCTTCCTTGGGCAGGGCCAGATGGGCGTGTTCGCGTCCGGTATGTTTGGACAGGGCCTCCCAGGCCTTGACCGCAACCTCGCCGTTGGTTTCCGGCGCCATCATGAGCACTGCCTCGCAGGCCTGAACAGCCGTTTCCATCAGCGGCAGGCCTTCGGAAACGCCCTCGTCGAGGACCGAGCCATTGAGGTCGGCCAGCAACTTGATCTCGTGCTCGGTGTTCCAGGCCAGTCCCTTGCCGCCATTGCCGACCTTGGTCATCAACGGACCGATCGAGGTGAACTTCTTGTAGAGGTTCGGATAGTCCCGCTCGACCACGGTGATCTGCGGCATGGTCTGGTTTGGAATGGGTTCGCATTCTCCCTTCCACCAGTCGCGGACATCGTAGGCCTGAGCCAGTTCGGCCGGACTGTCGTGCTGGATCGGGGTGAGGACGACGTCCTTCTCGACGCCGAGGACTTCGGGGCAGACCTCCGAAAAGGTCTTGGCCAGACCCCGGAAAATGTCCCAGTCGCTTCGTGATTCCCACGAGGGGTCCACCGCTGCCGTCAGCGGGTGGATGAAGGGGTGCATGTCCGAGGTATTGAGGTCGTTCTTCTCGTACCAGGTGGCCGTCGGCAGAACGATGTCGGAATAGACCGCCGTGGTCGACATGCGGAAGTCGAGCGTGACCAGCAGGTCCAGCTTGCCCTCAGGTGCCTGATCACGACAGGTGACTTCGGTGGGGCGAGCGGCATCGTCATCGCCCAGGTCCTTGCCCTGAACGCCGTGAGCGGTGCCGAGCAGGTGTTTGAGGAAATACTCGTGACCCTTTCCGGATGACCCCAGCAGGTTGGAGCGCCAGACGAACATATTGCGTGGCCAGTTCTCCGGCGCATCCGGGTCCATGCAGGACATTTCCAGCGACCGGTCCTTGAGCGCCTGAACTGTGTAGGCCTTGGGATCGATCCCGGCGGCTTCGGCGGCGCGGGCGACCTCGAGCGGATTGGTCTTGAGCGCCGGTGCCGAGGGCAGCCAGCCCATGCGTTCGGCGCGAGCATTGTAGTCGATCATCGAGCCGCCCCAGTCGCCTTCCGGCGCGGTCGGCGACAGGATTTCGCTCATGCTGACCGTCTCGTAGCGCCACTGATCGGTGTGGGCATAGAAGAAGGACGTCGAGTTCTGCTGGCGGGGCGGGCGATGCCAGTCCAGTCCGAAGGCCACCGGAGCCCAGCCGGATTGCGGTCGCAGCTTTTCCTGGCCGACGTAGTGACACCAGCCACCACCGGACTGGCCGACGCAGCCGCACATCACCAGCATGTTGATGACCGCGCGGTAGTTCATGTCCATGTGGAACCAGTGGTTCATGGCCGCGCCGATGATCACCATCGAGCGTCCATCGGTCTTCTCGGCGTTGCCGGCAAAACCGCGAGCCACGGCGATGATCTGGTCGCGCGGCACCGTCGTGATGGCCTCAGCCCAGGCCGGCGAATAGGGGGCCGGGTCGTCGTAGCCGGTGGGCATGTGTTCGCCCCCGAACCCCTGATCGACACCGTAGTTGGCGAGAAACAGATCATAGGCCGTGGTGACGAGGGCCTCGCCATCCTGCAGTTTCATGCGCTTGACCGGCACGTTGCGGACCAGGACGTCCGGGTGGTCGGTCGTGGCGAAACCATTGCCGGCGGTATTGCCGAAATAGGGGAAGCGGACGCCCTCGACGGCGTCATGCACGCCCTTCAGGCCGAGCCGCAGCTTGACCTCGGCCCCGTCAGCCTTTTCCTCGAGATTCCACTGGCCGTCCTCACCCCAGCGAAAGCCGGCCGAGCCATTGGGCGCAACGACCTTGCCCGAAAGTTCGTCCAGGGCGACGGTCTTCCAGTCGGGATTGTTCTTCTGGCCGAGCGCGCGCGGGAAATCGGCGGCTCGCAGCATTCGGTCGGGCACCAGGGCCCCGTCCTGAGGAACCAGACGCACCAGCATCGGCAGGTCCGAATACTGGCGCAGGTAGTCGCGGAAGTAGGGCACTTCGCGGTCGACGTGGAATTCCTTGAGGATCACATGGCCGAAGGCCATGCCCAGGGCCGCATCCGTTCCCTGCTTCACCGCCAGCCAGATGTCCGAGAATTTCGACGCCTCGGAGTAGTCGGGGCAGATTACCGCCGACTTGGCCCCGCGATAGCGGGCCTCGGTATAGAAATGGGCGTCGGGCGTGCGGGTCTGGGGGACGTTCGAGCCCCACAGCAACAGGAAGCCTGAGTTGTACCAGTCGGCCGATTCCGACACGTCGGTCTGTTCGCCCCAGGTCTGGGGCGAGGCCGGCGGCAGGTCGCAATACCAGTCGTAGAACGACCCGCAGACCCCGCCCATCAGCTGCAGGTAACGCGCGCCCGCCGCATAGGACAGCATGGACATGGCCGGGATGGGCGAGAAGCCGAACACCCGATCCGGCCCCCAGGCCTTGACGGTGTAGGCATTGGCTGCCGCGATCAGCTCATTGACCTCGTCCCAGGTCACGCGCACCAGCCCACCTTTGCCGCGCATCTTGACGTAGTCCTGGCGCTTGGCGGGATCTGCCTGGATGGAGGCCCAGGCGGCGACCGGCGACAGGGTCGCGCGCGCTGCCCGCCAGTGCCGCAGCAGGCGCGAGCGGATCAGTGGGTATTTCACCCGATTGGCGGAATAGAGATACCAGCTGTAGCTGGCCCCCCGCGCGCAACCGCGTGGCTCATGATTGGGCAGTTCAGGCCGGGTGCGCGGATAGTCCGTCTGCTGGGTTTCCCAGGTGACGATCCCGCCCTTGACGTAGATCTTCCAGGAACACGAGCCGGTGCAGTTCACCCCGTGGGTCGAACGCACGATCTTGTCGTGCTGCCAGCGGCTTCGATAGGCGTGTTCCCAGGTGCGGTCGTCGTCATTCATGACGCCGTGCTTGTTGGAGAACAGCTCGGTCTTGCGCGTGAAAAAGGCGAGACGATCGAGGGTATGGCTCATGCTCAGGCCGCCTTGTTGGAGGTCGGGTTCAGGATGGAATTCTTGCGGGCGTAGAAGACCCAGTTCACAGCCGTGCAGGTCAGGTAGAAGCCCAGGAAGACGTAGAGGGCGTCAGCCGGTCCGCCGGTGGCCGCCATCGAACTGGCGAAGGCCAACGGGATGAAGAAGCCGCCATAGGCCCCGATGGCTGACGAGAAGCCGACGATGGCCGCCGATTCCAGCTCAGAGGCCTTGAGGCGTTCCTCCGGCGAGGCATTGGGCATCAGCCGCGGCATGTCCGCGCGCACCAGGGCCGGGATCATCTGGAAGGTCGAGGCATTGCCCACCCCGGTCCAGAAGAACAGCCACATGAAGCTGGCGAAGAAGAGGGGGAAGGACGGGGCGGCCCCAAGCGCGCCGGTGCTGTAGAGCGCGCCGCCCACACCCAGCATCAGCGAGATGAACACCCACTGGGTCACATGCTGGCCGCCCAGGCGATCTGAAATCCAGCCCGTCAGAGCGCGGGACGCCGCACCGATCAGCGGTCCCAGGAAGGCGATCTGGAGGATATTGATGTCGGGGAACAGGGTCCGACCAAGCAGCGGGAAAGCCGCCGAGAAGCCGATGAACGATCCGAAGGTGCCGATGTAGAGGTAGCACATCAGCCAGTTGTGCTTGCGCTTGAACACGACCGCCTGATCCCTGAAGGAGGCGCGGGCCGAGGCGACGTCATTCATGCCGAACCAGGCGGCGAGCGCGGCGATCAGGATCAACGGCACCCACATATAGGCGGCGTTCTGCAACCAGACCTGCTGAGACACGCCCTCGACAACGGCGGTCTGGGGGGCACCACCCAGCGGGCCGAACAGGGCAAAGCCCGCTGCGATCGGGGCCAACAGCTGCAGCGCGCTGACGCCGAGATTGCCGAAGCCGGCATTCATGGCCAGGGCGTTGCCCTTCTCCCGCTTGGGAAAGAAGAAGCCGATGTTCGACATCGACGAGGCGAAAGATCCGCCGCCGAGGCCGCACGACAGGGCCAGCAACACAAACACCCAGTAGGGTGTGTGGACGTCCTGCACGGCCACGCCGACGCCGATGGCTGGAATGAGCAGAGACAGGGTCGTCAGGACCGTCCACAACCGTCCACCAACGATGGGAACCATGAAGCTGTAGAAGATCCGCAAGGTCGCCCCGGACAGGGCCGGCAGGGCGGTCAGCCAGAACAGTTCCGCCGTCGAGAAGTTGAATCCAACCGTATTCAGCCGGGTCGCCACCGTCGACCAAAGCATCCAGACGGCAAAGGCCAGCAGCAGGTTGGGGATGGAGATCGCCAGGTTGCGAAGCGCGATGCGCCGGCCGGTCTTGGCCCAGAAGGATTCCTCTTCGGGTCGCCAGTCATTGAGCACATGGGCGGGTTCGGGCTCGCCCAGTTCCGGGAATTCGGGAAGGTCGACCAGGGCGGGCTCGCGTGCGACCTCCATGCGGCGAACCGCGAAGTGCATCCACAGCAGGGCCGTCGAAACCAGGCCGAACAGCAGCATGAAGCAGCTGGTCCAGATGCCGGTCAGATCAGCCAGAATGCCGAACAGGATCGGCAGGACAAAGCCGCCCAGGCCGCCGATCATGCCGACCAGACCGCCAACCGCCCCGACGTGGTTCGGGTAATAGACCGGGATGTGCTTGTAGACGGCCGCCTTGCCCAGGCTCATGGCGAAGCCCAGCACGAAGATCAGGGCGACGAAGGCGAACAGCCCGATCTCGATATGGAATTCGATCGGCCCGCGGATGCCCTCGACCACATAGGTCGTTGCCGGATAGGCCAACAGAAAGGTGCAGATCACACTCAGTCCGAAGGTGACGTACATCACCTTGCGCGCGCCGATCCGGTCCGACAGCCACCCGCCGAAGACGCGGAACAGCGAGCCGGGGATGGAATAGGCGGCCGCCAGCATGCCGGCGGTCGCAATGCCCAGGCCGTAAACACCTGTCAGATAGTGCGGCAGCCAAAGCGCCAGGGCGACAAAGGCTCCAAAGACGAAGAAGTAATAGAGCGAGAAGCGCCAGACCCGAATGTCGCGCAATGGCGCCAGCTGCATCCAGGTCGCCTGGGCCTTCTGACCGGTCCGCCGCCGCTCGGCCGTCGCCGGGTCCTCACGCGTGAACAGGAAGAAGACGATGGCCAGGCCCGCCAGCACCGTCGCCCAGATCTGGGCGACCGCCTCCCATCCGAACGCCAACATGACAAAGGGAGCGGCGAACTTGGTCACGGCCGAGCCGACGTTACCGGCCCCGAAAATGCCCAGCGCGGTACCTTGCTTCTCTACCGGGAAGAACTTGGACACATAGGCGACGCCCACGGCAAACGAGCCGCCCGCAATGCCGACACCCAGAGCGGCCGCCAGGAACTGCGGATAGGTCTGGGCGTAGGACAACAGAAACGTCGCCGCCGCCGCCAGCAACATGACGATGACATTGAGGATGCGTCCCCCCAGCTGGTCAGACCAGACCCCCAGAAAGA
This sequence comes from uncultured Brevundimonas sp., assembly GCA_964647275.1. Lineage (GTDB taxonomy): Bacteria > Pseudomonadota > Alphaproteobacteria > Caulobacterales > Caulobacteraceae > Brevundimonas. Next base: position 6,272 of record CAZYFY010000018.1, read on the forward strand.
CCCGGATGAGCGACCCCGTCAGGATCGGTGTGCCGACGAGCAGGCCGAACTGGGATTCGTTCAGGCCAAGTTCCGCTTTGATCTGAACGCCGATGATCGAAAAGATCGTCCAGACCGCGAAGCAGCCGGTAAAGGCCAGGGTGCTGAGCCAGAGCGCCCGGTTCGCGCCGGGGATGTGCGGGTGTGTGTCGACCATTGCCAGAGCCTTGGGGTCGCTCAGAATTGAGCGTTCGACACAGCCTTTAGTCGCGGTTTGATCGGCAATAGTTGATCAAGGTCAATTGCGAGCTTATCTCAACAAGTCACGCATATGTATTGCGATATGTGATGCATTTGTTGGCAAAATGGACGCGTTAAACACAACAAATATTACCTCGATAATTGATGTGCATCAATTTCGGCGGCGGAGCCATTGGCGGGCTTGATATCTGTCAAGGCCGGTGCGACTGTTCCAGCCCAGCTGGAGTTCCCCATGACGATGCGTCCATCCGATCTCGACCGCGTGAAGGCGCTTCCCTTGTTCAGGGATTCATCGCCGGAGACCTTTCGGGATGTCACCGCTGGCGCATTTCTTCAGAGGTTTCCCGCCGGAACGACGCTCCTGCTGGAGGGGGACACCGTCGACTTCCTCTATGTTCTGCTGGACGGCATCGTCGAGCTTCAGGGGTCCTGGAAGGAAAAGGACACAACCCTGGCCGTGCTGCGTCCGGTGTCGACCTTCATCCTGGCTGCCGTGGTGCTCGATACGGATTCGCTGATGTCGGCCCGGACGCTGGAGAGGTCGGAGATTCTCATGCTGTCGGGTCAGGCTCTGCGCCGGACCATGCACCAGGATGCAGAGTTTGCCTGTTCCGTCGCACATGAGTTGTCGGGTTGCTATCGAGGCCTGGTGCGGGCGGTCAAGAACCACAAGCTGCGCGGCGGGACCGAGCGGCTGGCCAACTATCTGATCACCCAGCGCATTCGTCAGGGCATGAAGGACACCATCACCCTGCCGCACGAAAAACGCATCCTGGCATCCCTGCTCGGCATGACCCCGGAAAATCTGTCTCGCGCCTTCTCCAGCCTGTCGACGCAGGGCGTTGTGGTTCATGGCCCGGAGGTGACCCTGACCCGACCTGAGGCGCTGGAGCGGCTGGCACGCCCGACGCCTCTGATCGACAACCACATGCCGCCGCAGTCCAGACTCCTCGGCAAGGGCGAGGTCGAAAGCTGGTCGGATTCGCCGGGCTACGCCTAGCCCCCCAGCTGTGCAAGGTTCCCAAGGTCGCCGGGGTTTCCCTGCGCCAGAAGATGCCCCAGGCGCTTGCCGGACATGGCCCCGCGGATTCGCTCGACCAGTTCGGCTCTTTGGTCATCGGTGGCCAACAAGTCGCGCAGGTCCACGCCCCCCTCTCCGAACAGACAGAGCCGCAATTTACCCCGCGCGGTCACCCGCAGGCGGTTGCAACTGTCACAGAAACCCGGCGCATACGGCGCGATGAGCCCAAGCCGGCCGGCATAGTCGCGATGACTGTACTCATGGGCGGGGCCGCCGTCGGGTGGCCGATCAACCGGGGTCCATCCGCGCTGTTCCAGCCAGTCTCGCAAGACGCCACCCCCGATGTGGTTCCGGGTGAAGAAGTCGAGATTGTCGGCGGTGCGCATCAGTTCGATGAAGCGCACCGACACAGGACGATGCCGCACAAACTCGGCCCAGTCCTCGAAGCCCCGTTCGCCTGTGTCGCGCAGCAGGACGGCATTGACCTTCACGGCCTGCAGGTCGAGCGCCAGGGCGCGATCCAGGCCGGACAGAATGGACACCAGCCGATCATGTCCGGTGATCCGGTGGAAGGCCTCAGGCTCCAGGGCATCCAGACTGAGGTTGAGGTGGGTCAGGCCCGCAGCCTTCCAGCCGTCGATCTGGCGAACCAGGTTCCAGCCATTGGTCGTCACCGCAACCTTGTCGACGCCGGAAACGGCCGCCGTGCGCGCGATGATGTCGGTGAAGTCCTTTCGAACCGTCGGCTCGCCCCCCGTTAGTCGGACCTTGGCCAGGCCGAGATCAGAGAACGCCCCCACCAACCGAGCGATCTCATCGGACGTCAGGAAGGATAGAGGCGCGGTTTTCTTCCAACCGTCAGGCAGGCAATACGTGCAGCGAAAGTTGCACACCTCCGTCACCGACAGACGCAGATAGCGGAACCGCCGACCGAAGCCGTCGGCCAGATGGCCGGCGTCGAACGCCATGGAGGCTCCTTTCCAAACACGGGAGGCGACGGAGTTTCCTCCGGCACCCTCGGCCCAGGATGGGACCCGGCCCGCCGACCCTGACGCGATGCGCTTTAGGCCGTCGAGCTCGGAGCAAGATGGAACCTTGATAGGCGCGCCGAACCCGACAGGCTTTGACGGCCTGACGGGCACGGCTTGACCTGCATCAAGCCGGCGCATGGCAAGACCGGTCTGTGGGAAGCGCGGGGCGTGCTAGGCGCGGGCCTGGCTTTGAGAACCCTCCATGTCGAAGATATCGAACCCCCCGGCGCTGTCCCGCCGATCCATTCTGGCCCTGGCAGGGGCGACGCTGGCGACAGCCGCCTGTTCACGCGGGCCCGCGACGCCGGCTCGACCGCTGACCATTTTCGCCGCCGCCAGCCTCCAGGAGGTGATCGACGAAGCCGCTGCTGCCTTTGCAAGCGGTGGAGCCGAGGCTCCGCGCACCGTCTTTGCCGGAAGCTCCCAGCTGGCCCGTCAGATCGAACAGGGGGCTCCGGCAGATCTGTTCATCTCAGCCGACCTCGAATGGATGGACTGGCTGCAGGCGCGTGACCTGATTGACGTCCCGTCGCGTCGCAACGTCGCCGGCAATCGGCTGGTTCTGATTGCGCCCGCCGATGGAGACACGACGCCTCTGGACCTGACGCCGGGTGAGGGCCTGGCGCAAAGGGTTCTGGCGCGCCTGGGCATCGGTCGGCTGGCCACCGCAGAGCCGGATGTTCCAGCTGGGCGCTATGGCCAACAGGCGATTGCCGCGCTGGGGATCTGGTCGGACCTGGAAGCACACCTGGCCCCGGCGGAAAATGTGCGCGCAGCCCTGGCGCTGGTGGCGCGTGGCGAAACACCGCTCGGCATTGTCTATATGACGGATGCCGAGGCCGAACCTGAGGTCGTCGTCGTCGCCGAGTTTGCCCCCGATCTCCACAGCCCGATCATCTATCCCGCCGCGCCGGTGGTCGGTGCCCAGGTTCAGACGGCTGAGGCCGTCGCCTTCCTCGACTTCCTCTCTGGCTCGCAGGGCCAGGCCCTCCTGAGCGCGCGGGGATTTTCGCCCCCGCCATGATCTTGAGCGCCGCCGAGCTGGAGATCATCCGCCTGTCGCTCAAGGTGGCGCTGACGGCCGTTCTGTTCAGCCTGCCTCTGGGCGTAGGAGCCGCCTGGCTCCTGGCCCGCCACCGGTTCCCCGGTCGCGATCTGGTGTCGGGGCTGATCCACCTGCCGCTGGTGCTGCCGCCGGTGGTGACGGGTTATGTCCTGTTGTCCCTGTTTGGGCGCAGTGGACCGATCGGGGCCTGGCTGGAGCCGCTGGGGATTGTCTTTGCCTTTGACTGGACCGGAGCCGCCCTGGCGGCGGGCATCATGGGGTTCCCCTTGATGGTGCGTTCGGTTCGGCTGGCCTTCGACATGGCAGACCCGGGGTTGGAACAGGCCGCCGCGACGCTGGGAGCCTCTCCGGTTCAGCGTTTCCTGACCGTGACGCTTCCGCTGGCCTTGCCGGGAGTCATCGCCGGTGCCGTCCTGGCCTTTGCCAAGGCTCTTGGCGAGTTCGGGGCCACCATTACGTTTGTCTCGAGCATTCCGGGCGAGACGCGGACTCTGCCCCTGGCCATCTACAGCCTGACCCAGGTTCCGGGCGGCGAGGCGGCCGCCCTGCGACTGGTGCTGATCTCCGCCGCCGTTTCGATCCTGGCCCTCGTGGTGTCGGAGGTGATGGTCCGCCGTGCGACCGGCGCTGGAGGCCGGACGTGATTGAGGTCCAGGCTGTCCTAAAGCGGGGTGACTTCCGTCTGGAGGCCGACTTTACGTCGGGCGCGGGCGTCACCGTCCTGTTCGGCCGGTCAGGGTCCGGCAAGACCTCGATCGCAAATCTTGTCGCCGGTCTGGTGCAGCCCGAGCGAGGGCGTGTCGTGATCAATGGCGAGACGGTTTGCGATACCGCGTCTGGTCTTGAGCGCCCGGCCTGGCGACGTCAGGTCGGCTATGTGTTTCAGGACACCCGACTGTTCCCGCATCTGACTGTTCGCGACAATCTGCTCTATGGCGCGCGGCGTCGTGGCGTGACCCCACGGATCGACACCGTGGTCGATCTCCTGGGGCTTGAAGGGCAGCTTGAGCAGCGGCCCGCCACGCTGTCTGGTGGCGAGGCGCGCCGCGTCGCGATCGGGCGGGCTCTTCTCAGCGAACCGAAGCTATTGATCCTCGATGAGCCGCTCTCAGGCCTCGACGGCGCACGACGCGTTGAGATCCTGCCGTATCTGGACGAACTGGCGCGCAGCGGGCCGCCGATCCTCTACATCACCCATGCGGTCGACGAGGCCGCACGGCTGGCCGATGAGATGGTGCTGGTGGTCGATGGGCAGGCTTTCAACGCCGGCCCCCCGGATCGTGCCTTCGCGCGTTCCGAGGCCACCGACGCCGCCGGTCTGGGCGCGCCGATCTCGGTCATGGAAGGCCAGGCCCTTGCCGAGGGGGCCGGCCCCGTCACGGCTGTTGATCTGGGAGGCACCCATTTCCACACGCCGCCGCTGGCGGTCGCGCCGGGAGGGCGGGTCAGAATCGTGGTCGATGCGCGCGATGTCGCCGTGGCCCTGACCTCACCGGCGGATGCCAGTTTCCAGAATGCGCTGGCGGCGCGGATCGAGGCGATCTCGCCCGCCTCGGACGGCCGGCTGATTCAGCTGCAAGGTCAGGGCTTTCGCCTGTCGTCCTTGGTGACCTCCCAGGCGGTGGAGCGGCTCCAGTTGCGACCCGGACTGGAGGTCGTGGCCCTGGTCAAGGCCACGGCGACCGCGCGTTACGCCTGAGCCTGCGGACGTGGCCCGATCAGCATCGGCCCATAGGCGACAGCAAAGGTCAGGAAGGCCAGACACCACAGGACGGCGGACGTGATCAGTAACGGCTGATAGGCCTCCAGCCACAGGCCACCGATGACGCGGACCAGGGCCGCCGCATTGATCAGGGTGTAGATCAAAACGCCCGTCGTGCCGGCGGTCAGCGGTCGACCGGTGTGGCCGCGACCGGCCCGTGTCATCACCGCCAGGGTCATGATCCCGATCGCGCCCGCCGTCAGGGCGTGGACACCTGCCGATGCTCCGATTGTGAGCGGCCAGACCAGGGAGGCCCCGATCAGGCCCAAGGCTACGGCCAGCCACAGGTAGCCGATGTGTAGGATCAGCACGAGCGGCTCTGCGCCGGTTGCCCAGCCCTTCCAGCGGACGAGCCGAACAAGGTTCAGCCCCCCGGCGATCATCAGCGCGATACCGGCCCACGTTTGTTCAGGTGCAACCACCCAGCCGACCAGAGACAAACCGGTCACCGCCAGGACGACTGCGTCGAACGGACCGGTGGTGGCGGGAAGGGGGCCGCTGCGCTTGAGCTGCCAGTTGCGGGTAAAGCTCGGGGTGATCCGACCGCCGATCAGGGCGATCAGCATCGCGATCAGGGCCAGGGTGGCACGGATCGCCGTCGGTGCGACCCCACCCATCAGGTGCGCCTCGACGTGGAAGCCGATGTTGGACGCGGCCAACAGGGTGACCATGATGGCGACGGGCAGGTTGCGCCAGTTCCGACCGATCAGGATCTCTCGCCAGACCAGACCGGCCATGACGACCAGCAACAAGCTGTCGACAATCGCGGGCCACATGGCCGTTGCAGTGGCCGGACTGAACGATGTCATCAGCATGGCCGCGCGCCCTGCCAGCCACAGGCCGACCATCCCCATCAGAGGCAGGCCCACGACCGGCATTCGCCCGGTCCAGTTCGGCACGGCGGTCATCAGAAAGCCGACGATGACGCCGGCGGCGTAGCCGAACAGCATTTCATGGATGTGCCAGGTCAGGCCGACCGGTCCTCCGGCGGCATAGGCATGGACCCAGAGCGGCACGGCCAGAGCGGCCCAGACCGCCGAGAACAGGAAGAACGGCCTCAGGCCGATGCTGAACAGGGCGGGCCCGCGGTAGGCGCGTCTGGCAGAGGCAGTATTCATCGGAGGCGTCCCGTCATCGTGCAAAGCGGGTCTAGTCGATCTGACGCCAGACGGGTTTGATCAACCCGCCTCGCCCCCTTGCCGCAGGTCAATCGTACACCGACCCGGCTGATCGTCTATCCGCACCGAGAGTATCCGCATGACAGGCAGGTGTCGCACCCTTCCTTGCGTAGCAGGCCCGGTGTTCCGCAGTGTGGACAGGCCAGATGTGAAGACGGGCCGGGGGTGGCTTCAGCCGGTGCGGAGCCCGCCACGGGGGCCGCCGGCTCATCACCGTCGCCAAGTTCAAGATGCCGGGCGATGACCTCACCGATGGCCGCCGGAATTGAGGGCGTATAGGCCCCTTCCATCCAGGCTCCTCCAGCCGGATCGAAGACGGCTTTCAGCTCTTCGGCCACGAAGCTGACATCGCCGCCGCGCCGGAACACCGCCGAGATCATGCGCGTCAGAGCCACGGTCCAGGCGTAGTGGGCCATATTCTTGGAGTTGACGAAGATCTCGAACGGGCGGGGTCCGCTCGGACCGTCCTCGATGTCGTTGATCGTGACATAGACGGCGTGGGCGTCGAGCGGCCAGCGGATCTTGTAGGTCGAGCCCGACAGCCGCTGCGGGCGCGGCTCCAGAGGAGGCGGTTCGATCACCGGTGCCGAAGCCGCCTCGGGGGCCGCGACACTCAACACCGATCCAGTGATGGCGTTTGGCCGATAGGTGGTCAGCCCCTTGCAGCCCATCCGGTAGCCCTGGACATAGACATCAGAGAAGGCGTCAAAGCTGATATCCTCGGGACAGTTGATGGTCTTGGAAATCGAACTGTCGATCCGCCCCTGAGCCGCCGCCTGCATCCGCAGATGATCCATGGGAGTCAGGGTCTGGGCGCTGACGAAGGTGTCCGGCAGTGGGGCCTCGTCTCCCCTCAATCGTTTCCAGACGGTCAGGGCGTAGTCCTGAACGGCCTCCTCGCGACGTGAGCCGTCCGGCTGGAGCACCTTGCGGACATAGTCAAAGGCAAACACCGGCTCGATACCGGACGAAACATTGCCGGCCAGAAGCGACGTCGTGCCGGTCGGGGCAATCGAGGTCAGGCAGCCGTTGCGCAGACCATGTTCCCGGATGAGATCGCGCGTTTCATCGTCGAGCCGGAGCAGGTTCGGCTGGTCCAGCATGGCGGCGTCGTAGTCGGCGAACGCCCCCTTTTCGCCGGCCAGTTCGGCCGAGGCGCGATAGGCTTCGCGTTCGATCGTGGCCAGCCATTGCTGCGTCAGGTCAATCGCCGCGTCGGAGCCGTAGCGCGCCCCACAGAAGATCAAGGCATCCGCCAGGCCGGTGACACCCAGGCCGATCCGCCGCTTGGACCTGGCCTCGGCTTCCTGGGCCGGGAGGGGAAAGCGCGAGACATCGATGACATTGTCCAGCATCCGCACCGCCGTCCGGGTGAGGTCGGCCAGGGCGGCTTCATCGAGGCGGGCATCGCCCTCGAACGGACGGACAACCAGACGCGCCAGATTGATGGAGCCGAGCAGACAGGCCCCATAGGGCGGCAGCATCTGCTCTCCGCATGGGTTCGAGGCCGAGATCGTCTCGCAGTGGGCCAGGTTGTTGGCGGCATTGACCCGGTCGATGAAGATGACGCCCGGCTCAGCCGCGTCATAGGTCGCCTGCATGAGCCGCGCCCAGAGGTCCGCCGCCCGCACCGTGCGGTAGGTTTTGCCGGCGAACGTCAACGGCCAGTCGGCGTCGCTGTCCAGGGCGGCCATGAAGGCATCGGTGACCAGGACCGAGACATTGAAGTTGCGCAGGCGAGCGGGATCCCGCTTGGCGTCAATGAAGGCTTCGATGTCAGGGTGATCGATCCGAAGACATCCCATCATCGCCCCGCGTCGCTGACCGGCTGACATGATCGTGCGACACATGGAGTCCCAGACGTCCATGAAGCTGAGCGGGCCCGAGGCGTCGGCCCCGACGCCGCGCACAGGCGCACCGGCGGGCCGCACCGTCGAGAAATCCATGCCCACGCCGCCGCCCTGCTGCATGGTCAGGGCGGCCTCGCGCAGGTGTTCGAAGATGCCGCTCAGGTCGTCAGGTACCGTTCCCATGACAAAACAGTTGAACAGGGTGACGGCGCGGCCGGTTCCGGCCCCGGCGATGATGCGACCAGCCGGCAGGAAGCGGTAGCCATCCAGAGCCTCGCGAAAACGGGCGCGCCAGCGGGCGCGCGTCTTGGCAGGTTCGGCTTCGGCCAGGGCAGTCGCGATCCTGTCCCATGTGGCCTCAACGGAATCGTCACCTTGACCGTCCATCGGGTTGAAGCGGTACTTCCCGTTCCAGATCTCACCGGCAAGAGGCGTGTCGAAGGCCATGGATCACTCCTTTCGAGGGGAGAATGAGGCTGGCTGATTCGATCCGTGACCGGGAACCGCTGGGCAACGGGTGCGCCGAAGACGATGATCAAGGGAGGCCTTGATAGCGGTCAATCTGATCGGGGCACCCAAGGCCTATTGCACCGGAGGAAGGACCATAGCGATGTCGACACACGCCACCGTACCCACCGATCCCCGGCAAACTCCCACGCCGGACCTCATTGCCCATATCCTTGAGCGGTACCACGCGGCCCACCGCCGCGATCTGGCTGAGGCAATCCGATTGGCAACGGAGGTGGAGCACGAGCATGCCGCCGACCAATCCTGCCCGCACGGTCTGGTCGATCTTCTGACCCTGATCAGCGATGATCTGGAAGACCATCAGCAGAAGGAAGAGGTGGTTCTGTTCCCGCTGATGCTGGCGGGATCGCCGCATGTCCTGGCCGGCCCGATTGCGCGCATGCATCTGGACCACACGGATCTGGCCGCCCAGTTCGAAACCCTGAAGCTGCTGACTCGGGGATTCACCGTCCCCGCAGGCGCGAGTGAATCCTGGCGCGCGCTCTATGCCCTGTGCGCACGTATCGAGGCGGACCTGACCGCGCATGTCGCGCTGGAGGAGGGGATTCTGTTCCGTCGCTTCGCCGCCACCCCCCTGAACTAGGGCCTGTGTTTTCGCGTTCGACCGGACGGATTTCGGCATCGATTGTCATCAATCAAGCCGGGCCCGCAACTTGATCACAACGCAGGTTTGGCCGGGCGACTAGATTTCGACCCGGTCGCGGACTCAAGACCGATCCCCGACGAGGCCCGGCCGACTGGCTCAGGTCCTGCTCCTGTGTCAGCCCAAGGTGAGGCGGTGATGAAGATGAAACCAAACGCTTGTCGCCGCCTCACATCCATGGGGGCGATTGTGTCCCTGATGGTGCTGGCAGCTTGCTCGCCCGTGGCGACGGCTCAGCCCGATGCAGAGCAGCCGAGCGCGCCCGCCGCCGAGCGCATAGAGACGAATACGATCCAGACGCTCACCCTGATCGGACCGGGCGGCGAAGAGGTTGTGTTGACGCGACAGGATCTTGCGGCCCTCCCGCGTGAGCAGGTCACCTTCAGCCGGCACGAGGATACCAGCGTCTATGAAGGCCCGCTGCTTCTGGATGTGCTGGCGCGCGTCGGTGTGCCCGCCAGCCCCCTGCGCAAGGACCAACAGGCGACCGCCCTGCTGATTACAGCCGCAGACGGGTATCAGGTGGTGCTGGGCCTGGCCGAGACAGACCCGGCGACCCGAGCCGACCGAATTATCGTCGCCGATACGGATGACGGCGAACCGCTTTCCCCGCGGGCCGGACCCTTCATGATCGTGGCCGAGGGGGATGTCCGGGCCGCGCGTTCAGCCCGGATGGCGGTGTCGATTCGGGTGATCCCGCTCGGCGAGCCTCAGGACTAGCTGCCGGCAATCAGGGACAGATGCCGCGATAGCGCGGGATCTGACCCACGAGCGAACAGGGGCGGAAGCGGCTGTCCAGTTCCTCGATCAGAACCCGATCCCAGGCATCACGGCAGGCCCCGGTCGAACCGGGGACACAGAAGACGAAGGTGTCATCGGCCTGACCGGCGAAGGCGCGCGATTGCAGGGTCGCCACGCCGACGGTCGCCAGACTGGCCATGTGGAAGACCACGGCGAAGCCGTCCAGTTCGCGCCGGAACAGGGGTTTCAGGGCTTCGGGGGTGACATCGCGGGGCGAAAAGCCGGTGCCACCGGTCGTGAGGATGACATCGACGGCCTCGTCCTCAACCCACGTCCTGACCTGATGGCGGATGGCCTCGACCTCGTCCTTGACGATCGCCTTGCCGGCCAGAGTGTGCCCCGCTGTCTGGAGCCGCTCGACCAGCAGGGCACCGGACGTGTCGGTCGTTTCGTCACGGGTATCCGACACCGTCAGCACGGCGATGTTCAAGGGGTAAAAAGGCAGGTCCGTCTGTATTCCGGCCATCAGTCGCTCCAGCGCGCCCGGTCGGCGCGATCCTGTTCGGTGGGCTCGATCCAGCGACCGCCGGATGAACCCCCTTCGTGCTTCCAGAACATTGCCTCGGTCTTGAGGCGGTCCATCAGATAGTCGGCCGCCTGGAAGGCCTGACGGCGATGCGGCGATGCCGCTGCGACAAAGACAATCGTTTCACCTGGCGCAATCTCGCCGGCACGATGGATGGCCAGAACGTCGCTGACGCCAAAACGACGGGCGGTCGCCTCGGCCAGCTCGACGAGCGAGCGTTCGGTCATCACCGGGTGCCAGTCCAGCCGCAGCCGCTCCACTGTGTTGCCGTCGCCGCCACGCTTGCGGGCCAGACCGGTGAAAGAAACGACGGCACCATCCTCGGCCCGCTCCGCGAGAAACCGGGCAAGCTCTGCTGCGGCGTCGAGCGCCCCAAGGTCGAGTCTGGCCTCCACAGGCATGGCTAGCCTCCCGATACGATGGAGAAGAAGACGACCTCCTGGCCGGCCTTCACCGAGGCCTCGTCACCGACCACGCGCGAGTCCACCGCCGCCCGGATTTGAGGCTTGAGCAGAACCGCCGCGGCCTCGTCCTGTTGCGCCAGTTCTGCCCGGATTTCGCCGACGGTGATGTCATCTGCGGCAAAGGCCATGACACGCTCGCGACCGAGCCGGTCGGCGATCTCGCCATAGAAGGAAATCGATAGCCGGATCATGGGGGGCAAACCTCCGGGGTCGCAGTCTTGACCGCGTTCAGAGCCCTGGTCAGCTCGGCGATAAATTGGGACGCCATGTCGCAAGACACCTCGGCATCGCACCAGTAGGGGCTCATCACCACCAGCCGAATGACCAGCAGATCCTGACTGTCGTCGACACCGCCGTAGAGGGCCAGATGGGCGGCCTTGAGCGCCGCGCAGTCCTTGCCCAGCACGGTCCGCGAAACGGCAAAGGCAGGGGAGGCCTGGAAGTAGGCGAAGACCGCATCGGTGCGGTCGTTCACGACGCTCAGCGGTTCTCCCGGCTCGGCCAGGGTGAAGCAGGCGATATTGGCATCTGCGGGCAGGAAGCGCGCCTGAGGGATGGCTGTGGTGACGGCGGCTTCCAAGGCGCGCCGGGCCTGGATGGTTCCGGCCAGAACCGCGCCGAGCCCGTCGGCCCCCAGGCCCAGCGTTTCAGCGGTCAGCCAGGTCGCCGCAGCCCCCGCCGCCGACCGAGAGCCTTCCAGTGTCGAGGCCCATTTGCCGGCCCCAAGTTCGGGACGGTGCAGATAGGGGGCGTCAAACGCCGAGACGGCATAGGCCTGAACGTCGGATGTCAGGAAGGCACCGCAGGCGTAGGGAATGTAGCCCAGCTTGTGCGGGTCGATGGTGATGGAGTCCGCGCGCGGCAGGGCGCGGAGCGCGGCCTCGACCTCCGCTGTCACAACCGACGGCTGGTCGTCGGCCAGCATGGCGCTGAAAAAGCCGCCATAGGCCCCATCAACATGTCGCCAGATGTGCCAGCCGTGGTCGTCCTGCCAACGATCAAGACGGTCGAACAGACCGTCGATGGGATCGACTGCGGACAGCTCGGTCGTGCCGGTGACCCCGACCGTCATCAGAACCGGCCTGTTCTGTTCCCGTGCCCGCAAGACCAGCCGCTCGAAATCATCGAGGTCCATGCGTCCATGGGCGTCCAGCCGCACGCTCCACAGGGCCTCGTGGCCCAGACCGAACAGATTGACCGCCTTGTTCCAGGAATAGTGCCGGTTGCCCGGCGCAATCACCACCGGGCCCAGATAGTCGAAGCCCGCTGCCTTGCTGATCCGGCGTTGTACATCGATCGGATTGCTGGCCATGGCGCTGGCCTGTTTGAGCATGGGCTCGGTCAGGCCGTGCTCGCGCCAAAGCGCCCGGAACCGATCCCAGCCCATGTGCGCCGCGGCGAACGGGTCCAGTGGCTCGCCTTTTTCCTCGCTGAGAAACAGGGCCATGGCCAGCCAGTGGTCGAGCCGATAGCGGGCGCGCCAGACTGCTTCAAAATTGGCCACCGTTCCACCCGAGGTGAAGTGTCCCTGAGCCAGGCTCGGATCATAGCCCAGCATCCTGGCGAGATGAGCGATCGCCTCAGCCTCGATGAGACTGCCGACCCGGCTGGCCTCACGGGAGGTGTTGTTCGGATTGTGCAGCATGGCCGCGAACCAGCCGAGGATGGCCGGCAGCGACAGATCCGACTTCATGTGCGCGACATAGCGGGGCGTGAAGGTCGGCGTTTCCTCCGTCAGGGCCTCTTGCAGGGCGGCCAGACGCTCGCTGAGGCGCTCATGTCCTGCGCCGGCTTGCATCGGTGTCGTTGCGTCGACCGCCTCCTCGAACCGGTGCTTTCGCCAGTCGAACCAATGGTCCAGCATGGCCAGCATTTCGGTTCGCAGCCAGGGCGCATTCTCGGACCGCACGCCTGGGAAATGCTGCTGGGCGAACCGGGTTGAGGGCCTGAAAGCCGCGTCATCGGACACGAGGTTGGTCATGACCTGCCCATAGCTGTCCGGGCGGGCTTCGCTCTTGTCATGTGTCAAATCACGGCTTCACGCGGGTCAATGCGATGTGGCAGTGGGTCGGCCATGCCGGGGCCATGTCCGATCGCGTCTTGACCGACCAGGCTCGCGCCGAAACCGGAAGCGAGCCCAGATTGCCCAAAGCGTGGGCCGAGGCGGCGGCCAAGAGGCTCCCGCGCTATACCAGCTATCCGACAGCTCGCGCCTTCACCCCCATGGATGATCGAGCGAGATCGGAGTTCGAGACGACGCTAGGCAAGGGGTGTGCTGGGCAGCGGCTATCTGCCTATGTCCATGTGCCGTTCTGTCAGCGTCTGTGCTGGTACTGCGGGTGTCACACCAGCGTCGTCCATGACTATGCGCGGGTCGCCGCCTTCCACCGCACCGTGCTGGATGAGATCGATCTGTGGGCTGATCGCCTCGGTGAGCATGGAGGCCTGGCTCATCTCCATTTCGGCGGGGGCAGCCCCAATGCGTTGTCCCCGGAAGATCTGGTCCAGCTGATCGACCGCCTGTCGAACCGGCTGATGCTGCGGCCCGGTGCAGAAGTTGCCGTTGAGCTGGACCCGGCCCTGTTGTCCACGGCCTTCGCCCAGGCCGCAGGGGCTGCGGGTGTCACGCGCGCCAGCCTTGGGGTCCAGACCTTCGATCCCGGTGTCCAGGCCCGGATCAACCGGGTGCAGCCCTATGAGCGGGTCGCCCAGGCGGTTTCAGACCTGAGGGTGGCAGGCGTGTCGGCGATCAATTTTGACCTCATGTATGGTCTGCCGGGCCAGTCGCCCGACATTGTTGCCGACACCGCCGAACAGGCGCTGACCCTGCGACCAGACCGTCTGGCGGTCTTCGGCTATGCCCATGTCCCGTGGATGAAAAAGCATCAGGCCATGATCCAGGACGGAGACCTGGCCGATGTTGCGGCGCGCTGGGAACAGGCGGCAGCGATGGACGCCGTCCTGGTCGAGGCGGGCTATGTACGGATCGGCCTGGATCACTATGCCCGGCCCGATGACGCGCTGGCCCTGGCCGCGCGCGACGGTCGCCTGCGCCGCAATTTTCAGGGCTATACCGACGACCCGGCGGATGTGCTGGTGCCTGTCGGGCCGTCGTCGATTGGTCATTTCGAAGGCGGCTATGTCCAGAACGCCGCCGCCCAGAACGTCTGGCGGGATGCCGTGGCCGAGAGCCGGCTTCCCGTCGGGCGACAGCTTGCCCTGTCTGCCGACGATCAGTTGCGGGCCGACATCATAGAGCGGTTGATGTGCGACCTTCAGGTCGATGTGAGCGCGGTGTGCCAGGACCACGGGGTCGACAGCCGCATTCTGGATGCCGAGCTGGCCGATGTCGTCGCGCTGTCGCGCCTGGGTCTTTGCGAGGTCCAGGACCGCGTGGTGCGTGTGCCCGAGCCCGCGCGTCGTCTGATGCGCGTCGTGGCCGCCTGTTTCGACGCGGACACCAACCTGCAGGGGGCGGTGGCCGTCTGAGGCACGAACCGCCTCAGCGCATCAGCGTGGGAAGCCAGAGCGACAGGGCCGGGATGAAGGCGACCAACAACAACACGGCGGCGCAGGCCAGGTAGAAGGGCCAGATCGTGCGCAGAGCCTGGGTCATCGGGATGCGACCGATGGCACTGCCGACGAACAGAACCGAACCGACCGGCGGTGTAATCAGGCCGATGCCGCACGCCAGAAGCAGAATGACCCCGAAATGCACCGGATCGACGCCAAAGGCGCGCACGACCGGCAGGAAGATCGGTGTACAGATGATGATCAGCGGAGCCATGTCCATGAAGGTGCCCAGCATCAGCAGCATGGCAATGACCAGCGGCAGGATGACAACCGGCTGATCCGTCAGGCCCTGAAGCAGATCCACCAGCATGGCCGGAACCTGAAGGTAGGCCATCAGCCAGCCGAAGGCCCCGGCGGTCCCAATGATGAAAAGAACGGCCCCTGACGTGCGTGCAGCGGCGGCGCAGGCTTCGGTAAAGGCCTTCCACGACAGGTGACGATAGACCAGGCCTGTGATGACGGCGGCATAGACGACGGCAATCGAGGCGCTCTCGAC
Source organism: uncultured Brevundimonas sp. (assembly GCA_964647275.1). Taxonomy (GTDB): domain Bacteria; phylum Pseudomonadota; class Alphaproteobacteria; order Caulobacterales; family Caulobacteraceae; genus Brevundimonas. The sequence goes on from CAZYFY010000018.1 coordinate 21,451, forward strand.
CGCCGTAAAAACGCCCATGCGGATGCCGACGAAAATGATGACCACCAGCAACAGGCCGGGGATGGCGGCAATCAGGCGGCTCAGCACGACGCCGATCCCGGGGAAGGCGTCGGCGGCATAGCCACGTTTGCGGGCCACCAGATAGGCGGTGATCATCAGGGTGATGGCCAGCAGCAGCGCCGGGATCACGCCTGCGGCAAACAGATCCGAGATCGACACGCCGCCGCCGGCCGAGGCCGAATACAGGATCATGTTGTGCGAGGGCGGCACCAACAGGGCCACCAGAGCCGCCGAGATCGTCACATTGACCGCATAGTCGGCGTGATAGCCGCGCTTGACCATCTGCGGGATCATGGTGCCGCCGACGGCGGACACATCCGCGATGGCCGAACCCGAGACACCGCCGAACAGGGTCGACGCCCCCACGGTGACCTGACCCAGGCCGCCCCGGATATGGCCGAACAGGCTGGAGGCCAGGGCAATCATGCGGTCTGACAGCCCGCCCTTCATCATCAGTTCGCCGGTGAAGATGAACAGGGGAATGGCCAGAAGCGCGACCGAGGTGATGTCGGAGCCCATCTGTTGGGCGACCGCGATCATGGGGGTGCCGAGATACAGCGCCGTCGCCACCGTGGCGGTCAACAGACAGAAGGCCACGGGCACGCCGAAGGCCAGGGCGACGAACAGCACACCGAACAGAATGATCAGTTCCATGGCTCAGGCCTCCTCGGACGGGGTGGTCACCACGAAATCGCCGGTGAGCAGACGCTCCAGCGCAAATACGGCGATCAGGACACCGCCGATGGACAGCGCCAGAAACCGCAAGCCGGCCGGAATGCCGGCCCCTGCCAGCGGGTACGACCAGTCATCGAGCGTCAGCTGTCCGCCGAGGACGGCCAGGCCGATTCCCGACAGCAGGATGATCAGGCGAGACAGGGTCTTGAGCAGGGCCTGCACGCCGCGCGGTGCCGCATGAATGAGGCCCGAGAAGGCGAAGTGGCTTTCGCGACGCACGGCGACGGCTGCCCCGAGCATGACGGCCACGCTCATCAGCAGCAGGGCGACCGGTTCGGTCCAACCCGGGCTGGCATTCAGGACGTAGCGGGCAAAGACCTGCCAGGCTTGCGCCAGGACCATGACGACCAGGGCCAGGCCGGCGATGGCGATGGCTCCCTTTGCGATGGGGTCGAGGAAACGATTCAGGGGGCGAGGCGTCGACGACATCGTTGGTTCTCCCCTCACGCCAGCGCCTGAACGCGCTCATAAAGGCCGCGCAGGACCGGATCGCGCAGGTAGCGTTCAAGTAGCGGCTGGACACTGGCTTCGAAGGCGGGGCGATCCACCTGGGCGATCTCGACCCCGGCGGCGACTACCTCGGCCTGGGCTGTCGCTGACCGCTCGTCCCAGAGCGTGCGTTGAACCGCAACAGACTGACGCGCCACGTCCCGGAGCAATTCCTGATCGGCCGCAGACAGGGCGTCAAAGGTGTCCTTGGACATCAACAGGGCGTCAGGCGAGAAACAGTGCTGGCTATCGGACCAGAATTTCGCGACCTCGTACTGACGGCTGGACTGATAGCTGGGCCAGTTGTTCTCAGCGCCGTCGATCAGGTGGGTCTGGAGCGCAGAGAAAACACCGCCGAAGGACAGGGGCGTTGGATTGGCTCCCATCGCGGCCAGCATCTCAAGAAAGATGTCCGAGTTGGGCGCGCGAATTTTGAGGCCGCGCAGCTGCCCCGGCTCCGAGACGGGATGGCGCACATTGTACAGACAGCGTGGCGCGGCGTCATAGTAGGCCAGCCCTACCAGTCCGCGCCCGGCAAACACGTTCAGCAATTCGTGGCCGATGTCCCCGTCAACCGTCGCACGCATATGTTCGACCGAGCGGAACACATAGGGCAGGGCCCACAGGCGGGTCTCTGGAAATGCATTGTTCAGGGCGGCCACCGCCACGCGGCACATGTCGACGGCCTGAAAGCGGGCCAGGCCGATGGAGTCGTCTTCGGCCCCGAGTTGGCCGGACGGATAGATGTTGAGAGACAGACGACCATCCGTCCGGCGGCTGAGTTCGTCGCTCATCCAGCGGACGGCATCGACCACGGGGTGCCCGTCAGGATGGACATCGGCTGCGGTAAAGACGCGCTGGCCGGACTGAGCGCGAGGCGCGCATCCGACGGCCAGGGACGCGAGGCCCATGACGCCCAGTGTACGACGGGTCAGCATCAGGTGATCTCCGCTTGTCGAGGCACGGCGCGGCACAGGATTTCGCCGACGCCGTTGAAAACGACGCGAGACGACTGTCCGGCGACGATGTCGTGGATTCCTGTCGCGGCCCCGGTCGAGACAAGATCGCCGGCCTTGAGGTGTCGACCGCGCTTCTCACAGATTTCCAGCAGCACACGCAGGGAATCGACGGGGCCGTTCGGAATGCTCCGCGCGCCGCCCCGACCGACCGCCTGACCCTCGATCCAGGTTTCGCAGGTGAGATCGTCGAGCCGGCTACGCCAGTCAGCAATCTCAGGCCCGAGGATCAGTCCGGCGTTGTTGCCGAAGTCGGAGACGACCACGCACGGCCCCAGCTCATTGATCGTGGCCAGGGGGCTGCCGGCGGGCTCGACACCGACAAAGGCCGTGTCGATCAGCCTGGCCGCGTCCTCGAGGGACCAGGCGGATCGGCCTTCGGGTTGGTCCGTGCCGACCCTGAGGACGAATTCGGCCTCCACGGCGGCGAAGCCTCCCTCGAACACCGGAAAGTCGACGGTCTGGCCGTCAACCGAGTTGAGCACCTGACCCGCGAAGATCGGACCCGCCAGGCGCCCGGCATTCAGCCGGTTGACCCAGGCATCGGGAATACGACCGAGCTTCCACCCGGCAATCCGGTCCGGCCAGAGGGCGATGGCCGCCTCCTGGATGCGATAGGCGTCCTCAAGAGACGCGGGAACGGCCCCGGGATAGCTCGCTAGGGCGCGCGCCTGACGTCGCGCCTCTGTGAAGTGGCGCGCAATTTGTGCTTCGTCCTGCACATTTTCCAAGGATGCCGTGGCCGTGGTCACGCCTGTCGCCTGTTTTTGCGTTTCCGAACAGGGACATGCCCTGAATCGTCGTCGAATTCTGAGCCGTTCGACGTCCGATTTCGAGGGACATTGCGTCGGAAGGAAACCGGTGTCAATTTCATTTCGGGAGCGACCGCAGGGGTGTGGTCGTCCATGATCGGCGGTCAAACCGTCGGCTTTTGGGAGTCCAAGCCATGTCTCGCGTCATCCGTCTGATGCTTATGTCCATCCTGATGCTGGTCGTGCCCCTGGCACCGGCCACGGCCCAGTCGACCGGTGATGAGGCCAGTCTTCCGGCCTTCCCGGGAGCCCAGGGTTGGGCGGCAGCGACGCCCGGCGGTCGTGGCGGTCGGATCATCCGTGTCACCAACCTGGACAACGATGGTCCCGGCTCCTTCCGCGAGGCTTTGAATGCATCCGGCCCGCGCATCATCGTCTTTGAGGTCGGCGGGGTCATCGATCTGGAACGGCAGACCCTGCGGATCACCGAGCCCTTCGTAACGATTGCGGGCCAGACGGCCCCGTCTCCCGGCATCACCTTCATCCGCGGGGGCATGGATATTTCGACCCACGACGTAATCGTCCAGCACATCCGAATTCGGCCGGGCGATGCCGGCCAGGGCTGGATGAGCGGCTGGGACGAGGATTCGATTTCGACCCAGGCGGCCTACAACGTCATTGTTGATCACTGCTCCCTGACCTGGGGGACGGACGAGAACCTCTCGGCCTCGGGCCCGCGTTTCACCGGCTCAACGCCCGAGGAATGGCGTGCGGGAACCAGCCACAACATCACCTTCTCGAACAATATCATCGCCGAGAGCCTCGCCTATTCGAGCCACTCCAAGGGGGAACATTCGAAGGGATCGCTCATCCATGACAATGTCACGGGCCTGCTGATTGTCGGCAACCTGTATGCCCACAACTATGAGCGTAACCCGCTGTTCAAGGGTGGGGTCCACGGGGTCATCGTCAACAATCTGATCTACAATCCGGGACCGCGCGCCATCCACTACAACCTCGCGCCCGAAGAGTGGGGCGACCATCCGTTTCAGGACGGCCTGATGAGCGCGGTCGGCAATGTGCTGATCGCCGGACCGTCCACGCCGGTCGACCGGCTGGCGTTTCTGATGATCGGCGGGGCCGGGGATCTTCGTTACTACGGTCGCGACAATGTGGCGGTGGATTCGCGCGGTGATCCGCTGCGGATGCTGGGAAGCTACACGACGACAGGTGCGCGCATCATCGAGGAACAGCGCCCGCCGGTCTGGTGGGAGGGGCTTGAGCCCTGGCCGTCCAGCCAGGTGCAGGTGCGGGTCCTGTCCGGCGTCGGCGCGCGGTCCTGGGACCGCGATCAGCGCGACGTTCTGCTGGTGGCCGAGGTCGCCGAAGGGCGCGGTGAGGTCATCGATCGGCAGGAGCAGGTGGGCGGCTATCCGGCCCGGGCCGAGCCGACCCGTCGGGCCTTTGATGAAAGCCAGTGGGATCTGCGCTTTATGACGCCGCTGACGCCGGAAGCTCTGGATCGGCCGGCGCGCCGGCGCGGCACCTGACCCCTCCGGGGCCGCCAAGATCAGTGTCGTAGACCTAAAACCGGGCCGTCGGGTTCCAACCGTCTTGGGGCGGTCCGGTCAGGATTGTAGAATCCAGCGATTCCGCCGCCCGGAATCTTGCTCTAGAACCGCTTCGGAAACCGATGTCAGACGATAGTGATTCAGGCTCGCGGGATGACGACCCTCGCCCCTCCGGGCGTCGGGTAACGATCAATGACATCGCCCGCATTGCCGAAGTCTCCAAGAAGACCGTCTCGCGGGTGATCAATGATTCTCCCTCTGTACGGGGCGAGACGCGAGAGCGGGTCGAGGCGGTCATCGCTGAGCTGGGGTTCACCCCCGACCCCCAGGCGCGGGGTCTGGCGTTCCGGCGGTCGTTCCTGGTGGGGATGATCTACGACAATCCCAGTCCGAACTATGTCGTGAACATGCAGCAGGGCATTCTCGACGGGGTCCGCGGGTCCGGCCTGGAACTGGTGGTCCACCCCTGTAACCGGCAGGCGGACAATTTCCTGTCGAACGTCCAGGCCTTCGTCGTGCGCCAGAAGCTGGCCGGGGTGGTGATGCCGCCGTCCGTGTCCGAAGATGAGCGGGTGGTCGAGCTCTTGAAGGAAGCCGACTGCCCCTATGTGCGGATTGCCTCTGTCTCTCTGGATGATCCAGAGCGGATGGTGGTGACCAACGACCGCCTGGGTGCCGCCGAGGCCGCCCGGCACCTGGCAGGCCTTGGCCACCGCCGCATTGCCTTCATTTCCGGCCCTGACACCTTCCGCTCGTCGCACGAGCGGGGAGCCGGCTTTGCCGACGGCCTGGCCGAGCATGGCCTGACGCTGGACCCCGCCTACCTGCGGCGGGCAGCCTATACGTTTGAATCCGGCGTCGAGGCTGCCCAGGATCTGCTCGCCATGGACCCGCCGCCGACGGCGATCTTTGCGGGCAATGACGAAATGGCGATCGGCGTCATGCAGGCCGCGCGCAATCGTGGGCTGGATGTTCCGAAAGACCTGTCGATTGTCGGCTTCGACGATCTGCCGATGGCGTCGCGTGTCTGGCCCAATCTGACGACGGTGCGCCTGCCGATCCGGGACATGGGACGCATGGCGGCCGAGAAGCTGACGGCGGCGCGCCGTGGTATCGACCCAACCAAGCTCAACCAGCCCGACGTGCTCCCCAGCCTGGTCATTCGAGAATCCTCGGCGCCGCCGCGAGGCTGAGATCTCAGTCTGCCGATTTGGTTCGTCCCAGGCCTGGAAACGTTTGCCGTATGGCCGCTTCTGCGATGCGCCGGCGCTCCTCCCATCCCCCTTTTGCGACGACAAAATGAGCTCCCCGTGACTGAAGTGCGCGTTCGCACAGGTCGCCGAAGCGTTGGCGGTCTCGTGCGTCGGGGAAGTAGCGGGTTCCATCATCGACCCAGGGAACGTCGACGTCGCACAACACATACAGATCGGCCAGATCGGAAAAATCAGCCAGCCGAGACGGGACTTTCCCAAGTAGCATTTCGGCCCAGACGGCGGTCAGGACGGGATCGGTATCCTCGATCTGGATGCGGTTCGCCTGGACCTTGGCCGCTGTTGCGCTGGCCCACTGACCCTGGGCAATCCGCAGGAGGTCCTGATCGTCGAGATCCAGGCCAAACGTCTCTGTGTACAGACGTCCATATTCTGGCACGCAGATCGTGTCGAACGCCTTGGCCAGGGCACGTGCCAGATGCGTCTTGCCCGTCGATTCCGGGCCAAAAATGCAAACCCGACCGACATAGTGGGGACGAACCATGCCGGGGATGTCGTCCCAATGACCAAAGGGGTCCGCCCGAACCGCCGTCGCCGAAACAGGGTTCCAGCCTCCATTTCGATCCAGCGGCACAAAGGCTGCGTTCACGGTCTCGGCCAGTTGCCGGCCATAGGGTTCGCCGGCGAAGACGAAGTCAACGTCCCCGGCGTAGCGGGAAATGACCTCCGACCAGATCACCCAGAAGTCGGGATGATCTTCGGGAAGCTGGGGCAGGTCTTCCGCGCACCATTTGACCTGACAGGTTGGGAACATCTGCGACATCCAGGCGTACCTCAGGTGCCCTGGAATGGGGTCGTTCTCCAGTGAGCAGACGAGGATCGTCAGGGTTTCACAATAGGCCCTGGCGAACTCGCACAAGGCCACGTGCCCCTGATGCGGTGGCATGAACTTGCCCAGGACAAAGCCATGGCCCTTTTGCGGTGCCAGCGTCATGCCGATGACTGAGCCTTGAGTGCACGGTTCCACGTCCACCATCCATAGAAGGCATTGCCGAGCAGGGCGAGATAGAGCGCCGTTGTCAGCCATAGACCGCTGGAGCCGTAGACCCCGATCGACAGGACGTTGACGACAATCCAGATCGGCCAGGTCTTGATCTGTTTCCTGTCGAGCAGGAATTGAGCCAGGACGCTCAACGTCAGAATGCTGCTGTCGGCGATGGGCAACTGGGCGTCGGTGAAAACGCCAAGCAGGGCTGAAACCGCAAACGTGCCAATGGTCGCCGGGATGAGGAGCAACGCGACCCTGCTCCAGGCCCAGTTGCCGATCGGTGGTCGCGCGCCGCGATCGCCGCGCAGCCAGAACCACCAGCCATAGAGCTGAAGCACGGTAAAATAGCCCTGGAGCGCCGCGCTGGAGTAGAGCCGCGCATCCAGGAACACAAAGAAATACAATCCTGTCGCCAGCAATCCAACGGGATAGAGCGCGACCTGTCGGCGCGTGGCCAGGGCCACGCTGGCGACCGTGGTGACGGCGGCGAGCAGCTCAAGGATCGTCATGCTGCCAAGCTAGCTGAATCTCGGCGGATGTGAGCGGCCCGATTTCAGGCCCGCCCAGCCTCAGGCCTCGGCCATCGCCCGGTCGTCGACGAGACTCTTGATGTAGTCGCGAATGCCCTCATCGGTGGCATTGGCGAAGAACAGGTTCGAGAACTGTTCGCCGGCGATGGCGGCCTTGAGCAGATCGGGGTCGACCGCCTTCAGGGCGCTGAGCATGTCCTTGCAGGTCGCCGCCTTGAGTGACTTCAGGATGCCCCGGTTCGTGGCCATGATCTGGGCCCGTTCCTTGGGGTAGCCCAGGCCGCGCTCGCCCTCGAACAGCTTGCGATAGCAGTCCTGCAGGTTCAGTTCAGCGGCCCAGCCGAAGCCCTTGGCATAGGGCATGGAGATGGCGTTGCCGTCATTGATCTGGCCGAACAGGAAGGCATCGGTCGGATCGATCACCAGGCCGCAGAACACGCCCGGCATCGAATTGCAGGCCAGCATCGACCCCATGCCGGTCCCGCAACCGGTCACCACGAAATCCGCCGCGCCGGAGTTCAGCAGGATGCCCGCCAGCAAGCCGTTCATCACATAGGTCAGGGACGCCTTATCCTCGGGCGTGTACATGCCGTAGTGGAACACCTGATGGCCGAGCGGCTCGGCCACGGCGGTCAGGGCCGCGTGAACGACCTCGCTCTTGGCGGCCTGGCTGTTCTCAATGATCAGGGCGATTTTCATGGGAGCTCCGAACGGCAGGTGCGCCGACGACGGCGCTTTTCGACATTTGCCAAGGATTATGACACCGGTTACCTAACTGGACAATCCGCACCGAACGGGCTGGGAAGGAATCCATGTCGATCCCCTGCAAAACCGGACAGGTCCAACAGTCATGAGCCATCCCTTCGATCTCACCGGGCACGTTGCCATCGTCACCGGCGGCAATACGGGCATTGGTCAGGGCATGGCCCTGGCTCTGGCAGAGGCCGGCTGCGCGGTCGTCTCGGTGGCCCGCCGACCGTCCGACGAAACGGTCGCCGCCATCACGGATGCGGGGGGGCGTGCCCTCTCCATCCAGGCAGACCTGACCTCGACCGAACCGGTCGAGCGGGTCCTCGACGAGGCGGCGGCAGGGCTTGGGCAGCCCGACATTCTCGTCAACAACGCCGGCATCATTCGTCGGGCCGATGCCGTCGACTTCAGCGAGCAGGACTGGGACGAGGTGATGAACGTGAATCTCAAGGTTCTGTTCTTCCTCAGCCAGGCCTTTGCCCGACGCCGGATTGCCGCGGGCGGGGGTGGCAAGATCATAAACACCGCCTCCATGCTCAGCTTCCAGGGCGGCATTCGCGTGCCCGCCTATACGGCCTCCAAGAGCGGGGTCGCAGGCATCACCAAGCTCATGGCCAACGAGTGGGCGAAACACGGCCTCAACGCCAATGCCATCGCGCCCGGCTATTTTGCCACCGACAACACCCAGGCCCTACAGGATGATCCGGTGCGTTCAGCTGAGATTCTGGGGCGGATACCGGCCGGGCGTTGGGGCCGGCCTTCGGACATCGGCGGCGCGACAGTGTTTCTCGCCAGTGCCGCCAGCGACTACGTCAACGGCGTGATCCTGCCGGTCGACGGCGGTTGGCAGGCGCGCTAACCAGCCAGGCTGTTCAGCCAGTCTTCGAGATTGGTGTAGCCGTCTCCATCCCGGTCCGCCGGGCCGTCGGCGGGGTCTGTCGGATCGAGCCCCTCTTGAGCCTCCCAGTCATCGGGCATGCCGTCACCATCGGTATCGGTCCAGGCCTCGCCGGGCGCGAGTTCGGGCCAGCCACCGACCTCGCCCTGGGTGTCGATGATCCGACCGGCCCGGTCGCGCACGCCCTGGACGATCCGGGTGTCCACCTCATCGCGCGCTCGCGATGCCCCGGCACCTTCCAGGACACGCTCGAAGGCGAGGAGGGCCGGCTCTGCCGCAACCGGCGCAACTTCGGGTGCGGCCTCCAGCCGATAGCCCGACCGCGCCGAGCCACTGACGAGGCTCCAGGGATCGGCGGGCTCAACGCCATCCATCAGATTGCCTTCGAACCAGGCGCGGCCGCCCTGGCTCTCCTCCTCGAAGGCGACGGGCCGCGTGCTGTCCGGGCCGGGGAGGTAGCTATTGTCGATGAAAGCGTAGGTGGCGATCTGCGCCTCGTCTGAATTGTAGCCCGCTCGGCTGCCGCCCCAGTTGTAGAAGACGTTCGAGCGGAACTCGATCAGCGGACCGATCGGATCAACCGACGGATCATTGTAGTTGCCGGGCCGGGGCATGCGGGCCCGGTGATGGGCCCACAGATTATGGTGAAAGCTGAAGCGGGCACCAAAGCCGCCGCGCACCAGCGAGCCATAGCCGTGCGCCCCTTTGCCGTGAATGGATTCATTCAGGGATTCGGCGATCAGCGACCACTGGACCGTGACGTCATAGAGGCCACGCTCGGGGGGATCATAGCGATTCCCCAGGGACAGCGTTTCATCGACCGACCAGGACGCCGAGATGTGATCCAGGATGATCCGGCTCCCGCGGTTGACCGAGATGGCGTCCGCCTCGGTATTGGACGCGTCCCCCAACCTGGATCGGATGTAGCGGATCACCACGTCGTCGGCCTGGACCACCAGGGGGTGATCGCGCAGGGTGATGCCGCCGCCCGGAGCGGTCTGGCCCGCAACGGTGACCTGGCCGTGACGGATCACCAGGGGAGATTCCAGGGCGATCGTCCCGCCGGTGTCGAAGACGATGGTGCGAGCCCCCTCGGCCTCAACGGCCTCGCGCAAGGTGCCCGGGCCTGAATCGGCCAGGCTGGTGACGTGATAGACCGCGCCAGCGCGCCCTCCCAGGGCCAGGCGACCAGCGCCCTCGGCACCGGGGAACGCCGGCAGATCGTTAGCCGACAAGGCGGCGACCAGGGTGGCGGCTGCGAGGATCATGGAAGCATCACCTTCGGGGTTGCCAAGTCCAATGCCGGCGAGTTAGGGTCGGCATGATACCGGTGTCAATGACACACTGTCTGCAAATGACACCGGTGTCATTCTCGCAATGGCGAAAACGCCGGGCGGGGGGTCAAAAATCAGACGTCGGCCAAGCCGACTGCGACCGCGCTTTGGGAGGAGGCACTGTCGATGTTCCGTTTCAAGGGGGCTCACGCCCAATCCACTCGTTCCGCCGTGCTTCGTCATGGGGTTTCGCTGGGAGCCATGGTGCTCGTGCTCGCGGGAGCGGGCTCAGCCTTCGCTCAGACCACGCCGCCCCAGGAGGCAGAAGAGGTCGATGAAATCGTCGTCACCGGATTCCGCGCCAGTCTGGCGGAATCGCTGTCGATCAAGCGCGAAGAGGTGGCGGTCGTTGACGCCATCTCGGCAGAGGACATTGCCGACTTCCCGGATCTGAACCTGGCCGAAGCCATCCAGCGCATTCCGGGCGTTTCGATTGACCGCGACGCCGGCGAAGGCCGCACCCTGACGGTTCGCGGGCTCAGCTCGGACTTCACCCGTACCCGCATCAACGGCATGGAAGCTCAGGCGACCACCGGCGGAACGGACTCCTCGGGCGGTGCAAACCGCGGTCGGGGCTTTGACTTCAACGTCTTCGCTGCAGAGCTGTTCAACAGCGTTCGCGTCCGCAAGACACAGTCGGCAGAAGTCGAAGAAGGCTCGCTGGGTGCGACCATCGATCTGACGACGTCTCGTCCGTTCGACTATCGCGGCTTCACGGCAGCCGCTTCGGCCCAGTACGGCTACAATGATCTGTCGCAGGAATGGAATCCGCGCTTCGCCGCCTTGATCAGTGACACCTTCGCTGATGGCCGGGTCGGTATCCTGGCGTCCTTCGCCTATTCGGAGCGCGACCTGTACGAAGAGGGCTTCTCGTCGGTGCGTTGGGTCAATGCCGTGGGCACGGGCTCATCGGGCGGCTTCTGTAGCCCGGTCGGCTTTGCGCCGCAGAATCCGACCAACTCGGGGTCGACCGGCTCGAGCGCGGCCAACTGCGCCACCGGCGTGGCCCGCCCGACGAATACCGCCGCCAATGTCACGGCCTATACGACGGCCAACCAGGCCAATGTCTATATTCCCCGCCTGCCGCGCTATGGCCGGCTGGTCCACAGTCAGGAGCGCACCGGCTTCACCGGATCGGTTCAGGTGCGTCCGTGGGATTCGACGACCATCACCTTCGATCTGCTCTATTCCCACCTGGATGCCACCCGTCAGGAGAACTTCCTGGAGGCCCTGTCGTTCAGCCGCAACGCGGCTGCCGGCGGCCAGACCCAGATCCACGTCGTCGATGCCGTGGTTGAAAACAACATGCTGGTCTACGGCGTTTTCAACAACGTCGATCTCCGCTCCGAGCAACGTTACGACGAGCTGTCGACCGAGTTCACCCAGCAGACCTTCACGGTCGATCATGACTTCTCGGACCGGTTCCGGATGCGGGCCTTCCTGGGTCAGGCAACGTCCGAGTTCGATAACCCGGTGCAAACCACGGTCACGATTGACCGCCAGAACGTCCAGAACTTCTCGTGGGACTTCCGTGGCAATCCCAATACGCCGCTTATCGGTTGGGGGATTGACCCGACGGTGGCGACCAACTGGCAATGGCGCGACAGTAGCCTGGGGACCGGCGTGGCGGCCTTGCCGCGTTCGGAAATCCGTCTGCGTCCCAACAGCGTGGACACGCTGTTCCAGTCGGCACAGATGGACTTCCAGTACGACGTCAATGACTGGCTGACGGTCCGCTTCGGGGCAAACTGGAAGACGTTCGAATCCGACTCGCGCGAACAGCGCCGTACCGATGAGACGGTGGTTCCGGCCCTCCCTGGCGGTACGACGATGGCTGACATCACCCGCCTGCTGACGGGCTTCGGTGGCAACCTGGGTGTCCCGACCGGTTCTGCCACGAGCTGGATGGTGCCCAACCTTGATGCCATCGCGCGGCTGTTCAACATCTATTGTAATTGCAACACCGCCGTGCCGGGCGGCGACTTCACCCTGACCGGTATCACCAACGGCAACGCCCGTAACGGTAACCGCTTTATCGACGAGGACGATACGTCCTTCTATCTGCAGGCGGACTTCACCACCTACATCGCCGACATGCGGCTGCGCGGGAATGTCGGTGTGCGTCAGGTTCAGACCGAACTGTACGCCGAAGGCTATTCGTCGACCGGTGGCGGCACCTTTGTCTTCGACAACTATTCCTATGATGACACCCTGCCGTCGCTGAACCTGGCGCTGGACGTCACCGACGAACTGGTCGTCCGCTTCGGCGCAGCCCGGGTGATGGCCCGCCCGTCGATCGGCAACAGCTTCGCCGGCCAGAACTACCTGGTGCCGACGACCTCGCTGAACACCGGTCCGGCCAACTACACGGCCACGATCGGCAATGTGGCGCTCGATCCCTACCGGGCCAATACCTACGATCTGTCGGTCGAGTGGTACTTCGCGCCGGAAAGCCTGTTGTCCGTCGCCTTCTTCTACAAGGACATCGACAGCTACATTCAGGTGATCCGCCAGGATCTCGAATACCAGCAGCTGACGGCGATCAACCCGACCGCCTTTGCGCCGGGCTTCTGTACCCTGGCCACGGCCTGTTCGCCGACGACGATCTTCCAGTTGACCTCGGCGGTGAACACCGAAGGTGGCCCGCTGTCCGGCTTCGAAATCAGCTACCAGCAGCCGTTCACGTTCCTGCCTGGTCTGCTCAGCAACACCGGGATCCAGCTGAACTACACCCATGTGGCGTCGGAGATCGACTACTGCTCGAACGCCCTGTGTACGACGACTGTGACCGATGACATGGTCAACCTGTCGCCCCAGGCCTTCAACGCCACGCTCTACTATGAGGACGAGACGTTCTCGGCGCGCGTGTCGGGGTCGTATCGCGACGCCTATCTCCAGAACGTGCCGGGCCGGAACAATAATGCGCTCGAAGGCAAGATGGAGACGCTGACCATCGACGCCTCGGCCTCGTGGAATGTCACTGACCAGGTTGTTCTGACCTTCGAGGGGCTGAACCTGACGGATGAGCCGAACCATCAGTGGGTCGGCGACGACAGCCGTCAGTCCACCTCGGTCTATCACACGACCGGACGTCAGTATTACTTCGGGGTCCGGTACCGCTTTTAGGCGGATCGGGCTTTCCTCCCCAATCGCTTCCTGAGCGAACTTTGAGGTGTCGCGCCTGGGCGCGGCACCTCTCCTTTTTTGTTTGACACCGGTGTCAATTGGAGCGACGGCTAAGATAAAGCGCCCAACCCGACGTTAGAGGCGTGATCGGAGGAGACTATGCGGCTGGACCGCGTTGATGTGCTCAAGGCGCTGGAATCGCAGGGCGTCGTCCCCGTCTTTTCGCACCCAGACCCCGCAGTATGCCTTGAAGTCATTGAGGCCTGTGCCCGCGGTGGGGCACCCTGTGTGGAGTTCACTAACCGGGGCGATTTCATGCTCCAGACCTTCGCAGATGTCTCGCGCACCCTGGCGGGGCGTGATTCCAGGGTCATCCTGGGGGTGGGGTCGATAGTGGATGCTCCGACCGCGGCGCTCTACATCGCGGCCGGTGCTCGATTTGTCGTGGGACCGGTTCTCGACCCCGATACTGGTCGCCTCTGCAACAAGCGGATGATCGCCTGGTCGCCAGGCTGCGGATCGGCGTCTGAAATCATGCAGGCGCAGGAACTGGGCGCTGACCTGGTCAAGGTGTTCCCGGGTGAAAGCGTCGGCGGTCCCACCTTCGTCAAGAACGTTCTGGGCCCCATGCCCTGGACCAAGATCATGCCGACGGGTGGCGTTGATCCCACGCGCGAAAGCCTGACCGAATGGTTTGGTGCGGGCATCCGAGCCTGTGGCATCGGCTCCAAATTGATCACGGCTCAGCGGGTCAAGGATGCTGACTGGGCCGGTATCGAGCAGGCTGTCCGCGAGACGGTCGAGATGATTGCCGACATCCGCAAGGGACTGGCCAAATGAGCAACTTCCGACTTGATATCCGGCCAGCCGGCGATTGCGAGTTCGACCTTTGCTCGTTCGGTGAGGTCATGCTGCGCTTCGACCCGGGCTTTGGTCGTGTGCGCAACGCCCGCAGCTTCAACGTCTGGGAGGGGGGCGGCGAATACAATGTGGCGCGCGCCTTCCGTAAATGCTGGGGCCACCGCTCGACGGTGGTGACGGCCCTGCCCAGGAACGATCTGGGCTGGCTGGTCGAAGACCTGATGATGCAGGGTGGCGTGGATCAGTCCAACGTGATCTGGCGCGACTTTGACGGCCTGGGCCGCAACACCCGCGTCGGGCTGAATTTCACAGAGAAGGGATTTGGCGTCCGTGCCGCCCTGGGCTGTTCGGACCGGGGCAATTCGGCTGCTTCGCAGATCGTGCCGGGCGAGACGGACTGGGACGAGTTGTTCGGAAAGCGCGGCGTGCGCTGGCTGCATACGGGCGGGATCTTTGCGGCCCTGTCCGAGGGCACGGCCCAGGCCGTGATCGAGGCGGTCAAGGCCGCCCGCAAGCACGGCGTCATCGTCTCCTATGACCTGAACTACCGCGCCAGCCTGTGGAAGAGCCAGGGCGGCAAGCCGGCGGCCCAGGCCATCAACCGCGAGATCGCCCAATACGTCGACGTGATGATCGGCAATGAGGAGGATTTCACCGCCTGTCTCGGCTTCGAGGTCGAGGGGCTGGATGAGCACATCTCCGAAATCGACCCGACCAACTTCAAGAAGATGATCGAGACGGCGTGCCGGGAGTTCCCGAACTTCAAGGTGGCGGCCACGACCCTGCGCAATGCCAAGACGGCCTCGATCAACGACTGGTCCGCCATCGTCTGGGCGGGGGGGCAGTTCTACAACTCCATCGCGCGTGAGAATCTGGAAATCTATGACCGGGTCGGTGGCGGTGACGGCTTTGCCTCGGGCCTGATCTACGCCTTCATGGAGGGCCTGGGGCCGCAGGCGGCGGTGGACTACGGCGCAGCCCACGGAGCCCTTGCCATGACCACGCCGGGTGACACCTCCATGGTCCGCAAGGAAGAGGTCGAGGCCATCATCAAGGGCAAGGGAGCACGGGTGATCCGATAGGAGTGGGCCATGCGACTGGATCGGCGCGGATTGCTGCTCGGCACGGCGGGGCTGGCCGCCGCCGGTTCCGTGCGGGCGCAGGATGCAGTTGCCCCACCCGATCCGGTTGAGGTCATTCGCCTCTGGCCGGGTGAGGCCCCAGGGGCCAATGCCACCACCCGAGCCCTGGTGCCCGAGGTGCCGGAGCGGTCGACCGATCCGGCCTATCACGACCGCTATGCCCGCTATACGACCGAGCCCTTGATGCATGTCATGCGGCCCGAGCGGCCCAATGGGGCAGGGCTGCTGCTGATCCCCGGCGGTGGCTATCGCTGGGCGGTGGTGGACAAGGAGGGCATGGACTGTGCCCGGGTGTTCGCGGCGGCGGGCATCACCTGTTTCATCCTGCGCTACCGCCTGCCGGGCGATGGCTGGGACGGCGGCCCCGACACGCCCTTGCAGGACGCCCAGCGGGCCATGCGCCTGATCCGCGCCGGGGCCACAGGGTTCGGGGTCGATCCACAGCGTTTGGCTGTGTTGGGAGCCTCCGCTGGCGGACATCTGGCGGGCATGCTGTCCAGTGCCCCGGATGAGGCGACCTATTACCCGATGGAGCCGCTGGATGACCTCAGCGCCCGGCCCGATGTTTCGATCCTGCTCTATCCCGTGGTGACCCTGGCCCCGCCGTTTGCCCACGCCGGATCGCGGGCGCAGCTTATCGGTGAGGATGCGTCCGAGGCGCGCACCGAGGTCTGGTCCCTGCAGAACCGCGTGACGGCCCAGACACCGCCCACTTTCCTGTTGCACGCCATGGACGATGAGGCGGTGCCCCCCGAAAACGGCATGATGCTCCACGCGGCCCTGCGTGAGGCCGGCGTGCCGGTCGAGGCGCATTTCTTTCAGGAGGGTGGTCACGGCTTTGGCACGCGCCTGATCCAGGGCAAGCCCGCCGCCATCTGGCCCGAACTCGTTCTGGCCTGGGGACGACGCAATGGCTGGGTGAGCGAATGATCGACCGGCGCACCTTGCTGGCAGTCGGTGTCGCCGCGGTCGCCCTGCCATCGCAGGCGCAGTCCCAACGTCGGACCGAGCCAGTTGCCGTCACCCGCCACGGACCGGTGCGGGGCCGGCGTGATCACGGCGTCACGGTGTTCAAGGGTATTCGATACGGCCAGGATACCGGCCCGCGCCGGTTCCGGCCGCCGATGGCACCCGAAACCTGGACCGAGCCGGTCGATGCCCTGGCCTATGGTCCCGCCTGTCCGCAGCGGGGCGATGAGCCGAACCAGAGCGAGGACTGCCTGTTCCTCAATGTCTGGACGCCGGCGCTGGACGGCGAGCGCCGACCGGTGATGGTCTATATCCACGGCGGGGCCTATGCGACGGGCTCCGGCTCATCGCCCCTGTATGACGGGACGCGCCTGGCGCGGGATGAGGACGTGGTGGTCGTCACCCTCAATCACAGACTGGGCCCGCTGGGCTATGCCTATCTGGCGCGGATGCCGGGCGGGTCGTTTCCTGATTCCGGCGCTGTGGGACAGCTGGATCTGATCCTGGCGCTGGAGTGGGTGCGCGACAGCATCTCAGCCTTCGGCGGCGATCCAGCGCGGGTCATGGTGTTTGGCCAGTCCGGCGGCGGGGCCAAGATCGCCACCCTGATGGCGACGCCGAGGGCCGCGGGTCTGTTCCACGCCGCCGCCACCATGAGCGGCCAGCAAGTGACGATGTCTGGCCCCCTGAATGCCACGCGCCGCGCCGAGGTATGGCTGGAGGCCCTGGGCCTGAGCCCCGACCGGGCAGGGGAGGCGGCAGACCTGCCGGTTGCGCAGCTTCTGGCGGCCAATCCGCGCGATCCGATCCTGGGCTATGGCTCGCTGTATTTTGGGCCGGTTCTGGATGAGCGGACGCATGACCGTCATCCCTTCTTTCCCGATGCGCCTGGACAATCGGCCGGTATGCCGATGATCATCGGCAATACCCACGACGAGACGCGCGCCTTCAATGCCAATGATGCTTCGCTGTGGAGCCTGACCTGGGACGACCTGCCGGCCCGCCTGTCACCCGATCAGCTGCGGATCGACGTCACGCCGGAGGCTGTGATTGCTGCGTATCGCCGCATCTATCCTGAGTATTCGCCGACCGAGGTGTTCTTTGCGGCCACCACGGCGGGCCGCTCGTGGCGAGCGGCGGTGATCGAGGCCGAAGAGCGGGCGCGTCAGGGCGCCCCGGCCTGGGTCTATCAGCTCGACTGGGCTTCCAGCCATGATGGCGGTCGGCTAGGGGCCCCGCACACGTCGGATATTCGGCTCGTGTTCAGGACGCTGGAGGTCGGTGACTGGCCCGCGACCGGTCCGGGCGCGGTTGAGGTGTCAGAAGCCCTGTCCAAGGCATTTGCGTCGTTGGCGCGAACCGGTAACCCCAATCACCCAGGCCTGCCCGATTGGGAGCCCTATGGCCTCCCGCAGCGCCAGACCATGATCATCGATCATCCGCCCCGTATGGAGGATGACCCGCGCGGGGCCGAGCGGAGATTCTTTGGCCGAATACCCTATACCCAGCCGGGTACCTGACCCCTCGTAGCCATCGCCCTGCGAGCATCGGCCTGGCCGAACGAGAGGCGTCAGGTCAGGGACGTCAGGTCAGACGGTCGATTGACGTTGACGCCGTCATGGCCGGCTACCGGAGATGCCCCCAACTCGGCCAGGACGGTCTTGACCGAGGGATGGCTGCCCCGCTGCAGAAGCGCGGTGAGGTGCAGACGGGCCCTGCGGACCGGCCATGCGGCCAGCAAGGGCTCCCAGCTTGAGTCCGAAACGGCGACGGCGGCCGGCGCGCCCTTGGTGACCTCTGTGATGAGGTCGTTGATCAAACGATCCTTGACGGTGGGGGCATCACACGGGGCTGTAACCAGCCAGTCGGCTCCCACAGTGGCGGCCCATTCGAGCCCTGCCAGAACACCGGCCAGCGGGCCATCGGGATGGGCAGGGTCATCGACGATGATCGGCAGATCCAGACGCCGGGCGCGGGCCTCTGCACCCCCACCCACACGGGCCGAGACGGCGACCCTGACACAGGCGGAGCGCAGGGCGTTCAGGGGGGCATCCATCATGGCCAGACCGTCCTGGAGCTCGAAGACCGCCTTCTCGCTTCCGAAACGAGATGAGCGCCCGCCCGCCAGCAGCAGGCCGACAACCGTCAGTCCTGTGGCGTCCTCAGACATGAAACGACCGGAAACGATCCAAGGCTAGAGGCCCGTCGCCAGGGTCTCCACCCCCTCACCCGCGGCCAGGGCAGGGGCGTGAGGTGGGCGTCGGATCAGGGCATTGGCGGCGGCCATGACAGTCACCAGAGAGGAGTCCTGGTCCGAAAAGGCGCGCACCCGCCGCTGGCCATCCTCGGCTATGACCACCTCGGCGCGCACATAATGGTCGCGGGGGCCATTGGCGGGCATCGGGCCGGCCAGGGGGAGCAACTCCATCGCGACATCGGCCACACCCGATTGAAGCGCCGCGATCACAGGGGCCAGAAACAACTCAGCGCAGACCCGCCCTGATGCCGGATTTCCCGGCAGCCCCAGGACCGGGCGACCATCAGGAAAGCGGGCGAACCAGACCGGCTTGCCGGGCTTCAAGGCGACCTTGTTGACCAGGATCTCGGCGTCCAGTCGCAGAGCGGCAGGCTTGACCAGGTCATGGTCACCAACGGAGGCCCCGCCGATCGTGACCAGCAGGTCGTAGTCGTCGGTCGCCATCTCGGCTTCGATGGCCTCCAGGCGATCTCCCATGGCGGGTCGAAGGCCGACAATCCCCCCATGCCGCCGGACGAAGGCTGCGATCGAAGGAGTGCCCGAGTTGAAGATCTGGTCCTGGTCAACCGGTTGTCCAGGCTCAACCAGCTCACTGCCCGTCGCGAGGATCTTGATGCGCGGGCGGCGGCCACAGATCAGCCGGTCGTGGCCGCTCGCGGCCGCCAGGGCGATTTGCCAGGGATTGATCCGCTGTCCTGGGCTCAGGAGGGTCTGGCCCGTCACGAAGTCCCCGCCACGAGGGCGAATGTGCCGGGCGGTTCCCGGCGTGCCGGTCAGGATGACGTGGTCGCCCTGCCGTTCGGTGTCTTCCTGAAGCACGACCCGTTCGGCTCCCGGCGGGAGAGGCGCGCCCGTGAAGATCCTCGCCGCCTGGCCCGGCTGGACCGTGTCACGCAGGCCGTGACCGGCGGCACTTTCACCGGTGATGAGAAGCTCGCGTCCCGTGACGGCATCGGCGTCTCGAATGGCCCAGCCGTCCATGGCCGAGGCTGCGAACGGAGGCTGATCTCGCTCGGCGGCAATCGCCTCTGTCAGCCAACGCCCGTCCGCCTCCGCCAGGGGCACGGCCTCTGAGCCCAGCGGCGCGGTGGCCGACACCATGATGGATCGCGCCTGTTCGACTGTGAGAAGGCTCATGGTCGTTGCCAATCTCCGGAGCGTCCCCCCGACTTGCTGAGCAGGCGGACATCCTCAATCGTCATGGCGCGGTCCACGGCCTTGAGCATGTCATAGAGGGTGAGCAGGGCCGTGGTCACGGCTGTCAGTGCTTCCATTTCCACGCCGGTCGGGCCGGTGGTCCGGGCCGTGGCGGTGGCCTCAAGGCCGGTTCCGTCCGCGCTGGGTGTGATCGCAACCGTGACGCTGCTGAGCAGCAGAGGATGGCACATCGGGATCAGGCTGGACGTAGCCTTGGCCCCCATGACACCGGCGACCTCGGCGACGGCGCGCACGTCACCCTTGGCACCGCCTCCAGACAGGGCCAGCTCCAGTGTCGCCTGGGCCATGGCCAGGCGACCCGCCGCGCGCGCTTCGCGGACCGTGTCGGCCTTGTCTGACACATCGACCATGCGGGCGCGGCCCTCCGCGTCCAGATGCGTGAGACGTCCCATCAGTGTTCCTTCATCTGTGGCAGCCGACGGATCATCGCGCGGTCAGTGAAGCAAGGTGCCTCGCAACGACCGGAGCGCCCGGTGCCGCCGCTGGGAAATTAACCCGCATCCACTTCCCAGTCGATCAATCGATCTCTAAAACGAGTATATGATATACCACTTAAATGGCCGGACAAGGCCGGTTGTCGTTACCCCGTCCGGCCTGATGGCGACGCTATGGCTTGGCGTGCTGATCGGGGTTTCGTTTCTGGCGACGCCGGTAAAGTTTCAGGCACCGAGTCTGGATCTGCCGACGGCGCTGGATGTGGGGCGCGTGACCTTTGCGTTGGCGAGCAAGGTCGAGTGGGGCTTGTGGGGGCTGCTGGTCGCGACCTCAGCATGGGGGCGTGTCCGCATGGGCTGGCTGTTGGTCGGCCTCCTAGGGGCGATTCTGGCCGCCCAGGGTTTCTGGCTGCTTCCGATCCTGGATGAGCGGGTCGCCCAGATCATCGCCGGTCAGGTCGTCGCCGCGACGCCGCACCATCTGATTTACGTCATGCTGGAGGGGCTCAAGGCCGTGCTCCTGATTCTGGTCGTCGTCACTGGTCTGCGACGCCGCGCCTGAAGGGTTGCTCCCATGCGTATGACCTTCCACACCGATTATGCGCTGAGAATGCTCATCTATCTGGCGCTTCGTTCGGATGGCCGTGCCACCGTCGGCCAGATTGCCAAAGCCTACGGCCTGTCGCGGCACCATCTGCTCAAGGTCGCCCAGACGCTCAGGGCGCAGGGATTGATCGAGACGATCCGGGGGCGAACCGGCGGCATACGCCTGGCCAGCCCACCCGCACAGATCAACGTTGGTGCCGTCGTGCGTGCGGTCGAGGAAGAGATGGTCGTCGTTGAGTGCATGGGGTCGGGCCGATGCCAAATTTCTCCTGCCTGTCGGCTAAAAGGTGTCTTTGCAGAAGCCCTTAGTTCCTTTATGGATATTCTCGATCGCTACAGTCTGGCTGATGTCGTTGGGAACAGGAGCGACCTGGTTCCGCTGCTCGGTCTGGACGGGGGCAAAAAGATGGAAAATCGAAAGGTGGCGGTGGAATGATCGCTCAGTTGTCGGTGGCCGAGCGCCAGCTGGCGCTTGTGGTGCTGGGGTTATTGGCCCTGGCGGGTCTGGCCATGACGGTCGGGGGAGCTGTGAATGGCGACCTTATCGCCGTCCACGGCCTGATCGTTCTCGTCTTTGCGGCGGTGCTCATGTTTATGGTGGGCCAGGCCTACTATGCGCCCGAGCCGTCGCCGGCACGTCTGGCCCAGTACTACGACGACCCCACTAAGGTCGGGATTGTCCTGGCCATGATCTGGGCGGTTGTCGGCATGTTTGTCGGTGTCTGGGTCGCCGCACTCCTGGCCTGGCCAGAGCTGACCTTTGTGGATCAGGCCTGGGCCAGTTTTGGACGAATCCGCCCTGTTCACACCTCCGGGGTCATTTTCGGATTTGGCGGCAATGCCCTGATCGCTACCTCGTTCCATGTGGTTCAGCGTACCTCGCGGGCGCGGCTGCCCGATCAGTTCAGCCCCTGGTTCGTGCTGCTGGGCTTCAACCTGTTCTGCATTCTGGCGGCGTCCGGCTACCTGATGGGGATCACCCAGAACAAGGAATATGCCGAGCCCGAGTGGTACGCCGACATCTGGCTGACGATCGTTTGGGTCGCGTATTTTGTCCTGTTCCTGCGTACGCTCCAGCGTCGCAAGGAGCCGCACATCTATGTGGCCAACTGGTACTATATCGCCTTCATCGTCGTGGTGGCGGTGCTGCACATCGTCAACAATCTGGCGCTGCCGGCGTCGCTGGGTGAGTACAAGAGCTATTCCCTGTTCTCCGGGGTCCAGGACGCCATGGTTCAGTGGTGGTACGGCCACAATGCGGTGGCCTTCTTCCTGACAGCCGGCTTCCTGGGGATGATGTACTACTATCTGCCCAAGCGGGCAGAGCGACCGATCTTCTCGTACCGGCTGTCGATCATCAGCTTCTGGGGCATCACCTTCCTCTATATGTGGGCGGGCTCACACCACCTGCACTACACCGCCCTGCCGCAGTGGGTTCAGACCTTGGGCATGACCTTCTCGGTCGTGCTTCTCGTGCCGTCCTGGGCCTCGGCGGGGAACGCCCTGGCCACGCTGAACGGAGCCTGGACCAAGGTGCGTGACGACGCGACCCTGCGCTTCATGATGGTGGCGGCGGTCTTCTACGGCCTGTCCACCTTCGAAGGATCGTTCATGGCGATCCGCGCGGTGAACTCGCTGTCGCACTACACCGACTGGACCGTCGGACACGTTCACGCAGGTGCCCTGGGCTGGGTGGCCATGATTACCTTCGGGTCGTTCTACGCCCTCGTGCCGTGGATGTGGAAACAGTCGCGCATGTACTCGCCCAAGCTGGTTGAGGTGCACTTCTGGCTGGCCCTGATCGGGACCATCATCTACGTCTTTGCGATGTGGAACTCAGGCATCCTTCAGGGCCTGATGTGGCGCACCTACGGCGAGAACGGGGGCCTGGCCTATTCGTTCATGCAGAGCGTCGAGGCGATGCACCCCTACTATATCGCCCGCACGATCGGGGGGCTGTGCTTCCTGCTGGGTGCCATCGTCGGCTTCTACAACATCATCATGACCATTCGCATGAGCCGTCAGGGGACTCAGCCGGATGCCCGTGATGTGCCCACCGCACGCGCCGACCAGGTTCTGGTGGCGGGAGAATAGACATGGCCGAATTCCATCGAAAACTTGAACGCAACGCCATCGGCTTCGTCCTGGCCGTGATCGTTGTCTCGGGCATCGGCGGCTTCGTCGAGATCGCCCCGCTGTTCACCATCGACGAGACGGTCGAGCACGACCCGGATATGCGGGTCTATACGCCGCTGGAGCTGGCGGGCCGGGATATCTATATCCGCGAAGGTTGCTCAGCCTGTCACTCTCAGATGATCCGCACCCTGCGCGACGAGGTCGAACGCTACGGCCCCTATTCGCTGGCGGTCGAGTCTCAGTACGATCACCCCATGCTGTGGGGCTCGAAGCGGACGGGGCCTGACCTGGCGCGTATCGGCGGACGTTATTCGGACGACTGGCATGTCCGTCACCTGATCAATCCGCGCGATGTCGTCCCGGCCTCGGTCATGCCGCGTTATGGCTGGCTGGACGAGAACCGTCTTCGGACCAGCGACCTGAGCAACCGACTGGCAGCTCAGCGCGGCGTCGGTGTTCCGTACACGGACGCCATGATCGCCAATGCCGAGGCGGATGCCATCGCCCAGGCCAATCCCGACAGTGCGGGCACCAGTGGCGTCTACGAACGCTATGGCCGCGAGACGCACATTCGACCGTTTGACGGCGACGCCGAAGTCCTGACCGAGATGGACGCGGTGGTGGCCTATCTCCAGATCCTGGGTGGCCTGACGGACGCTGCCCATGACCAGCAACCGGAGGGCTGAGGCATGGACTGGACCCATGACACCCTTGTCGCTGTCTCCAAGAGCTGGGGGCTGTTCTATCTGATCGGTCTGTCGATTGCCGTTCTGATCTACGCCCTGTGGCCTTCGAACCGCACCCGTTTTGACGAAGCCAAGACCAGCATCCTCACCGAGGACGACACCCCGGAGCAACCGTGATGGACGAGCCCGAACACGACGTCCCGACCGGCCAGAAGACGACCGGCCACGAGTGGAATGGTATCAAGGAACTGGACACGCCGGTTCCCAAGGTGGTGCTGGCCTTCCTGGCTATCGGCACGATCTTCGCCGTCATCTATTGGGTCCTGGCTCCGGCCTGGCCGCTCGGTGTCAGCTACACCCGCGGGCTTCTGGGCCTGAATGATCGCCAGGAGGTGACCCAGCAGGTTGCGGCCGCCCAGGCGGATCGCGCCATCTGGACCCGGCGGCTGACGACCGAGCCGCTGGCCACCCTGCGGGCCGATCCCGCCGCCATGGCCTATGTCGATGAAGTCGCGCCGACCCTGTTCGCGGACAACTGTGCGGCCTGCCACGGCGCCGACCTTCGCGGTGGACCGGGCTTCCCCAACCTGACTGCGCCCGCGCGGCTTTGGGGGGGCGATCTGGACACGGTGGCGGAGACCATCCGCGTCGGCATCAATGCCGATGATCCCCAGACGCGCCGGTCCCAGATGTCGGCATTCGGCACCTTTGGGACCTTGGATCGTGACCAGATCCAGGCTGTTTCGGCCTTTATCCGCGCGCGTTCGGGCCAGGCTGTTACCGCCGCCGAGCGTGAACGCATCCCCAGTGGTGCCGAGGTTTTCGTCACCACCTGTGCGTCGTGCCATGGCGTCGACGGGCGTGGTGACGTCACCGTTGGTGCGCCGGATCTGACCGACAGTGTCTGGATCTACGGCGGCGATGCCGCGACGGTCTATGAGACGATCCACAGTGGTCGCCAGGGCCATATGCCGGCCTGGGAGGGTCGCCTTAGCCCAGCGGATATCCGTATGCTGGCCCTCTATGTCGACGCCCATACGGAAGGTCGCTGATGGCCGGCTCCAGACCCAATTGGCGGCTGATCTCCCTGGTGATCGCGGGTGTCGTTGTTGCGGTCATCGTCGTTGCCAATGCGCACCTGGTCTGGGTTGCGCTCGAATCCCAGCCGGACTGCGTGCCGCACGCTCGCGGAGCCGGTGAGGGACAGGACTATCGCGCCGCACGTTCGGCCTGCTGAGGAAGAGAGAATGGCCAATCCCAATGTCAGCACCATCGAGCCCGGCCCGACCCTGGCGGACCAACGCCGGCGGCATTTGCCGATGTCGGCGGCGTTCGGCTGGCTCGCCGCCGGCTGGCGCGACCTGTGGTGCGTTCCCTTCCCCAGCCTGGTCTACGGGTTCCTGGTCTTTGTGATTTCAGCCGGTGTCATCGGCGGTCTGTTCTGGCTGCGGATGGACTACATCCTGTTTCCGGCTCTGGCCGGCTTCATGGTGGTCGGACCACTTCTGGCTGTCGGCCTCTATCAGAAGAGCCGCGATCTTGAGGCGGGACGTCCGGTCAGCCTGCGCCGCATGTTGTTCGTCAAGGCCGCGTCGGGGGGACAGATCTGGTTTGCGGGGGCGCTGTTGTGCCTGCTCATGCTGCTGTGGATGCGGGCGGCGACGATCATCTATGCGCTGTTCTTCGGTCTGCGACCGTTCCCTGGGCTGGAAGATGTGACGGCCATGCTGACCGGCACGCCGGTCGGTTTGGCGATGCTGGTGGTTGGGGGCGTGATCGGGGGCCTGTTCGCGGCGTTCTCGTTTGCCATCAGCTGTTTCGGGATTCCGCGCCTGCTCGACGAAGACGTTGATGCCTTTACCGCAATGGGATCGAGCATCAGCATGGTCAGCCATAACCTGCCGGTCATGCTGACGTGGGGCTTTATCGTTCTGTTCCTCTTCCTGGTCGCAGCGGCGACGGGGCTGGTCGGGCTGGTCATCATCTTCCCGCTGCTGGGTCATGCGACCTGGCACAGTTACAAGGCCATCAGATGAGCCATCGTGACGAGATCCGGCTGGCAAGCCGCGATCTCGGCGGCGGGCGGTTCCAGACCGACCTGTCAGTTCCCGGCGCCCGGTGCGCCGCCTGTATCGGCAAGATCGAGAAGGGGCTGGGCCAGCTGCCCGGCGTCGAGGCCGCGCGGATGAATCTGACCGCGCGGCGTGTCAGCGTGACCTGGCGCGGCGACGAGGTCCCCGACATGGTTGCGGCTCTGGAGGGGGTGGGCTTTCAATCGCACCTGACCGGTGCCCAGCAAGACGAAAAGGATCCTGAACTGTCGCGGTTGGTTCGCGCCCTGTGCGTTGCCGGCTTCGGGGCCATGAACATCATGATGTTGTCGGTGTCGATCTGGTCCGGGGCCGATCCGCAAACCCGGCAGGCCTTTCACTGGATCTCAGCCGCCATCGCCCTGCCGTGCCTGATCTATTCGGGCCGGATCTTCTTCCAGTCCGCCTGGTCGGCCCTGCGCCATGGTCAGACCAATATGGATGTGCCGATCTCGATTGGCGTGATCCTGGCCTTTGGGCTGAGCCTGTTCGACACGATCGGTGGGGGCGAACACGCCTATTTTGATGCGTCGATCTCGTTGCTGTTTTTCCTGCTGATCGGGCGAACGCTGGATCACATGATGCGCGACCGGGCCCGGACCGCCGTGGCCGGACTGGCCCGCCTGGCCCCGCGCGGGGCGACGGTGCTGCAGGACGATGGCCGTCGCGAACATCTGCCTGTCGATCAGATCGAGCCGGGGATGAAGGTGCTGTTGGCGGCGGGTGACCGCGTGCCCGTCGATGGCGTGGTCCTTGAGGGGCTGTCAGAGCTCGACTGTGCCCTGGCGACCGGCGAAAGCGAGCCTCGGCGGGTCGAAGCGGGGTCGCCGGTCCAGGCCGGCGTGCTCAACCTGACGGGGCCCCTGACCGTGACCGCCACGGCCCGGGCCCGCGATTCCTTCCTGAGCGAGATGGTCGCCTTGATGCAGGCGGCTGAAGGCGGTCGGGCAACCTATCGGCGGATCGCAGATCGGGCTTCGGCACTTTATGCCCCCGTTGTTCACACCGCCGCCTTTGCGACCTTCGTGGGCTGGATGCTGGCGAGCGGCGACTGGCACCGAGCGATCACGGTGGCTATCGCCGTGCTGATCATCACCTGTCCGTGTGCGCTGGGCCTGGCGGTGCCGATGGTTCAGGTGATGGCGGCCAGTCGGCTGTTTCGCGCGGGCGTCATGGTCAAGGACGGCGGCGGGCTCGAGCGGTTGGCGGCCATTGATACAGTGGTGTTCGACAAGACAGGAACCCTGACCCTCGGCCGACCCAGGGTGGTCAATGCCGGCGAAATCAGTGCCGAACATCTGGCCCTGGCATCCCGCCTGGCATGCGGTTCCAATCATCCGGTCGCACGCGCCATTGCCGATGAAAGCCAGGGCACAGGGCACGCCCGGCTTCAGGTTGTCGAGCTCCCGGGGCTTGGGCTCGAAGCCCGAGACGGGGATCATCTCTATCGGCTTGGTCGCGCCACCTGGGCGCTGGATGGACGAGACGCACCTGTTTCGGCGGGGACGGTTCTGTCGCGGGACGGGCACCTTTTGGCTGAGTTTGCGCTTGAGGACAGCTTGCGGCCCCAGGCCCATCAGGCCGTTGCCGAGCTCAAGGCTTTGGGCATGAGCTTGCTTATCCTGTCGGGGGATACACCGGATGCCGTTGCCGGCGTCGCCGAACGTCTCGGAATTGCCGACCATGCCGCCGGGCTCTATCCGGCCGAGAAGGTGGCCCGGCTGTCGGCGCTGGCCGCGGAGGGACGCAAGGTTCTGATGGTCGGCGACGGCTTGAACGATGCCCCGGCCCTGGTGGCGGCCCATGTCTCCATGGCACCGGGCGAGGCCGCCGACATTGGACGCAATGCTGCGGATTTCGTCTTCCTTCACAAGGGCCTGGAGGCCGTCCCGATCAGCCTGCGGACCGCCCGCCGTGCGGGTCAACTGGTCAAGCAGAACTTCGCCCTCGCCATCGGCTATAATCTGATCGCGCTGCCGGTTGCCGTGGCGGGTCTGGTGACCCCCCTGATTGCCGCCCTGGCCATGTCGCTGTCCTCGATCATTGTGGTGGCCAATGCCATGCGGCTGCGAGGTGCGCCGGCGGTGCGTCCGGCCACCGACAAGGTGATCCAACGACGCACGGACATGCCGGCTTCGCCGGTCGAGGCAGCGGCATGAGCAGTCTTGTTTTCCTGATCCCCCTGGCCCTGTTGTTCGGGGTGGGGGCCGTGGCCGTCTTCATGTGGTCGCTGAAAAGCGGGCAGTACGACGACATGGACGGGGCGGCCCATCGCATCTTCCTCGATGACGAAGATCGGCCCGGAGACGACTAACTGAAACGCCAGGCCTCTTCGGCGGCGCGTTTCAGGGCGGCGGACTTGTGCAGCGTCTCGGCATATTCCATGGCCGGATCGCTATCGGCGACCAGGCCGGCTCCGGCCTGGACGTACATCATGCTGTCCTTGAACAGCGCGGTTCGCAGGACGATGCAGAAATCGACCTCGCCGCCGGCCCCGATATAGCCGGCCGCTCCGGCATAGCCGACCCCTCGCTTGGTCGTTTCCAGCTCGTCGATGATCTGCATGGCGCGAACCTTGGGGGCGCCGGACAGGGTGCCGGCGGGCAGGGCCGCCGTCAGGGCCTCAACCGGATCGAGGTCCGCGCGCGCCTTGCCCACGACATTGGAGACGATGTGCATGACGTGGCTGTAGCGTTCGACATAGAAGCTGCGCGTCACCTCGACCGTCCCCGGCTGAGCCACCCTGCCCACGTCGTTGCGGCCCAGGTCAACCAGCATCAGATGCTCGGCCCTCTCCTTGGGATCGGCCAGAAGTTCGGCCTCGAGCCGGGTGTCCTCTGCCGGCGTCGCGCCGCGCGGTCGCGTGCCGGCCAGGGGACGCACGGTGACCTCGCCATCGCGCAGGCGCACCAGGATCTCGGGGCTCGAGCCCGAAAGCTGAAAATCACCGAAGTCCAGGTGAAACAGGAAGGGCGACGGGTTGGTCCGCCGCAGAGATCGATAGAAGGCGAACGGTTCAAATCCGACCGGGCCCGAGAAGCGATGCCCGGCTACGACCTGGAAGACGTCTCCGGCCCCGATGTAATCGCGGGCTCGTTCAACGATACGGGTGTAGGCGACCTCATCGACGTCTGATGACAGAACCGGCGCGGTGGCGGGCGAGGCCGGGGCCGCCGCCGCCAGCGGTTGCCGTAGCTCGTCGGCAAAGCCAGTCAGGCGTTGCTCGGCTTCAGCCAGGGCGACCTCGGCGGCAACCTCGCCAGGCCAGACCGGGGTGCACAGAATGATCTCCTGGGCCACACCGTCAAAGACCGCCACAACGGACGGTCGGGCCAAGACGGCATCCGGCAAGCCGAGCGGATCAGGCCTGGCCGGTCCCACCGGCTCGACCAGGCGAACCATGTCATAGCCGAAGACGCCGAATAGCCCTGCGGCCATCGGCGGCAAATCCTCCGGCACCTCGATACGAGAGTCGACCACAAGAGCACGCAGCGAATCGAGCGCCGGTCGTGTTTCCGGGACGAACTGATTGGCCGCCACGGCCTCGCGCCCGCGTGCGATCTCGGCTCGATCCCCCCGGCACCGCCAGACCAGATCCGGCTGGACCGTCAGGATCGAATAACGCCCACGCCAGGCCCCGCCCTCCACCGACTCGAACAGGAAGGCGTAAGGGCGACCCCGTCCCAGCTTCAGATAGGCTGAGACGGGTGTTTCCAGATCGTCGATCAGACGCCGGGAGACAATCTGAGCCTCGCCGCGTCCATATCGCTCGGCGAAGCCGCTTGGGATCATTCGCTGGCCGGTGTCTCTTCCGCCGGCACGCCCAGAGCTGCGCGGGCACGATCCGGGAAGACCTCGGTGCCGACAGACGCCCGTGCAGCGGCCTGCATGGCGGGGACGTACTCCGCCTGGAAGGCCTGTCCGGTCATCTGCGGACGAATGCCCTCGGCCTGGCGTCCGGCCAGAACAGCCGCGGGGGCCGAGGCGCGATCAACGATGCCAACGACGAAACGGCCCTCACGGTCAGCCGGTCCCGAGAAGACCTGCCCCGGAGCCTGTCCGAACAGGCCACCGACCAGATCGGCAGGCAGGGTGGCGGCTTCACCTTCGCCATCGCCGCGGCCCACGCCGGCACGCGTGGTCAAGGTCAGACCCTCAGCCCGGGCGACCGCAGCGATGTCCTCACCACCACGAACGCGCTCAGCCAGCGCATTGCCGCGCTCTTGCAGGCGGCGACCAATCTCACGCCCACGCCAGAACTGGACCAGTTGGGGGCGCAGCTCATTGATCGTCGGCATCCGGGATTCACGGACCTCGTCGACGTGGACGGCGAAATACTCGTCCTGACCGGCATCGACCACGTCGCTGTCCGATCCTTCGGCGGTTTCGAAGGCGGTCTGGTACAGAACCTCAGGGCCGCCCATCGGCTGACCGTTCGGCAGCATGCCCTCTTCGGTGAACGGCGGCAGGGTGGCGACGACGCCGCCGACCTGCGTGGCGGCTTCGCGCAGGCCGGTGCCGCCTTCGCGCAGGGCGACGAACTGCTCGACCATTTCGGTGACGCGCACGCGGGCTTGCTCCAGACGCAGGGCGTTCTCGATCTCCTCGCGGTGTTCGGCCAGGGTCGCTTCACGGCCGGCCGCAATGGCGGAAACCTTGATCACGACCAGACCCAGTTCCCCCTGGACCGGATCAGAAACAGCACCCTGGGCCAGGCCAAAGGCTGCCTGGGCGACGCGGGCATCAGGGACCGCCGAGCGGGGCTGACCGGCATAGTTCACCGGTTCAATGTTCAGCGAGCGGGCGACCGCAGCCGGGTCTTCTCCGGTCCGCAGACGCCGCGCGATCATCTGGGCCACCTCGGCATTCGGAGCCGTCAGGGTGACAAAGCTGCGCGTTTCCGGCGTGCCGAGCGAGTCACGTTGGAAGTTGAAACGGTCCTGAATGGCCTGGTCGCTGATCTGGATGTTGGCCGCAGCCAGCGACGGCGTGAAACGCACCATCGTCACCGTGCGGAACTCGGGCTCGCGAACCTGATCGGCCAGCTCGTTCAGGAGGGTGGTCAGTTGTGCGTCCGTCGGAGCGGGGACATCGCGGATGTCGGAGGGCGACAGCAGGATCCAGCGACCATTGCGCGTCTCACCGGCATAGGCGGCGGCAATCGCTCCATAGACGCGCGGCATGCGCAGACCGGCCGCAGCTCCGGCGACATAGTGTTCGGCGGCGATCTGGTGGCGCAGGGTGTCCTCAAAGACCGCCGGCGTCATGCCCGTCTCGCTGAGCGCGCGAACCATGGCCTCTTCGCTGAACTGGCCGGTCACCGGATCAAAGAAGGCCTGCTGCTGGCGCAGCTGGGCGGCGACCAGGTCACGGGCCGGACGAATCCCGACCTTCCAGGCCCAGGCGAACAGGCTCTCTTCCCCGGCCAGGCTTTCGAGGATCTGGATATGCTGCCCCGCCTCGACCAGCTCGGCCATCGTGAACCGCTGGCCCGTCATCTGGGCGTTGCGTTCGTTCAGATTGTCGATGATCTGGCGGTACTGTTGCTGGCTGACCTCGCGGTCGCCGGCCTTGATGACATGGGACGAGAAGTCGAACCGCATGGGGTCGAACATCCCGACCACGGCCAGGCCGATGATCAGCAGTCCGACGATGAGGCCGGCGAACCAGGTTTTGGACAGGCGACGGAAGGAGGTGATCATCGGCGAGGTTCGACCTTGCTTTGGGAACAGGAAGCCGCAGGGGCCATGTCAGCCGTATAAGGAGCCCCCCTCAAGCCCGCAAGCGAACTCAGGCGACCCAGGCGCGGATCAATTGATGGGCAATGGCAAAGGGAGGCGGGGCGAGGATATCGGGATGACGGCCCTCAAGTACGGCGCGCGCCTCGTCCCGGGTCAGCCAGGCGACTGATTCCAGCTCGGTCTGGTTGGGTTGGGCCTGGTCGGAATCGACCTCGCAGATCAGGCCGATCATCAACTGATGCGGAAACGGCCAGGGTTGGCTGGAATGGTAGGTCGCCGAAATGACGACCAGGCCGGCCTCCTCCAGAACCTCGCGGGCACAGCCTTCTTCGATGGACTCGCCGGGCTCGATGAACCCCGCCAGGGCCGACATGCGTTTCGCCGGCCAGGGGGCCTGGCGACCGAGCAGGCAGACAGGCTGGGCACCTCCTGAATAGACCGGAAGCATGATCGCCACCGGGTCGACCCGCGGAAAGTGCTGCGTTTCACAGGTTTCGCACTGTCGTTTCCAGCCGCCGCTGGTGGCGCGTGTGCGGCCGCCGCAGGCGGCGCAGAACCCGTGCCGCGCATGCCAGTCGAACAGGCTTCGGGCCGTGCCTGCCATGGCCACGTCTGGTCCGGCGAGGGTCGCTGCCGCCGTCCGCAGATCGATGAACCGGCCCAAACCCTGAAGCGGACCGACCGATGGATCAGCCTCCCCATTGAACTGGGCGGCGAAAACCGGAGCCTGGTTCCACAGGCCGAGGAACACCTGATCGTCCGCCGTTGCCTCCCGCGCCAGGTTTGGACTGAGCCAGGCGATCTGCTCACCGTCCTGACCGGGCTCGACCAGCACCGAGTCCTTCCAGATCGCCAGGCAGGACCCGTCATTGCGGTCCAGTTGCTCGGCCAGCCAGGCGTCGTCCTCTCGCCGGTCGCCGGCCCGATCGAGGGGATTGCCGGCAAAAACATTCGTCGGTTCAAGGGGCATGGAAGGGTCCGGCGTGCCCGAGTGACACACGCTAAGTCTTGTTCAATCTTTGTGCGTCATACCTCCCGCCCAGAGGGTTGGGTAGGCGTATGATTTCAAGAATGCTGGTCCTTGCGGCCATGGCTGTAGCAGTCGTGGCCGGATTGTCGTCTGCGGCCATCGCGGCACCGGTTCGCACACCTTTACAGCTGGCCGAGAGCGTCGAGCGGCGAGCTTCGCAGACCGATTTCGATGCATTGGAAGCCTTTGGGCGCGAGGCTCAGTCCCGCTCGGACCGCGAGGGTCTGAACCGCCTGTATCATGTGGCCTGGATCTTTCTGAACCAGGGTGAATTCGATCAGGCCCGGATCTGGAACCGCAGGCTGGCCAGCGCCGCCGAGGCGCAAGGCGACACGCGATACGCAGCGATTGCCCAGCTCAATGAGCTGACCATCCAGTACGACATGGGAGATACGGCGGCGGCGGCTCATATCGAGCGTATCCGGCGTCGGGCAGACGACTGGTTCGTGCTGTCCCATGCGACGCGCCTGGCGGCGATGAACATGATGGACGAGGATCGCATCGGTGAGGCCCTGAACCTGCTGACCGAGGTCCAGGCCCAGGTGCCTGACAACGAACCGTATGCCGACACGGCCCTGGCCGGTCTGTGGGAAGTCACCGGCATGGGCCTGATGAAGCTCAATGACTTCACGGGCGCGGCGGCGGCGTTCGGACGGTTCGAGCTCGACTATTCGCGCGAAGACTATCCCCGTCCTGATTTTGACAGCCTGTACAACCTGACCCGGCTGGCGGTTCAGGTTGGCGACTATGAACTGGCGCGCAATCTCTATGTTTCGCACCATCGCCTGACCTATCGGTCTGGCCTGGAGAGTCTTGAAGTCTACGACGCTAATCTGTGCGCCATGGTCGCCGAGGGTCTCCGCGACTGGAACCGTGTGCTGCGGTGTCTGGAGCCCTACGGGGTGGACCTGGGGCCTGCGGCCTTCCTGGCGCCGCACCTGCTGCCCCGACGCGCGATTGCCTATGCGCGCTTGGGTCGTCTGCGAGAGGCGCGCCGTGACATGGCAGAGATCCACCGCGCCGAGGCGGCGGGGGAATATCGTGAGGAGGGCTTCACGGTCATTCCGCTGGTTGAGGCGGAGCTCCTGTTCGCCGAAGGTCGTTCGGACGAGGCCTACCGGCGCTTGTCAGACTACCACTATGCGTCATCGACCCAGGCGGCCCAGCGGTTCTCGACGGGAATCAGCCAGGTCACGGGCGACATGCAGGCGCAGCTTTTGGAACGCCGCCGTCAGCTCGAAACCGCCAATGCCAACGCGAAACTCCATCAGGACAAGATCGGCCAGCAACGCTGGCTGGTCGGCTTTGGCATTGTATTCCTCATCTCGATCCTTGGGGCGCTCGTTTGGCAGCTTCGTACCGGCCGAACGCTGAAGGATGCGCGCCGTCGCGCCGAGGCGGCCAATCAGGCCAAGTCCGAATTCCTGGCCAATATGAGCCATGAGATCAGGACGCCGCTCAACGGGGTTGTGGCCATGGCCGACACCCTCAGTCGTTCAGACCTGCCGGAGCGCGAGCGCGAAATGGTCGAGGTGGTTCGGGCCTCTGGCATCACGCTGGAACGTCTTCTGTCGGACATTCTCGACAGCGCCAAGATCGAGGCCGGCCAGGTCGCCATTGAGCGGGCTCCCTTCCATCTGGCCAACGCTGTGCGCGAGGTTGCTGGTCTGTACCGCGCCTCAGCCGACCAGAAAGAAGTGGCCCTTGTGGTCGATATTGCACCGGAGCTGGAGCACCGCGTGGTCGGCGACGGTGTGCGCATCCGCCAGGTGCTGTCCAACCTGATCTCCAACGCCCTGAAGTTCACCGGCGAAGGTTCTGTCACGATTACGGCTCGTGCCGTGGATGATCGGGTCCGGTTTGAGGTTCGTGATACGGGTGTCGGCTTCGATGAGGAACAGAAGGCCCGCATCTTTGCCCGGTTCCAGCAGGCTGACGGGTCGATCACCCGGCGGTTTGGCGGGACGGGACTGGGTCTGGCGATCTCACGCGATCTCGTCGCCCTGATGGATGGAACCTTCGACTGTGCCGGCGTGCCGAATGAAGGCGCGACCTTCTGGTTCGAACTGGCCATGCCGGTCTGCCACGAGCCGGAAGCCGACAACGACCTTCATGCCCAGGCGACGGCCATCACCGACCGACCGATCCGTATTCTGTTGGCGGACGACCATCCGGCCAACCGCAAGGTCATCGAGATCATGCTCACCGGTGTCGAGGCGGAACTGACCGGCGTTGAGAATGGCCAGCTCGCTTATGAAGCCTTCCAGGCGGGCAGCTATGACCTTGTCCTCATGGATATGCAGATGCCGGTCATGGATGGTCTGGCCGCCGTGCGCGCTATCCGGGCCCATGAGGTTGAGAATGGACGCGCCCGTACGCCTGTCCTGATGCTGACCGCCAATGCTCTGGCCGAGCATGTCGCGGCCGGTCGCGCCGCCGGGGCCGACGGTCACCTGGCCAAGCCGATTACACTGGCGACGCTGTTGACGGCGGTGTCATCGGTCATGGAGGGCAACGGTCCGATCACCGTCGAGGAAGTGGCGGCCTGAGACGCTTGCCTTTCCCGCGCTTAGCCACGATATAGCGCGCGGAGCTGGCGTGGGCGGAGGCCTCGCCAATTTGGTCAGGGCCGGAAGGCAGCAGCCACAACGAGTTCCCCTTCGGGTCGCGCCAGTCTCCACC
>CAZYFY010000019.1:0-40052 GCA_964647275.1 uncultured Brevundimonas sp.
GGTGATCGCGGCGGTCGTCAAGGTGGTGGTCAACAGGGCGGCGGTGATCGCGGTGGCCAGCAAGGCGGCGGACGTCAAGGCGGCGGTGACCGCGGCGACTGGAACCGCGGTGGCCAACAAGGCGGAGGTGATCGCGGCGGTCGTCAAGGTGGTGGTCAACAGGGCGGCGGTGATCGCGGTGACTGGAACCGGGGTGGCCAGCAAGGCGGTGGTGACCGTGGCGGACGTCAAGGCGGCGGTGACCGCGGCGACTGGAACCGCGGTGGCCAGCAAGGCGGCGGTGATCGCGGCGGGCGTCAGGGCGGCGGTGACCGCGGTGACTGGAACCGCGGTGGCCATCAAGGCGGCGGTTGGGATCGACGCGACCGCAGCCGTCCGGAGTGGCGTCGCGACCGTGACCGCGATCGGGACCACTATCGCGGCAGCTGGAACCACGACACCTGGCGCAATAACTTCAACCGTCGGAACGGCGGAAATTGGTGGCGGAACAACAACTGGTTCCGGGGCTACAGCGGCCTGCGCGTGAATTTCTATTTCGCGCCTGGGTACGGCTACTACTCGGTGCCGCGCCAGTATTATGGCCGCAGCTATCGGATCGGCGACTATCTGCCCAATGTGTTCTGGCGCTACCGTGTCCACGACTGGGCCTGGTATGGCCTGCCCGCCCCGCCTCCGGGCTGCGCCTGGGTCTATGTCGACAACAACATCTATCTGGTCGATCTGTTCGATGGCTACATCATCGACACGGCCTATCAGGTGTGGCGCTGGTAACAGCGGCAAATCCACTAGGATCGAGCCCCGGGTCGCAAGACCCGGGGCTTTTTCTAGTTTCTGGTCGACGGCGCGTGCGCCAATCTCAAGAGATTGGCGGCGCCCGGCGCTCCAAACGGTGTACCCGCCAGGATCAGGACACGCTGGCCAGGGCTGGCTAGCCCGGCTTCAACAGCATGCCGAACGGCATCCTCAGTGACGTCTTCCAGCGTGGCCGGCTGCTGTCCCAGACGGGGTTCCAGTCCCCAAACCAGGGCGAGACGCCGAGCCGTATCCGGGGACGGAGTTAGCGCAACAACAGGCTGAAGCGGGCGCTCACGGGCCATCCGGCGCGCTGTGCCCCCTGTGGTCGTGAAGACCACAACGCAGGCCGTTGACGCCGCCTCGGCCGCCTTGCGGGCCGCCGCCACCAGGGCATCGGCATCGACATCATCCATCCCGGCATGTTCGGCATCCATAAGACCGGGCCAGCGTGGATCGGATTCGACCCGTTCCATGATGCGGTCCATTACCTGAACCGCTTCGATCGGGTATTTCCCCGCTGCCGTCTCTGCCGACAGCATCAGGGCATCGGCCCCCTCATAGACGGCGTTGGCGACATCCGACGCCTCCGCCCGCGTCGGGGCCGGGCTGGCGGTCATGGATTCCAGCATCTGCGTCGCGACGATCACCGGGACGCCCCGGTTTCGCGCCGCCCGGATGATCGTCTTCTGCGCGACCGGCACCTCTTCGGGCAAACACTCCACCCCAAGATCGCCACGCGCCACCATCACGCCGTCGGAATAATCGAGAATGGAATCCAGATGTTCGAGCGCCGCGGGCTTCTCGATCTTGGCCAGACAGGCCGCGCGCCCGGCGACCAGCTTTTTCAGCTCCGCCATATCCGAGGCCCGCTGCACAAACGACAGAGCCACCCAATCCACGCCCAGCCGAAGGGCGAAGGCGAGGTCTTCCAGATCCTTGTCCGTCAATGCCGAGATCGGAATGGTCCCTCCAGGGACCGCGACGCCTTTGCGGTCTGACAGACGGTCACCGGCCTCAACCACCGTCTCGCAGAAATCTTCGCCGGCCTTGTCGACGCGCAACCGCACCTTGCCGTCATCGAGCAGCAACAACGAACCCGGCTGGAGCGCACGGAAGATCTCGGGATGCGGCATCCCGACCCGGCGGTCGTCCCCCGGCGTGGTGTCCAGATCGAGCCTGAGAGGCTGATCGGGCTGCAAAGAGATGCTGCCATCACCAAACCTGCCCAGCCTCAGCTTGGGACCTTGGAGATCTGCGAGAATGCCGAGCGGTCGACGAATTGCCAGTTCGGCTCCACGGATCGCCTTGAAAGCCGCCGCATGATCGTCATGCGACCCATGGCTAAAGTTCAGACGAAAGACATCGACCCCGGCCTTGGCCAGCGCCTTGATTTGCCCCGGTTCCCGGCTGGCCGGTCCGATAGTTGCCACGATACGGGCGCGCCGAGCGCGGGTCATGCGGGCCGATTCCTCCATCTCGACACACCCGGGCCTGATCTGGTCTTGCCCGTGGCCCTTCGATAGCACGCAATGACACCGGTGTCATGCCGTCTATTCCCGGGATAAAGCTGGTGCGGATGAGAGGACTCGAACCTCCACGCCTCGCGGCGCTGGAACCTAAATCCAGTGCGTCTACCAGTTCCGCCACATCCGCCTAGGTCGACGCTCCCTAGCCGGTCCAACCCCTACGCCGCAAGCGCGCCGTTGACCTGACGGGTCGATATCGACATAAGAGCCGCTTGCGCGACACAGCCGCCCTGTAGGGCGGCGTTTTTGCGTTTCGACCTCCATTCGCCGCGCGTGCCGTTTTGCCGGGACGCCGTCCTCTAGAAGACCGTTCTCATGTCCATTCAAGTCGTCGAAAAATCCAGCGAAGGCCTTTCGCGCGTCATCGCCGTGACCATTCCTCAGGGTGACCTCAGCTCGCGCCTGGATGCTCGCATTGCCGAGATTGCTCCGACCATGAAGCTCAAGGGCTTCCGTCCCGGCAAGGTGCCGGCTGCGCACGTCCGCAAGATGTTCGGTCGCGAGCTGATGGGCGAGATCATCAACGACGAGGTCAACGCGTCCAGCCAGAAGGCCCTCGACGACGCCAAGCTGCGTCCGGCCGCTCCGGCGGAGATCACCCCGATCACCGACATCGAAGACGTCGTCGCCGGCAAGGCGGACCTGTCCTACGAAATGAGCCTGGAGGTGATGCCGGACTTCACCCCGATGGATGTGGCTTCGCTCAAGCTGTCGCGTCCCGTCCACGAGCCGGCCGACAAGGAAGTCGCTGAAGCCGTCGCCGAGCTCGCCAGCCAGAACACCACCT
The DNA here is from genome assembly GCA_964647275.1 of uncultured Brevundimonas sp. Lineage (GTDB taxonomy): Bacteria > Pseudomonadota > Alphaproteobacteria > Caulobacterales > Caulobacteraceae > Brevundimonas. The sequence continues at coordinate 3,109 of CAZYFY010000019.1, forward strand.
ATGAAGACAAGGGCGGCAAGGCCCCCAAGGCTGCCGATGGTGATCAGGTCATCATCGACTTCGTCGGCAAGATCGACGGCGAAGTCTTCGAGGGTGGCTCGGCCACCGACACCCCGCTCGTGATCGGCTCGGGCCGGTTCATCCCGGGTTTCGAAGACCAGCTCAAGGGTGCCAAGACCGGTGACGAAACCGCCGTCAAGGTCACCTTCCCCGCCGACTATGGCGCTGCCCACCTCGCCGGCAAGGACGCCGTCTTCGACGTCACCGTCAAGGCCGTGAAGGCTCCCAAGGAAGCCAAGGCGGACGATGATTTCGCCAAGGCCATCGGCATCGAGAGCCTGGAAAAGCTCAACGAACTGGTGAAGCAGAACCTCCAGTCCGGCAACGACCGCCAGTCGCGCTTCAAGCTCAAGCGCGCGCTTCTCGATGCCCTGGACAAGGGCCACGACTTCCCCCTGCCCCCGCGCATGGTTGAGGCCGAATTCGACGGCATCTGGAGCCAGGTCGAAGCCGACAAGGCCGCCGGTCGCCTCGACGAGGAAGACTCCAAGAAGTCCGACAAGAAGCTCAAGGACGACTATCGCAAGATCGCCGAGCGCCGCGTCCGTCTTGGTCTGGTGCTGGCTGAACTGGGTCGCGCCGCCGGCGTGGCTGTGTCGGACCAGGAAGTTTCCAACGCCATCGTCGCCGAAGCCCGCAACTATCCGGGACAAGAGCGCCAGGTCATGGATTTCTATCGCCAGAACCCGAACGCTACCAACGCCCTGCGCGCGCCGATCTACGAAGAAAAGGTCTGCGACTGGATCTTCGAACAGGCTAAGGTCACCGACAAGAAGGTGTCCCGCGACGAGCTGTTCAAGGACGACGAATAGGATCGGATCTGTTCAGCTTCCCTGACCCCGAATTCATTCAAGCTCCTGCGCCGACCGTGCTAGCGGTCGGCGCAGTCAATTCCGGAGCAAATCGCGTGCGCCTGGCCCTCATTCCAATCCTTGCCGCCGGCCTGATCGGGGGCCTCGTTCCCGGTGTGGCACAAGCACAGACGCCACCAACCGAGAACACGGTCGAAGACGTCGTTGTCGTGGCTCGGCCAATCGAAGAGGCCGTCACGGCCTTTGTCGGAGAAGTCGGGGCCGCGCCGCGCGACCGAAATCTCGCACGTTGGGGCCGAACCGTCTGTGTCGGGGTGGTGAATATGAGCCCCCGGTATGCCCAGGCCATGGCCGATCAGGTTTCCGCCGTGGCCATGGCCGTTGGGCTCGAGGCTGGAGAACCAGGCTGTCAGCCAAACGTCCTGATCATCGCCGACTCGAATGGCGACACGCTGGCTCAGTGGCTCGTACGGAGCGAACCGCTGGCATTTCGGCCCGACCTTTCCGCCTCAAATCTGGGGCAAGCCGCTCTGAGACAATTCCAGACCTCGGGAAGCCCTGTGCGCTGGTGGCACGTTAGCCAGACGGTGTCTTCGGATACCGGCGAGGCGATCGCGAGCGGCGAGAATGTCCGGGTGCGCGGAGCCTCACGCCTCCGCGGCAATATCCGCGAAGACCTGCACCACATCATCGTCGTCCTTGATACGAGCCGGATCGGCTCGATCTCATTCTCGTCTCTTGCCGACTATGTCGCCATGATCGCCTTGGCTCAGGTTGATGCAGAGGCTGATACCTCAAGCTACGACTCAATCCTGAACCTGTTTTCCTCCGCAGCCCTGCCCGGCCAACGGATGACTGATTGGGATCTCGACTATCTGCGCGGGCTCTATGCGTCCCGACCGGACGCCCTGTCGGATTCTCGCCAGCAACGCGAAATCGTCGACGAGGTGGTAAGGCAACGTGAAGGGCGCCAGCAGCAACAGCAGGAGCAGGCGCAGGCGCAGGCGCAGGCGCAGGCGCAATCTCCTGCCGGCACGGAAGAACCCCAGAAATAGTCGGCGGCACCCTGAACCCTTGAATCAACACTTCGGCAAGACGATATCGGCTTCAAAGGGCGGGGCGGCAGTGATTCGTCCCGCCAGCTATCGAGAAAGCCGAGACAGATGCACGATCCCGTCGACCACCTGACCATGAACCTCGTGCCGATGGTGGTCGAACAGACCAGCCGCGGCGAGCGGGCCTATGACATCTTCTCGCGCCTGTTGAAGGAGCGTATCATCTTCCTGACCGGCCCGGTCGAAGATGGCATGTCGTCGCTGATCTGCGCCCAGCTTCTCTTTTTGGAGTCCGAGAATCCCAAGAAGGAAATCTCCATGTACATCAACTCGCCGGGCGGCGTGGTGACGGCCGGCATGGCGATCTATGACACCATGCAGTACATCAAGAGCCCGATCTCGACGGTCTGTATGGGCATGGCAGCCTCGATGGGCTCGTTCCTGTTGACCGCCGGGGAGAAGGGCCAGCGCATCGCCCTGCCGAACGCTCGCATCATGGTTCACCAGCCCTCGGGCGGCTTCCGCGGTCAGGCGTCGGACATCGAGCGCCACGCCGAAGACATCATCAAGACCAAGCGTCAGCTCAACGAGCTGTATTCCAAGCACACCGGTCAGCCGATCGAAGTGATCGAGCGCACCCTGGATCGCGACTATTTCATGAGCGCCGATGAGGCCAAGGCCTTCGGACTGATCGACCACGTTTATGAGAGCCGCGTCGGCGACCCGCCGGCCGCGCCGACCGAAGAGACGAAGTAAGGTCGCGGCGATGAGAGGGCCAGTCTTATTCGTACTGGCCCTCATCCTTGCCGGTTGCAGCCCCCAGACCCAGACCGCTACCCCCGACCCCGTCTATGGGGCGGGTGAAGTGATTCAGACCTATGCCCGGCCCGGCGCGGGCCTGCGCGATGCGCTTCATCGTGACAGCCTGCGTGTGACCATCTGGTACCCAGCCGCTGACGACGTGATCGAAACGCCCCGGATCATCGGCCCCGTCGATCAGCCCTTCTTCCTGAGTGGCCAGGCGGCGGATGGGGCCACCTTTGCGGCGCGAGATCGACAGCCCCTCATCGTCATTTCCCACGGCTTCGGCGGCTCGGCCCGGCAGATGGCCTGGCTGGGAACGGCGCTGGCGCGCAGCGGCTATATCGTGGCGGCGGTCGACCACCCCGGAAACAATGGAAACGACGACCGGACGCCGCTCGGGGCCTTGCTCTACTGGGAGCGGGCCGACGACCTCCGCCACACCATCAACGGCATTCTGGCCGACCCGAACTGGGGGCCACGGATCGACCCGGACCGGATCGGCGCCATCGGCTATTCCATGGGCGGCGCGTCCGTCCTGATCGAACTGGGAGCTCGCCCGGATCTGTCTGCCCTGACGCGTTATTGCTCGCGCTCGCTGCGAGATCTGCTGTGTGCGCCGACCATCACGGACGGCGACTACGGCACGGTGAACCGTCGCCAGGTTCTGCAGGGGTCCGAAGCCGTTCGCCGCTCCGTCGCGACCCAGGCCAATGATCGCGACGATCCGCGCATCGACGCGGCTGTCCTGATCGCCCCGGCGCTCGGGGCCCTGCTCGCCAATGACAGCCTTCGACGCGTGACAGAGCCGGTTCTGATCCTCCAAGGCTCGGCCGACGACACCACCCCGGCAGATGAGAATGCGGACCTGTTCGCTGAACGGCTGCCGACGGCCAGCGTCGTGCGGCTGGAGGGCGTCAACCACAATGCCTTCCTGGGTCTTTGCGGCTCAGCGGCACGTGAGCGATATGCTGCGCTGTGCGCCGAAGACGGCAACCGCACCGATACCCATCTGGATGCCATCGCCGCCGTCACCGCCTTCTTTGACGAGGCACTGGCGGCCCCCTGATCCTTTCGTGTGGACCCTTTCAAATCAGGGGCTGCGAAGCAGGCGAATCACCGGCACAGTGATCGGATGACCGCGCGCGCTGTTCTGGATGAGTTGACGACCCTGACGGGGGCCCAGTCCGCCGCCGCGCCTGACCATCCCGAGCGTCAGTATCTCAATCTGCTCACCGACATTCTTCAGAATGGCTCTGAACGTGGCGACCGCACCGGCACCGGCACGCTGGGCGTCTTCGGTCGACAGATGCGCTTTGACCTGGCCCGGGGCTTCCCGGTCCTGACGACAAAAAAGCTGCATTTGCGCTCGATCATCGTCGAGCTGCTCTGGTTCCTTCGGGGCGAAACGAACATCCGCTACCTCAAGGAGAACGGCGTCAGCATCTGGGACGAGTGGGCCGACGCCGAAGGCAACCTTGGGCCCGTCTATGGCAAGCAGTGGCGCTCCTGGGCCGATCCCAACGGAGCCTCGATCGACCAGATCGAAAAGCTGGTCCATAGCCTCAAGACCAACCCGAACAGCCGCCGCCACATCGTCACCGCCTGGAACCCGGCCGACGTGGACGACATGGCCCTGCCGCCCTGCCACTGCCTGTTCCAGTTCTTCGTCGCCGACGGCAAGCTGTCCTGCCAGCTGTATCAACGCTCCGCCGACGTCTTCCTCGGCGTGCCGTTCAACATCGCGTCCTATGCGCTGCTGACGATGATGGTGGCGCGCGTCGTCGGCCTCCAGCCCGGCGAGTTCATTCACACCTTCGGTGACGCCCACCTGTATCTGAATCACCTCGATCAGGCCCGCACACAGCTGGAGCGCGAACCACGTGCCCTGCCCGTCATGCACATCGCCGACCGCTCGGACCTGTTCGCTTTCGAGCTCGGCGACTTCGTCCTCGAAGACTACGACCCCTGGCCGCATATCAAGGCACCGGTCGCGGTGTGATGGACCTCAAGGCATTACAGGCAAACGTCCTGCGCATCTCCGACATCTACGCCGCCGAGCATGGCATTGACCGCGACCGCGACTGGGCCTTGCTCAAGCTCCAGGAAGAACTCGGCGAACTCACCGCCGAACACCTGCGTCTCACCTCTCGCGCTCGTGGCGCACCCTCCCCCGAAAAGCTCGCCGACGAGGCTGCCGACGTGCTGGGGATGCTCCTCATCTACTGTCGCGATGCCGAAATCGACATCGAACAGGCGATGCAGCGGAAGTGGCTCAGGTGGTTGGACAACCCACGTTCGCCTGACTAGCCGAACCGGAAGACTCGCCTCACCCTTCCTCTCGGCGTCCATCAGGAGACGTCTGACCCTGGGAGGGGTGTCATGCTCAAGAAATTTGTGGCCGAACTGATCGGCACGGCGGTTCTTGTCCTGTTCGGCTGTGGGGCGGCCGTTCTGGGCGGCGAGCACGTCGGCCAGCTCGGTATCGCGCTGGCCTTTGGCTTTGCCATCATTGCGATGGCCTATTCCATCGGCCCGGTGTCTGGTTGCCACGTCAATCCGGCGGTCAGTCTGGCCGCCTTTGTCGCCGGCAAGATGTCGGCCAAGGATATGGGCGTCTACTGGCTGGCTCAGTTCATCGGTGCTGTGGTCGGGGCCTTCATCCTGGCGTCCATCGCCCAGGCCGTACCGGGCGAGCCGATCAACCTGGGCCAGAACGGCTGGGGACCGGGCTATCTGGGCGAGTATCCCTTGATGGCGGCCGCGACCTTTGAGGTGGTCATGACAGCCGTGTTCGTGGTCGCCATCCTCGGCGTCACAGGCGAAAAGGCCCACGGGCCGTTCGCGGGTATCGCCATCGGCATCACCCTGGCGGTCATCCACATCGTCGGCATCCAGGTTACCGGAGTTTCGGTAAACCCGGCGCGCAGCTTCGGCCCGGCCCTGCTGGCCGGCGGCGAGGCCATGAACCAGCTGTGGCTGTTCTTCGTCGCACCGGCGGTGGGTGCCATTCTTGGTGCCCTGTTGTTCCGCCTCAAGTTGCTCGAACCCGAGATGTGAGCGTAACCCGGGGAGCGGCGCGTGCGTCGCTCCCCGATCTCGGCTAACAGGCGGCCATGGCAATTCTGATTTCCCTGGTCGCTGCGAGAGGCCGAAACGGCGTGATCGGCTCTGAAGGGGCCCTGCCCTGGCGGCTACGTTCCGATCTCCAGAAATTCAAACAGACCACCATCGGCAAGCCTTGCGTCATGGGCCGCAAGACGTGGGACAGTCTGCAACTGCGGCCCCTGCCCGGACGCCTCAACCTGGTGATTTCCCGCAACCCCGACTTTGCCGCCAAGGGCGCGCTGGTTTGCGCCACCCTGGATGAGGCCTTGTCCATCGCCCGCGAGACGGCGCGCGAGGATGGCGTGGACGAGGTCTGCATCATCGGCGGAGCCCAGATCTATGCCCTGGCCCTGCCGAAGGCCCGACGTCTCTACATCTCGGAAGTCGACGCAAATCCGGTAGGTGACGCCCGCTTTCCCGACTTTGACGAAGCCGACTGGCGTGAAGTCTCTGCGGAGCGAGTCGAGCCGGGTGAGAAAGACGATCACGCCTTTACCTTTCGGGTTCTGGATCGGCGCTGATCGTCAGACCTTGAAAGTTGCGCCTACGGCCACGATTTCGTCCCATCCCGGCGAAAGGATTGGGAAGCCATGGCTCGATTCATAACCTTCATGCTCGCAACTGCCGTCGTCCTGGCGGCCGGACCGGCCTTGGCCGAGTTGCCGCCATACGTCTATCAGCAGGCCCGCGACTCGGCCGGCTCGGTTGTCGTTCTGCGGGTGGACAATGTGCGCCGCCTCGCTCCGGGAGAAACCCAGGGCGATTGCGTTCTCACCGGTGTCATCACCGAGGTCGAGCGCGGTACAGCGCAGCAAGGCCAGGCCGTTGTCGTTCCCGTCCCCTGTATCAGCCCGGCCTGGGAGCCGATGCCCGGGCCGTTTCCGGGCTATCGCCATGACATTCTGGGCAGGGCTGAGACGGTCCGGGTCTTTCTGAACCGCGGCGTCCTGGTGCGACGGGGACTGGATATCCTCGACTAACCCGCGACTATCGCCGCCAGTGCCGCGATCACGGTAGCCGCCTCGTCGTCGGGCTTACCCAGGACCACAGGGACACCGGCATCGCCCCCCTCTCGCACCGCCGCATCCAGCGGAATGCTGCCCAGGAATGCCACCTTCAATCGTTCCGCTTCGCGGGCACCGCCGCCCTGCCCAAACACGGGGCCCGACATGTTCTCCACCAGTCCGAGAACCGGCGTGCCGGTCTTGGCGAACATCGCAACAGCTCGCCGGGCATCCGCCAGAGCGGCTTCCTGGGGCGTCGATACTATGATGGCCCCGTCGATGGGCGTTTTCTGAACCAGCGTCAGTTGCACGTCGCCCGTTCCGGGCGGCAGGTCGACGATCAGAATATCGAGGGGGGCCTCAGCCGTGCCCCAGCGGGTCTGGGTCAACATCTGGGTCAGGGCCTGACTGGCCATCGGCCCTCGCCAGACCATGGCCCTGTCGGCACCGACGAGTAGCCCCGTCGACATGGCCTTGATGCCATGAGATTCGAGGGGAACCAGGCGCTCGCCGTCATGCTGCGGCGCTCCCTGCACGCCCAGCATCAGCGGAATGGACGGCCCATAGACATCCGCGTCCAGCAGACCAACCTTGAGACCGCGTCGACTGAGGGCAACAGCGAGGTTGACGGCCACGGTCGACTTGCCGACGCCGCCCTTCCCGCTCGCCACGGCGATGACCCGGCGCACGTCAGCAGGGCGCTCGGTCGCCACGGGCGCTGGGGGGCGTCCCTGATCCAGTGCTGCGCGTGACAAACCGGCCCCCCTGGCGGGCCTGGACGGCACCTGTTCAGCAGTCAGAACGACATGGGCGCGCTGCATGCCGGGGATGGCCAGAAGTGCGGCCTCGGCTGCATCCCGAACCGGGGCGTAGATGGCGGCGTCCGCCGCCGCAATCTCGAGCGCAAACCCGGCCTTGCCATCGCCCACGACGAGCCCCCGAACCAAGCCAGACGCCATCAGTCCGTGCCCCGACTTTGGGTCAACCACACGGTCCAGGGCAGCAATCACCGCATCTCGGTCAGGGGCTTCGGTCAAGGCGAAATCCTTGTGTCGTTCGGCTCGTGGTCTTATCGGCATTGGCTGGCAGCGTCACCCCGTCGAGGAGCCGATCATTCAGCCACGGCACGTCCTGATCGCCGGCGCGACTGCGAGCGGCAAATCGGCCTTGGCCATGCAGCGCGCGGCTGAGATTGGCGGTGTCATCGTCAATGCGGATTCGCAGCAACTCTACGCGGACCTCCGTATTCTCACGGCACGCCCGTCAGCCGAAGATGAAACCGCCCTGCCGCATCGCCTCTACGGGGTCGCAGATGCCTCAGAGGCCTGGTCGGTCGGTCGGTGGCTGGACGCCGTTGAGACGCTGCTGAAAACCGAGATGCGCCCGCTTGTTATCGTGGGCGGCACCGGACTGTACTTCCACGCACTGTTGAAGGGCTTGGCCCCGGTTCCCACCATCAGCCCTGATGTGCGAGATCGCATCGATGCCGCCTTCGAAAACCAGGGTGAAGCCGAGGTCCGCAAAGCCCTGGCGCAAGTCGATCCGCTCGCCGAGCAACGGATCACGCCTGGCGACCGTCAACGCCTGGTCCGAGCCCTGTCTGTTTCGGAATCGACCGGGCGTTCCCTGAGCAGTTGGCAGACGGAAACGACGCCTCCGCTTCTCAACCTGGACAGGTGTGAAGCCTGGATAGTCGAACGCCCGCGTGAGGCCCTCTATGCGCGATGCGACGCCCGCGTCGATGCCATGATCGCGACCGGAGCCGTTGCCGAGGTTGAGAGACTTCTGGCACGCCGTCTTCGCCCTGATCTTCCGGCAATGCTGGCGGTTGGGGTGAGAGAGATTGCCGCATCCATCGCGGGCGAGACGGACGTGGCGACCGCAGTGCAGACCCTCAAAACCCATACGCGGCAATACGCAAAGCGCCAGCTGACCTGGTTCCGCAACCAGATGCCCGACTGGGCGCGACGGAACCTTGCTGAACTTTAATCCTGTTCCAATGCGCGACGATTGTGCGACCAGCTGGATGGCGACATATTGAGAGGTCAAATCCGCTCATTCAGGCATCTCCCATGTCCATCGCCTCCCTCGCCTTGTCGTTGGTCCTCTTCCAGGATCCACCCGTTGCCCCGACGACACCCCAGACTCCCGCAGAGATTGCTGCCGCCGAAGAGCAGGCTGCGGAAGAGGCCCGCTTGGACGAGATCGTCTGTCGCCGCGAACGAATGGTCGGCTCAAACCGCGCCGAGCGTGTCTGTCAGACGCGGCGGGAGTGGAACCGCATTCGTGTGCGTCCGCGCGGCGAAGAAGAGCGTGGCGAAGGCCGCGATTCTGTTGTGAACTTCCCGACTGCCGGCGCTGGACGGTAGTCGCCCTTCACGATTCCCACGCAATCGCCTATATTGGGATCGTCCGGGCTTGCCCGGACTATGGCGATAAACGCGCGTGTAATAAGCGAACCGGACCCGGGTGCGATTCCCGGCGGCTCCACCATTTCCTTTCCGCGTTATCGGCGGGGATCATGGGGCCGATCAGCATCGACGGGCGTGTAAAGACGTGGCTTTCGCTCGGTATGGCACCACCGTTTCGGGCCATTTTCTAACTGCGAACGATAACTTCGCTGGAGAAGTTCGTCTGGCCGCGTAAGCGACCCGACGTTTCTCAATCTAAGTCCTAGGGGTTCAGATCCCTAGGCGGGGCCCCCCGGCGCCTGGCAACAGAAGCCGGGACTTTTCCCAAATCCTCTCCGAGCCAGGCGCGTCGAGTGAAGATGCTCGCCTGGCAACAGAAGCCGGGACTTTCCTTTCATCCTGGCCTTTCGCAAGAGGCCTACGCTCGCTAGAACGCCTGCAGTCTCCCGAGGGTTTGATGAGCGGCCAGGAATTTTCCACCGACGAGATGCGGTACGACCTGTTGACCCAACAGGCGCTGCGCGGCGTTATCCGTTCGGCTCTGGAGCGGGCGACCGATGCTGAGGGCCTGCCCGGTGCCCACCATTTCTACATTACGTTCAAGACCCGCGCGGTTGATGTCTCGATCCCGGCGGATCTCCTGGAGCGTTACCCGGACGAGATCACCATCGTCATCCAGCATCAGTACTGGGACCTGACACCGGAAGAAGACCGGTTCTCGATCGTGCTGCAGTTTTCCGGCCAGCCCAAGAAGCTGGTCGTGCCCTATGCGGCCATCACCCGCTTCTATGACCCCAGCGTTCAGTTCGTCCTCCAGTTCGAGCCGCCTCTGGTTCTCGAGGTCGAGGAGGAAGACCCTGAACCCTCTGACGACGATGATGACGGCCCTCAGGACGATGGCCCCAAGGTCGTATCGCTGGACCAGTTCCGGAAGAAGTAGGCCCCTCCCCCTACCGCTCATCACGCCGTCCAGCCCCGGCGAAGCGTGAGACAAGACACGGGTCTGAATCCAGAACTTACTATCGACCCCATTGCGGAAGTTGTCGTTTTGAGCGACCTTTTCTTCATGAACGCGGAGCTTCGATCCCTATCTTGTAACGATGTCGATGATCTCGCGAGCTTCGACCCTGGGACCGATACTTTTCGCCTGTCTTTTCGGGCCATGATCGGGCCCGCGGGTGGCGAAGGAGCGGAGTAATTCGATTTCTCGGTCTGCTCAATTGCATGGCTTAAGGCCGAACTAGAGACCTTTGCGCTGGTTCCTGCGCAGGATCTGTTGTTGGTCGTCGATCGTTTCGATTTAGGAGTGATCGAGGGTCATATTCGCCGGCTGGTGTCCGAGGCGTCAGGGCCTGACTGGCAGTCTGTGGCAAGTCAGCTTGCTCAATGGTCTCGATGGGAATTCAACAACTACAGGGAATACGACCCCTTGCGTGCCGCCCCTTATCCCTAGTGACATCAGTCTGTTCGCCCGCCGATTTCATACGGTGTCACCACGGCCCCAGCGCCCCGCCTTGACTTCGCCACACCCCACCCCCATCCTTGTTGCATCGCACAATGCGATGTCCGGTCGCTCCAGCGCGTGAGGGTCCGTTCTCAGGTCCGCCTGTCGAAGCCACCGGTTTCCTAAAATCATTCGTCGCCAGATCACGCGGGGCGACGCCCGTTTCCAGCCCCAGCCGGGGCCGGGTGCGCGCGTCATCGCGCGCGTCCGCACATGAAAGACCGCTCGATGAGCAAGACGTTTGACACCCTGGGCCTCAATCCGTCCCTCCTGTCGGCCCTGACGCAAAAGGGCTACACCACCCCAACCCCGATCCAGGCCCAGGCCATCCCCGAGGTGATGAAGGGCCGCGATCTTTTGGGCATCGCCCAGACCGGCACCGGCAAGACCGCCGCCTTCGCCCTGCCGATCCTGCATCGGCTGGCGGAGAACCGTACCCCGCCGATGCCGCGCACCACGCGCGCCCTGATCCTGTCGCCGACGCGCGAACTGGCCACCCAGATCGGCGAGATGTTCAAGATCTACGGGGCGGGCCTCGGCTTCCGCGTCGCCGTCATCTTCGGCGGCGTCAAATACGGTGCCCAGGAACGCGCCCTGCAACAGGGCCTCGACGTCCTCGTCGCCGCGCCGGGCCGCCTGCTCGACCACATTCAGGGCAAGATGCTCGACCTGTCCTCGACCGAGATCTTTGTGCTCGACGAGGCCGACCAGATGCTCGACCTCGGCTTCATCAAGCCGATCCGCCAGATCGTCTCCAAGCTCCCGGCTCGTCGCCAGAACCTGTTCTTCTCCGCCACCATGCCGGGCGAGATCGGCAAGCTGGCCGGCGAAATGCTGAAGGACCCGGCCAAGGTACAGGTCACGCCCCAGGCCACCACAGTCGAGCGCATCAAGCAGCAGGTGCTGATCGTCGAGGCGTCGAAAAAGCGCGCCCTGCTGACCGAACTGTTCTCTGACCCGGCCTATACGCGCTGTCTGGTCTTCACCAAGACCAAGCACGGCGCCGACAAGGTCGCGGCCTATCTGGAGGCCGGGGGCGTCGAGGCCGGCGCCATCCACGGCAACAAGTCCCAGCCCCAGCGCGAACGCGCGCTCCAGGCCTTCAAGGACGGTCGCCTGCGCGTGCTGGTCGCCACCGACATCGCCGCGCGCGGCATTGACGTCGACAAGGTCACCCACGTCGTCAACTTCGAACTGCCCTATGTGCCCGAGGCCTACGTACACCGCATCGGTCGTACGGCTCGCGCCGGCAAGGACGGCACGGCCATCAGCTTTGTCGCGCCGGATGAGATGAAGCTGCTCAAGGACATCGAGCGCGTCACCCGCCAGAAGATCCCCTCCTGGGACCGCCGCAACGACAAGCAACTGGCCCAGCTCGACGCCACCATCATGGCCTCGGGCGTCGGCAAGAAGGCGACCCTGCCCGGCGGTGACGAGGAACGCCCCCAGCGCGGCCCGCGTCGCGGCGGTCGTCACGGCGACAAGCCCGAAGGGGTCCGCGGCCAGCCGCATCGCAAGCGTCGTGGAAACAAGCCGGGAGCTGGTGCCCCCGAGCGCCCCGCCTTCGACCCCATGGCCCGCGAGCGCCAGCCGATGAAGCCGGTCGAAACAGGTGACGGGGCCCAGCTCCGCCGCCGCAAGCGCCGCCGCCCCTCCAACGGCGGCAAGGGCTACGGCTCGCAGGGCTGAGTTGAGATCAGGCCGTCGGTGCTCGAGACATCGGCGGCCGTTCTCCATAGGCAATCGCCCGTAGCCCCCACTCCAGCGGCCCGTACTCAAACCGCTTCAGCCACAGCACGCTGAAGATCGCCTGGCCGATCCAGATGGGGACGCACAGCATCCACAGCTCGGCCCAGGTCAGGTGGTTCCACCAGCCGAGGCCATAGAAGATGATCGCCGCGATCAGCGACTGGCCCAGATAGTTGGTCAGGGCCATCTTGCCGATGGCCCTGAAGCCGTCGCCGACGAAGAACAGCGCCCGCGCCTTCCAGAGCAGCATGATCAGGCCCAAATGGCCCAGCGTCGTCGGCAGTCGCGACACCTCATAGGTGTAGTTCGGCCACCAGACCTCCGGGGAGAAGCCGCCGTTCCAGATCGCCAGATGTTCCGCCACATTGATACTGACACCGACGGCATAGCCCACGACCGTCATGGCCAGATAGACGCCCATCGACCTCTCGCCGGTGATCACCCGCCAGCGGAACAAGGCCATCCCCATGAACATGAAGGCAATGGATTCCAGCACCATCAGAATGCCCCAGCCGTTCAGGCCCCACTCCGAAAAGGTGTGGAAGCTCCAGGCGACGGCATCGGGATAGCTCCCCATTCGTTCGATCGCCTCGGCCTCGATCCGATCCTTGGGTGGGCTGAGATAGGCGAGATGGTCGGTATAAACCTCCAGCGCCTTGGTCTGCTCTGGCGTCAGGGCCTGACCGGCGACCTGCGCCTGATGCGCCGCCAGACCATCGCGATAGTCCTGTGCGTCGCCCTTGTAGTTGAGGCCTTCACTAATCGACGGGAAGGCCATGATCAGCACCGCCAGGGCCACCAGCTTCCAGGGCCTGGCCTTCCTGAAAACGAAGAGGAACAGGCCGGCGCAGCCGTAGTTCCACAGGATGTCTCCCGGCCACAGCAAGAGGGTGAAATTGATCAGCCCCAGTCCCAGCAGCACCAGACACCGCCGGAACCAGACGTCTGCCGCTTTCATGGTCTGGCCTATCTGGTCACCCTTGCGCGTGATCAGGATCACCGCCGCGCCGAACAAGAGGGTGAAGAGGCCCCGCATGGTGCCCTCGAACACGGCGTGTTCAACGAACCAGACCTGCCAGCTTGGATCGCTCCAGTCCGCCGGAAACGGCGGAAAGTTGGTCACCCAGGGGGTGCCCATGGCCACGATGTTCATCAAGAGAATGCCGCACAAGGCAAAACCCCGCAGCACGTCCATCGCGTCGTAACGCGCCGCCTCGCCTCTCGATACAGGCACGTCAACGGTCATCTGATGGCTCCCCCGAGCGGCGGACGATGCGCGCGCGCGTCCCCCTTCGTCCAGCCAAAAAATCGGTGCCGCTTGTCCTGCGCGACAGTCCGTCTAGGTTGCGCGTTCAAGGAGTCGCCGGATGCGTATCGCCACCTGGAACGTCAACTCGGTGAATGCCCGGCTGGAGACGGTTCTGGCCTGGCTGGACGAAGCCCAGCCTGACGTCGTCTGCTTTCAAGAAATAAAGTGCGTCGACGAGAAGTTTCCGTCCGAACCCTTTGAAAGTCGAGGGTATAACGTCGCAGTCCATGGCCAGAAATCCTACAACGGGGTGGCCATTCTCTCGAAATTTCCGCTGACCGACATTCGCCGTGGTCTGCCCGGCGACGACACCGACGAACAGGCGCGATACCTGGAAGCGGTCGTCGAAGCCGACCACCCCGTGCGCGTCGCGGCCATCTATCTGCCGAACGGAAATCCGATCGGCACCGAGAAGTTTGACTACAAGCTGCGTTGGTTCGACCGTTTGCACCGTCACGCCGCCGGCCTGTTGAAACTCGAAGAGCGCCTGGCCCTTTGCGGTGACTACAACGTCATTCCTGAGCCGGTGGACGCCAAGAACCCCGAGGCGTGGAAGGGCGATGCCCTGTTCCAGCCTGAAAGCCGCCAGGCCTTCCGCGCCCTGATCAACCTGGGCCTCTGCGACAGTCACGAATTGGGCGGCGAACCCGATGGCACCTTCACCTTCTGGGATTACCAGGCCGGGGCCTGGCAGAGGGACCACGGCATCCGTATCGACTTCGCCCTCCTCTCGCCTCAGGCGGCCGACGCATTTGACGGCATCGAGACGTGGCGTAACGCGCGCGACATGGACAAACCGTCGGACCATGTGCCGGTGGTCGTGAGCCTTCGCCCGTGAGTGAGGTGCTACGCACCATCCTGATCGTCCTCCTCGCCGGCGTGGCGGTGACGACCATCGCCATCTTTGCCTCCTGGTGGTTCGAGCCTTCGCGTCGTCTTCGACGCGCCCTGCGCCGCGTCCTGGGCGGCGTACCCGAATGCGAGGCCCTCGACGTGTCCCAGGGCCGAGCCGCAGGGCTGGATTTTGAGACCGAAGCCCTGGCGGTTCTCTGGCGATCCGGCGACGCCGGACTGCTGTACGAATTCCACGAGATCGAAGGGGCCGAGCTGATCGTTGACGGCAAGGTCCTGGCGCGCGCGCGTCGTGACGAACCGCGCCGACTACTCGATGAATTCAGTCCCAGCTCAGAGCGCGTCACCCTCAGGCTGGTCTTCGCGGACCATCGTTTCCCCGAATTCGAGCTGGAGTTGTTCGGCCCCGGTTCGTTGCTTTCGGACGCAGCTGACGGTGTTCGCCTGGGGCGCCGCTGGCTTTCGCATGTCGAGGCGGTGCTCAAGCGTCCGCGTCCCCGCCCGGCACCGGCGTTGCAACTGGAAGCGAACGAACCGCCGATGCGGGGTGACGCGGACGACGCAGAGGGCTAGAAGCCCCCATCGTTTGTTCTTCGCCCTGGGAGCCGTCGTGGCCCGCCTGTTTGACGCCTACATCATCGTGGACTGGTCCGCCGCCGAAGGAAAAAAGACGGGCGAGCAATCCGTCTGGATCGGCGTGGCCAAGCGCGATGCGCGCTTCCGGCCGGCCTTTGAAAGCCACAATCCCGCAACCCGCGCCGAGGGCGAGGCCCTGCTGCGTAAACTCGTCTCCGAAGCCATGCGTCGGGGTGAGCGCGTCCTGATCGGGTTTGACTTTGCCCTCGGCTATCCGGTGGGCACAGCCGCACGCCTCGGGCTGAAGGGCGCGCCCTGGTCCGCGATGTGGAACTTCATCGGGGCCGAGGTGAAGGACAAGGCCGATAACACCAACAATCGCTTCGCCGTCGCCAACAAGATGAACCGGTTGATGACCGATGGGCCGCGCCCCTTCTGGGGAGCGCCCGCCAAACAGGTCCAGACCTGGCTGTCAGCGACCAAGCCCGACGATGTCTATGAAGGCACCCACGAGTTCCGGGCCACCGAGACGGCTGCGTCGAAAGGCAAGTTGAAGCCCAAGAGCGTCTGGCAAATGCATGGAGCCGGCGTCGTCGGCGGTCAAACGCTGCTCGGCATCGCCATGCTGACCCGGCTGGTTCAGGACTGGGGCTCTGCCGTGGCGGTTTGGCCTTTCGGCACAGGCTGGCACGCGCTGACCTCGGAGGATGTTGAGCCCCTGTCCGTGGTCGTCGCCGAAGTCTGGCCGTCGCTCTTGCCGCAGAAGCCCGAGCCCGGTGAGGTCAAGGACGAAACCCAGGTCCGCACCCTGGCCCAGCATCTACTTCGTCTCGACGAAAAGGGCGAGCTGGGAGCCCTGTTTGCGCCGCCGGCCAAGGCCTCGGCCAAGCTGAAATCTCAGGTCGAAACCGAAGAAGGCTGGATCCTCGGGGTCTGAAGGCGCCGGCGCGAAACGCGCCGAAACCGGCCACACAGCAGGGCGGCCGAGATCAGGCTGGCGATGATACACGCCCACACCAGGCCCGCGACGCCCCAATCCATCGCCACGGCCAACACATAGCCCAGCGGCACCATCACCACGCCATAGCTGAAGATGTGCATGAGCGTCGGCCACCAGACATCGGCCGCGGACCGCAGCGCCTGGGCGGCCACCACCTGAAGCGCATCCGCCACGAAGAACAGGGTCGCCAGGGCCAGTCCCGCAGCTGCGACCGCCAGCACCGCCGCCTCTCGCGTATAGGCCGAACTGATCCAGCCGGCGGCCGGCCAGACGACAAGAGCGATGACAAAAGCCAGAACCCCGACGACAGCCACACCCGTCCAGCCGGCTCGCTGCACGCCCGCAGGATCGCCTCTTCCGTAGGCATTGGACACAAGCACACCGGTCGCCGCCGAAAGTCCCAACGGCACCATGAAGACCATGGCCGACACATTCAGCACCACCGTCCACGCCGCGACGCCCAGCGATCCCAGCAACCCGGCGACCAGTGTCAGGGCCGCAAATGCAGACACCTCAACACAATAGCTGACCCCGGCGGCGTAGCCGACCTTGCGTTGTTCGCGCGCATCCTCCGGCCGGCCGGGCTCCCGACCGAACACGCCCAGGGCGCGGGCGTCGGCCATACGCCAGATGTAGACGACCAGGAACACCGCCAGACTGGCTCGTGCAAAGAACGTCGCCCAGGCCGAGGCGACCGCCCCGTCCACCGGCAGACCCGACAGACCGGGGACCAGCCACAGGTTCAGCGCCAGATTGACGCCATTGGCCACCCACATGGCGTTCATGCCCGGCGTTGGCCGCTCCAGCCCCTCAAGGAAGAACTGACAGGCTACTGACACCAGATACATCGGCAGCGAGAGCGAAAAGATGATCAGGGCCGCGCTGGCCCCATCGGCGAGATCCGGCTCGATACCGATCTGGTGCATGCCCCAGGGGCCGGCCAGCACCAAGAGCAGCACCGACACCAGCCCGATCTGAAGACTATAACTGATGCCGCGCCTCAGCACCGCGCCAACCTCCTGCGGTCGCCCTGCGCCGATCAGGCGCGCGGTCATCACCTGGACGCCCATCAGCAACCCCACGGCGGTTGTCAGCAAGACGGACGTCGGGGCCCATCCCAGGGCATGGAACGCCAGTTCCTCAGATGAATAGCGCCCGACGACAATCGCATCCGTCAGGCCCATGGTCATGATGCCCAGACGCGACAACACAACAGGCCAGGCCAAGCGGAGCAGCTCTCCGAGGCCATGGGACGGACGCATTTTCGGATCAGCCTCGGTCATGGGGCGCGGAAGCTGAGGCCGGACGCCCTGAAACGCAAGGAGGTTTTCAAGCTCGATGACCAGTTTGACCCGCCGGACAGCACTAGCCCTTGGAATGGCCGCCGCCTCAGTGCCCGCGAAGGCCCAGGAGGCGCGTGAAACCATCGCCTACGGCCCTAACCCACGCCAGCAGATCGATTTGTATGGCCCCTTCGGTGAAGGACGCCCCGCCCCGGTTCTGATGTGGCTGCCGGGCGGCGGCTGGCGGACTCATGAAAGGTCAGACGTGTGGAGCCTGCCCGTCTTTGCGCGGCGCAACGGCTTGCTCCTTGCCGCCTGTGATTACAGGGCTATTCCCGGCTTTGGGGCGAGACACATGGCACAGGACGCAGCAGCCGCCTTTGCCTGGATTTCGGCAAACGCTGCCAGGCTAGGTGCCGACCCGCGCCGGATCTACGTCATGGGACATTCCGCCGGTGGCCACCTGGCCGCCTTGATCAACTGTGATCCTGTCTATCTCAACGCCGTCGGCCATTCTCCGGCTGACCTCGCGGGCGTCATCCTGTTGGACGGCGCAGCCTATGATGCGACCGAACAACGCCGGTTCCTGCAGGCTCACAGCCGGACCGCCAGCTTCTTCGACGTGCTTTTCGAAGGTCAGTACCATGCTTTCACACCCGCTGACCGGATACGTCCCGATACGCCTTCGGCCCCTATGCTGATGCTCTATGCCTCGTCCCGCCCCTATGCCTTCATTCAGAACCGCGCCCTTGCGCGCGCGCTCGACGCGAGTCATCGACCCTACCGGCTGCTCGCGGATTCCCGCGCCACACACATCTCCATCGCTCAGGATTTCGGTCGTCACGGCGACGCCATGGGGCGGGCGGCCGTTGCCTTTATTGAAACGGGGTCTCTGGTCTAGGGGCCGGGCGGCTCTGCGATGGACGGCGGCAGCTCCAGGCCGGGCGGGTCGCTCTCGCCCCGCGACACGACAGTCGCGGCCACCAGATCACCGGTCACGTTCAGTGTCGTACGGCACATGTCCAGGAACCGATCGACGCCCAGGATCAGGCCAATGCCCTCCGGGGGAATACCCACCATGGCCAGGATCATGGCGATCACGGGCAGCGACCCCGCCGGCACACCGGCTGTCCCGATCCCGCCCAGAATACAGATGAACATCACCAGGACCTGCTGTTGCAGCGACAGGTCAACCCCGAAGAACTGGGCCAGGAAGAGCACCGTGACCCCTTCGAACAGGGCCGTGCCATTCTGGTTTGCGGTGGCCCCGACCGTCAGGACGAAGCGCGAAATCTTGCGGGGCAGCTTCAGACGATGCTCGGCCACCTGCAAAGCCGTCGGCAGCGTTGCGTTGGACGAGGCCGTCGAGAACGCCACGACGACAGCCGGCTGAACCGCCTTGAAGAAGCTCAACGGGTTCCGCCCGCCAAGGCCCCACACCGCCAGCGAATAGACCACGACGAAATGCGTTGCGAGCGCCAGAACCACGACGCCGGCATAGGCTCCAAGCCGCATCAACAGATCCCAGCCGAACAGGGCCGCCAGGTTGAACATCAGACAGGCGATGGCGATGGGGGCAAACGAAATGACCAGCCCGATCAACTTCATCATCACCTCAAGCAGGCCTTCCATGGTCCGCTGGAAATGGTCTGCCGCCGGGCTCTTGGCCATGACCAGGCCGATCCCCACAAACAGGGCGAAGATCATCACCGGCAGGATCTGGTTGTCCGCCGCCGCCGTCACGACATTGGCGGGGATCAGATCCAGGAAGAACTGGGCACCCCCGACGGAGGCCGGCGCACTGTCGACGATGCTCTGGGCCCCCTCACGTCCCTGCTCGAGCAGCTGCTGGGCCAGCACCGGGTCCACGCCGTCGCCCGGTCTGAAATAGTTGACCATCACCAGGCCGATCACCACCGCAATGCCTGAGATCAGGATGGTGAAAAGCAGGGTCTTGAGGCCCACCTTTCCCAGCGCCTTGACGTCGCCCATCTCGGCAATGCCGGTGATCAGGGCCGCCACCAGCAGGGGCAGCACCAGCATGAACAGCAGACGCAGGAAGATCTGACCAATCGGGCCGGTGACATTGTCCGTCAGCCAGACAACCCAAGGGGTCTCCGGCCCGACACCGAGATTGACCGCCAGGCCCGCCCCGAGCCCAACAATGAACCCGAGTAGCATCAGCCAATGCAGGCTCGACTTCTTGGGACGCTCCACAGCAGCGTTCATCGAAACTCCCCTCCCCAGAGGTACGACCTATCGAATCGGCGCAGCGTACATCAGACCGCGCGGCTCCGCCGTCCACAGAGCGTTTAATCCGCGCGAAAGATCAAGCGCCGAGCTCGCTCCCAGATTTCGATCGAAGATCTCGCCGTAGTTTCCACCGGCCTCGATCGCGTGCCGCGCCCAGGTGTCGCTCAGCCCCAGGGGGCGGCCAATGTGGCCTTCCAGACCCAGCAGACGCCTGATCTCGGGATTGCGGCTCCCCTCCGCCATCTCGTCCACATTGTCCTGTGTCACGCCAAGGGCCTCGGCCAGGATCAGGGCATTCAGCGTCCAACCGACGATGTCGGCCCACTGGTCATCCCCCTCCCGCACAACCGGCCCCAGGGCTTCTCGCGAGATCACTTCCGGCAGGATGACGTGGGCGCGCGGGTCCGACAGCGTCGTGCGGGCCGCAGCCAGGGCAGACACATCGGCGGTCATGGCGTCACAGTCCTCGCGGGCGTAGGCCGCACGCGCCGCCGTTTCGCTGGTCACCACGACGGGCGTGTAGTCCAGACCATGGGCCCTGAACCAGTCCGCGACATTCAACTCCGAGGTCGAGCCCGACTGGACGCAGACACGTGCACCGTTCAGTTCTGTTGCACTGGCCAGATTCAGGTTCCGGCGAACCAGAAAGCCCTGGCCGTCGAAATAGTTGGTTCCCGGAAAGTCGATGCCCGCGCCATCCCGCGTCAGCGTCCGCGACGTATTGCGCCAGAGAACATCCACGCGGCCTTCCGTCAGGGCCCCCATCCGTTCGGCATTCGTCAGCGGTACGAAGCGAACCGCATTTGGATTGCCCAGCACCGCCGCCGCCGTGGCACGACAGAAATCGATATCGAAGCCACGCCACCGGCCCTGATTGTCCGCGTAGGAAAACCCGACCAGGCCGGGGTGCACCCCACAATTCAGACGCCCGCGAGAGCGGATCGAACTCAGCGTCGGCCCCGCCTCACGCATTGCGGCGGGTTCCACCGCGCCGGTCGGCCCCGAAACCGGGACATCGGTGGCCGTTTCCTCAACCGCCGGGTCACCGCCTCCGCAGGCGACCAGGGCAAGGGCCAGGCCCGCCACCAATCCCGAAATCGTCCAGAGCCTCATCGGCATCCCTTGTCGCACGATCTGAGCCGCGCATAGTGCGTAACGGTGCGTCAGACTAGCAGAGGCCGAACCCCTTGGACGAGCGAACTCGCCTGATACGATCCGCGACCCGCCGCCCCGAGGCGCGCCGGCCCGTCAATCCGCCGATCGAGCGGGGCACCACCCTGCTGAACCGACGCGCTGCTGATCTGCGCGACGAAAACCTGGGACCTGTTTACGGCATCGATGGGGCAAGCGTCCATGTCGAGCTCCGCCAGCGGCTCGCCGACATGGAAGGCGCGGTCGACACCTTCGTCGTATCCACCGGTCTGGCCGCCGTGTCGGTGGCCTTGCTCGCCCTCGTTTCGCCCGGCGACGAAATCCTCATCAGCGACGCGTCCTACTGGCCCAGTCGCCGGCTGCTACAGCGCACCATGGCACGGCTGGGCGTGACGTTTCGCGCGCATCACCCCCGTGCCACACCTGACAAAATCGCGGCACTGTTCACCGATAGAACCCGGGTCCTGCTGATGGAATCGCCGGGCACAGCGACCTTTGAGATTCAGGATGTCCCTGCCCTTGTGGCGCGGTGCCGTGACGCGGGCGTGCATTCGGTCGTGGACAACACCTGGGCAGCCGGCCTGCTGTTCAAACCGCTCGCCCACGGTGCCGACATCAGCGTTCAGGCCTTGAGCAAATATGTTTCGGGCCATTCGGACGTCTTTGGTGGAGCCATCTCCTGTGGCTCGACGATAGTGGCCCGACGCGTCCACGAATTGATCGAGGATCTGGGTCTGTACGTCTCGCCGGACGACGCCTGGCTGATGTTGCGGGGGTTACGGACCCTGCCCGTTCGACTGACGCAACACCAGGCGAATGCCCAACAGGTGGCCGACTGGCTCCAGACCCGGCCCGAGGTCAGAGAGGTTCTCTGGCCCGCGCTCGCATCCTCACCGGATCATACTCTGTGGCAGCGCGACTTCACCGGAGCGGCCAGCCTGATGGGGGTTGTCCTGAACGGCGGCGACACGCGAGCCGCCGAAGCCATGCTCGATACGCTTGAGCTGTTCGGTCTCGGCTTTTCGTGGGGCGGCTATGAAAGCCTGGCCACCTGCGAGGACGCCCAGTTAGCCGCACGAAGTCAGCCGCCTCAAATGGCAGGTCCTCTCATTCGTCTGCATATCGGGCTGGAAAATCCCGAGGACCTGATTGCGGACCTGACCCGGGGACTGGCGGCCTACAGGTCGACCAAGGCCGGTTAGCTTGATGGGCCTTGCCTTGGCCCCATCAGGAGTGGCGCACCCTCGCGGCGCGCGTTCGAACGAATTCTGTCAGATTCTAGCTGAGTGGAACAAGCTCCTTCAGCATACGAGTCTGGGCCATGGCCCTCCGCCTCCAGAAAGAAAGCCTGAATCCCCCAAACGCCGGGTCAATCGGTGGTCTCGAAGCCGCTTGATACGCGAAGCGTCTTGAGGGGGCAGTCATGGGAGAAAAGCCACGCGATCCGCCTTTCTCCCTGCGCCTGACCTTCGATGAGCGAACCCGGCTGGAAGCCGAAGCCGCCGGGATGCCGCTCGCGGCTTACATCAAGTGGCGTGTCTTCTGCGCGGATAGCCCGCCGCCGCGCTCGCGCGGCAAGCGGCCCGTCGAAGATCACCAGTCGCTTTCAAAGGTGCTGGCCCTTCTCGGTCAGTCGCGGCTGGCGAATAACCTCAATCAGCTCGCCAAGGCCTCGAACCTTGGCGTCCTGCCCATCGATCAATCCACCGAAGAGGAATTGCTAAGAGCGGCGCGCGAAGTGTCGGAGATGCGAAGCCTGCTGATCCGGGCGCTGGGTCTGGAGGACATATGATCCTCAAGGGCTCTCAACGTAGCGGCGGCCAGCAACTTGGCCATCACCTCCTGAAGACCGAAGAGAACGAGCACGTCGAGATTCACGAGATCAGGGGTTTTGTGTCCGACTCAGTGCTGGGTGCGATGAAAGAAGCTCAGGCCCTGAGCCAGGGCACGCGCTGCAAGCAGTACCTCTTCTCACTGTCCCTGAGCCCGCCTCAGAACGAGTCTGTCGCCAGCGAGGTTTTCGAAGGCGCACTCGACAAGATCGAAGAGCGGCTCGGACTGACTGGCCAGCCCCGGATTGTCGTCTTCCATGAGAAGGAAGGGCGTCGCCATGCGCACGCCGTCTGGTCGCGGATTGACGCCGACACCATGACCGCGAAGCAGCTTTCCTTTTTCAAATCCAAGCTGCGGGAGGTGTCGAAGGAACTCTATCTGGAGAATGGCTGGCAGATGCCGCGCGGCCTGATCGACTCCAAGGTCGCCGATCCGACGAACTACACGCTGGCCGAATGGCAGCAGGCCAAACGCCGGGAGGATGATCCCAAGGCGCTCAAGGGGATCATTCAGGAATGCTACGCGGCTTCGGATGGGTCGAAGGCCTTCGCGCACGCTCTCGAAGAGCGCGGCCTTTTCCTCGCTAAAGGTGATCGGCGCGGCTTTGTCGCCGTCACCTATCAGGGCACGGTCCTCTCAATCGCCCGCGAGCTCGGCAGACCCGCGAAAGAGATCAGGACGCGGCTCGGCGACCCTGACGGGCTTGCTTCCGTCGAAGAGACAAAGACCCATATCGCTGAGAAGGTCGCGCCGCGCCTGTCGAACCTGATCCGCGAGGCGAAGAACATTGCGGCCCGCAGCATGCAGCCGCTTCGCGAGCGTCAGGCAGAAATGGCTCGCCAGCACCGCGAAGAGCGGCAAAGGCTCGATGAGGGTCAAAAGTCGCGCTGGCTGGCGGAAACGCGAACCCGCTCTGAGCGGATCAGACACGGCTTCGCGAGCCTATGGGATCGTCTGAGCGGCGAGCAATCGCGCATGAAGGCCAAGAATGAACTCGAGGCGATCTGGGCGCTCCAGCGCGACCGTAAGCAGCGCGATGATCTGGTGCGGGCGCAGTTGGCCGAAAGGCGTGAACTTCAAAAGCAGATCATGGAGACACGCACCCGCAATGCGCAGAGGGTGCTCAACCTCTATCGGGATGCGGCGGTCCAGCAGCGACAACGCTCGGCTCGGATGGTCGAAGCACGGCGCGACTTCACGCGAAGCGCTGAGCCGCCACGGCCAAGAAGACCGACGCGCGGCCCAGGTTTGGAGCGATAGCCCGGTTCTGAAGTCAGACGGTCGGGGGCGGACAGATCACCTGCTCACAATCGGTTCGGAAGCCCCTGCGATACAGTCGGTCTAGGCGATGCGGAAAAGACTTCGGCAAGGTGTGTGCCCTTCTCCACTCCGTTGCGATCCTGACGGATGCCTCTCCATCCTCAACGACTTGGGTGCCCTCCATCGCGGCTCAATTCCGAGCCGCCTGCCAAGGAGGCGACCATGTTCAAACTGACCCCGAGCTGCTTGACCACAAAATCAGAATCCGAGCTGCGCGCTCTATTCCAAGAGGCCTCTGTCGCGTCGGCGAAGGCCGGGCGGCTGACGCTGGCGTTCGCTGAAGCCCAGACCGCGCTGGGCCAAATCCGAGCAGAACTGGTGGCGCGCGGCCTTCGGTTCTGACGCCACTTCCCCCCAAAGGGCTGCTTTCTCGCCTCTACTGAGGCGGGGTCGGACTCCTCCGACAGCAGGAGATCATCATGACCCGCACCTCAACCCTCGTCGCCGCGCTGGCAATCGCTGGCGCGCTGGCCTCGCCTTCCATCGCTACTGCTCAGGACATGATGTGCGAAGGCACGTCGGCGCGCGTGGCGCGGTCCTTCATTCAGACAACCCGCAACGAAGCCCAGATCGGGTTCATGCTCCGCCTAGATGTGCGCAATCGTCAGGCGACGATCATGGGCGTGCAGGGAACGCGGATCATCCGCCCGGGACGCCATCCCCTGACCGGCGGCGCGGACGGTCGGCAGGTCGTCATGAACTGGACGGACAACAACAATATGCCGCGCACGGTGACGATCACGTTCGGGGCGGATGGCTCATTTTTCGGACGCACAGAAGAAGCCCCCGTGAACGCTCAAGCCAATGCGCTGGCCTGTGGCCTGATGGGGTCGGACCTCTGCGGGATGATGTCGGTTTCAGCGCAGACGGAAATCAGCGGGGTGTGTTGGGTGCGCGACTGAGCCACTCTCTTTGCCTGAAAGGTTTCGCACCTAAGCGTTGACCAGCCAACAAGCCTTGGCTGCACCACCTCGATGTACATAGTCGAGGCCGAACGCCATTAAGTCAGCCAGATGATTGTCGATTTGAGCTTTGGAAATGCCAGGTTGAACGCCGTAGATTTCGAACGTTACCTTGTTGGCGGGCGTATCGCGTAGAGCGGTTTGAAGGGACGCGAGGTCACCCGTCACGAACCGAGATGGATGTCTGTGGCGTTCGACATTGGCGCGATGTTCCACATGAGCGCGTAACACGGCGGCATCACAGTAGGCGATAGATTTGAGAAGCTGGCCGGCAACTTCGTAGACGTCATTGACGCGTCCACCAGAGGGCACGCCGCCGGCACCTTTGCAGTGGTACAAGGATACCCGCAGATTGCGGTCGGCATCACGATTGAGTGAGATATAGTCGGCGGCTTCACCCGTCCGATGATCATACACCAACACTTCAAGGCCTTCCGTGGCCAACAGGTGGCGCTCTAGTTGTTGGTGCACAGTTCTTTGGCCACCGGCTTGGGTCGCATCCCACTCCACGGCGATGTTGCAGCCGTCCCAGTCAATAGTCCCAGTGTCTCCGGGCGCAAGCGTGCCGATCGTGTTCGCCGGTGCACGCATGAAGTTGACGCCTTGGAAAAGCGACTTGTCACCTGCATAGAAGACCGGCGGGTGCATTGACATCCAGGTCGCAAGGTCAAGCCAATCATCAATACCCGATTGGAGTTCCAGCGTTCGATCGGCGGACACCTGCCGAACCAGTGACCCGCCGCCCAGCGTAAACTCGAAGTCAGCTGCAAACCCGTCCGCTTCAATCACAAATGCAAGCCGGCTCTGATCCGTGGAAACATTGAAGGACGCCAGTTCTAGGTCGGTAATCTGACCGAACGAGCAAGGGCCAGCACCTACGCGCCAACGCACCTTAGGGGCGTTGCGATAGGCAAGCTTGTTCCAACCCGCCGCAATGATTGTTTGTGGAATTTGGCGGAGAACGCGAGCGTGCTGAACGATGTCGAGCTGCGAAGCAGCAATCGCCTCCCGACTGTTAAGGCGGCGATTGATCTCGGTAATCCAGTCCAAATATTCTGCGACGGTCAGGCGCTGATTGCTCCATACGCGCGAGCTGCTGCTCGCGCCGATGGTCTCACGCTCATCATCCTTTGAGCCGCTGCCGAAGAAATGTCCTTGGGTGAAGGCCCGGCCATCGCCTGCCGTTACCGCGCGTTCCGCCCGGGGTCCGGTGAGAACCCGATAGGACTCGGCTTGGGAGTTCAGTGCCGTGTTCTTGAGGCCGAGGTTATAAAAGCGGAGATCGCCGAGGCCGGCGAGCACACGTCGAGTTTCATCGTAGCTGATTGGCCGGTGCTGATCAGCGCAAGCCGTCTGCATGAGCTCGATGTAGAGCCGATCAGTTCTACGTGTCGATCCAATAAAGCAGAGGTTGGTCGCCTCATTGAATGCCAGCAGAAATGCGTCATGCCGGACGTTCGCGATGACATCGGAGGTCGCCCAGTTTGGCGGGGAATTGTCGATCGTCAGTAGCAAGGCAATGAGGCCGTCATCCGATGACCATTGCTTCACCAGCTGCAAGCGGCGGCCAACTGTGTCCTTGAACAGTGAAAAATCCGGACGCTGGCCACAATGAAATATCCGAGCGTGCGCGTAGAGCTCTAACAATAGCGGAGTAACAGCGTCGTAGTCGGAGTCAGCCTGGCGGCGCGGTTTCAGAACATCCAGGATCTGTCGATTAGCTTCTGCGTCCGCAATTTGCTCCTGAGCGGCATCGTCGATCAATTCGGCGATGTCGATGCCCTCCTGGAACAGCCTCACATTCGCAGACTTGAGCCTACTCAGCGGCGCAACCAAAGTTGCATCGCCGGTGGCTGCGTCATTGGTCCGCGCAAACCGTCCGATGAATTGAAGCGTGGGGACCAGCGACTTATGTGGCGCGTGAAGCGCTGCGATCTTGAGCTTGGGAAAGTCGTAGCCTTCGCCGAACATGTCGACGCAGATCACCCCATCAAGCGACCCGTCAATCAACTGCGCTTCAATATCTTCCTGCCGTCGCTTTGAAACATGACTGGCGATCGCCGCCATCGTTGCGCCTTCCCTCGCGTAGACCGCCACAAGGTCGCGAGCGGCGGTGATCGACGAAGCTCGAGCAAAGATGCGGTGATCGAAGCCAGCATCTCGGTCGCGCCTCAACTGACCGGCTGCTGCGTGCGCAACAGCTCTGTCGACTGCTTCTTCATCTTGGTCGTTGCGAACTGGCGCCGACGTGAATCGGACTTTTCCAAACGCCTTTTCACGCGACGCCTTTGACACGGGATACCAATACGCTAATCGGCCGGGGATCGGCTTACGATCACGGCGAAATGGCGTAGCGGTTACGAATACGAACCGAGCCCCGCGGAAATGTTCGAGATAGGACGCCCAAGAATCGGCCGGAGCATGATGTGCTTCGTCGAAAATAATCAGGTCGAACAGATCGGCGGGAGCGTCAGGGGCAATGCCTGGTGATGTGCTTTGGGGCGTCGAAACGACAACGTCATGGTCTCGAAAGGCCTCCCACTCCTGCGCACTCGCCGGCCGGCCCTTCTGTGCGAGGACACTGGGATTGAAGGTGACTGCTTGAGCAACACCTATCTTTCGGAGCGTGGAAAGGTCTTTGAAGTGTTGCGCCGTTTGCTTTCTCAACGCGTCGGAC
This sequence comes from uncultured Brevundimonas sp., assembly GCA_964647275.1. Lineage (GTDB taxonomy): Bacteria > Pseudomonadota > Alphaproteobacteria > Caulobacterales > Caulobacteraceae > Brevundimonas. The sequence goes on from CAZYFY010000019.1 coordinate 30,830, forward strand.
GGCTCAACCACAAGGACACGCTGAGCCTGCAGTATGAACGGAAGCGCCATCATCACAGCCGTCTTGCCGTAGCCGGTGGGTAAACACAGCGTCGCCGGTTCTTCGTAAACTGAGAAATGGGACAGAACGGCGTGGAGCGAACCGAGTTGCCCGGGCCGGAAGCCGGAATTGGGCGTCGTAATCAGGCGAAACGATATTTCGTTGTTCCTGAAGTAGTCGACCATGTCCTAATCAGATGCTCCGCTATGATGTCGGTTGAATACGACAATTCTAGCCATGTGGGGCGCGACGCCAATTCGCAACACGACGTTATCCACATGTTTCGACCATTAGTTGTGAGCCTGACCCGGCAAACTGCCGGGAGTGATCTCATGAACGGATGGGTGGCGATCCAGCCAGACGTGTACAGATACGCCGTTCCTCAGGATGGCGGCGCACTTCTTCGGTCCGTGATACGAAACTACCTCGCGACCGGAGTCCGCTGGGAATGAATCAGTCGGGAGCGAGGCCCTCACCGCGAGCCTTTTCCAAGATTTCCACCAGAACCCCGCACTGCTTCTCGGTCGGAATCCGGCTCGGCATCTGCGCAGCGATGTCGAGAACGCCAAGTTCCTTTGGGGTCAGCAGCCTTCTGCTTTGAAGCGTTGACCGAACATTTGCCCACTTCGCAGCCGGGATAGCCAGAACGCGGGTCTGGGCCTCAATGCCATTGTCAATCTTCTGCGTATTTCGGGCATCCTTCTTCTCGGTCAGCTGCTCTTCGCGAGAGAGGAGCTCACTCTCGAAATCATCCGGCAAAAGCTCGGCAAAGCGATCCATCTTGTCGAGCATTCGGGTCCAGCACAGCTCCCTCTTGGCCCATTCAGAGATGTTGGAAATGCCCTCCGGCGGGTTCAGCAGCTCGTCGTTAACGGCGCGCGCAACTGAAGCGAGAGTGCTCTCCAAGAGCGGGCTTATCGCTTGGGCATTCCATATCCGAAGGAAGTCGAGACTTTTACCCTGCCTCTTCGTCAACTCACTTATGACGGCGAGCGTGTAGGCAACGATATTGGCGCGGTAGTCGGTGTACCATGGCTGTGCTGAGACCAGCCGCTGTGTTGATTTGAAGATGATCGCTCGCGCGACTGCCCTCTTGAAATATGCCTCGTTGAAACTGTCGGACGATTTTCCCCACTCATTGCCGATCCGGCCTGCATAGCGGGCGAAATTCTTGTCGCTGCCCAGATTCACAAATCGAGGATGATCGTCCCAGACGTTCTCGAACTTCGCGAGTTCGGCCTTTGTGAACATCTGCGGTTTGGGATTCTCGGCTTTGAAGCGCCGCTGTTCGCCCGGCGTGAGTTTGGCCTGGGCATCGGCATACTGGCCGCGCGCCCTCTCATAAAACCATTTGGTCTCTCGCTGCGCGCCCTTTCCAGCCGGAGCCCACAGCCGCCGTGAGAATTCCTCCATGCGGATGTGAAACGGGTGATTGGAGAAGAAGTCGGCGGCCTGCACCCGGTTCTGGGTGTTGGCGTACTCGGAAATCCGGGGCACGACTTTTTCGCTTGCCTCGCTATCGATCACAGAAAGCTTCATCTGAACGAAGATGTGAGCGAGGTCGGCTTTGTCCTTGCGTCGGGTATGGAAAAGCGAAGCCGTCGTCTGGCCGCCGTTCACAATCTGAAGGTCGGTGATGCGAGTGATCTGGAGGCCGTTTTCCTCTTGCCTCGTCTCGACACCCTGAGCCGTCGCTGTGATCCCATTATTGTAAGCGAAGAACATATTCGGCTCCGACACGATAGTCGTGCGGATGCCTTGGTTCACCTTGCCTCGGGCCTGGAGGAAGGTTCTGACGTTCTGCTCCAGAAGCCGCGCGCCGTACTTTTCGTATAGCGTAGCGAGTATGCTCCCCGGCATAACGATGAGGTACGACTGGTAGGTGTCCGCCCCCAGGTGGGCCGGGAGGCAATGAATTCCTGTTCCGAACATCATCTCGAAGTCGAGGTCGAGGGCCTCCTTGTGACTTCGCGAACTCCGCTGCCGGTGCAGACGGGACATGTCCCAGACGTGGTAGGTTGTTGTGATCCCGGCCGTTGTCGCCTCATGCAGCGCCTGGATTCGGTCGCTAAGAGTTCTTTCTGACACCAAGATCAGATTGAGCCGCCGGATCAGCGATTTTCTGTCGGCAATCTGACGGGCAAGGCCGTACTCGGGGGAGGTCACCTCGAGTTCGGACGCGAGGTTCTTCAGCAGGCTGGCCTCGAAGAAGTTGGAGACCCGCTTGAACGCCGCATCCACCTCCGTACGGGTGAGCGACGCAAGCTCTGTCCTGCTGTCGAAGTCAGCGATGAAGAGGTCCAGCCCGCCTTCGTCATTGAACCAGTACCCATCGACTCTGAGGCCGCGCTGGGCGCGGTAGTGCGCGAACTCAAAGCCTTCGCTGAAGCCCGTCTCGACCAACTCGCGGGATACGGTCTCCATAAACTCGGTCAGCAGGAAGCTGCCATTTGCCTCGGCCCCGGCGAGCAGATCCTGCCGGAAGTCGTGAAAGAACTCTTCGGGGGTCATCTCCATGTCAGGGTTTCCCGAACATCGCCGTTTCATCGCAGGCAAATGACGCGATGGCCTCCAGCTGGATGTCGTAAGAGATTTTTGCCAGACCCTTCGGCAGCTTGGATCGGATGAGGCGCGGGAAAGCCTCGCCCACCCGGTAGCCCTGAAGTCCGCTCACCACAAAGCGCGGCGTGTCGTACTCAACCAAGGGGGCATAGCCCATTCCGGCGAGCTTATCGCCAAACTGCTCGATTGCCCCGGCATCGCTAAGCTCGCCTTCAATGACAGCAACGATCTCGTTCAACGATCTTGCTTGATCGGAGCCGGGCATGTCGCTGAGGCGCTGGGTCAGCAGGAAGAGGTCATCAGCCAGAGATTCCAGCTGATCCTCTGAAGATATGCGGACGGCGCTACGCTCGCGCCCGGAGAACGACTTAACTTCAATCGCGCGGTTGCTGAAAATGAAATCCTGATGGGAGTCGTCCGGCCCGCACCAGGCATCAACCGCCCCCGTCTGAGTAAGCGTTTCTCCGTAGAGCTTCCGTAGAACGTGCAGCTCGCCGATCAGGCCGCGAACCTCCTCGGGTGAGAGCAGCCTCGCATTACGTCCAGAAAGAAAAGCCTTCCAACGCTTCAGGTGTGCAAGAGTGACCGCCAGGGCAGTAGGTGGATCAGATACCTCCCTGAGGCTGGCAATAAGCGTCTCGCACAGGCCGAGGAAAAGGTCGCTGTCGATGTGGCGTTCCAGCGTCAGTATCAGCCGCTGCCGTCCGACCGCATCGCTGTTTCTTAGATCAACATCGATGCCGTGCAGTCGGAGGGTATCGCGGCGGAATGTGCTGGTGTGGTCACCATCAAGTTCCACAATCAGCAGGCATCCGCCGGTGGTGTCGCGACCCCAGTAGATCGGCACCCCGGCAGCTTCCGCCACCCTGAGAACACTAAGGTCGTTTGCTGGAGTGGGAACACCATCCCAAGGCTGAGGTTTACTCGTCATCGTAATCCTCATCATCCTCGGGACGGTCCTCCAACGAACCGTACATTTCCTCCATCCAGACCTTGTTCGCGATCACTTCGACCTCGAACTCGCGCCCATAAAGGCCAGCCGGGAAGCTCAACCCCCAGGCTGGAACTCTGCAGCCCTCGAAAGCAGGATTCTCAGTGGGTTTCAGAACGTGGATCATCAGCAGCGGCTTATTGCGGACGATCCGATAGTGAAGATCCGAGGGCTTCTTTTTCCTAGACTTTGACTCCTCCGCCGCGAGTTGCTCTGCCTCGGCGATCTGATCGCCTAGGCCCAGCTTCTCGTCTCCACGGCTGGCGACGCGGTAACCTGAAATCGCCCACCCGTCCTCATTGGCCCCCTCGGCTGTCCGCTCCTGCGCGCCGAGGCGGTAGGCTTTCTCGTCGCCTGCACCTTTGGAAATGAGCAATATGTCCGCCCTGGGAAATTTGTCAGCGATCTTCAGGAGGTATTCGATCGCGTCCGCTTTCCGTTTTCGCGCGGATTTGTGGGATTTGAAGCGAAGCAGGAACTCATCGACCTTCCCGACATCTACATCGGCAATGAACCAGCCCTTTTCGGTGGGCGTAACCTGCCCGCCAAATCCGTCGCGCCAGTATTCCTCGATCAGACTCTCATTTTCCTTGTTGGTCTTCGGATCGAGCGGAAGAAGCCAGCTCTCATGGAGCGTCCCGGTCAGGTTCTGATTCAGCACGACCTTTTCCCCGCTGCGCATCTTGTTTGCGGCAGTGACCAGAAGGCTGTCGGGGTGTGATCTGACGTAGAGGCCGAAGTCTCGCGGACTCATCTCGGCCTGTCGCATCCGGATGATCTGCTGGCGGAGCTCCTCCGAGGCCAGGGAGATGTGCTTATACCAGTTGATGGAATCGGTCGGCAGCCAGACGCGACAGACATCTTCGTAGCCAGGGCGGTAGCCGAACCAGCGGCCCATCTGCATCAGCGTGTCGTACATCTGCGTGTTGCGGTACATATAGCTGACGGTGAGGCCCTCGATGGTCAGACCACGAGAGAGGCTCAGGCCGCCGATAGCGACGGCGGTGAGGCCGACTCCGTCCTTCTCATACCGGGCGTAATCCAGCACCTCATCGCTTTTGCTGTTCACCACGTAAGTCCGTAGATTATCAAACACGCTCCACAGAGCGGGTTTCACCTCCTCCCACGTGAAGTGACGCCCGACGAACTCACTATGTGCAAATTCGACGTCAAAGGCTTCGCGCAGTCGCGCCATGTACTCGTTCTTTGAAGACGCCGTTTCAGGCATCATGTAATTGGCCTTTACGGCGTCCCGAATCCGGCCAAGGCGCAGATCGATGAAACTCCGTACCTCCTTCTGCACGGAAACAAACCGTGACACGTTGATCAGCATGGAGCAGTGCTTGCGCTCCTGACCCCGCAGATTGCGGATTGCACGAGCAATGATGAATTGATCCAGCGCCCGATACAGGCTCGGAGGGAGCTCTGGGACCGGCATCCCGTTCTTGTGCTTGATCGGCAGATACTCCTCACAGTCGCTTATCTGACGAAGGATCGCGTTGCTGCTCTCCTCATTGAGAAAGACCTTGTCCGGCCCGAAGTATGTCGTTGGAGCGTCCAGCGAGTGGATGAAGTCCTTGGGGAATAGCTCTTCGTACGCGTCCTTGTCGAAGGCATCCGGATCAATGAAGATGTTCGCGAAGGGTGTCGCCGTATATCCGACGTAGCAGCTCTTGGTGAAGAGCCGCAAAATCTTCCTGATCCAGGCGTTTGTTGCGGTCGGGTTGATGTCCGGCTTGTTGGTATTGATCGAGGCGTTGTCAGCCTCATCGTCGATGACCAGCATTGGCACGTCCGCAATCCGCTCATGCCCTTTGGCGTTGAGCTCGCGCAACCAGGTGTGCAGCGCTTCCAGCGTCTTCACGTTCTTCTTGATGACTAGAATGACGGGATTCTTGAAGTCGTTGAGCTGTGCCCCGCTTACATTTGCGGTCTGCTTATTGAAGTCTGAATTTATGTTGGTGAGAGTGACCGGGTTGGGATAATTCCGGTCGAGACCTACTCCGATGTTCACACGGTCTGCCGGATCGCTGGAGCGCCCCACGAATCCTTCATCGACTCGCTGCTGGGTCTGCTTCCGCAGATTGTTGTGAATGCCCGCAATGACAATGATGAACTTGTATCCAGCGTCGGCTGCCTTAGCGATGACGCCCATGTAGTTGGCGGTCTTGCCGGACTGGACATGGCCTATGACTAGACCACGTCGCTTCCATTCGCCTTCGTCGGTAGGGTCTTGGAGCAGGCCCAGGATCTTTGACCCGTCACCGTTGAGAAGCGTGTTGACCACGTTGGGCTTCCAGCCCTGACCGCGAAGATATGCGCCATATGCGTCGGCATAGGTGGCCTCTATCTCGCGTTTTCGAATCCAATCCTCGTCGTGCGCCGCCTCGACATCCACCAACGACACGCCAGCATTCATACGGGAGGGAATTTCCGACTCTGCCGTGGTGACTATGTTCTCAATGTCGCCATCGTATCCAAGCAGCGGGGCCAGAGCGTTGGCTTTCGCCTTTATGTCCGCCCGCGACGGCAGATCGCCTTCGCTGTCGAAGGCGCCAATGATGGCCGCGATCAGCACCTTTTCCTTATCGTTCTGGGCGCGGCTCATTTCATCTCCGTCCGTATGTAGTCGTCAACGACAGAGGGGTGATCGTCGAAGAGTCTGGTTGATTTCAGTATGTCCCGGAACATTTTCTCGTCCGCAGGACCTGCGCCCCACAGGGCCGTTCTGAGGTCGTGAAGCTGTCCGCGAAAGTCCTCGGTCGATAGCCTCTGGAGCACCTCCCGAGGGCTGGTCGAGTAGTCCGAATAGATCATCTCGACTGGCAAAGAGGCGGCTGCCGATGCGAGGACAAGTTCGAAGCCTCGAAGCCCGTCAGCATCCAACCGCTCTGCAAGGTTCTGCACGAGCGGATGATCCCGGTTCAGTGCATATCGGATACCGTTCTGATCGGCGTAGCGTTCCCAGAGGGGAGCGGACACTTCATGAAAGAGCTTCTGCCCTCGCCCCCGATGAACTGTCGTGCTGGCACCGGATACCTGAGAAATTATCTGACGCATCCGCTCACGGACAGGTAGCGGGGGCCGGGAACGGGACTTCTTGATATCGATCGTCCACGCCTCATCCAGGCTGTTCGGGAAATCGATCTGGACCCGTGCCAGTTTCGTGGCTTCTCCTTTGGGGATCAGTCGGAACCAGTCTCCCCAGGCCATGAGGCGACCATTGCGATAAATGTATGCGCCCTGGTTGGAAATGAAGTCGCTTCGGTTCTGGTAGAAGTCGTATTCCCGTGCAGTCAGGTTTGAGTGATGCGGCAGGATGAACGGCTGGAGCCGTACAGTCGCGCCACCGATGTGTACCAGCTCCTCGGGCAGATGACGGGTATGCGTGTTCTTTCTGCAGAACGGATCGAACGGCTCAACGGAATGGCCGTTCACCGAGATGGTGATCCGGGTCCTCCCTCTGATTTCTCCCGCAAGGAACCTGTGAAATACGAGGGACAGGTGCTTATCGAGAACGTCCAGCTTCTCGTTGACGATCTCGTCCCGGCGACTGCTGCTCTCGTCTTCCAGAAGTCGATCGAGCTTACGCCAGATGACAGCGGTCCCATGCGATCCGAGGCGATCCACATACGGAAGGGCACGAATATCCTCGTCGTCGAGAATGCTCAGAATCCAGTCGTCGGCGGCATCGATGACATCAAGATCCCATTGAGCACCGGAGAGGACGCCGTTCTTCGCGCTTACAACTGTGAGGGACCGACATTGAGAGAATGATGCGGTCTTAAGCCCCAGGCCAAATCGGCCGAGATCGCGGGGTGAACGTTCCTGTCGCGGGTTTGCCGTGCCGTGCCTCATGGCGGCAAGAAGCTGCGCGGCGTCCATGCCCCAACCATCGTCGAGGATAACGAGGATCGGTTCCGCAACTGCCGCTTCGCAGAAAATCTCAATGGCTCCGGCATCCGCCGAAATGCTGTTGTCGAGGAGATCGGCAACCGCTGCTTCGAGGGAATAGCCCAAGTCCCGCATCGATGCGGAAAGGCAGGCCGCACTCGGCGGCAAACGATGCGGTGTCGCCATTACCTTCCCCCCAGAGTGCTCTTTATGTTGCCAACGACCGTGGCCGCATCCTTCTTCAGATCGCACTCCCAGACAGTGAGCACACGCCAGCCGAGCAGTTCAAGCTCATGCTGCTTGCGTCTGTCGCGCTCCACCGTGTGGTCGAACTTGTCCTGCCAGAAGTCCTGCCGTGTCCCCGGCATCGTCGCGAAGCGGCAGCCCTTGTGGCGGTGCCAAAAGCACCCATGCACAAAAATGACTGCTCTATGGCGGGGGAGAATGATGTCGGGGCGACCAGGCAGTTTCGCATCGTGCAGTCGAAAGCGATAACCCTCACGATGCAGCAGGCTCCTCAGAAGAACTTCCGGGCCGGTGTTCTTCCCCTTGATGCGGGACATGTTCCAGCTGCGACGCTCAGGAGTTAGGAGGTCCGGCATCACCGCCCGCCTTTCATCGCATCCAGAACGTCCGCGATGATTTCGCCGATCTGAGCGGCGAGATGTGGGGGAACGGCATTTCCAACTTGGTGAAACTGCGCAGTGCGGGGCCCCTGAAATGCGTAGTTATCCGGGAATGTCTGCAGGCGAGCCGCTTCCCTGACTGTGAGACTGCGGCACTGGGCAGGATCATAGTGGATGAAATAGTGCCCGTCCTTGCTGATGTGTGACGTCACTGTGGTTGAGACCTGATCTGCGAGCTGGACGCGAAACCGGTCTGAAAACATTTTCCCGTCGATACCCTGCTGCACATTCTGGTGCGCAGGAAGAAGAGCGGCCGGAAAGTCCGAGAGCTTCGGAGAGCGGCCAGCAAGCTCAGCAAAAGCCGAGGCAAACAGATACCGCCGCAGATCGGAGGGCATATGCGTACGGGCCTCGTGAGCGCTGACACCGGTCAGTCGGTCATCCCGCATGCCTTCGAGAGCAGGGAAGCCCATAGCTGAAAACGTCGGCTTCGCGCTTTCAGAATGCGGCAGTCGGTCATCCAGCTGGTCGAGGATGGATTCAAGTCGCGTCTTCAGTCCGGCTGGCTCTGGAGACCACAGTTCATCGTCCGCCACGATCCGAAGCTCTGACAATTCCTTCAGCCAGGTTCCGGAGCGCTCCCCGCCACGCGAGACCCTGCTTCTTAGTCTCGGCAGATCGCCAATCGTCTGCCTGACCGTTGGTGACTTCGAAGGCTTCAGACGTGCGGGTTTCACGTCGATGTCGCTGCGGATTCCGACGATGAACATGCGGTGCCGCGCCTGTGGCACTCCGAACTTTTCCGCGCGCACCAGGAATAGTCGGGGATCAACAGACTGTTCCGGCTGCTCATCCTCAGCGAGGGCGTACAGGCGATAGCTGAGACCGTTGAGGCCGCCCTCGATTGCGGCCCGAGGATTGCGCAGGTCGGCCACAATCCGGTTGATCATAGGTTCACCGTCAATCTGCGCCGACAGCAGGCCTTTCACATTCTCCATGACAAACACGGGAGGCCGATGATCCGCGATGATCTTCAGGTATTCTCGATAGAGGAAATGCCGCTCGTCCTTTTCGAACCCTGGATCGCCCATCATTCGCGATCGGCCGACAA
>CAZYFY010000019.1:40062-50019 GCA_964647275.1 uncultured Brevundimonas sp.
CAAGTGAGTAGGCCTGACACGGAGGACCGCCAACCAACGCCCATTTTTGAGATTGGCCCAGCCTGTCCGTTATCGCCTTTCGTACCCGTTCGTGGTTTTGAGGCCCGAGCTCGACACGCAAAGCACTCTTGCACGCTTTCTCGAACGGAACTTTGTGACGCCGATACAGATCGGCCAGTTCGATCCTGCCATTCAACATCTCATAGTAGTCGTCGGGCGGTCCCTCTTGGCCAAAGTGCCTCAGAAAATGACGCAGCAGGAGAGTGGCATGGGCATGCTCGTCCCTTTCAATCGCTACGGCGCTTTCAAAGCGCGCCTTGCCCGACTCGTCACTTACAGACGCGAACCCCTCGCCGAGCCCTCCCGGCCCGGCGAAGATATCCACCACGGGATAGGTCGCGTTGTGTTCCGTCAATGCACTCTTCCTTGGAGAAGCCCTCCGACTTCTCCGCATTTTGTCAGTCCGCCAGGCTCGCCGCGCGGCACGTCTATCGCTCGATCGCATCAGGGATTCAGCGTCGGCTTTTGACCTTGGGCCTGGGCCCTCCCGGTGAGGCGCTCAAAATCGTCGAAGCGCATGACCACGACGACCGGTCTTCCGTGCTTGGCAACGGCGATCGGCTCCACCAGAGCGGACTCAATCAACTGGCCGAAGGCGTTCTTGGCCTCTTTGGCCGAGATCATTTTCATGGACGCCCCCGCGCAGAAAAAAACCATAATGGCTATTTTGTCCACTTTCTCAATAGCTAAGTTGGGATCGAGAGGCCGCCTCTCGTCCTGGTCCAGCGCGGAAACGCTGGCACGGGTTCAGGGCGTGAGCACCTGATCGAGGGTCGAGGGGAGCTGACTTCCCATCGTCGTGGTGCATGGGCGCGAAAGCCCTGCCGGCATCCAATCCGCGAAGGGTTGGCGAGAGGTCCAGCAGTCGCACGGCTGGTCATGGGGTGTAGGGGAGCTCGAAGGCTCCCTGACTGGTGATGCACCGGCCAGGCGGTGCTGCGGCCCTGAAAAGAACCCTGAGCTTCCGGGATGTCCCGGATATGCGACGGGTTTATTTGAAGGGCCGCCCGGCCGGGGGGATGCAACGGGGGCACGCAGTGGGCCCCCTTGCCAAGATTGGCGTGGTACTACCACGCACATCTTGCGGATCGAGTTAGCAAGGCCAAGCGCGCATTTTGGGAAGGTCGCCGGGATCGTCAGGCAGGCTCTAACGAAGCGCGTACCAAGTCGCCCGCGCCTTGCCATGCTGGCTGATGCGCCCGGCCTGGACAAGCTCACGCAGGCGGACCTTGAGCGTGTTCCGGTTGGCGTTCGTGATTTCCGCCAACTGCGCAATGGTCAGCCGCTCCTGTGATCGCAGGGCCTTCAGCACCTGAAGCGACAGGTCCGGCAGATTGGTTTCATCCCCTGCTGCGACACGCTCCCTCTCCAGCCGGACTGCGAGCGCGTCCTTCTGTTTCTTCACGCAGCGCAGGAAGAAGCCGACCCACGGCTGCCAGTCGGGCGCGTCGGATTTCAGGGTCGTCTGGGTGCGGCGCAGGGCCTTGTAGTAGAGGTCCTTGTTCTCCTCGATGACACGCTCCAGCGATGCGTAGGGCACGTAGGCGTAGCCTGCCCGCAGCAGGAGCAGCGTGGTCAGGACGCGCGACAGCCGCCCGTTGCCGTCCTGGAACGGGTGGATGGCGAGGAACGTCACCACGAACACGGCGACGATGAGGAGCGGATGAAGCGCCTCCTCGTCGATGGCCTTACGTGCCCAAGCGACCAGTTCTTCCATTTCGCGCGGCGTGTCGAACGGGGTGGTCGTTTCGAACACGACGCCGATCTCGTTGCCGTCGGCATCGAAGGCAACGACGTTGTTGGAAAGGGTCTTGTACGAGCCGCGATGGCGCGCGTCCTTGGTACTGTGCCGAAGCAGCGTCTGGTGAAGCTGGCGGACGTGGTTCTCAGTGAGGCGCATGTCCTCGAACGCCTCGAAAACCAGGTCCATCGCCTCGGCGTATCCGGCGACCTCCTGCTCATCGCGCGTCTTGAACGACTTGATGGAGAGCGCCTGAGAGAGAAGGTCTTCCACCTCGGCGTCGCTCAGCTTCGCGCCTTCGATACGGGTGCTCGACCCGATGCTTTCGATGGTCGCGACTTTACGCAGGGCGCTCAGCCGATCAGGCGAGAGCGTCTTGAGGGCTTCCCACTTCCCCTTGAACTCGTCGATTTCGGCGATGAGTTTTACGAGGTCGGGACCGAGTGTAAGATGCGGCTCCCTCATTATCGGGTCGCCCGGATATCCGATTCCATACCCGATAATACCCGATTTTACCCGATATCGCACGAGAGATTTTTGACAGCAGTGAGGCCCGGCGCGAGCCGGGCCTGTAGCTCAGTACTCATTCGCCAGCATGATCGTCATGACGCGAGTGGTCTGGCTGGGGTCAGCAGGATTTTCTGATCCTGCCGCCAGGGTGCGATCATAGTAGTCGATCTTCCAGAAGACTTTCGTGCTGTCGATCTCGAAGCTGCCGAAGTCGTGCTCGTCATAAGGATCGTTGTCCCTAGAGAAGGCGGAAAAGGTCTGAACCCTTTCGACCGCTTCGGACTCAAAGGTCTGGCCCTGGGCGCGAACCCCTCCGGTGATTATCACCCGGCCTCCGATGAAGGTGGAGCGGAACCAGTCGTTGAGCTGGCGGATGCGGGCTGTGTCGGAGGTCATTGCTGACCTCCTTCGCGGGGACGGATTTCCCGCATGACGATCCGGCCATTGATCGGAGTGGCGGCCATCTGGAAGGTGAAGCCGCGACCGTCACGGTTGGGCCAGGCGGCTCCGATTTCGGTCCAGCGGCTGCTATCGCCGTTGCCGCGCACGCTGTAGAGGCGGTGGCTCGGCGGGGTTTGGATAAGTGCAGTCATTTTCGTGCTCCTTTGTCAGGAGGCCGCGACCGTCGCTGACCTCATGGGGCCGCCCGGAGCGCGCCCAAAGGAGCGGTTTCAAACGCCCTCGCCCGGAACGGGGGCGGAGCTGCACAAGCTGAGACTTGTCGAGGCGCGGAAGTGAGCCGCGTTGAAAGCGCGACGGGTGCGATCAGACCCCATGACCTGAGGCCCGCGACCGCACGGCTTCGTCATGAGCGCGAGAAATTCCAACTTTCCCCCACTCCCCATATCGAGTGGCGCTAATCGGCAAAGTCAGGCGAACTAGCGCCGGGAGAATGGAGCGGAGCCGTGATTGATAAGACCTTCAAGCTGGCTGACTTCCTGCAAGGCCTGTGGGACCTGCGCTATGTCGTCGTCCGCAGTGGGCGCGACAACGTCGATGTGATCTGGATGCCGAAGGCGTCCGAAATCGGACAGCCTGACCAGCTTCAGCGCCTGGCCAACCTTCTCGCAGGTTTGGATATGGCGCGTCGTGACATCCCCGATTTCATGATCGAGCGCATTCGAGATTTTGCGGGTCGCATCATTGATGCGGACACCGGGGAAGTCATCGATACCGAGACTTTCGACGTGCTTAGCCTGTTGGCAGACGATGATGATGGGTGGTTTTCGGACTTTCTACGGCTGGCTACTCGGACTCCACGTCAAAAGGCTCAGAGGCGCGTCATCCCCCGGCTCAAGGCGTTGTCCGTAGCGGTACAGATTGCCTACAAATCAGATTCATTAGGTCGATACTATCGGCGTCCTGAGGAAGTCAGAGATCAGGTACGCAAACTGCGTGAACTTGGCCCCACAGGCGATGCCGCCTGACTTCAAGCTTCCCGAGCGGCGCTTTCGCCGCTCGGAGAGCGAACATGGCCTACGAGATCGACTACACTGGCAATCAGCCGAGACAGACGGGCGGGCCGCCGAGTCCGCCCGTCGCTCTTCCGCCCATCCAGACCTTTTATCCCGAACGTCGCCCTGTCATCCCGAGCTTCGTAAAGACCGCCGCGACGGTCACGGTCGCGGCGTCAGTCTTCTTCGGCGTCGAGATGTTCGCGCCAAGCGCCTTCAAACCTTCTACGCTTGTCGGCTCTTACGACGCGCGCATTCAGGCGGCTGTCAAAGCCGCCGAACTGCAGCAGCAATCTGAATATGACGCCTGGCTGGAACAGGTCCGGCTGGTGAATGCGCAGAACCAGGAGAACTACCGCGCCGCCAATCAGGCGGCGCTCGGCTACTATCAAGCGAGCTATGATCGCGCCCGCGTGTATGCGGAAGCGACCGCCCGCATTCAGGGCGATCTGCCGAATGCGCAGATCCGCCTCTCCAGCCAGACGCGCGGCGGCGAGCGTGGGATCAGCAACTTCTCGCGCACAATCGGCCAGATTATCAACGTGTTCTCGCCCGGCGCGGGGGACGCAGCGATTCAGTATGGCGACGACCTCGCCGACTCACTGAGTGCCGATCTGAACGCCGCCGCGATGAGTGGCGCGACCGTTTCGATTGAAGGCTGGGATGCCAACCTGCCGTCGCCCGATGCGGTCCAGGCTGAACTGGCGCGTATCGAACCTCTTCCGCTTCCTGCGCCGCCACGGCTGAGCGACGATCAACCTCACTTCGATCTGGAATAGCGACCGTGGGGCGCGGGCATTTCATGGCCGGAATGCAGGGCGTCATGTCCCTGCATTCCCGTCTGGAGCAGCAGTCCTATGCGGAGGCTTCGCGCCGTCGTGCCGATGCGCGCGAGCGTGAGATGCGGAACGCCAAGCCTTCCAACGTCTACGGCGACGGGAGGCTGGGCGCGCAGGGCGATGCGGAGCAACTCGGGCTGTTCGATACGTCGGGCCTCTATGTCGGCGGCATAGAAGGTCGCCTCGCCTTCTTCGGCGGAGACGGCCACCTTCTCACCTATGCGCGCACTGGCTCCGGCAAGGGGCGCGATCTGATCCTGCCGAACCTCGCGCATTTACGCGGGCGCAGTCTCGTCGTTGTGGACGTGAAGGACGGCGAGAACGCCTTCGCCTCGCGTCATCATCGGAGCGAGACGCTCGGCGAGCGGTGCATCTATCTCAACCCCTTCGGTCTCCAGGGCCTTCCGAACGCAAGGATCAATCCATTGCAGGGTTTGGTCGAGCGCGTTGCGAGGGGCGAGCAAATCGACACTCAGGCCGATGAGATCGCGCATATTCTCCTGCCCCCGCAGCCCAAGGACACGAATAGCTGGGTGAGGCCGGGCGCGCGGCGGCTCCTCGCCACGCGAATGGAATACCTCGCGCATTTCGATCCCGCGCGCTGCACGCTCGCGGGTCTTTGGGAGTTCGTGAACGCCTATAGCCTCGGGGCTGATCTGGCGATGATGATGGATTGCGGCCTCCCTGGCATCGAAGGGAAGGCTGGGGGCTTTCTTTCAGCGCAGAATGAAGCGCCCAAGCAGTTTGAGGCTTACAAGGAAGACGCCATTGCGGCGTTGGCATCGTTCGAGCCGGGCAAGACGCTGGCTGCATCGACGGCTGCGAACGATTTCGACTTCGGCGCGCTCAAGACCGCGCCCCATACGGTCTATCTGATCGCCCCGAGCGAGAAGCTCGAAGCGGTTGCGCCGTGGGTCAGTCTCGTGCTCAACCACGCAATCGAAGCGATTGCCGGAACGCGCGGGCCGCTGCGCACGACATTCCTGCTGGATGAGTTTCCCCAGCTTCCGCCCGCGCCCGCGATCATGAAGGCGCTGCGCCTCTATCGCGGGAAAGGCATTCAACTCTGGTTCTACGCCCAGGGGCGCTTCTCGCTTGAAGGTCGCTGGTCCCGCGAGGCCGTCAAGGAATTTGAGGATCAGGCCTCGCTCATGAACTTCGTCGCCGTCGAAGAGCCTGAACTGCTGCGCGACATTGAGAAGTGGTCAGGCAACAAAACCGTATTGCTGCACGGTGTGAACCATAGCGGCGGCGTGGTCGAAGCTGCTGGTGCAAACCTCGGCGAAGGTCGTCGAAGCGTGCTGCAAAGTGAGGGAATCCGCGCCGTAGGCGCTGGCAGGCAGATCATCAAGATTGCGGGCTGGCCGCATCTGTTCGTGTGCGACAGGCCTCCATTTTATGCGGTTGCGCCTTGGAGCCAGCAAATCCGCGACGTTCGGAAGCTTCACTCAGGCGAGGAGAACTAATCATAAGTTGCATTATGACAAGTTATGCTGTTATAATGTAAGTATATTACAAGTGATGTTTGCTGCGTTATACATTGGAGATATTTTACGCACTATTTCAGTAGGCCGGTTTCCCCCAAGGGGCCGAAAACAGAGAGCTAACCTCTGACGCAACCGAAAGCGTGCGTCGCCCACAGGGCGGGAAGAGGATTTGCTTGCTGGAGATTGCTCCGACAGACCTGCAACGATACCGCGCCCTGGTGGGCACGATCGACATGCCTGACGCCGCGAAGGATGAAGTGATCCTCGTGGTGCGGAGCATGATGCAGGATTTTGTCGATCGCGCTTTCGGCGATCATCCTGTGCAGCAAGGCCGCAGCAAAACCCCAATCAAAGCTTCCCTAGAGTCAAGCGAAAGTGCTAAGCTCGCGTTTAGTCGGAATAGTGAAATGAAAACTTCGGCTTCTGTGACGATTTCGAGTCCAGAAGACCACAACGGTATGTGCGATGGCGAGAACAGAACAACAGAAGGCAGTGATATATTGCCGTGTCAGTGACACGAAGCAAACCACTCGTGGGAGCGGTCTAGAGTCCCAGGAGACGCGCTGCCGCGAATACGCAAACTATCGTGGTCACGACGTTATCGGCGTCTTCAAGGACGATGCCTCGGGCGGCCAAGTCCGCCGTCCCGGAATGGCGAACATGCTGGCCTTTCTGCGGTCCCACCGGAAGGATTAGCTCGTCGTCATCATCGACGACATTTCCCGCCTTGCGCGCGGGCTGGAAGCCCACATCAAGCTCCGCGCCGACATCGCTTCGGCAGGCGGGGTTCTAGAATCCCCTTCAATCGAGTTCGGCGAAGATTCAGACAGCCAGCTCGTTGAAAACCTGCTGGCGGCGGTGTCCCAGCACCAACGCCAGAAGAATGGCGAGCAAACCAAGAACCGGATGCGGGCGCGCGCCCTGAACGGCTACTGGGTGTACCAACCGCCTGTCGGCTATCGTTTCGAGCGCGCCAAGGGCGGGGGCAAGATCCTCGTGCCTGACGAGCCGGTGGCTTCAATCATCAAGGAAGCTATCGAAGGCTTCGCGTCGGGGCGTTTCGCCTCTCAGGCGGAAGTGAAGCGGTTTCTAGAAAGCCGCCCGCTATTCCCGCAATGCCCGCGCCAAGGCATCAAGTTCGACCGGGTGATCAGTATCCTCACCAACCCGCTCTACGCGGGCTATCTGGAACTGCCGAGCTGGGACGTGTCGTTCCGCAAGGCCCAGCATGAGGCTCTGGTCAGTCTGGAGACATTCCAGCGCGTGAGGGACGCGCTCGCATCCAAGGGCCGCACGTTCGCCAAGACAGATATCAATGACGACTTCCCCCTGCGAGGCTGGGTCCAGTGCGGGTGCTGTGGGCATCCTCTGACCGCAAACTGGTCCAAGGGCTCAAACCAGTCCTATCCCTACTATCTGTGTCGTCAGCCCGATTGCGATCTGCGCGGCAAGTCGATTGCGCGCGACCGCGTGGAAAGCGACTTCGGGCAACTCCTGCGCACCATTACGCCATCGGCGGAACTCGTGGAACTCGCCTCTACGGTCCTGAGGGACCTTTGGGACGCGCGTTCGGAGACGGCGAAGCAGGAGAAGATCACGCTGCGCCGTCAGGTCGCAGCGATAGACGATAAGGTCGCTCAGCTTCTGGACCGCGTGGTCGAATCCGAGAACCGGACGGCGGTTGCTGCTTACGAAAGCCGCATCTCCGATCTGGAACGGGAGAAGCTCGTTCTGGCTGAAAGGATCGCCGCCTGCGGCAAGCCTTTGGCGGACTATGACGAAACTTTTCGAACGGCGATTGAGTACATGTCAAGCCCTTGGATTCTTTGGGAATCTGATCGTTTGGAGGACAAAAGAGCGGTGCTCAAACTGACCTTCGCGGGTCAGCTGGCATACGACAAGAATGACGGGTTTCGAACGCCTGAGTTAGCGTTACCCTTCAAGACCTTAGCTGAGTTTTCAGCCCAGGATGAAGAGATGGCGCGCCCTGCACGATTCGAACGTGCGACCGTCTGCTTAGAAGGCAGATGCTCTATCCAGCTGAGCTAAGGGCGCTCCCTGTCCGGCTATCTGAAACTGTGTCGCACGCCAAGCCGCCATCACCCAAAAATCGGCGGGCCAAGCCCCCCGAAATCAGTGCGTCCAGGGCTGTTTGCGGTTGGTCGCGAAGTTGTCGGCGTAGGTCTTGATGATCAACGGCGGCGTCTGCGGCTCAAACAGTTCGAACGGGATGCCGTGACGTTCGGCATAGGCCACCGCCTCATGCTCCGTCTCGAACTTCAGGCGGACCTGGCCGTTCATGTCGCCCGAGCTGGTCCACCCCATCAAGGGGTCGATCGTGCGGGCCGACGCCGGCGCGAATTCCAGAACCCAGGCATGGGTCTTGGCCTTGCCGGACTGCATGGCGGTCTTGGCGGGCTTGTAGATGCGGGCCAGCATGGGCGAGTCTCCGTTCATCGTCCGTCAGTGGTCGGGGCGAGAGGATTCGAACCTCCGACCCTCTGGTCCCAAACCAGATGCGCTACCAGGCTGCGCTACACCCCGGGTCACCGTCGGCGAAGGCCGCTTCTGCCACGGCTTGTGCCAGATCGCTAGTCGTTGCCGAAGAAGGAATGCACGATCTGGTCTCCTGGATCGGCGCTGATCTCGGCGGCACGCCCACCTCTCAGCTCCAGCACACCATTGGCCGCACCATTGGACGGGATCGGCGTGTCCGAATTGGGTGTCGTGTTGCGGGCGATCGAGATGATCCGACCGTCCGGCGCAACATAGAGAATATCCAGCGAACTGGGCGTATTGTGCATCCAGAAGGACTGCTCTTCGGCCTCGGGAAACTGGAACAACATGCCCCGGTCGTCGGCGAGGGGCGGACGATACATCAGGCCGCGCTGACGCTCAGCCTCATCATCGGCAATCTCGACCTGGAAGGCATGGCGACCGGTGTCGGTGACGATAACCAGGGCTTCGGTTGCGCCCTCGCCCGCCTGGGACCCACCCGAATCACCGCCGCCGGTACAGCCCGCCAGGGTCAGCCCAAACAAGGCCGTCGAAAACGCCAGTCGCAGGACCCCAGACATCGGGACCTCCCAGGAGAATGCGTCTAGTCCGACGCGATATCGGCCACCACAAGCCCCTTGGGACCGCGCGCGAACCGCACCTCCACTTCCTCTCCCGGCTGCAGGTCGTCAAGCCCGCATCGGCGCAAGGTCTCGATGTGGATGAAGATGTCGCTGTCGTCCCCGTCACGCACGACGAAGCCGTACCCTTTGGTGCGGTTGAACCATTTCACCGTGACCCGCTCGGCCGGACCGTCGTAGGGCTCGGGCGGCGCCCGCCGGGCGCGCGGAGCCATGTCGCGCTTCAGGCCCTCATAGCCGGTGCTGCGCAGCTGGGACCGATCCGCCACCACCTCCCCTTCGCCGAGGTCCTGGATGGTGGACACCTGCCAGCCTTTGGGCCGGCGCACGACTTCGCAACTGATCGTCGCGCCCTCGTCCGCCGAATCGTGACCGAAATCCTTGAGGCTGGTGACGTGCAGCAGCACGTCCTTCATATCGGTAACGGACGGATCGTCTGGAACGATGAATCCATAGCCCTTGCCAGGATCGAACCACTTCACGCGCCCACTGATCCGAACGCCGACTTCGGCGTCCGTTTCGTCCCTCTCCGACCCCGACATTCCCACTCTCGTCTACACCCAAACGCGGCAGACCGTACCATAACACTGTTTGGCGGCGTCAATCGTCTTGTGAAATCATTTTTGCGGGTGTGTCCGACCGGCACGTCGATCTGTCGTGCTGGTGCGAGCGGTGGGACTCGAACCCACATGACCGAGGCCGAGGGATTTTAAGTCCCTTGCGTCTACC
>CAZYFY010000020.1:0-46490 GCA_964647275.1 uncultured Brevundimonas sp.
CCAGAAGAACCACGCCATCGACCTGGCCATCTATCCGCTGGGCTCGTGCACGATGAAGCACAACCCGCGCCTGAACGAGAAGATGGCGCGCCTGCCCGGCTTTTCCGACATCCACCCCCTGCAACCGATGTCGACGGTGCAGGGTGCGCTGGAACTGATGGACACGCTGGCGCACTGGCTCAAGACCCTGACGGGGATGCCGGCGGTGGCCCTGTCGCCCAAGGCCGGAGCGCATGGAGAACTGTGCGGTCTGATGGCCATTCGCGCCGCCCACCGGGCCGCCGGTCAGGGCCTGCGCTCTGATCGTCCGCGCAACAAGGTGCTGGTGCCGACCTCGGCCCACGGCACCAATCCGGCCACAGCCGCCTTCGTCGGCTATCAGGTGGTCGAGATCGCCCAGACGGACGACGGGCGCGTCGATATCGCCGATCTGGCCGCCAAGCTGGGCGATGACGTCGCCGCGATCATGGTGACCAACCCCAACACCTGCGGCCTGTTCGAGCGCGACATTCTTGAAATCAGCCGCCTGACCCACGAGGCCGGGGCCTATTTCTATTGTGACGGCGCCAACTTCAACGCCATCGTCGGGCGGGTGCGGCCGGGCGACCTGGGCGTCGACGCCATGCACATCAACCTGCACAAGACTTTCTCGACGCCGCACGGCGGCGGCGGACCGGGCGCGGGTCCGGTGGTGCTGTCCGCCGCCCTGGCCCCGTTCGCGCCGGTGCCGTGGGTCGTGCATGACGACAACGGCTTTGAACTGATCGAACGGGCCGAGGGCGAGGCGAAAGAAGCCTTCGGACGCCTGTGCGCCTTCCAGGGCCAGATGGGCATGTATGTCCGCGCGCTCAGCTACATGATGAGCCATGGCTCGGACGGCCTGCGTCAGGTGGCCGAGGACGCGGTGCTGAACGCCAACTACCTCAAGGCGCGGCTACAGGATCTGATGAGCCCGGCCTTCCCCGATGGTCCGTGCATGCACGAAGCCCTGTTCGACGACGAATGGCTGAAGGGCACAGACATCACCACGCTCGATTTCGCCAAGGCGATGATCGACGAGGGCTTCCACCCCATGACCATGTATTTCCCGCTGGTCGTCCATGGGGCCATGCTGATCGAGCCGACCGAGACGGAATCCAAGGCAGAGCTGGATCGCTTCATCGAGGCGATGCGGGCGCTGGCGACGGCCGCCAAGGCCGGCGACGTCGACCGCTTCAAGGGCGCGCCGTTCCATGCGCCGATGCGGCGACTGGATGAAACCCGTGCGGCGCGCTCTCCGGTGCTGCGCTGGAAACCTGCCGAAGGCTCCAACATCGCGGCGGAATAGGCCCGGCTGAACCTAGGAACCAGCAGTGGTGCGATAGATCCGGTCAACCGATCCACAGGTTGACCGCAGAATCTGGTCGGGCGTCAGGCTGCCCCCTGACGGCTGCGACAGGCCGGATTCTCCAACGCGGCGGGCCTGGATAACGCGCGGTTCGAGCAGGGCCACGGCACCAGCCCGGTCAAGCTGGCGATCAGCCCGAAGGCGAGCCACAGCCGTATTGAAGTAACGAACGCCCTCGGCCAGATCGCGATCATAGTCGCCTTCGCTGGTCGCCACGTTCGCCAAGGCACCGTAGAATCCGGCACATTCGCCCAGAAGGAGCCAGTACGGCTGGCCATCGGACTGCTCAAGCAGGTCAGGGCCATTACGATGGTGCTGATAGACAAGGTCTCCGGCCCACGCCGGGCCGGACAAGGCTGTCATAGCTGCGGCCAGGGCCAGTACACGATTGCGTCGCATGTCGTCCTCCACCAGTGCGGCAGAGTGTGACTCGTCGCTCCCCGCGCGGCAATGGCCAAGCGGTCGCATCGAGCGCCCTGATTCGCCCCAGAGGGCTGCGTCATGGGGTCACGCGTCGCCCTGGGCGCGAATTTGTTGCAATGCACCCAACCAACCATCTCATGGCACACCTAACGGCGGGCTTTTTCCAGACAGACTCCGAGGCTGCAATCGGCCTCTTGCCGGCGTGTCCACACGGGCTTCTTGCTGCGATGCAGCAAAATCTTGCAAATCGACCACATTGAGGTCATATTCCGGTGGCTAATGCGCGTCTCCGGCGCGCGGCGGGTTCGTCCCATCGCGCGCCTTCTGCATCCTGAGTCTGGCCTGAAAGGCGACCAGGGTGAACTCGTCGGGGAGCCAGGGCGCTCTCGTCGCAGAGGATACCAGAACGGTGACTTTTTTCGCGCATCTGCGTGCGCCTGAGCGTGCGCGCGGCCTAATCCAGACCTTGAAGACCGGAATGTCTCGCCAGCGCGCCTCGGCTGCTGCGGCGATTTTCGGAGGGGTTGTGGGCGCGGCTGTGGGCATGGCCTATCTGGGCGGCGCAGTCGCGCAATCGGCCACTGTTCGTGGGCAGGCCTACCGCATGGCGGGAGCCTACGATTCCGGCTTCACCGATGAAGCCCTTGCCGCTGCCGTGGGCGGCCTCAATCCCAGCGCGCTCGATATTGCGCGCCGCCACGACCCCTACACCGTTGCCGGCGATGCCCAGCGCGACCGCCGTTCGGCCCAGCTGACGGCCCTGCTCGAGCAGCGTGGCCAGGCCGCCTTGACCCGTGCCAGCCGCGAAAGCGTGACCGAAGCCGGTCTACGCGGCGGGACCACCGTTGATCCTGCCCGTCCGTTCCGCCTCAATGGCGCTCTTGAAGCCTCTCGCGACCTCGATTGCCTGACCACCGCCGTCTATTACGAGGCGCGGGGTGAAGGTCAGTCGGGCATGCAGGCCGTCGCCCAGGTCGTTCTGAACCGGGCCCGCCACGGGGCCTTCCCGCAGACGGTCTGCGGTGTCGTCTATCAGGGCGCTGGACGTCGCACGGGCTGCCAGTTCAGCTTCGTCTGTAACGGTTCCATGCACGGTCGCCGCGAAGGCGGGGCCTGGGAGCGCGCGCGCCGCGTTGCCGCCAACGCCCTGAGCGGCCACGTCTATGCGCCGGTCGGCAACGCGACCCATTTCCACACCACAGCCGTCAATCCGCGCTGGAGCGGTCAGTTGGTGCGTGTCACCCAGGTCGGCAGCCACATCTTCTACCGCTTCGGCGGTCGTCGCGGCGGCGCTTCGCAGTTCGCCCAATCGGTCCAGCCCTCAACCGGGGTGCCGCAGACGGGCCGGGCTGCCGAGGCTGGCGCTCCCGACATTTCCGATGTCGCCGTCAATGTGGCGGATGCACCGGCCCAGGGTGACACGGCCGTGGCCGCTGAAGATCGGGCGGCTTCCGCTTCTGCCGAAGTCAGGGTTCCCGTGGACGCCTGATCCTCCCCTCAGAGCCCTAGGTTGAGCGCCCGCGAAAGCGGGCGTTTTGCTGTGTGGATCGCGTCCGGCTCGACGGTTGCACAACGAGCCCCAAGTGTCCCGTTTTGGAGGATCGCGCACCATGCCCCCCGGTTCTCGCGCCCTGCCCGCCGGCAAGGGTGAAGGTGCCGGCGCGTTGGATCTTCTTCGCTTTCTGGCCACCGCCTTCATCGTTCTGTACCACTTTGGGTCAGATGCCCCAGTCGACCTGACCGCCACGTATCCGATGCTGGACCGGGGTTGGCTGGCAACGGACTTCTTCATCATCGTTTCGGGCTATGTGCTGGGTCGGGCCTACGGTGACTCCCTCGATGGCCTGAAGACCCATCCGCTCAGCTTCCTGGCGCGGCGGTTGATGAGGGTCTGGCCACCCCACCTCATTGTTCTGGGCGGGCTGGCCATTCTTCTGGCTGTCGCGGGTTTTCTCGGCATCCCTTCGGATTCACCCGAACGGTTCCAGACCTCTGACCTGATCTATCAGGCCCTTCTGATCCACGCCTGGGGCGTGACCGATCAACCAAGCTGGAATGAACCGAGCTGGACGCTGTCGGCGCTGATCGTCTGCTACGCCCTGTTTCCCTTGATCTGGCTTTTGACCCGGCACGTCATGGGGCGCGGCTGGGCACTCATTCTCGGATTTGGGATGGTCATCCTGGCCGCGTGGCTGAGCCAACGCATTCTGGGCACGTCGCTCTACAATCTGGCCTTCCACCACGGCGTGGTCAGGGCCTTGCCGTTCTTCATTCTCGGCGCGCTGCTGGCCCGGTTCGCGCAAGGACGGACGGTCAGCAGCCCAGTGGCCTTGGCCAGCTGCCTGGCAGCCCTGGGTGCGGTTGTCGCCATCCAGGCCACCCCCATGTCAGAGTTCAGCGCCCTGGCGTCCATCGTGGCCCTGGCCACGCTCGTCGTCGGCGCGGACAATCTCGGTTTGAGACGAACCCGCGCGATCCGGGCGCTGGGGAATGTGTCCTTTTCCCTTTTCCTCACCCACGCGGTTGTCGGCACGGTCTGGTTCAGCGGGCTGGATGCCCTGCGCGTTCGGGCCGGCTGGTGGGCCTGGATCGGGGCCTGGGTTGTCGTCCTGACGGCCGCCAGCCTGTTCTATCTGCTCATCGACAAGCCGATACAGGCCTGGCTGAGAGGGCTGACCAAGCGGGCACCCGCCACACCCTCAAAGCCGGTGCAACAGCCGTCCTAGAGTATGTCCAGACCCACATCGAGCGACGAGACCGAATGGGTCAGCGCCCCAACCGAGATCACGTCCACCCCCGTCCCGGCGATGGCGCGCACGGTCCGAAGGTTGACACCGCCCGAGGCTTCCAGCGTCACCCGGCCGGCCACGCGGGTCACCGCCGCACGCATGTCTTCCAGGCTGAAATTGTCGAGCATGATGACATCCGGCCCCTCGGCCAGGGCCGGATCGAGTTGATCCAGACGATCGATTTCGACCTCGACCTTCATCAGATGCCCGACCGAGGCGCGGGCGCGGCGCACCGCCTCGCCGACCCCGCCGGCCAGGGCGACGTGGTTGTCCTTGATCAGGATCGCGTCATCCAGACCGAAGCGGTGATTGACCCCTCCCCCACAAACCACCGCATGCTTTTCAAGCGCGCGCAGGCCCGGCGTCGTCTTGCGCGTGTCGGCGATCCGCGCGCCCGTGCCGGCAACGGCGCTGACGTAGTCGCGGGTCAGGGTTGCAATGCCACAGAGCCGCCCAAGCAGGTTCAGCGCGGTCCGCTCGGCAGCCAGCAAGGCATGGGCGTCGGCCTCAACCCCAACCAGCACCGTGCCCGCCTCAAAGGCATCTCCGTCACTCAGGCGCAGATCGACCCTGGCCTTGGGGTCCAGCGCAAGGACGGCCAGACGAACGCAATCCACCCCGGCCAGGATCCCCGGCTTGCGGGCGGCAAATACGGCGGCCATCCGTGTGCCGGCGGGGATACACGCCTGGGCCGTGACGTCGCCGGCCCGACCCAGATCTTCAGCCAGGGCGGCCACGATGATCGGCTTGATCATCAGATCAGGCAGGTTGCGGATCATGGCGTTGTCTCTCTGGGTTTGGCCAATGACGGCTCAGAGCCAATGGCCCGCCGCAGCACGGTGTGGCGCGCGACCGGCAAGGTCTGGGGAAAGTCTGACCGGAAGTGGCCACCCCGGCTCTCGCGTCTGTCCAGCGCCGCCTGGACGACCAACCGCGCCGTCATCAGTGGCAAGGCATCGGGCGAAGCGCGTTCCAGGACGGAAATCTGGTCAAGGGCGCGGGACAGTCCGACGCCGTCGCGGATGACCCCGACGTCGCGGCTCATCGTCTGGCGCAGCGTGCCGAGCGCCTCGACCGGCAGGTCCTGAGCGGTCGTCGGCCCGACCGCCGGTCGATCGGGGCGATCCATCGCATCGGCGGCGGCACGCCCCGCCAGACGCCCGAAGGCCGCGGCTTCCAGCAGCGAGTTGGAGGCCAGACGGTTGGCACCATGGACACCGGTCGAGGCGCATTCCCCGACGGCAAACAGGCCCTCCAGCGTCGTGCGTCCTTCCGCATCGGCAACGATGCCGCCCATGGCGTAGTGCGCCGCTGCCGCCACCGGGATCGGCTGAAGTCGAGGATCGATGCCCGCGCGCATACAGGCCGCAAACACCGCCGGGAAATGCGCGGGGAAGGTCGGGCCGATCGCCTGGCGGGCATCCAGAAAAGCCCCCCGACCGGTTTCCATGGCGGCATGGACCGCCCGGGCGATCTGGTCGCGTGACTTCAGGTCCGCATCCGCCTCCGGGCCCAGCAGGAAAGCTCCCCCTGCATCGACCAGGCGCGCGCCCTCACCTCGAAGCGCCTCTGTCGCCAGGGGCATCGGGTCCAGGCCGATGTTGATCGCCGTCGGGTGAAACTGAACGAACTCGGCATCGCGAATATCCGCACCCGCCAGCCAGGCCGCGGCCAGTCCTTCGCCAAGGAGGCTCGCCGGCGTCGTCGTTCTCGCGAACAGGCCGCCGTATCCCCCTGTGGCCAGGACAACGGCGGGGGCCAGAACCCGGATCAGTCGGCCCTGCCGCTCGATCAGCGCCCCGCGCACGCGCCCGGCATCGTCCTGGATGAGGGCCCGCAGACGCCCATCTTCCCAGGTCGTGATGTGCCCCGCACCCCGCACCGCCACGACCAGGGCCGACAGGATAGCCCGGCCCGCCCCATCGCCGCCGACACGCGCGACGCGGGGACGCGAATGTGCGGCTTCCAGACCGACGGCGAACTCACCTTGCTCGGTGCGGTCAAACGGCGCGCCCAGTCCAGCCAGCCACTCGACTGTCTCACGACCCTTGCGAGTCAGGGCCTGGGTGACTTCGGCCTCAACCAGGCCCGCACCGGCCGCGGCGGTATCACGTGCGTGCAGGTCAGCGCCGTCGCCTTGCTGCAGCGCGGCGGCGACGCCCCCTTGAGCCCAGGCCGAGGAACAGGCCTCCAGCAGGGGGGCCGGCGTCACCACCAGCACCTTGCGCGGGGCCGCCTCCAAGGCCGCCGACAGGCCGGCCAGACCGCCACCGATGACGAGCACGCCGTCGTGGATGAGGGTTTGGGTCAACGGGTCAGGCCCAACCAGCTGCCGATGGCCGAAAGGCCTTGCCAGGGATCTCCCGCAATCAGCGTTGGCGCGACCAGGCCCACGCCTACGCAGGCTGCGGCTGTGGTCAGATAGAGGCCGATGCTCTTGGCGGTTTCGACATTCGTCAGCGGGCGTCCGGCATGTGGCCGTGCGCCCTGCCGCAGGTGCCCGAACAGCGCCAGGGCCATGAAGACGCCGAAGATATAGCTGCCGCGCGTCATGGCCCAGACGATGACCACCGCGCCAATGGCCAGCATCGCGCCCTGTTCGACCCAGGGATGAATCCGCGCCAGCACCGGACCCAGCGCCTTGGCTCCATCCAGGGGCGGGGCCGGGGCCAGGTTGATCAGGTTGATCATCGAAATGACAAACGCCCCCAGCAACCACATGGGGTCGCCGAGGAAAAAGCCGAGCGCGAAGAACGGAATCGTCGCCAGCAGGCCGAACAACGGTCCGGCCAGGGACACCTTGACCCCGTCCCAGACGCTACGCGGCGCACGCTGACCGGCCGCAACCCCACCCAGGAACGGAATGATGTAGATCTTCGCCGGTCCCATCCCGAGGCGGTTCATCGCCAGGACGTGGCCGTACTCATGCACGATCAGGCCGAAAATCAACGCCAGGGCGACGATCCAGCTGCCGGAAATCCACCAGATAAAGGCGGCGAACAGCAGGGTGCCGCCGATGGCGATGGCCGGGTGCTGGCCGCGCACAGGCGAGGCGTCAGGCGCGGCGGGTCCCTCGCCTTGCGGCGCTTCGGTCCGGGCGGGGGCGGTCGGCGTGGCGGCCGGCGGATCCCACGGACCCGGTCGTCTGTCGTTGGTGCTCATGGCTTTCAGTTGGACCTCAAGGGGACGCTTCGCAAGCGGCTCTAGATCAACTCGACCTGAACCGTATGCCCGCGCGCGCGAACGAGATCATAACGTGCCGGCGTCTCCGGCGGCGGCAGGTCGACCATGCGCTGGACCGCCAGGCGCGCCCGCTCGGCGACATCTTCATCAACCGTGACCTCGAACTGCATATTGAGCAGGCAGTCGCGGATGTTCTCCAGCGTGATGCGCTTCATGTGCGGGCACAGGTTGCACGGGCCGACGAACTGGGTGTCCGGCAGGTCGCCCTTGATGTTGGACGCCATGGAGCATTCGGTGATCATCACCACCCGAGCGGGCCGATGCTTCATCACATAGTCCGTCATGGCCGCCGTCGAGCCGGCGAAGTCGGCGGCCTCGAGGATTTCCTCGGGGCACTCCGGGTGGGCCAGCACCTCCGCATCCGGCCAGGCCGCACGCATGTCGGCAATGTCGGCCGTCGTGAACCGCTTGTGCACCTCACAATGGCCGGCCCAGGCGATGATCTTCACATCGGTCTGCTGGGCGACGTTGCGGGCCAGATACTCGTCCGGGATCAGAATGACGCGGTCGACGCCCCATTCCTTGGCCGCCCACTCCACGATCTGCACCGCATTGGCCGAGGTGCAGCAGATGTCCGTCTCGGCCTTCACATCGGCGGTGGTGTTCACATAGGTGATCACCGGCAGGCCCGGATAGCGCTGCTTGATCAGGCGCACGTCCGCGCCCGTGATCGAGCTGGCCAGCGAACAGCCGGCGCGCAGATCGGGGATCAGCACGGACTTGTCCGGGCTGAGAATCTTGGATGTCTCAGCCATGAAGTGAACGCCCGCCTGGACGATCACCTTGGCGTCAGACCGCGCCGCCTCCTTGGCCAGCCCCAGACTGTCGCCGACATAGTCGCCGACGCCGTGGAAGATTTCGGGCGTCATGTAGTTGTGCGCCAGGATGACCGCGCCACGCTCGCGCTTGAGCCGGTTGATCTCGGCAATCAGGGGCGCATAGGCCCGCCATTCCAGGGGCGACACCTGATCCTTGACCTTGTCCCAGACGGGCGCCGTCTCGCGCTCGATCTCCGGGGTCAGGAGCATTGCACCGTCAGCCATCTTCGCCTCCTATGCTCATCTTGAGCATATGACGGGCCCGAAAGAAGGTCGGCGGGCCCGACCGATGCTTTTGCTACGATTGAGCATAAGCAGATACAAGATAGGCCCTGACCGGTGGTTTGCAAGAGAATTCGGTTCGGATGTCCGGCTGATTCAAACACCATCCAGGTCCGGTCACGGTCTGGAACCAACGAAGCCACCTTTCCGCCGAACAAATTCGGCTAAGGTGGGGCCATGTTTGAGCGACTACGATCGCAAGCCCGCCAGTTCCTTGCCCCGGCCCGTCCGGGGCTTGAGCGCGTGGCCCATCGTTTGGATGGCTGGCTGGCTGCGTCAGGCCCGGCCTTTGGTCGACTGAAGGGCGCGCCGTTGGGCTTTGGGCTGGCCGCCTTGCTGGGCCTGGTTCTGGTCACCAGTATCGCGACCGGTGCCGGGGTCGAGCGCGGCAACATTTCCGGCATCGTTGAACGCGTCGGGCCGGACATATCCGATGCGGCGCTGAACCGGTATGCAGCGGATCTGGACCCGTCAGGCCTGGCGCTGGCAAGACGCCATGACCCGGCCCTGACGCCGGCGAGCTGGGGCCTGACTCCCGGCTGGGAAAACCTGTCCCTGACCGGGCGCCCCCCCATGGACGCGCTGAGCCGGACCGGGATCGAGATTCAGCGCGTCAATGCCGCCGCCCCCATTGTCTTTGGCGCAATCCGGCCGATCTCGGGTTTTGCCTTCCGACCGGCCTCCGAGACGGATCGCCGGCGCGCTGTCCGATGTCTGACCCAGGCCATCTACTATGAGGCGGCCCTGGAACCCCGCCGTGGCCAGGAAGCCGTCGCCCAGGTCGTCCTGAACCGGGTGCGGGATCCGAATTTCCCCGCCTCCGTCTGTGGCGTCGTCTTCCAGGGGGCTGAACGGGTGACGGGGTGTCAGTTCTCCTTCACCTGCGACGGCTCCCTGGCGAGGGCCCCCGTGGCCTGGGCCTGGAATCAGGCCGACAGCGTGGCCCGTGCGGCTCTGGCGGGCCATGTCGCCGAGGCGGTTGGCACCGCGACCCACTACCACGCCGACTATGTGCGCCCGTGGTGGGCCCCCTCCCTGACCAAGGTGAACCAGCTGGGCGCGCACATCTTCTACCGATGGATCGGTGCCAGCGGTGACACCGGCAACTTCCGGCAAGCCTATTCCGGGCGCGAACCGGCCATCGACGAAGCTCGATTCTCCCGCCCCCGCCTCAGCCAGATCATCGCCAATGCGGCCGATCTCGAAGCGGCCGGCATCGTCGAGGAAGGTCGTACCGTCGTCATCGACGGCCAGGTTCGCCAGGTCGGGGTTCTCAGCCTGGGCGGGCGGCGTCAGGCCACGGCGGCCGATATCGCCGCGATCAATGCACGCATGGCGGAATATGAAGCCGCCCAATCTACGCCGGCCGTCCCGCAGCTCGAGGTCGAGGAGATCAATCGCCCCGAGCCCCCAGCCGGAGCGCCCGGCGAGGAATAGCGCCGGCATGCAACCGAATCGGACCTCCAGGCATTAGGCCCACGGAGTTTTGCGTGCCCGACACTCGCTTGAACGATATCGAAATGCTGTCCAGGCCCTGGACCGAGGCTGAACGGCTTGATGCCCTGTACCTCTATGAGGTTCTGGACACCCTTCCCGAGCGATCCTTCGACGGCCTGGTCGAGATCGCCGCGCGCGCCTGCGACACACCTGTCGCTCTGGTCAGCCTGCTGGATTCGCACCGTCAGTGGTTCAAGGCCGCCCAGGGCGTGGATATCCGTGAAACGCCGCGCGACATTTCTTTCTGTACGCATGCGGTCGAGGACGACGCGGATCTGGTCGTGCCGGACGCCACCCAGGACCCGCGCTTTGCAGACAATCCGCTCGTTACCGGCCCGCCCCATATCCGCTTCTATGCGGGAATGGTCCTGAGGACCGCCGAGGGGTTGCCGCTGGGAACCCTGTGCGTGATCGACGACCAGCCGCGCCCCGGCGGTCTTACCGAGGACCAGACCCGCACCCTGTCGATTCTGGCTGATCAGGTGATGGTCGGATTGGAACTACGCAGGGCCCTGTCCTCGCGCTCCAGTCTGGTCACCGGGGCTGCAGAGTCTGAGGGCGATCACAATGTCCGCGACCTTGAGCTCGCCCGGATCGCAGGTGCGCTGGCCGAGAGCGAGGCACGTTTCCGCGCCATCTCCGATTCCATGCCCCAGATGGTCTGGTCGACCCTGCCGGACGGATTCCACGACTATTACAATGCGCGTTGGTACGAATTTACCGGTGTTCCAGAAGGTTCGACCGATGGCGAGGCGTGGAACGGCATGTTCCATCCCGAAGATCAGGACCGCGCGTGGGAACGATGGCGGCACTCGCTAAGCACAGGTGAGCCATACGAAATCGAATATCGCTTGAGGCATCGCTCGGGCGTCTATCGCTGGACGCTGGGTCGCGCCTTGCCGATCCGCGATGCCGATGGCCGGATCATCCGCTGGTTTGGAACCTGTACCGACATTGAAGACCTCAAGCGTCACGAGGCGGAGCGAGAGGTCGTCAGCCAGGAGCTGAGCCACCGGATCAAGAACATTTTCGCTGTCGTCTCGGCGCTGATCACGCTGTCGTCGCGAAAACACCCTGAGGCCGGCGAATTTTCGGCCGCGCTCAAGATGCGGATTCAGGCTCTGGCACGCGCCCACGCCTTCGTTCGGCCGCACACGGCAGCCGCCGATCCGTCCAGCGATCACACCACGCTACACGCCTTCCTGCGCGAGATGCTGGCCGCCTACGTCAGTGTGGACAGCGGTTCACTGGTGATCGAAGGCGACGACGCGGTGTTCGACGATCAGGCAGCAACCCCGATTGCCTTGCTGTTCCATGAGCTCGCGACCAATGCCGCCAAGTACGGAGCCCTGTCTTCGCCCGATGGTCGCATCACCATTCGCCTGTCCTCGGATGACGACCATTTTCGTCTGGACTGGATCGAGCGCGGCGGCCCCGAGATTGTCCGTGTCCCGGAGAGCTCTGGCTTCGGCTTCACCCTGGCGCGGGTAGCTATCGAAGGGCAGCTGGGGGGTCGCCTCGAACAGACATGGGCGCGTGAGGGCCTGTCGATGATCGTCGAACTGCCAGTTGCCGCCCTGCAACGCCGACGGCATGCCGTTTGCACACGGGAACCCTAAGCCTCTCTGGGTATTATCAGCCCACGTACCTCTTTGTTGCCTGAACAGACCGTGCCCGCTCGTATCCTCATTGTCGAAGACGAAACCCTGGTCGCCATGGAGCTCGGCCTCATCCTTGAGGACCTGGGCCACCAGGTGGCCGGCATCGCCTCGGACAGCCGATCCGCCCTCGACAAGGTTGGAGCCGGGACTGTCGATCTGGCGATCGTGGATGTGCATCTGGCAGACGGCCCAACCGGACCCGAGCTCGGACGCCGGCTGGCAGCCCAGGGAGTCAGCGTCCTGTTCATGACCGGCAATCCATCGATGATCGGTCCAGTTCCCTCGACCATCGTCGGGGTGATGTCCAAGCCGACTGACGAACGGCTGATCGGAAATGCTGTGGCCTATGCCTTGGCCTGTCGCGAAGGCCGGGACGTTTCCCCCCCGGCGCAACTGCGGCTGCTCAACTAGCTCAGATCAACAGCGCGCCTTCGTGGGCGAGAAGCCACGATTTCCGCTCCACCCCACCGCCGAAGCCGACCATGGCACCGTCATGGCCGACGACCCGGTGGCACGGCAGGATCAACGCGACCGGATTGCGGTTCAGGGCCACACCCGCCGCCTGGGCCGCACCCGGCTCTCCAGCCCGTTTGGCCATCTCGCCATAGGTGATGGTCGTCCCGACCGGCACCTGGGCCAACACCCGCCAGACCCGCGCCTGGAAATCCTCACCCGGCACGCGCCACGCCACGGCCTCAAGCGCATCGCGACGCCCCGTGAAATAGGAATCCAGCGCCTCGACAACGGCCTCAACCGGATCTCCGGCCACCAATTCGGCTTGGGGCCAGGCCCGCAAGACGGTTCGCTCCAGCCCTGATCCAACGCCGTCGAAGGAACAGGCCAGGACGACCCCATCGGTGTCCGTCGCCAGTCCCAAGGGACCAATCGGACTGTCGGCATAGGACCAGACGGACACCCGCATCAGCCGACTGCCTTCAAGAAGTCAATCAGGGCCGCGCTGACGGCATCGGCCCGCTCCTGCTGTATCCAGTGGCCGGCACCGTCGATCACCACCTGCCCGCGCAGATCGGTCAGCCAGTCGGCCTGCCCGGCCTCATGTCGACCCGCATAGTGTCGGACCGGATCGTCCGAGCCGACGATGAACAGGCTGGGCTGATCAATCGTCTTGCCTTGCAGAAAAGCGGTGTCGCGCCAGTTGCGGTCGATATTGCGATACCAGTCGAACGGACGCTTGAAGCCCCCGGCGGTGAAGGCGTCGACATACTGTTGGAAATGCTCTGCGCTCATCCACGGCGGGCGCGTGGCAGCGTCCGAAATCGTCTGCATCAACGGGACGCCGGGTGGCAGAAAGCCGGTCGACCGGTCCTTGCCCGGCGTCGCACCGTCATAGGCCCAGAAGCATTTGCGCAAGCCCGCCTCTGGATCGAGATCAAAGTCGGAATGAGCCACAATCGATTGAAAGGTGACGATATAGAGGTCGCCCAGCTTGAACCGCTCGCTGATCGCCTTCATCGCCGCAATCGGCGGGCCGCTCGGCGTGCGCGGCTGGAACGGCACCGACAGGCCCACCACCGCCCGGAACACATCGGGTCGCGTCAGGGCGCAATGCCAGGCCACCGGCGCGCCAAAGTCATGCCCGACGACGACGCAACTTTCCTCGCCGAGCGCGCGCACCAGATCGACCATGTCGCCCACCAGACTGAGGACGCCGTAGTCCTCCGTGCGCTCGGGCGAGATCGTCTGGCCATAGCCGCGCATATCCGGCGCCACCGCCCGATACCCAGCCGCCGCCAGGGCCTGAATCTGCGCCTCCCAGCTGATCGCCAGTTCGGGGAAGCCGTGGATCAGCAGGACCAACGGCCCGTCCCCGGCTTCGAGGATGGATTGGCTCAGGCCATCGGTCTGGATCTGGCGGCGCTGCATTTGGCGACTCGGTTCGGAAGGCCCATGTCTATCGCATGAAGCTCTACACCATCGGCTACGAAGGCGCGCTCCAGCCGGAGATGATTGCGCGTCTGAAATCCGCCGGCGTTCAGGTGCTGGCCGATGTCCGGGCCGTTGCCGCGTCGCGCCGGGCGGGCTTTTCCAAAACCCTGCTGGCCAACAGCCTCAACGAGGCCGGGATCGACTATGTGCATTTGCGCGGTGTCGGCACGCCCAAGGCCGGGCGCGACGCCGCCCGCGCCGGTCGCACCGATGACATGCGCGCCATCTATCGCGATGCCATGGCCGAACCGGCCTTTGAGCTGGACTATGCGCGGCTTAAGGCAATCGCGACTGAACGTCCGACCGCCCTGCTCTGTTTCTGTGGCGAGGCCGAACACTGCCACCGCCGACTGTTGACCGACCGTCTGGTCGCAGACGGCAAGTTCGAGGTGGTGGACCTCTAGCCGGCCCGCCGGTCGCTGATCGCGAGCGCCAACCGCGCCAGATCCTCGCGCAGGGTTCCGATCTGCATCACCGGCCACAGGGCCAGCTTGATGATCAGCGCCATCAACAGCATCACCGCTGACGGCAGGCCCCAATGCAGGGCCGACAGGGCGTCGGTGGCCCCGAAGAACCGCCAGGCCGCCCAGGCGCCGGCGACGAACAGCACCGTCTGGGCGATCATCAGAATCCAGTTCACCCAACTGTTGCGGGTGTTGAACAGGCCAAACGCCTGTTCGAAAAAGCCCGGCTCCTCGCCGATCTGGGCCAGCAGCCGCTCCTCCTCGGCGCGCAGGGCGGCGTCAATGCGGTCATCGGAATGGGTCATGGGAGGTCTCCTTCCAGGGCGGCCTTGAGTTTCAGCCGCGCGTGCATGAGGCGGGTCTTGATGGTGCCGACGGGCGCATCCAGCGCCACGGCCGTCTCGGCGACGGACAGGCCTTCGAAATGATGCAGGGCGATGGCCGCCCGTTGATCTGGCGGCAGATTGCGGATCGCGACCTGAAGCGCATCCGCCAGATCAGATTCCGCCGCCGCGTCACCCGCCCCCGACCGGGGCTCCTGTTCGAGATCGCGCGCCAGTCGCCGATCAGCTTGTAACCGCTTGATCTGCGCCGCCGCCCGTCGTGAGGTGATCCGGTAAGCCCAGGCCGGAAACGCCTGCGGATCGCGCAGGTGCGCCAAGCCCCGCGCAATCTCCAGCCAGGCCGCTTGCGCCACATCCCTCGCCGCCTCGCGGTCGCCGAGCAGGCGCCAGGCATGGGCCGTGATCCGCGCGTTCCAGCCCCGGACCAGCGCCTCAAACGCCGCCCGCGATCCGGCCTGTGCGGCCACGACCAACAGCTTGTCGTCCGAGCGGTCCACCTGGCCCACGTCCTTTCCCGTCAGGGTTCAGGGAATAGGTGCGCCTGAGGGAGGGTCAGGTTCAATCGTTGCGCAGATTTTTGAACGGAATTGTCCGGGTGCCTAAAACGTCACCCAGCAACTACCCATTATGCCCACGAAGCCGGCACCGAGGACCAATAGAAAAAGCCATGACGACGGAAAGCGCCAAGGCTTGATCCCGCCCTTCATCGCCACCCAGACAGACAGGGGCGATAGGACGGCTGCAAGGGCCGTAAGAAGTATTCCAACCTCTCGGGCCTGCGGCACGAACGCCGCCCAAGCGTAGCCCGCCGTCATGGCGAGCAGAAGTACAGTGACCATGTGCCAGGTCATGTAGTTGAGCCACCGACTGGCCCTGTCGAAATCACGGGCCGCAAGCAAGGGCCGAGCTGCATACTTGCCGCCAACAAAGGTGTGAACAGCAAAGGTTATCAGGCAGATCAGCGCCGCCAGCGCAAAGCCGTGAGTCAGTTCGACAGGCAAACAGTAGTTGGGGGTGACCAGCCGACCGTGGCTGTACTCGTCCACCAACATTACGCCGCCTTCTTCGCGCCGCCGAACTTGCCGTAGAAGGTCTCGCCCTTGGCGGCCATGTCGCGCAGGAGCTGCGGCACCTGGAACCGGTCGCCGTAGCGTTCGGCGTAGATGTCCGCCTGTTCGACAAACGCCTTCAGTCCGGTCTGGTCGATCAGGGTGATCGGCCCACCGGTCCAGGGGGCGAAGCCCCAGGCCAGGATGGCCCCGACGTCGGCCTCGCGCGGGTCGTCGATGACGCCCTCTTCCCAGCAACGGGCCACCTCGACCGCCTGGCGGTAGAGCAGACGGCGCTTCTGGTCGGCGACCTCATCCATGGTCATTTCGTTGACCTTGACCGGGGCCAGCTCAGCCAGGCCGGGCCAGATCACCTTGGGCTTGGACGCATAGTCATAGAAGCCCATGCCGTTCTTGCGACCGTAGCGGCCCAGGTCTTCGACCATCTTGCGAACGATCTCCGACCCCGGCAGCGGCTGGTATTTGTCGCCCAGGTCTTCGGCGGTCTGTTTGGCGATCTTGACGCTGAGGTCCAGGGCCACGTCGTCGTGCATTTCGAGCGGGCCACGCGGCATGCCGGTGGCGCGACCGATGTTGTCGATGAGGATCGGCGAGATGCCTTCCTCGAGCATGGCCATGCCCTCGGCCACATAGGTGCCGAAGCAGCGCGAGGTGTAGAAGCCGCGGCCATCATTCACGACGATCGGGGTCTTCTTGATCTTCATCACATAATCGAGCGCCTTGGCCAGCGCCGCCGGGCCGGTCTTTTCGCCCATGATGATCTCCACCAGCATCATCTTGTCGACCGGCGAGAAGAAGTGGATGCCGATGAAGTCTTCCGGCCGCGCCGAGGCCTCGGCCAGTCCCGAAATCGGCAGGGTCGAGGTGTTCGATCCGAACACCGCGCCGGGCTCCAACTGGGCCTCGGCCATCTGGGTGACGGTGGCCTTCAGTTCGCGGCTTTCGAACACCGCCTCGATGACCAGATCCGAGCCCTTGATCAGGCCATAGTCAGTCGTCGCGGTCACGGAGGCCAGCAGGGCCTCGTACTTCTCCTGGGTCAGCTGGCCACGGGACAGGCGCTTCTTGAGCAGCTCTTCGACGTGGGCCTTGCCCTTGTCGGCGCTCTCCTGATCGCGGTCGATCAGCACGGTTTCGATACCGGCCATGGCCTGCACATAGGCAATGCCCGCCCCCATCATGCCGGCACCCAGAACCGCGACCTTCTTGGGGTCGGACGGCTGCACATCGGCGGGGCGCGCGGCACCCTTGTCCAGATCCTGCTTGGACAGGAACAGCGACCGGATCATCGCCTGGGCTTCCGGCGTCATCAGGGTCTTGATGAAGTAGCGGGTCTCGATGCGCAGCGCCGCGTCCATCGGCACCTGAAGGCCCTCATAGACGGCCTTCATCAGGTTCAGGGCGGCCGGATAGTTGGCGTAGGTCTGCTTGCGGATCATCGCATTGCCGACCAGGAAATTCTGGATGCCCGCCGGATGATAGGGACCGCCGCCGGGGATCTTGAAGCCCTTGACGTCCCAGGGCTGGCCCGCCTTGCCACCGTTCTTGATCCAGGCCTTGGCGGCCTCGACCTCGGTGCCGGCAGGCACGACCTCATGGACGACGCCGGCGGACTTGGCATCAGCCGGACGCCAGGATGAGCCGGCCGTCATGGCCGTCATGGCTGCCTGCACACCGATCAGACGGGTCAGACGCTGGGTGCCGCCGCCGCCGGGGAACAGGCCGACCTTGATCTCGGGCAGGCCGAGCTGGATCTTCGAATTGTCGCCGACGACGCGATAGTGGCACGCGAGCGTCAGCTCCAGACCGCCGCCGAGCGCCAGGCCGTTGATGGCCGCCGCCACTGGCTTGCCGCAGGTTTCCAGCGCCCGCAGCGCCCCGTTCAGCCGCCAGCCGGCATCGAACGCCGCCTGCAAATCCGAGCCGCCGAGCATCCCGGAGGCCATGTCGCCCAGGTCCGCGCCGGCGCAGAAGCCCGAGGCCTTGCCCGAGGTCAGGACCACGCCCTTGATGGCGTCGTCAGACTTCACCTGTTCGACCCACTCAGGAATCTCTTTCATCACACCTGATGTCAGGGTGTTCATCGAACGGTTCGGCACATCAAAGGTGATGGTGGCGATACCGTCGGCGTCGACGTCGATCTTGAAGTTTTCCATGGTCATTCTCTTTCGGATCAGACGCGTTCGATGACGGTGGCGGTGCCCATGCCGCCGCCGATGCACAGGGTGATGAGGGCGGTTTCCTTGTTGGACCGCTCCAGCTCATCCAGCACCACGCCGGTGATCATGGCCCCGGTAGCACCCAGCGGGTGGCCCATGGCGATGGCACCGCCGCAGACGTTGATCTGGTCATGGGGGATATCCAGCGCCTGCATGAAGCGCAGGACCACGGCGGCGAACGCCTCATTCAGCTCCCACAGATCGATGTCCGATTTCTCCATGCCCAGCTTGCCGAGCAGCTTGTGCGCCACGAACTCCGGGCCGGTCAGCATGATCGACGGTTCCGAGCCGATCGAAGCAGCGCCGCGGATCTTGGCGCGCGGCTTCAGGCCCAGCGCCTTGCCGGCTTCAAGGCTGCCGATCAACACGCCCGCCGATCCATCGACGATGCCCGAGGAGTTGCCCGGCGTATGAACGTGATTGACCTTGGCCACCTCGGGGTAGCGTTGGTTGATCACCGCATCGAAGGCCATGTCGCCCATCATCTGGAACGAGGGGTTCAGCCCGCCCAGCGTCTGCATGTCGGTCTTGGGGCGGATGGTCTCGTCGTGGTCCAGCTGGACCAGGCCGAGCTGGTTCTTCACCGGCACGACCGAGTTCTTGAACCGGCCCTCTTCCCAGGACCTGGCCGAACGCTTGTGGCTCTCGACCGCATAGGCGTCGACGTCATCGCGGCTAAAGCCCCACTTGGTGGCGATCATGTCGGCCGAGACGCCCTGGGGCACGAAATAGGTCTTGAAGGCGCTGGTCGGATCGACCGGCCAGGCACCGCCGTCAGACCCCATCGGCACCCGGCTCATGGCCTCGACGCCGCCGCCGACAGCGAAGTCGGCCTCGCCGGCCTTCACCTTGGCCGCCGCCATGTTCACGGCTTCCAGGCCCGAGGCGCAGAAGCGGTTGATCTGCACACCCGCCGTGTCCTGCGACCAGCCGGCGTTCAGCACGGCAGTGCGGGCGATGTCGGCACCCTGCTCACCCACCGGCGAGACGCAGCCGAGGATGACGTCGTCGACCTTGGAGGTATCCAGATCATTGCGGTCACGCAGGGCTTCCAGCACCTGGGTCGCCAGGCACAGCGCCGTGATCTCATGGAGCGAGCCGTCGCTCTTGCCCTTCCCGCGCGGCGTCCGCACAGCGTCATAGATATAGGCGTCGGTCATGGCGGATCCTTCCAGGGTCGGCAGACGTAATGGGGTGCGCGCGGCTTATAGCGTGCGGATTCGAAACGCGCACGCAAAAAAGCCTACGTTTACGTCAACGTCAAGTTTGAAAGTTCTGGCAGGACCATTGTCCGCGTGCTTCGATGAATTCCGTTCTGTGGGGTGCAAGGAGATTCGTCGTGCTCAGGCTTTCAACATTCACCGCCATTCTGGTCCTGCCACTTGCTCTGGTCGCTTGTGACGCGGCGAATGGCGGCGGCTCGGAAGGATCGTCCAGCTCCACTGCCGCAAGCGCAGGAAGCGGCGACGCCGAACAGGCACAGCCCACTGCCATGGCCGGCTCCCAACCGCCTGAATGTGTATCTGGCCTGCTGCAAACCGCACGGTTTGCCGGCGCCTGGAATGTTCGGGCTGGTGAAGGCTGGTTTGGAGGTCATTCCACCCGTGCCGGCGAAAACAACATCACCCTTCGCGCTAGCGGCAACGACCTGACCATGACGGTGCCGGAGTTTCCAACCGTTCGCATGCAGCGGGTACCGCGTGTGGCAAACTATTCAGCTGAGCGAGATACGTTCCGGTGGCAACATAATCGGGCAGACGCCGAAACAGATCCTGATGTTGCCGTTTCCAGCGACGAGGCTGTCCTCGTCTTCGGCTGCGAAAACATGAACGAAATGGCGCGCTTCCAGGGCCAGGCGCGCATTGAATCCGACGGAATGTCCAGCATGGCAACGTTCCGCCTGGTCATGACCGGCCCGGACGACGCCATTCTGCACTGGGAAATGGCCTCGCCCGTGGCCAGTTCAGGCCTGTTCAACATTAGTCGGGCTCCCTAGCCGTTCAGCCCTCGCATCACCGACGCAGGCCAGCGGCCTAAGGGCTCCGTATGCGCGAAAGT
Organism: uncultured Brevundimonas sp.; assembly: GCA_964647275.1. GTDB lineage: Bacteria > Pseudomonadota > Alphaproteobacteria > Caulobacterales > Caulobacteraceae > Brevundimonas. The sequence continues at coordinate 20,203 of CAZYFY010000020.1, forward strand.
CGACAATCCGGCTCGCTTTGAGCCGATTGACGGTTGCGGGGACGGTGCGGCGTCTCTAAACGGGCCGCTTAGCCGATAACCGAAACGAATCCCCGACGGGCCCCGCGCCCTGCGAGGGTTCGCGCGCGCAAGGAAACCCGCCGTCGTGTCCACCGAAGCCAGCCACGAAGAGCGCGACGCCATGGTGCGCGCCGCCCTGGCCGAGCATGGCGACAGCGGCCGCACCCCGCGCCACACCCTGTTCTATTTCTATGGCGACGACCACGGGCTGGGCGACTTGAACGAGGTGGCGCGCCGCGCCGGCTTTTTCACGCGCGGCGACGAGGAATCTCTGATCCTTGAAATGACGATGGCGGTCGACGAAGCCAGCTTCGCCTCGACCTCCGCAATGATGCAATCCTGGGCCGCGGCCTTCCAGGTCGACTACGACGGCTGGGAGTGCGCGGTGGTGATGAACTGACATGCCCAAGCGTACAGACCTCAAATCCATCCTCATCATCGGCGCCGGGCCCATCGTCATCGGCCAGGCGTGCGAGTTCGACTATTCGGGGGTTCAGGCCTGCAAGGCGCTGAAGGCCGAGGGCTATCGGGTCATTCTGGTGAACTCGAACCCGGCCACGATCATGACCGACCCGGAGGTGGCCGACGCCACCTATATCGAGCCGATCACGCCCGAGATCGTCGAGAAGATTATCGCGAAAGAGAAGCCCGACGCTCTCCTTCCCACCATGGGCGGCCAGACGGCGTTGAACACCGCCCTGGCGCTGGAGCAATCCGGGGCGCTGGCCCGGCATGGCGTCGAGATGATCGGCGCCAAGGCGGACGTTATCGACAAGGCTGAGGACCGTCAGAAATTCCGCGACGCCATGGACAAGCTGGGTCTGGAAAGCCCTCGCTCGCGCGCCATCCATCACGTCGATGAGGCCGATGAGGCCCTGGCCTTTGTCGGCCTGCCCGCCATTGTCCGCCCGAGCTTCACCCTGGCCGGCACCGGCGGCGGCATTGCCTATAACGTCGAGGAGTTCCGCGAGATCGTCGAGCGCGGCCTGGACCTGTCGCCGACCACCGAGGTGCTGATCGAGGAATCGGTTCTGGGCTGGAAGGAATATGAGATGGAGGTGGTCCGCGACCGGGCGGACAACTGCATCATCATCTGCTCCATCGAGAACGTGGATCCGATGGGTGTCCATACCGGCGACAGCATCACCGTCGCCCCCGCCCTGACGCTGACCGACAAGGAATATCAGCGGATGCGGACCGGCTCGATCAACGTCCTGCGTGAGATCGGGGTCGAGACGGGCGGATCAAACGTCCAGTGGGCCATCAATCCGGCGGACGGCCGCATGGTCGTCATCGAGATGAATCCACGCGTGTCGCGGTCTTCTGCTTTGGCGTCCAAGGCCACCGGCTTCCCCATCGCCAAGGTCGCCGCGCGGCTGGCGGTCGGCTACACGCTGGATGAGCTGCAAAACGACATCACCCAGGTCACTCCGGCCAGCTTTGAGCCGTCGATCGACTATGTCGTCACCAAGATCCCGCGCTTCGCGTTCGAGAAGTACCCCGGATCGGAAGCGACCCTGACCACCTCGATGAAGTCGGTCGGCGAAGTCATGGCCATCGGTCGGACCTTCCAGGAATCGATGCAGAAGGCCCTGCGCGGCCTGGAGACGGGTCTGACCGGCTTTGACGAGATCGAGATCGACGGCACCACCGACGCCGACGACGATGCCGGGCTGAAGGCCGCCGTCATCCGGGCGCTGGGCCAGCCGACCCCGGACCGCATCCGCGTCATCGCCCAGGCCTTCCGCCACGGCCTGACCGTCGAGGAGGTCGCCGCAGCCTGTTCGTATGAGCCGTGGTTCCTGAGACAGATCGCCGATCTGGTTCGCGAGGAAGGCCATCTGCGCGTGAAGGGCCTGCCGACCGAGGGCGCGCAATTCCGCCGTCTCAAGGCCAAGGGCTTTTCTGACGCGCGCATCGCCAAGCTGACCGGCACGACCGAGGCGGGGGTCCGACGGGCCCGCCGCGCGCTCGATGTCCGCCCGGTCTTCAAGCGGATCGACACCTGTGCGGCTGAGTTCGCCTCCGCCACCGCCTATATGTATTCGACCTATGAGACGGGTGCGCTCGGTCAGGTTCCGCAGTGCGAGGCTGAGCCCTCAGATCGCAAGAAAGCGATCATCCTCGGTGGCGGTCCGAACCGGATCGGCCAGGGTATCGAGTTTGACTACTGCTGCTGTCACGCGGCCTTCGCGTTCGATGACATTGGCGTCGAAAGCATCATGGTCAACTGCAATCCCGAGACGGTTTCGACGGATTACGACACCTCTGACCGGCTCTATTTCGAGCCCCTGACGGCTGAGGATGTACTCGAACTGATCGACGTAGAGCGTTCTAAAGGCGAGCTTCTGGGCGTCGTCGTTCAGTTCGGCGGCCAGACGCCGTTGAAGCTGGCTCATGCGCTGGAGGCGGACGGCGTGCCGATCCTGGGCACCTCAGTCGATTCCATCGATCTGGCCGAGGACCGCGAGCGGTTCCAGAAAATGCTGCACGATATCGGCCTGATGCAGCCACCCAACGGGCTGGCCCGCTCCGCTGAAGAAGCCGCCCAGAAGGCCGAGGAAGTCGGCTATCCGGTGGTCCTGCGCCCCTCCTATGTGCTGGGCGGGCGCGGCATGATGATCGTGCATGATCGCGAGCAGTTGGACCGCTACGTCCATGAGGCCATGCAGGTGTCGGGCGACGATCCGGTCCTGATCGACCACTATCTGAACCGCGCCACCGAGGTCGACGTCGACGCCCTGTGCGACGACGAGACGGTGTTTGTCGCAGGCGTCCTGGAACACATCGAGGAAGCCGGGGTCCATTCGGGCGACAGCGCCTGTTCGATGCCGCCCTACTCCCTGTCGGGCGAGGTGGTGTCGGAGCTGATGCGTCAGACCGAGGCCATGGCGCGGGCGCTGAAGGTGCGCGGTCTGATGAACGTCCAGTTCGCGATCGAGGAACCCCACTCGGACAATCCGCGCATCTTCGTGCTGGAGGTCAATCCGCGCGCCAGTCGCACGGTGCCTTTCGTGGCCAAGACCATGGGCGCGCCCGTTGCCGCCATCGCCGCCAAGGTGATGGCCGGCGTGCCGCTGGCGTCCTTCGGGCTGGAGCACAAGTGCTTTGACCACATCGCGGTCAAGGAGGCGGTCTTCCCGTTCGCCCGCTTCGCCGGGGTCGACACCATCCTGGGACCGGAGATGCGCTCGACCGGCGAGGTCATGGGACTGGACTGGCGCCGCGAGGGCGAGGAATGGCTGCACGAGGCCTTCGCCCGCGCCTTCGCCAAGAGCCAGCTGGGCGGCGGCACCGTCCTGCCGACTGAAGGCTGTGCCTTCATCTCGGTCAAGGACAGCGACAAGCCCTTCGTCCTCAAGGCCGCGCAAACCCTTCTGGATCAGGGGTTCACCCTGATCGCGACGGGTGGCACCCACACCTATCTGACCGAACAGGGCCTCGAGGTCGGGTTGGTCAAGAAGGTGCTGGAAGGCCGACCGCACATCGTCGATGCCATGAAGAACGGTGAGGTCCAGATCGTCATCAACACCACCGAGGGCAAACAGTCGTTGCAGGACAGCTTCAGCCTGCGCCGTACCGCCCTGATGATGAAGATCCCCTATTTCACCACGACCCCGGCCGCGGTCGCCGCGGCGCAAGCCATCGCCGCCATCAAGGCCGGCGAGCTGGATGTTCGGGCGGTGCAGGAATACGCTTGAGGTGGCACCTCGCTTCTAAGCTTGAGTTTTTCGATAGTTTTCGAAGTGGAAACCGAGGCTTTCCCAGGAGACTTCATCGACGACGATCTTACCGTGAAGGCCTTGATAATCTGGCGATGCGATCCGGTCTGATACCTCGATGGTTCTTGTCTCGGGGTTTATGGAAATCAGGTGCGCATCAAAGAGCTTGTGAATGTCACTTCTTAGCAGAAGGCCATTCTCAGGCTTATCCCGGTCGGCAAATCGTTGCGCGTAGGGGATGATGTGTGCGGCTTCCAGAACTGACAATTCGGTTGTGCCGGTGAACGCACAACTGTTTGGGCGCTTGCTCAAGAGGGACTTTCGAAAGGCACTCTGGCCTCGACGCAGGACCGCTTGTCTCAGAGTAGTTTCGTCCTCGATGGGCTCAAGATTCAGAGGGTCGTGTGGATCGGGGTCCTGACCTTCATATTCCGCAATCATCGAAGCCTTCGCACGGACGGCAGACAGCAGTTCGTCCACATCTGAGTTCGATACTGGCCAAATGCGACTGAGACGGTAGGCGCCGATAGCAGAGATGAAACTCCCGTCTTCCACGTGCGCCGCCAGAAGTTCCTTTCCGACGGGGTGCGGGAAAAAGAAGGCGTCGAGTACCTCGGCTCGGCGATCTGCGCCCATGGGCCCGAACTGGACCAGCGCCGTCAGCCCATGCGCCGGTTCACCACCCCTCGGCTGCTCATGCAACCAAACGAATGAGCAAACACCGTGGATCAACACCTCGTCCACATAGGCGTCCATCTTTGATGCCTTTGGCAGGGTTGCATGGCGCCCCCAGTCTTCGACCGAAGGTTGCACACCTACCTCCCCGAACAGCTCGTATGCGCTCGATTTGACGAAGATTTGGATGTCCTGCTTGCGTAATGCCTCCAGTTTGCTCGCGCCGAATTTCAACCGCGCCTGTGCCGCCGCGATCACGTGCTGCTCAAACCGATCAGAACCGTATTTCAGCACCAAGGCTTCGTAGCTCTGTTCCGGGTCAACTTCCTCAAATCCCGCTGCGGCTTTCAGCACCCGGCTCGAAATCACCGCAGCGGCTCCCGATGCGGCTATGTCCCGTGGTTCATATCCGAGGCTCGCCGGTAAGTTCTGACTGCGCTTCATCGCCTGCCAATGATCGAGCACCCTGGCGAGATCATTATCAAGCGGGTCCGTGCTGTCCCGGAGAGCTTTCATCACGTCAGACATACGACTTCCTCGTCCATGGCTCATGGTCGGCGAACCCGAGGCACCGGGACTAGCACGAAACTTCAACTCGGGATCGTAGGCCGTGGGACGGCGTTGACATCACCAGTGGCGAGTTGAACCTGCGGGCAGTGCAGGAATACGGGTGATCAGACCTTGGCGGCCTTGCGCAGGGCCTCGTTGATCCGGCTCTGCCAACCGGAGCCTTGCCCCCGGAACCAGTCCAGCACGTCCTGATCCAGTCGCAATGTCACCTGCTTCTTGGGTCGCTCCAGCGGCGGGCGCCCGCGTCGCGTCAGGGTGCCGGTTGCGGGCCGCACGACGTCATCGCCCCGGCGATGCTCAGCGCGCTCGAAGACGTCCGCCGTCCAGACGGGCGCATCGTCAGGATCGACGGGTGAGGCGTTGGTAGGTGTCGCGTTCTTCGGCATTGCCATGTCTCATCGAAATAATGCGGCGTGACCCGGATCGCGGCGTCCACACCACCATGACGACGGCGGAATGGAGGACGCCAATGGTCTGAAAGCGTTGTTCGCCATAGTCTTTTCGGTCATCCTCGATGGTGAAATGGTCACCTTCGAAAACAGCGCCCGCATCTCGAAAATCGAGTCCTCTGTGTTCAAGCGTCCAGAGCCGTTTCGGCTCGTCATAGGTTACGTCCAAAATCCGGTGCTCCTGCAATCATCTGTGTCTCCCGATGGCTTGGCCATTCTTGTTTGCTCACACCGATCACGCGGCGACCCAGATGACTTCGAGGGCTATTTTTTGTAACCCCGTTAAATGCGCTGCGTCAATCATTTTTGTAGCTTCAAAAATAAGTTCGCCGAGATAGTTTGGCTTGATGATCATCGCCCTCCTCCTCGCCGGCAATCTGCTGGCCTTCGTCGTCTATGGCTACGACAAGCATCAGGCGCGGGTGGATGGTGGCCGGATCCCGGAGCGGGTGCTGCTGGGACTGGCCCTGATCGGCGGGCTCGGGGCCTATGCAGCGTGTGAGCTGTTCCGCCACAAGACGCGCAAGCAGCCGTTCAGAAACCAGATGTTCGCAGCCATGGCGGTGCATGTCCTGGCGGCGCTGTGGCTGGTGACGGCGGGGGCGGGCTAGAGCATGATGGTTTTTGTTGGAACCGCAGGGCGGCTCTAACAAAAAGCTGAATCATGCTCGCGCTATTGTCTGGAGCCTGATTCACGCCCGAGATGAAATCGCGAAGCGATTCCATCTCAACCGATCAGGCTCTAGGCGTTGGCGACGGCCTTGATCAGGCCCTCTAGATCGCCTGACGCCACCCGATAGATCGCAGTGCCGTCACGGCCACGTCCATAGGCCGGATCGTAGTGCTCGGTCAGGATCGCATCGACGAAGGCGTCCATCTGACCTGCCGCAGCCAGCTCCATCCACGCGGCCCGTTGCGCCTTTGAAAGATGGCGGGGCAGGCGCGACAGGGCGTCTCCGACGGCGGCCAGATCGCCTACGAAATGCGCGTAGTCGCTCAGGATCCGCTGGACCCGGTCCTCCATGGACTCGATCAGCTCGATGCGGGGTGCGCCCTGCATGGCGGACCAGAGGGATCTGGGCAGGGTGACGGCTCCGATCCGGCTGGATTCGGCTTCGACGACGACCGGGCGAGCCGGGTCGAACGCAGCGATGGCGGCCAACAGGCGGCTCTCGAACAGCTTCTGGCCCGGCTGGCCGTCCGGCATTTTGCCAAACAGACTGCCGCGATGGTTGGCGAGGGCTTCGAGGTCGAGGGTCTGTTCGCCCGCCCCGGCCAGCCGGCCCAGCATCTCGGTCTTGCCGACCCCGGTCTTGCCGTCGATCAGGACGAGGCGGAGGCCGAGAGGTTCATCGTAGAGCCGCCGCACCACCTCACGCCGCCAGGTTCGATAGCCGCCCTCCAGAACGGTCACAGGCCAGCCGACCTGATCGAGAATGGTGGCCATGGCGTGCGACCGCTGCCCGCCACGCCAGCAATGGATCAGCGGTTTGAAACTGCTCGGGCGATCTGACAGCGCCCCTTCCAGGTGCCGGGCGATGTTGCGGGCGACCAGCGCGGCACCCCTGCGGCGCGCCTCGAATTTGGACCCCTGGACATACTCCGTCCCGACCTCGGCGCGCTCAGCGTCGTCCAGCACCGGCAGGTTGATCGCGCCCGGCAAATGGTCCTGAGCGAACTCGCCGGGGCTGCGGACATCGATGATGGCGTCGAAGGCAGCCAGGACGGCCACATCAATGTGGGCCAGCGTGCGGATCACGCCGCGACGACCCGCACGCCGACTGCGCCGTCGACGACACGCCCGACAACCTCAGCCGGCTCCAGGCCCGCACGGGACAGGGTCCAGTTGATCCCCGCTAAGCCCGCCTCAGCCACCGACACGAGCAGACCGCCGGACGTCTGAGGGTCGGTCAGCAGATCGCGCAAAGCCCCCTCGCCCAGCCCCTCGATCTGATCGCCGTAGCTGGCCCAGTTGCGCCCCGAGGCTCCGGTGCGAACACCGTCAGCCAGCAAGGCATCCACACCGGGCAGACGCGGCGGAGTCTCAAACAGCTCGATCCCGACGCCTGACCCGCGCGCCATCTCCAGCGCATGGCCGGCCAAGCCAAAGCCGGTCACATCGGTCATGGCATGGACGTGATCATTGCCCGCCAGCGAAACCCCGATCCAGTTCGACTGCGTGGTCGTGTCGATGAGGTGGCGATAGCCGGCCGCGTCCAGCCGACCCTGCTTGAGGGCGGCACTGAGCACACCGACGCCCAGCGGCTTGGTCAGGATCAGAAGATCGCCGGGCCGGGCTCCGCGATTGGTCATCACGCGGTTTGGGTTCACCAGCCCCATGGCCACCAGCCCATAGATCGGCTCGACGCTGTCGATCGAATGACCACCTGCGATGGGAATGTCGGCGCGCGCGCAGACGCTGGCCCCGCCCTCGAGAATGCGCCCGATGGTCTGTGGCGACAGGACGTTGATCGGCATGCCGACGATGGCCAGTGCCAGGATCGGCCTGGCCCCCATCGCATAGATGTCTGACAGGGCGTTGGTCGCGGCGATCCGACCGAAATCAAACGGATCGTCGACCACCGGCATGAAGAAGTCGGTGGTTGCGACCAGGGCCTGATCGTCATTCAGCCGCCAGACGGCCGCGTCATCGCTGCTCTCAGAGCCGACAAGCAGATCCACGAAGGGGCGCGGCGGGGGGACCTGGGCCAGCAGGTCGGACAGAACGGCCGGCGAAATCTTGCAGCCGCATCCGCCCCCGTGGGCAAGACTGGTCAGGCGCGGTTCGTCCGGGGGAATGTCCATGACCGATAGCTGGCGCGAACTGCGCCGAAACTCAATGGCCGGATGCTTGCCAGCTCACAGTCCGCATGATCATCTTCGTCGTTCATTGGGGGAGACGACCGTGAAGCCATTTCTGATTGGGACCGTGGCCTGGGCCGTGCTGGCCGGGAGCACGATGGCGCAAGGCCAGGATGCCGAGCTGAGGTCTTCGATCCAGGCGGACTACGACAATCACCTGGGGGCCCTGTTCGATCACTTCCATCGCAATCCCGAACTGTCCGGCATGGAGGTTCTGACGGCCGCTCGCATGGCTACGGAGCTGCGCGCGCTGGGCTATGAGGTTACCGAGGGCGTCGGCGGGACCGGCGTGGTCGCCATCCTCAGGAACGGTGACGGCCCGACCGTGCTGATGCGTGCCGACATGGACGGCCTGCCCGTGGAGGAGCGTTCGGGCCTGAGCAATGCCTCGACCGCCCGCCAGCTTGATCGCGACGGCCAGGAACGACCGGTCATGCATGCCTGTGGCCACGACGTGCATATCACCGCCCTGGTCGGGACGGCCCGCCAGATGATCGAGCGCCGGGAACAGTGGTCCGGCACGCTGCTGCTGGTCGTCCAACCGGCGGAAGAACGCATCTTCGGTGCCAGGGAGATGCTGGAGGACGGCCTTTACGAACGCTTCCCTCGTCCCGAATACGCCCTGGCCTTCCATGTCGCCGCCGGTCAGGAAGCCGGGACGATTTCGGTGCCGCTGGATGTCGTGTCGTCGTCGTCGGACAGTGTCGACATCCAGGTGCGCGGCATCGGCACGCATGGGGCCTATCCGCACATGGGCGTCGACCCGGTGCTGGTTGCCGCCCAGATCGTCGTCTCGCTGCAATCCATTGTCAGCCGGGAAATCAGCCCGCTGGAAGGTGCGGTCATCACGGTGGGCTCGATCCATGGCGGCACCAAGCACAACATCATCGGCGAACGGGTCGATCTGCAACTGACCGTTCGGTCCGATAGCCCCGAGGTTCGCGAACGTTTGCTGGACGGCATCGACCGCGTGTCGGCCAACACCGCGCGGGCCCTGGGTGTGCCTGAAGATCGCCTGCCCATCGTCACCCGCTCGGCCACCGAAACCACACCGGCGACCATCAACGACCCTGAGACAGCCCAGCGCGTTCGCGATGCCATCGCCGCAGGTATGGGGGCGGATCGTCTACGTGACGAAGCCCGCACGGGCATGGGAGCCGAGGATTTCGCCTATTTCGTCGCCCCCGGAAACGGTGTGCGCGGTGTCTATTTCGATGTCGGCGGGACGCTGCCGTCGGAAGTGGACACGGCGGCGGGCCACCATTCGCCGGAATTCCGCATCGAGGCGGAGCCGTCCGTCACGGCGGGCGTTGAGGCGATGGTTCTGGCGGGCATGGCCTTGATGGCACCCGGGGCGGAGTAGAGCTCCGCCTTATCGCCGCCTTTATCAGGGCCTAGAGGCCCCTCCCCCAAGCGCCCGGCCCGGGATCATCCCGGTCGGGCGCTTTGTCGTTTTCAGGTTCATCATGCCCTTCCCCGTCGTCCATCCTGCGCTGGCGCGCGCCCTGTCAGAGCGCGGCTATGCCGAGCCGACGCCGGTTCAGGCCGCGGTGCTGGAAGCCGGCCTGAACGACCAGGACTTGCTCGTTTCGGCCCAGACCGGCTCGGGCAAGACCGTCGCCTTCGGTCTGGCGGCAGCCCCGACGCTGCTGGATGATGCAGAGACGTTTGGCCCGGCAGCCGCTCCGCTGGCGCTGGTCATTGCCCCGACCCGCGAGCTGGCGCTTCAGGTTTCGGTCGAGCTGCGCTGGCTCTACGCCCCGGCTGAGGCGCGCATTGCCACCTGCGTCGGCGGCATGGATGCCCGGCGTGAGCAGCGCGCCCTGTCCCACGGCACTCACATCGTCGTCGGCACGCCGGGTCGCCTGAAGGACCACATCGAGCGGGGAAATCTGGACCTGTCGGCCATCCGTATCGTCGTGCTGGACGAGGCCGACGAGATGCTCGACATGGGCTTCCGCGAAGACCTGGAGTTCATCCTCGACGCCGCCCCGGCGGATCGCCGCACCCTGTTATTCTCGGCGACGATCGCCCGCGACATCGCCACCCTGGCTCGCAAGTACCAGCGCGACGCCGTTCGGATCGACACCACCAACCGCAACGCCCCGCACGGCGATATCGAATATCGCGCCATGCGCATTGCCCCCAATGAGGTCGAGCACGCCGTCGTCAACGTGCTGCGCTTCTTCGAGGCCCCGGGTGCCCTGGTCTTCTGTTCGACGCGGGATGCCGTGCGCCACCTGCAGTCTTCGCTGCTCGAGCGGGGGTTCAACTCGGTCGCCCTGTCCGGCGAGATGGGCCAGCGTGAGCGAAACGACGCGCTTCAGTCGCTGCGCGATGGCCGGTCGCGGGTCTGTGTCGCTACCGATGTGGCGGCGCGTGGTCTGGATCTGCCCGATCTGGGTCTGGTCATCCACGCCGAACTGCCGATGAACAAGGCGGGCCTCCTCCACCGGTCGGGCCGTACTGGCCGGGCCGGCAAGAAGGGGGTGTCGGTCCTGCTGGTTCCGCATACGCGGCGTCGCAAGGCCGACATGCTGATCAGCAATGCCGGGATCGATGTCACCTGGTCCGGGGCTCCGACGGCTGATGAGATCCGCGCCAAGGACGAGACGCGCCTGCTGTCCGCCGACATCTTCGCCGTCGAGGCCACGGAAGACGATCTGGCCCTGGCGCGCCGCCTGCTGGCCGAGCGTGAGCCCGAGGCCATCGCTGCCGCCCTCATCCGGTTGCAACGCAAGGATTTACCGGCCCCGGAAGAACTGCTCGACCCGGGTGAGCGTCCGGCCCGGAAAGCCCGTGGCGACGATACCTCGGCGCAGCCCTGGCCGGGAGAACGCCTGACCGAGGACGAGACGACCTGGTTCCGCATGGATGTCGGTCGGTCGCGCAATGCCGACCCGAAGTGGCTGATCCCGCTGATCTGCCGTCTGGGCCACATCACCAAGCGTGAAATCGGATCGATCCGCATCTACCCGGACGAAACGCGCTTCCAGATCGCCCTGACGCACGCCGACCGCTTCCGCGACGCTGTTGCGGCGTCCGGCGAGAAGGACGTGACCATCACCCCATCCGAGGCCCCGGCACCCGGCGGCTACAAGAAGGGGCCCAAGCCTCGTCACGAGGATGACGACGGCGCGCGATCCTTCAAGCGCAAGCCCCACGCCAAACGCGCCAACGGTGAACCGCGACCGGCTCCCAAGCCGTTCAAACGACCCGAGACTCGCGACGCCGGTGAGGGCGCCCGACCCCCTTTCAAGAAGAAGACCGGCTTCAAGCCCAAGACCGGCGGACCGGGCAAGAAGCCCTTCGCCAAGAAGCCGTTCAAAGCCAAGGCGCGCGGCTAGCCAAACCGTTCGAGGTGGTTAGTGTGGCCTCTCACGGGAGGCCCGCGCCATGATTATCGTCCATCACCTCAATGACAGCCGCTCCCAGCGGGTGCTGTGGCTGTTGGAGGAACTGGGTCTGGACTACGAGATCCGCAGCTATCAGCGCGATCCGCGCACCATGCTGGCGCCACCGGAACTGAAGTCCGTGCACCCGTTGGGCAAGTCGCCGGTGATCGAGGACAACGGCATCAAGGTCGCCGAGACAGGTGCCATCTTCGACTATCTGCTGAACACCTATGGCGAGGGGCGTTTGCGGCCGGCACCAGGGACCGAAGATGCACGGCGCTTTGTCTACTGGATGTACTACGCCGAAGGGTCCGCCATGACGCCGCTCCTGCTGCGGCTGATCTTTGCACAGATCCCGGCCAGGGTCCCCTTCCTGGCCCGTCCCGTCGCCAACAGCATCACCAAGGCCATGAACAAGCGGGTGATCCAGCCCCAGCTCGATAGCCATATCAGCTTCTGGGAAGCTGAACTGGGTCGCCATGACTGGTTCGCAGGGCCTGAATTTACCGCCGCCGACATCATGATGAGCTTCCCGCTCGAAGCGGCCTCGGCCCGTGCCGGGGCAGCCCGCAAACCCAGGATCGCCGCCTTCCTGCAACGCATCCATGGGCGCGAGACCTATCAGCGGGCCCTCACGCGCGGCGGCCCTTACACATACTTTTCGCAATAGGTGCGCGACTAGGAAAGAGCTTCCAATGCCGCCGACTGACTCGGTGTTCGACAGCTTCAATAAGCTGCAAAAAATCACGCGCGATCTCGACGAGCATGGGCTGGTACTAGCTCTCGCTGCATACGCCGAAGAGGCTCTTGGCGACCTACTCACCGCTTTCATGCTGAAAGGGGACGCCTCTATAGATCTTCTGAAGGGCTTTAACGCGCCCCTAGGGACTTTCTCAGCTCGGACTAAAGCCGCCTACGCCCTAGGACTCATTTCCGTTCAGCAGCATGATAATCTCGATCGTCTGCGTAAGATGCGAAACGAGTTCGCTCACTCGTGGGAGCCGCTTTCGATCTCGGATCAGCGCATCTCTGCGCATATTGCGGCGATGCACTACAGCCCGCTCGTGACGGAGTTTCCTCCAACTCCCGTTGAGAAGCTGCGGGCTGTTTCAGCCGCTCTGCTCACAGAGATCCGTTCTCTTACTGGCCGTATCGAGGATGCAGGACTCAGCGCCCGAGCGATAGGCGGCAATCTCATTCCGGGGGTGAGCCTCGACCACCCGGATAGGCTGGGAGTGTATCGCGATGCACTGTCGCAAATTGGTGACGAACTGCCGGCCTCATCGGGTGAGCGACGACACTATCTGGAAGCTCAAAGGGATCGTTGGCTCGCGCTCCTCGACATCATGCGGAAGGGCGCTTCTGAAGGCGACGATGAGGCCATCGGCGGGCTGATTGCCCTCTACAACAAGCCGTAAAGGTCCATGCCGCGAGGGGAGCCTCAGACGATTTCCCAAACGTAGTAGTAGACCGTGACTGGCGCTACCGTTCAGACGGTGGCGAAAATACTTTAGAAAATCAGCATGATAGTCGCGCAAGGCACTCGACTTCACGAGCCCCGGCTACTATGTGTAAACTCATAACTATTTGTTTTAATTAAATTAAAATAGCCGTTTTCTTCAATAGAATTACGCGAGCCCCACAGCTATGCCTGATCGGTCGACCCGAGAATTTTGAACACTGGCGAAACGCTGACGCGCTTCATACGTTACGGGGGTCATGAACGATCAAGCGACCCCCAATCCGCCCCGCGGTTCCCGGATGAAGGGCCAGACGCTGCGTCTGGTTTCATCCTTCCTCGTCGGGCTTCTGGTCATGCTGGTGACCGGCTTGCTGGGAATTGCCCTGACCAAAGCCGTGCTCGCCTCGATCGGCAGCGCCATCCTGTTCTGGGTCTTCTGGCTGGTGGTCCTGCGATTCTGGCTACGCAAGACGCGGCACCCGGCCTCTTGAAAAAGGCAGAATTGCGCCTTATCCTTTTCGCCCACTGAGCGCCGACCGCCACGCCCGCGGTCGGCTTTTCATTTCCCAGGGCGACAAGAAAACTACCCACAAATGGAAAAAGTGCCGATGACGGCCGGGGGATATCAATCCCTCGACGAGGAGTTGAAGCGTCTCAAGTCGGTGGAACGTCCCAACGTGATCGCCGCCATTTCCGAAGCGCGGTCGCATGGCGACCTGTCGGAGAACGCCGAGTACCACGCCGCCAAGGAGCGGCAGGGCTGGATCGAGGGCCGTATCGCTGAGATCGAGGACAAGATCTCGCGCGCCCAGGTCATTGATGTGTCCAAGCTGTCCGGTGCCCAGGTCAAGTTCGGGGCGACCGTTACCGTGGTCGATGAGGACACCGAGGAAGAGGGTCGCTACCAGCTGGTCGGCGAGCACGAGGCCGACGTCAAGGAAGGCCGCGTCTCGATCACGTCACCCATCGCCCGCGCCATGATCGGCAAGGAGCAGGGCGACGTCGTCGAGGTCAACACACCCGGCGGTGTGAAGGCCTATGAGATCCTCAAGGTCGAGTGGCGGTAAAACCACCCCTGTCGATCTGGGCCGTCTCGGACGGTCGCGCGGGTATTGAGAACCAGGCGCTGGGCCTCGCCGAAGCGATCCAGCGCCTGACGCCTGCCGACATCACGACCAAACGCCTGTGCTACAAGCCGATGTTCGACCGTTGGCCGAACGCTCTGCGAGTGCTGCCCAACGCCATGCTGGCGACCGGCTCGGACCGGATCGAAGCGCCGTGGCCCGACGTCGCCATCGCCGCCGGACGCGCCAGCCTGCCCTTCACCACGCGCCTCAAACGCTGGTCCGGCGGCAAGACTTTCGTGGTTCAGCTTCAGGACCCGCGCACCGATCTGTCCGACTTCGACCTGGTCATCCCGCCGCTGCATGATGGCCTGACCGGCACCAACGTCTTTCCGATTGTCGGCTCGCCCAATCGGATCACGCCTGAACGCCTGACCGAGGGGGCCGCGCCCTTTCGCGATCAGCTTGCCGCCCTGCCCCGTCCGCACATCGCCGTACTCATCGGTGGCCGGTCAAAGATCTATGATCTGTCCGCCAATACCGCCGCCCGTCTTGCCGACCAGATCGCCGCTGTCGTCGAGGCTTCAGGCGGAGCCCTGCTGATGACCTTTTCGCGCCGGACGCCCGGCTCCGCCCGCGCCGCCCTGGCTGCGCGCCTGGACGGCCTGCCCGGCGTGATCTGGGACGGACAGGGTGCGAACCCCTATTTCGCCTTCCTCGACACCGCCGACCAGATTCTGGTGACCGCCGATTCCGTCAACATGGTCGCCGAGGCCGCCGGCACCGGAAAGCCGGTGCAGATCCTTCCGCTTGAGGGCGAAGGCGGCAAGTTCGACGCCTTCCATGCCGCGCTGCAATGCCGCGGCGTCGCCCGCCCCTTCAACGGCCGGCTCGAATCCTGGACGTATGAGCCGCTCAACGAAACCGAACGGGCGGCCCGCGAGGTGTTGAAACGGATGCGGGCCTAATTCCCTTCTCCCTAGTTCCCAATCCCCAGTCCCTCTATACCGCAGCTCATGAGCACTTTCCGCACCCTCGACGCCGCCGGTGATTTGACCGGCAAGACCGCCCTTGTTCGCGTGGACTTCAATGTCCCGATGGAAGACGGTCGGGTTACCGACGACACCCGGCTGAGGGTTGCCCTGCCGACGATCGACAAGCTGCGCGATGCGGGGGCCAAGGTGGCTCTCCTGGCCCACTTTGGTCGGCCCAAGGGCGAGCGCGTCGAGAGCATGAGCCTGGAGCCCGTGGTGGCCCCGCTGGCGGCTCTGCTCGGTGCCCCGGTGCGGTTCGCCGCCGACTGTGTCGGCGACGAGGCCAGGGCGGCGATTGACGATCTGGACGCCGGCGGGGTCGTGCTGCTCGAAAACGTCCGCTTTCACGCGGGCGAGGAAAAGAACGACCCGGCCTTCGCCGCGCAACTGGCCGCCCTGGGCGACCTGTATGTGAACGATGCCTTCTCCGCCGCCCACCGGGCCCACGGCTCGACCGAGGGCGTGGCGCGGCTGCTTCCCGCCTATGCCGGGGAATCCATGCGCCGGGAGCTGGAGGCGCTCGACGCTGCGCTCGGCAGCCCGAAAAAGCCGGTACTCGGCATCGTCGGCGGCTCCAAGGTCTCAACGAAGCTGGACCTCCTGCAGAACCTGGTCAGCAAGCTGGACAAGCTGGCCATCGGCGGCGGCATGGCCAACACCTTCCTGGCCGCCATGGGTCAGGACGTCGCCGCCTCCCTGTGCGAACACGACCTGGGCGATACGGCGCGCGAGATCATCAAGGCTGCCGACAAGGCCGGCTGTGAGCTGTTGCTACCGGTCGACGTCGTCGTCGCCACCGAGGTCAGTCCGAACGCCGAGGCGCGCGTGCGTGAGCTGGGCCAGCTTCAGCCCGAAGAGAAGATCCTCGACGCCGGACCGGCCACGGTGGCACGGCTGGAAAAGGCCATGGCCGAGAGCCGTACCCTGATCTGGAACGGCCCGCTGGGCGTATTCGAGGTGCCGCCATTCGACGCCGCCACCGTACGCGCCGCCCGCACCGCCGCGGCCCTGGCCCAGTCAGGCGTCCTCACCGCCGTCGCCGGTGGAGGCGACACCGTCGCGGCGCTGAACCATGCGGGCGTGGCCGACGATATGACCTTCGTATCCACCGCCGGAGGGGCCTTCCTCGAGTGGATGGAAGGCAAGGCTCTGCCGGGCGTGGAGGCGTTGCGGGGCTAGAGCGATCACGACCCCGTGACTTTTGCGGCGGATTTGCCTATACGCGCCGCCACAAAACAAAAATCCAAAGGACTCAGGATATGGATCTCGCGGCTCTGAACGCGGTGGCTACGGCCATGGTCGCGCCCGGCAAGGGCATTCTGGCGGCTGACGAATCGACCGGCACGATCAAGAAGCGCTTTGACGCCATCGGCGTTGAAAGCACCGAAGCCAACCGCCGCGACTATCGCGAGCTGCTGTTCCGCTCGGACGCGGCGATGAAGAACCACATCTCGGGCGTCATCCTGTTCGAAGAAACCCTGTATCAGGACGGAGCCGACGGCACGCCGCTGGTCGAACTGATCAAGGCCAATGGCTCGATCCCCGGCATCAAGGTCGACAAGGGTGCCAAGCCGATGGACGGCTTCCCCGGTGAGACTCTGACCGAGGGCCTGGATGGCCTGGGTGAGCGCCTTCAGAAGGACTATGCCCGCGGCGCTCGCTTCGCCAAGTGGCGCGCGGTCATCGACATTGCCGACGGCATCCCGACCTGGGGCGCGGTCAAGGCCAACGCCCATGCCCTGGCCCGCTACGCCGCCATCTGTCAGGCCAACCAGATCGTTCCCATCGTCGAGCCGGAAATCCTGATGGACGGAGCCCACTCCATCGACCGTTGTGACGAAGTGACCCGCTGGGTTCTCCAGACCGTCTTCAACGAACTGGCGGAACAGCGCGTCGAACTCGAAGGCATCGTGCTCAAGCCCAATATGGTCATCTCCGGCAAGAAGGCGTCCAACCGCGCCGGCGTCGAGGAAGTGGCCGAAAAGACCATCGCTGCGCTCAAGGCCACCGTGCCGTCTGCCGTGCCGGGCATCGCCTACCTCTCGGGCGGTCAGTCCGACGAAGAGGCCACCGCCCACCTGGACGCCATGAACAAGATCGGCGGCTTCCCGTGGAGCATGACCTTCTCCTACGGCCGCGCCCTCCAGGCCGCGCCGCAGAAGGCCTGGGCCGGCAAGACCGAGAACGTCCCGGCAGCCTCGCAGGCCTTCCACCACCGCGCGAAGATGAATGGCCTGGCCTCGACGGGCGAATGGTCCAAGAGCCTGGAAGCGGCCTGAGTCAAATAAGCTGAAACAAACCCCTCTCCCGGCGGGAGAGGGACGGCTCCGCGCCCGAGAGCGCGTGAGCGTGATCGGCTGCGTGGAGGGCGAGGGGTTGCGCTCTCAGGAGGGACCGACGCCCTCATCCCCCGCATTGACCCTTGGGAGAAGGTTTCATATCGCGTCCGCACGATGGTGGCTGGGGGCGGGCTCGAACCGCCGACCTGTGGGTTATGAATCCACCGCTCTAACCAGCTGAGCTACCCAGCCATCGCGCGAGACGGCGCGTATATAGGCCCAGACGCGCCGGTTCAAGACAGGTGCGAAAACTCTCGCAAACGTCTAGCCTGTGCAAACCGATGACGCCCGCCCTGCACCTTCTGGGATCCGCCGCCGACGGAGGCGCCGAGACCTATTTCGCCGACCTGGTTACGGCCCTGCACGGTGCCGGTCAGCCGACCTTTGCCGCTATCCGCAAACACGCCGGTCGCGAGGCCCGACTGGCGGCAGGCGGTGTCCCGTATGAGGTGTTTGGTTTTGGCGGCCCGCTCGATCTGACCACCCGCCCCGCCATCCGTCGCTATGCCGAACGTCAGGGTGCCCAGGTTCTGGTCGCCTGGATGAACCGTGCCGCCCGCCATTGTCCGAAGGGTCCGTGGGCCCGCGTCGGTCGCCTGGGTGGCTATTATGATCTGAAGAACTATCGCGGCTTCGACGCCCTGGTGGGCAATACTGCCGACATCCGCGACTGGATCGTCGCCCAGGGCTGGCCGGCGGATCGCGCCCATCACATCCCCAACTTTGCCGAAACCGACGATAGCCCGGCCCAGAGCCGAGCCCTGCTGGACACCCCGCGCGAGGCCCCTCTCCTGCTGGCCATGGGCCGGCTCCATTCGGCCAAGGCGCACGATGTGACACTCAAGGCCCTGGCCAGAATCCCCGACGCCGTCCTCTGGATCGCCGGTGTCGGCCCGCTGGAGGGCGACCTGCGCGAACTGGCCCACACGCTGGGCGTCGCCGACCGCGTCCGCTGGCTCGGGTGGCGCAATGACGCCGGGGCCCTGTATCGCGCCGCCGACATCGTGGTCTTCCCCTCGCGGGTCGAGCCGCTGGGCAATGTCGTCATCCAGGCCTGGGCCTACGGCAAGCCGGTCATCGCCGCCGAGGCCGCCGGACCGAAGGTGCTGATCCGCCACGGCGAGGACGGCCTGCTCATTCCCATCGACGACACCGAGGCCCTGACAGCTTCCGTCCATCGCCTGATCGACGACCCCGCCTTGCGTGATCGGCTGGCCGCCGCCGGTCGGAACCGCGCGTCAGAGGTTTCCAAAGCCGCCGTCCTGCCGCAATGGGAGACCCTGTTCGATCAACTGGCCCGGGAGCGGACCTGAATGTGCGGCATCGCCGGGATCCTCGGCGCGGACCAGCCCCCCGAGGCTGCCGTCCGCGAGATGATCGATAAACTCCAGCACCGAGGCCCCGACGGCATCCGCATCGAGAGCGGCCCCGGCTGGTGCCTCGCCCACGCCCGCCTGTCGATCATCGACCTGGAAGGCGGCTGGCAGCCCCTGCACGCCGGCGGCTCCACCGTCATCGGCAATGGCGAAATCTACAACTACCTCGAGCTGATCGAAGAGTTCGGCCTGCAAGACAAGCTGACCACCGGCTCGGATTTCGAGCCGCTGCTGCACATCTACAATCTGGAGGGCGAAAAGGCCTTCACCCGTCTGCGCGGCATGTACGCCTTCTGCCTGATCGGCGCGGACGGACGCACCTGGCTGGTGCGCGATCCGTTCGGCATCAAGCCGTTGTTCACCGCCCACGCCGACGCCACGATGCCATTTGCGTCCGAGGCGCGCGCGCTAAAGGATTTCCGGCTTAGCCCGGGGCCAGGCCGGTCGACGACCGAAGAGATCCTTTCGTTGGGCTATTCGGTTTTCGAGCCCGGTCCGATGCGCGGAGAGCTCCACGTGCACGCGGGCACAGCGCTTGAGATTCGGGACTGCAAGGTCGCAGATGGGTTCACCTTGCCCTGGCTCGATCGGCAGACGCGCACCGATGGCGAAGAAGCCACTCTCCTAGCCCGCCTAGACGCCATCCTCGAAGACTCCGTCCGCATCCACCAACGCTCGGACGTCCCCTACGGCCTGTTCCTGTCCGGCGGCATCGACTCCTCCGCCATCGCCACCCTGATGGCCCGGCTAAACGAGCGCCCCGTCACCGCTTTCACCTGCGGCTTTGACGCGCCCGGTGCCCGCGACGAGCGCGCCCATGCGGAAGGCGTGGCCCGCGCCCTGAACCTCGACTGGCGCGAGACCACCTTCGGCGAGGAGGACTTCTGGCGCATCCTGCCCGAGGTCGCCTGGGCGCTCGATGACCCCACCACCGACTACGCCACCCTGCCGACCTGGAAGCTAGCTGAGGCGGCCAAGGGCACCCTCACCGTCGTCCTCTCCGGCGAAGGCGGCGATGAGCTGTTCGGCGGCTATGGCCGTTACCGCCGCGCCCTGCGCCCTCGCTGGCTGGGTGGTCGCCCCGCTGAACCTCAGTTCGACGCCCACTATCTCAAAGACGGGGGAAAGGCCGCGCTCGCGAACTGGCGGCTCGCCGCTTCCCACGCCGCCGAACCCTGGATGACCCCTCTCCAGCGCGCCCAGGCTGCGGATATCGCGACCTGGTTACCGAACGACCTGCTGCTCAAGCTCGACCGCTGTCTGATGGCCCACGGGCTGGAGGGCCGCACGCCCTTCCTCGACCGCGAGGTCGCCGCCTTCGCCTTCAACCTGCCGGACCGCATGAAGGTGCGGGGCCGCTATGGCAAATGGCTGCTGCGCAAATGGCTGGAGCGCCATCTGCCCGTTGCCGATCCGTGGGCGAAGAAGAAGGGTTTCACCGTCCCCGTCGCCGCCTGGATCGCCCCGCGCGCCCGCGACCTGGCCCCGGCGCTGGCCGCCCACGAAGGCCTGGCCCAGGTCTGCGACATGGACGCGGTCCGCGCCGTCTTCGAACACGACGACAAGCCCGCCGGCCGCTGGCCGCTTCTCTTCTATGCCGTCTGGTGGAACATCCACGTCGCCGGGATGGAGCGGAAAGAAGCACTGCATGCGTTGCTGCCCCAATAGTCTCGTCATCCTCGGGCTTGACCCGAGGATCAGACGGGCCGCTGACGAGTTCTAGGGGGTGACGAACCGCCCCGCCGCACCCCTGGTCATCGGGTCATGCCCGAGGACGACGAAAGGAAAACCCATGCGCCACGCCCTTGCCCTCTTCGCGGCCTCATCGCTTGTTTTTGCGGGGACAGCCTGCAACGGCCAGGAAGCCTCCAACGCCGAGGCCGGCGACCGCGCCGCGCGGGGCCAACCGGTCGAGAGCCGCCCGCCCAACAACCCCGATCAACGTCCCGCCTTTGAGGGCCAGACCCGCGCGCCCGGCGTCGTCACCCAGGCCGCCTATGAGGTCACCACGCTCTTTGAAGGCCTGGACCATCCCTGGGCGTTGCAACAACTGCCCAACGGCTATTGGCTGGTGACGGAGCGGTCAGGTGCCTTGCGTCTGTTCGGCTCCGACGGATCGGACCTCGGAACCGTCTCCGGGGCCCCCGCCGTCCACGCTGACCGCCAGGGCGGCCTGCTCGACGTGGCGCTCAGCCCTGACTTCGCCTCGGACCGCCTCGTCTATCTCAGCTACGCCGAAGACCGCGAAGACGGCAACGGAACCACCGTCGCCCGTGCCCGCCTGTCCGACGACGAGCGCAGCCTGAGCGATCTCCAGGTCATCTTCCGCGCCTATCCGTCCTATTCCAACTCCATGCACTATGGATCGCGTCTGGTGTTCGACCGCGAGGGCCGGCTCTACATCACGCTGGGCGAACGCTCTGATCTCGCCACGCGTCCCCAGGCCCAGGATCTGGGCAGCCATCTGGGCAAGATCATCCGCATCAACGCAGACGGCACGATCCCGGCGGACAATCCCTTCGTCGGCCGTGAGGGCGCGCGGCCTGAAATCTGGTCGCTCGGCCACCGCAACGTCCAGGGCGCGGCGCTCAATCCGTGGACGGGCGAGCTCTGGTCCATGGAGCACGGCGCGCGTGGCGGCGATGAGGTCAATATCTCGCGCGCCGGCCTCAACTACGGCTGGCCGACCATCGCCTACGGCATCGAATATCGCGGCGGTGCCATTGGCGACGGCCTGACAGCCCGCGAGGGTCTGGAACAGCCGGTCTACTACTGGGACCCCGTCATCGCGGCGGGGGGTGCCGCCTTCTATGACGGCACGGCCATGCCGGAATGGCAGGGCAACCTGTTCGTCTCCGGCCTGGGTGGCACCCATCTGGCCCGCCTCGTCATCGAAAACGACCGCGTCGTCGCCGAAGAACGCCTCCTCACCGACCAGGACCACCGCATCCGGGATGTGCAGGTGGCGGCTGACGGCTCCCTCTGGGTCGTCACGGATGAGGACAACGGGCGGCTGATGCGCATCGCGCCGCAGTAGGCGCAGCGAGCTCGCTTTCGCTCGTCACCCCGGACTCGAAGCGATCCGGGGCCTAAACGCAGGTGGCGCCAACCAGCCTGGGTCCCGGCTCTCCGCTGCGCTCCGGCCGGGATGAGGGCTATGACCGCGCCGCCAGCACCATCAGCGTCGACCCGCCGTGCGCGAGCAGCCGCCCCTGGCTATCCACCACCCGCACCTCCGCCGTGATCAGCGACCGCCCCTGATTGACCACCCGCCCCTCGGCCCGGATCGTGCCGCTGTCCGGCGGGATCGGGCGGGTGAAGTTACCGTGGGTCTCCACCGTTGTATATCCAACATCCGCTGGCAGGGTCGTGTGCGCCGCGCACCCCGCCGCACTATCGATCAGCGTCAGCGCCCAGCCGCCATGCGCCGTTCCCATCGGATTGAGCAGGCTCGCATCCGGCTCGCCCTCGAACACCGCCACGCCGTGCTCGGCCTCCACCAGAACAAACCGCATCGGCCCGGAAATCGGCGCCTGCGGCAGCTCCCCGCTCAGAAGCGCCCGCATCACTTCCAGTCCCGTCTTGCCGGCGATCTGTTCCGGCGTCGCGACGCCATAGCGGGGGTTACTCATCATAGGCTCCTGATTTCGGGACCTATGTGATGACGGCCAAGCAGGGGGTCAACTCTCCTGCCCCTCTCCCATAGGGAGAGGGAGGGGCCCGACCGCGCCGCGGTTGGGAGGGTGAGGGGTTTCGGTGTGCGCCGGAGAGGGCCTAACCCCTCATCCTCCCATGCCTGACGGCATGGGCCCCTCCTTCTCCCTTTGGGAGAAGGTTCGATCTCTAAATATGAATCGCGTGCCCCAGCGCCCTCAGCGTCGCCTCATGGAACGCCTCGCCCAGCGTCGGGTGAACGTGGATCACGCCCGCCACATCCTCCAGCACCGCCCCCATCTCCAGCATCTGCGCGAAGCTGTTGGACAGTTCCGAGACGTGCTGGCCGACCGCCTGGATGCCCAGAATCCGGTGATCATCCTTGCCCGCGATCACCCGCACGAAGCCGCCGTCATCGCCGGCCTCGATGGCCAGGGCGCGACCGATGCCCAT
Organism: uncultured Brevundimonas sp.; assembly: GCA_964647275.1. GTDB lineage: Bacteria > Pseudomonadota > Alphaproteobacteria > Caulobacterales > Caulobacteraceae > Brevundimonas. The sequence goes on from CAZYFY010000020.1 coordinate 43,318, forward strand.
CAGCGGGAAGGAGGCCGTGATCACATCATCGCGGCCCTCGACATCGGACGGACCCAGGCCCGCCGAGACGATTTCCGGTTCGGTGAAACAGACCGCCGCGATGGTGACCGGGTCAAACACCGCGTCATGGCCGGCGATGATTTCCGCCACCACCTCGCCCTGCGCCGAGCCCTTGTGCGCCAGCATCGGCTCGCCGGTCAGGTCGCCGATGGCCCAGACATTCTTCATCGAGGTGGCGCAGCGGTTGTCAATCTTCACGAACGGACCCGCCATGGCAACGCCCATGTTTTCCAGGCCCCATCCTTGCGTGCGCGGACGGCGCCCGACGGTGACCAGCACCTTGTCGGCGTCTAGCTTGACGGCCTCGCCGTCCTTGGTCGTGACGTTCAGCTTGCCCTTTTCAAAGCCGCCGGCCTTGGCCCCGAGCAGCAGCCTGACGCCATGCTTCTCCAGCCACTTGGTCACCGGATCGGTCAGGGCCTTGTCATAGAGCGGCAGGATGCGCTCGGCCATCTCGACCACCGTCACATCCGCGCCCAGCTTGCGATAGGCGATGCCCAGCTCCAGCCCGATATAGCCGCCGCCGACGACCACCAGCTTGTTCGGAACCGCGTCCAGCGCCAGCGCCTCGGTCGAGGAAATCACATCCCCGCCGAACGGCAGGAACGGCAGCTCCACCGGCTCGGACCCCGTCGCCAGGATGACGTGCTCGGCCGAAATCGTGATCTCACCCTCATCGGTCGAAACTGTGCAGGTCTTGGCGTCCGAGAAGGTCGCCCAGCCCTTGATCACCTTCACCTTGGCCCGTTTCAACAGGCCCGCAACGCCCTGGTTCAGCTTCTTGACGATCCCGTCCTTCCAGCCGACCGTCGCCTTTAGATCAATCGCCGCCTTGGACGCCGTGACCCCCAACGTCCCGCCATCCGCCGCCTTGGCCACCGTCTCGAACTTGTTGGCCGCATGGATGATCGCCTTGGACGGAATGCACCCCACATTCAGGCACGTGCCGCCAAGGCCGGGCGAGGCGTCGACCAGCACGGTCTCGAGACCAAGCTGGCCACAGCGGATGCCCGCAACATAGCCGCCGGTGCCAGCACCGATGATGAGGACTTTGGTTTTGATCTGTTGGGTCATGGTCTTTTCTTACCGCTCATTCCTGGTCATCAGGAGGCGCTACTCATGTTTTTGCGGCTGCGGCGGCCTAGAGCAACACCTCCGAGGAATGAAAGCAGCGAAATGCCAACCAGCCATTCCCATCGCTCAAGCAGCGATGGCGACTCTGGTTCTGGTCCGCCAAGCGGGAACGGGGTCATCTCTACCGCCTCGAAGAAGCGAGCAACCAGAGCTTCGTTTCTGACATCTTCAGGGTTCAGCATCCCATCTACATGGAGCCCACTGGACGGCTCTCGGCGTGCATAGAAGATGCCGGGGAAAACCACCGTGGGCAGACTCTGTCTGCCACAGTTGATGGCGCCAGCTTGGTCATCGTCCAGACGATATACGATCAGTTCCGATCCAATTTCGCCCTTGAGGGCGACGCGCGGCTGTACCTCCACCATCAAATCACGTTCTGACCGCCTAAGGGTCACGACGTCTCCGACGAATACGACGTCGGAATTGGCCCAGAACTCGTCTTCCCTAGCGCGAAACCATCGATCCGCTGCCTGCTGCTCAGACTCTCCATCTCGGCGCTCGAAAGCAATCGAGCAGGCCTCGGCGATGGATGGCGTCAGGCCAATCAGCGCAGCAGCGAATAGCAGCGCCCGCACCGTCCTCACCCCATCCACAACGTCGCCGGGTGTTCCAGCAACCCCTTGATCCGCTGGACGAACACCGCCGCATCGTGCCCATCCACGATCCGGTGATCGAAGCTGGAGGACAGGCTCATCATCTTGTGCGCGTCTTTCATCACAGCCGGTAGGGTACCCTGACGCCCGGATCGTCGATCGGGAAATCCTTGGTGTTGCGGCTCACAAGCAATCGACCGGTGGCCTGCGCGCTAGCCCAGATGACGGCGTCAGGCAACTTCAACCGATGGGATCTCCGGAGCATCACAGCCCGCTCGGCCACATCGCCGTTCAGGCCAATCACGCTAAAGCGCTCCAGAAACAGGCGTGTGCGCTCCTCGGCGCCCTCCGAAACGCCGACCATGACCTCGATCCAGGTCACGATGCTGATAGCCGGGCTGGCGTATCGTTCGATCTCCGCCGTGGCCTGGGGATACCCCTTCAGGTGGTCGACGAGGATGTTGGAGTCCAGAAGCGCCGCTACCACTCGCTCCGCAGCCTTTCCTGATAGGCCAGACCATCCTCGCCGTCATTGCCCCACAGGCCAAAGGAGTCCTTGAGCGCAGCCGCCCGCTTGTTACGCGCCACATAGTCGTCAATCGCCGCACGGATCACCGCCGCACGAGGTCGCTTCTCGCGCTTCGCCAGCTTGTCCAGCGCGGCCACCTGCTCTTCGTTGGCGTCAATGAGAATGCGCATCTCGAACCTCAATGATATACATCTCATATATCATTTCCGGTGGCAGTTCGCCAGAGCCGGATCTCACCACGTCCAGAACGTCCAGGATTTTCAAACCGTCCGCAGATGAGGTGAACTTCACCGCCGCATGGTCAGATACCGATGGCAAGAATCTTATGGCGAAGGTCTAGATCGCTACGGCCTGCTGCCGAGATCTTCCATGACGGCGCTGGCACGCGGCGTTCCGAGCGGCTCCACATGCTGGACACTCGATTCGCCTAATGACGGCCCGACAAACACGACCACTGGGTCGCCCACTCTCATGCCGCCATACCTGCCCAAGTTTAGCAGTGTGCCGCAGGAGTAGATCACTAGTTCGTCAGCTGTCGTCAGGAGGTCTTGGTGGCCACCTCTCAGCGCCTCTCGAGGACGGAATGACACGGTCGGAAAAGGGCTGTCCGACGGTTCGATCATGCTGACTTCGGCCAAGTAAATCCCTGTCGATTCTGCGAGCAAACTCCTACGGAAATCCGATTCGACCTGCTCCGGGCTAGGAGGAACCCAGTCCGCGGGTTGGCGGCAGGCGAACGCGGGTGATGTGCCAGCAACGATCACCATAGCTACGATCACCGCACTGAGCGCCCCTCGCACCACCCTCACCCCATCCACAACGTCGCCGGATGCTCCAGCAAGCCCTTGATCCGCTGG
>CAZYFY010000021.1:0-46013 GCA_964647275.1 uncultured Brevundimonas sp.
TGTCGCCGGCGGCCTTGCCGTCCAGCTTGGTGACGGAGAGTTTCATCAGGCTTCGTCCCCGTTGGTTTCAGCGGCCGGAGCTTCGTCGGCCGGCGTTTCCGCAGCGGCCTTCGGAGCAGCGCCCGACGTCTTGAAGGCACCCGGAACCGGCGCGCCCTCGGGCAGCTTGCCCTTCACGGCGTCGCGGACGTTGACGTAGGTGCCGTCATGGCCGGGGACAGCGCCCTTGACCAGGATCAGGCCACGCTCGGCGTCAACGCGAACGATGGTGAGGTTCTGGGTGGTGACAGTTTCGGTCCCGTAATGACCGGCCATCTTCTTGCCCGGGAAGGTACGACCCGGATCCTGGCGGTTACCCGTCGAACCGTGCGAGCGGTGCGACACCGACACACCGTGCGTGGCGCGCAGGCCGCCGAAGTTCCAGCGCTTCATGGCCCCGGCGAAACCCTTACCGATGGTTTCACCCTGGATGTCCACGAGCTGGCCCTCGACGAAGTGGTCGGCGGTCAGTTCGGCACCGACGTCGATCAGATTGTCATCCGAGACGCGAAACTCACGAACCACACGCTTGGGCTCGACCTCGGCCTTGGCGAAGTTGGCGCGCTCGGCCTTGGTGGTGTTCTTGGCCTTCTTGGCGCCGGCACCCAGCTGGAGCGCGACATAGCCGTCACGATCCTTGGTGCGCTGGCCGACGACCTGGCAGCCGTCGAGCGAAAGCACGGTGACGCCGACCTGTTGGCCGTCGTCTGCGAAAATGCGGGTCATGCCCACTTTCTTGGCGATCAGACCGGTACGCATCGGCCTAGCCCCCCAGCTTGATCGAGATGTCGACGCCGGCCGAGAGGTCGAGCTTCATCAGAGCGTCGACGGTCTGCGGGGTCGGGTCGATGATGTCCAGCACGCGCTTGTGCGTGCGCATCTCGAACTGCTCGCGCGACTTCTTGTCGACGTGCGGCGAGCGGTTGACGGTGAACTTCTCAATCAGCGTAGGCAGCGGAATCGGGCCGCGCACCTGGGCGCCCGTTCTCTTGGCCGTGTTGACGATCTCGCGCGTGGAAAAATCCAAGACGCGGTGATCGAAGGCCTTCAGCCTGATGCGGATGCTCTGATCCATATCGGTTGTGTTCCCAGATGCGGCGGACCGCGTCCTCTAGACTTTTCAAAGACCGGAGCCCTCAGGCCGAAGCCCTCAGACACGCTTTCCGCAAAAACGATCGGCCCACGCGGAAGCCGCGAAGGCCGTAGAAATCCCAAGAAGCTGCAAAGAACAGTGACTTAGGTCGTTCCTGCGAACCGCGTCTGCCCCCGAAGGGACACAGCCGATCCAACAAGAGGCGCGCTTATGCCGTTCGATTCCGTTTCCGTCAAGCGCGTCTGGCGCGAATTCTCACTGCGAACCGGTCCAGCCCATCGGATTGAAATCCTCGTCGCCCGAGACGACGACCAGACGTTTGGCCGCCGCATCATAGGTCATCTCGATCTCGCAGTCGCCAGGGCCGGACTGCCCCTCGCAATAGATATGATGCACGCGGGCGCGCACCCGGCCATCGCCTTCAGCCACGATCTCATCGGCATTGGCGTCAAACACCTGAACCAGTCCGTCGGGCGTCGAGGCGAAAAGGCGCTGGCGACAGCCGCCGGTTCCGCACCACTGGGTCGACCCGGCCTCGGCATAGTCCAGCAACCAGTCATCCCGACCATCCGGGCTGACGTCGACCAGACGGATCATGTCCTGCGGGGCTTCGTCGATCAGCGGCGGGCGGTTGGTCGGATTGCTGTCATCATCATAGACCCGGTTGATGTCGCGTACAGCGATCCAGGTCAGACCTTCGGGGACTTCGTGTTCTCCCCCGGCTGCCGCACCGGCCGACTGCATGGCCTCCCCCGCAGCCCGGACGGCACCGCCGCCGTCTTCGTCGGCATCCGCCGCACCCGACCCGCAGCCGGCGACGAGCAGGACGGCAACGGCGCACGCAAGACGGCGGGGCATGGCAACTTCTCCAACTGACGGAGACAAGGATTGCCGCCGCCGCCGATCAGGGCAACCCCTCCAGTCCTGATCTATGATCCGACGTTCAGATCTCCCGAGCCCAGGATCGTCCGATCCACCGATCCGGTGGCACGCCGGACGGTGACATCCCCCGAGCCCACGATCGACACATCCAGGTTCCCGGCCTCGCCGTCGAAGACCACGTCGCCGGAGCCGGCGACCGCCACGTCCAGCTGAGGTGCTTGCCCGCCACGGACGCGCACCGTGCCCGATCCGCCGATGGCAATCTCTGCCGTGCGGGCCGTTCCCGCCCGGACGTCTCCTGACCCGCCGATCGCAATCGACAGCTCGCCGGTCGTATTGGCCACCGACCAGTCCCCGCAGCCCCCGGCTCCCAGCTCGGCGCTGGCAGAGCGGCCAATGGCACCCCAGACGGCACCTTCGGCATTCAGGCTCACGTCCATGGGCGTGCGGATGACGATCAAGGGGGCATCCGCCATTTCGATGGTGCCGTGATCGCGGACGGTCACCTGGACCCCTGCCGGCATCTGGGTCGGGTCCGCGACGAAGTCACTGGAGCGACAGTTTCCGATCTGGCGTCGAAGTCCGCCCTCGATCAGCACATCGCGGCCCCGCCGACGCACCTCGATGGCCGGCAGGGTGGACGAGCCGGCGTCCACCGACACCTGGATATCGGTTCGATCTTCCGGGATGACCACGACCCGCGCCACTGCATTGCGGATCTCGACCTCCTGCGCCTGAGCCGCCGAGGCCAGGAGCGTCGTGGCCGTCAGCGCGCCGAGCGCGGCGAAAATAGCGGGCTTGATCATGGTGGCTCCCCAGGGTGCAAACTGCGTTGCTGAACCCTGGGGGCGCGTGGGCCTCAAGTCACTTTAAATCGAGGTCATTACATCTGCGTCATGTCGGCGCGGAGTTGCGGCGATCAGGCCAGCGAACCGGCCCCGTCGGCTGACCCGGCATCCGGCTCGAAGCTGCGCTCGAAATCCATCAGGCGGCTCTTGACCATGCCGGTACGCTTCAAGGCCACAGATGCGGCCCATCTGGCCGCCAGTCCGGGCGTGGACAGCCGATCGGTGGCGCCCGGCTTCAGACCGCGCGCGCGCATCGCCCCATGGGTGAACAGCGCCCCATTGCGGAACCGCGACTCCCAGGTCTGGAAATCCATCGAAAGCGACACGCAGAAGGCCGACAGATTCTCGACCCGATGCGGCGCATACAGCGGCCAGGTCAGGGCCTGGCCCGGTTCCAGATCGACCACCGTCGCATCGGCGTCGAACGCCTGGGTGTAGGGAATCTCTTCGGTCGTCTGGCGCATCACCACCTGTTCCATCGACCGCTCCGGCAGATGGGCTTCGTCGCCGGGATAGACCCACAGACGCTTGCGGCCCCGCATATGGAACAGCACCACGCCCGCCGGGTCGAAATGGTAGGGCACCCGCGCCTTGGGTGACGACAGGATCAACTGCCCGGACAAGGTCGTCGGGCGCAGACCCGGATAGCTGGCCTTGATCGGATCGAAGGCCTTCATCACCTCGGCCCAGAGCGCCGGATGGCCCGTCTCGACCTCACGCAGATTGACCCACAGGCGACCTTTCTGAATGGCCTCCAGCAAATCAGCGCCTGACGACGCCCCGCGTGCACCTGTCCGCAGGGATACCTGACCGGCATCGTCATAGTCGTACAGATTGATATCGAACAGCTCGGCTGGATAGCGATCCAGAAGCTCGGCCAGGGCCGCGTCGGTGACCAGGCCGCTGTCTGCAATGCGGTGGTCGAAGACGCGGGGTTCGAAGATCGGACCGGGATAGCGGGTGGTCATGTCAGGCAGCCCCTGATTGAGAATGGGAGGTGAAGCGATCCAGTCCGGCCGCAGCCGATGAGGCCGCGCCTCGCAGCCGCCCCACGGTGGTCGTCTCGCACGCCTCGACCACGGCCCACCGGCGGCGCAAGCTGCCCGTCAACGCCTTGGCCGGGCCAACCGAGACGCCGTCCAGAGCCTTGTGCGCCGCCTTGCGCCAGGCCGACCGGTACACAACCTTTTCGGTGACCCAGTCTTCCTTGTTGCAGAAGTACTTCTTGTAGAACTCCCCGGCGAAGCCGAAGTCGAAGACCTTGAAGCCGTCGGGGGCCTTGAGCCGCATGGTGTCCTGGCTGAGCAGGATTCCCGGCGAGCACCGCGCTGCGTCCGCCGCATAGGACGGGAACCAGAAATGGTAACGCGAGCCGCCGTACAGGCTGAACTCCAGGGCGGCGGGCCGATCCCCTGCCCACAGAATGGCCAGGGCGGCCCCGAAATCCGGGCGATCCGCAGCCATCAGCGCCTTGAGCACATCGACCGTCCAGCCGCACGCAAACACGTCATGGCGACCGGTGCGCTGATACTGATCCCGCTTCCAGGCGATCAGTTCATCCAGGCGCGCGGGGTCGCGAACGTCCACCTCGGTCCAGACCTCGCCACCCCGGTCGCGGGCCAGCGAGCGCCGGGCCCGTTCCTTGTCCTTGAAGAACTTGGCATGGGACTGCATCCGTTCGGCGAAATAGGCGTCCCAGCCATCGGGCAGGCTGGCCATCAGCACCTGGGTATTCGGACCGCCGTAGTCCGCCGGCACCCAGCCGTTCACCTTCAAGGTTTCGGCCCTGAGGAAACCGGGAATGGCCGCCAGCAAGGGACGCTGCTGGCCGGGAGCCAGGATCAGGCCGTGATAGTCGTTCATCGGAGCCGCCAGCGGCTGCGCCGCCCGGCCCCGCATCTGGTACGGGAAGAAGCCGACGACCTGACCGTCGCGATGAAACACCGCCACACGGGCATCGGGAACAACCTGGCCGGCGATTTCGGCAAAATCCGGCCAGAAGAAGGGAGAGTCGTAGGCCTTGTCGGCCGCGACGAAACTGCGCCACAGGGCACGCTCGCCATCGCCCAATTCGTCGGCGCGGATCAGGTCTACCTTGAGATTCATGGGCCCTTCCTTTGGGGCCACGTTACCGAGTTGGCGTTTCAACACGGTTCACCGAGATGGTGAACGAAACCCTATTCGGGTGTTTCCATCCGACCGGCCCAATCCTGCTCGAAGCTGGCCAGGTCCATTTCCAGTCGAAGCTGCTCTCGCGCCAGGGGGCTGCTGTCACGCAAACGGTCGCAGGCGTCCGACGGGGTCCCGGTGGTCAGAAGGTCCGCACAGGGCAAGCCGGGCTGCTCGTAGCGCCCAGGATCGCGCCAGATCCCCTCGCCCGGCAGGAAGCTGAACGCCAGGGCATTGCGGGCCGAAGTGACCAGATCCTCATAGGTCGCGCCGGTGTCGAAAACCGCCCGGGCGTACTCATTCGACAGGTCTGACCGCGAGATGCCGGGATCGTCGGTCGTATAGACCACCGGAACCCCTGCCTGCCGAAGCCAGATCACCGGATGGTCCTCGCCCTCAATTCCCAGGATGGTATCGTTGGACGTCAGATTGATCTCGACCGCGATGCCGTCTGTGGCCATGCGTCCAACCAGATCATGGGCGTACCGCTCATGAGGGACGGCGCCCCCGTGACCGATACGGCGCGCGCCGGCCTGGACCGCCTGGGTGACATGGTCGCTGATCTCGAGCGGCGTGGCATAGTCCAGGGTCAGCTCACCGGCATGCAGTGACGCCGGAACACCCCGGTCGCTCAGATGCCGGAACATGGACATGTGGGCGTCATAGTTGGCCAGGGCGTTGGGGTGGTCCTCCGGCGCGACCAGTTGCAACCCCACCCACCTTGGATCCGCCGCGATCAGCGCCTCGCCCAAGGCCAGCTGACCATAGGTCTGGGCCGGCGCGACCAGCCGATTGGCCTGGATCAGGAAACGAACCGTGACCCCACAGCCGATGGAGCTGTTCCACACATAGTCATCGGGCAAGCCGTCAGGTCGGTCACAGCGCAGCAATTGCCGCGCTCGGGTCTGCATCTCATCTGTCTCGGCCATGGCGGCCTGCACCAGGGCCGGCAGGTCGTCCGCCAGGGCCGCGTCCATGGCCTCAAGATCATGCCCGTCACCCGCCGCGGCGCCCGCATCGCGTGAGGCCCGCGACTGCGGCATCCACATCACCTCGACATACAAGGTGTTCTGCAACGCCAGAGTGCTCATCAAGTCTGCCAGCATATCCCCGCGCCGGCTGTCCCGCGTCGCCCCGAACCGGTCAAACGCCGTGAAGAACTGGTCGTGCCCATTCCGCCCGGCGAACTCCGGCCGACGCGTCGACAGACTGTCCATCAGCAGGGATCGCTGATCCGGGCTCAGGGTCGACGCGGGGACCAGATCACCCGCAGGCGTGCACGGCTCAGTGAGCGCCCACCGCACGGTATCGACGCACAGCCCGTCTTCGGCTGCCCACCTCAGGTACGTCTCGGCATAGGGGACGCCGGACAGATGAACATGCAGGTCGCCGCCCTTGGGCATGGCACGGGTCACGGCCCGGACTTCAGCCCGGCTCATGTCGGAAAAATCGGGACGCAGGTCGACGGGCGGACGAACCTGGCCCCAGGCCGGTGCCACCAGGGCCAGCCAGGCACCCGCCACAACCGCCAATCGCCGCATTCAGATCTCCCCCTCCGAACGAGCCTAGCCCGGTCCTGCCCCGGCGAACAGTCACAGCATCTGCGGCCTTGCGCCGGTCCCTGCCCTGCCCGATGTAGACCTAACCATGGAAAGTCATGCTACGCGCGTTGTCATTGTCGGGGCCGGTCACGCCGGCGGCTCGGTCGCGGGATTCCTGCGCCAGTACGGCTTTGAAGGCCCCATTACCCTGATCGGGAACGAGCCGATCCCGCCCTATCAGCGCCCGCCCCTGTCCAAGGCCTGGCTCAAGGGCGAAGCCGACGCCGACAGCCTGCAACTGAAAGACCCCGCCTGGTGGGCCGACAACGGCTGCACCCTGCGCCTGAGCCAGACCGCAACCGCCATCGACCGACAGAACAAGACCGTCACCGTCGCCGGTGAAACCATCCCCTACGACGCCCTCGTCATCGCCACCGGCTCACGCGCCCGCAGCCTGCCGATCCCCGGCGCTGACCTCGACGGCGTGCTGGCGCTACGCACCGCCGCCGACGCCGAACAGCTGAAAGGTCGCCTCGGCCCCGGCAAACGCCTCGCCGTCATCGGTGGCGGCTATGTCGGGCTGGAGGCCGCTGCTTCCGCGATGGCCCTCGGCGGGGCCGCCACCATCATCGAGCGCGAACCGCGCGTCCTCGCCCGCGTGGCGTCAGAACCGCTATCGGCCTTCTACCAGGCCGCTCACGCCCGGCGCGGCGTCGAGGTTCTGACCTCCGCCTCGGTCACGGCGCTGGAAGGTGACGGCACCGTCTCCGCCGTCGTCCTCGCCGATGGCCGCCGTATCGAATGCGATGTCGCCCTCGTCGGCGTCGGGGCCATAGCCAATACCGAGCTGGCCGAAGCCGCCGGTCTCGATTGCCGCGACGGCGTCCTCGTCGACGCCGCCGCACGCACCTCCGACCCCGCCATCTGGGCCGCCGGCGACGTCACCCGCCGCCCCGGAGGCCTCTATGGCGGGGACATCCGGTTCGAGAGCGTCCCCAACGCCCTGGAACAGGCCAAACAGGCCGCCAGCGCCATCGCCGGCCGCGACCAGCCGCCGCCCGAGGTCCCCTGGTTCTGGTCCGACCAGTTCGACCTCAAGCTCCAGATGGCCGGCCTCGCTACCGACGCCGACCGCCAGGTGGTGCGCGGCAACCCGGCCACCGAGAGCTTCGCCGTCTTCCACCTCAAGGGCGACCTCATCCGCTGCGTCGAAGCCGTCAACGCCCCGCCCGAGTTCATGGGCGGGCGGATGATGATTGGGCGGGAAACGCCGGTGGATGCGGAGAAGCTGGCTGACCCTGCGGTCGGGATGAAGGCGGTGGGGAGGTAGGCGGCTGGCCCACAAAGCCGGCGTTCGCCGCAGGCCTCACGTGGGCTCAGTTGTTGTCGCTTCGCGGCTTGGATCTGATGTCCCATGTGCAGAGCCCCGTGCGCCTCTGGGCCAAATCAACAGGAGCATCGTGGCTGCGGCGAGCACGCCGATGGTCAGGACACTGCTTTCAGGCCCAGCCTCCCCTCCGGTCAGAAAGTCTGGGCCAGACGGCGTCAGTTGCACGAGCAAGGCCGGTAGCTGCAAATCCAGGCCGGTGATCGGCACACCAAAGCCGACGCCTGTGATCCAGTTCCAGCCGGCATGCCAGCCCATCACGCCCCAGATGCTGCCGGCCCGCCAGGCCCAGGCGCAGGCAAACATTCCGAAGGTGAATGCCATGATGATCTCGCGCACCGGCTGGTGCGGCGAGAAGTGCAGAAACGTGAAAGCCGTCGAACTGGCGATGAACCCCGCCGCCAGGTTCCAGCGGCGCGTGGCCGTCGAGAGCAGCCAGCCGCGAAAGATGAACTCCTCCACGCCCGACTGGAAAGCGAAACAGGCCAGCAGAATGGCCATCCAGAACAGCGGCGCCGGCGAGGAAAGGGCGGGTAGGACATCTCCGCTGACATAACCCCCGGCGAGCAAGATCAAGGCGACCGCCAGGGCGACCATGCCGACACCGATCACCAATCCGGCCAGGTACTTGCGCAGCCTTTGCCCGCCGGTCAGACCCAGGGTGGCGAGGCTGCGGCGCTCGACGAACCGCGACCAGGCCCAGACGGCGGCACCCATCGCCGCAAAGGGCACCACCAGGAGCACGCAAAACCCGAATGCGGACCGTGGCTCGCCCCTGGCATCGGTCAAGCCGAGCCATTCGAGGCCAAAATCGAGCGGAAGGCTGGAGAAGGCCACGAGCAGGATGCAGACCACCGGCGAAAGCCAGGCCCAGGGCAGCCACCCACGATGCGGTTCGGAAGAAAAGATGGTTTGGGTCATTCCGGGCCCTTAGCCCGTGGGCTGGTCCGGCCTATAGAATGATCGTGCGCGGCTGCCCGGATCGGTGCCAGACCAGGGGCGTTGTCCCGAAGGTGCGCCGGAAGATCCGGCCAAAGTGGCTTTGGTCCGCGAACCCGGCCTCATGGGCCGCCGCAGCCAAACCCAGCCCGCCGCGCAGCAGGTGTCTGGCGTGTTCCAGTCTGCGGCATTGCAGATAGCGATAGGGACTGGTCCCCAACAGCGCACGGAAGTCGCGCGAAAGCTGCCAGCGATTATAGCCGGCGATATCTTCAAGCTGGTCGAGGTTCGTTCCGGGTTCCGGAACGCTGTCGAGGAACTCGCGCACCCGCATTACGGCTTCGCAGTTGATATTCCGCGCGACTGGCGACGGACTGCCTTGGCACCGCTGCATCGCGGACACGAACTGGTGCAGGGCGTCCTGATAGCCGAAGAGATCATCTTCGACCGTGCACATCGCGATCAGGCGACGCGCCGAGCCGACCAGATCGGCGTTGGTCGAAACCCCTTCGGCCAGAAACGGCAGCGCGGCACCCCCGATCACGGTCTGGACGTGGGCAGGCGGCAGATAGGCCGCCCGATAGGAAAAGCCCGCCGGGTTGCTACAGAACCCATCGTGCACTTCGTCAGGATGCAGGATCACCGCTTGGCCGGGCAGCGACTGCCAACGCCGGCCTCGATAGTTGAACGACTGGACCCCGGCCGTGGTCACCGCGACCGTATAGGTATCGTGGCGATGCGGCGAAAACGCACCCTCGCGAAGCTGCGCGTCAATCCGCTCGACCCTCGAACCCTGCGGCCCGACATCGTGATTTTCCGCATGGGACCGCATCCAGGCGATATTGCCCCGGAACCCGGTGTTCGAACAACTCCATCCTGCGGCGTGGGGTGGACAGATCACGCTCTGGGGTCAACCGACCAAGGGCGGCTCCCCCTACTCAGCCAACCCGTCCCTGAACTTCATTGACGCATGCGTCCCGTCACAGAAGGGCTTGTTCGACGACTGGCCGCATCGGCACAGGGTCTGGCGGTTGCGCACCTCATAGCTTTCGCCCGACGCACTCTGCACCCGGATGCCGCCGCGCAGTTGCAGCGGGCCGCTGACGCCCAGAGCCGGGTCCTCAATCAGCGCCAGTTCGACATCCATCGCCGATTCAATCGGCTCACGCTTGTCGCGGTCCCAGACCAGCAGCCGCCCCGCCGGGCATTGATGGGCCATATAGATGGCCAGCTTGTTGTGTGCCTCGCCGCCCTCCATGACCTCGTTCCAGAACCGGTCGCCATTGTCGCAGAACCGACCAAAGGCACAGTAATTCTCATTGTCGGTCAGACTGTACTGCGGACCATCCATCTCGGTCGTGGCCCGCTGGCTCAGCATCGGCTCGAAGGGGGCCGTCTCACTCAGATCCACCCCGGCCCTCAGATGTGAGCCATCGCAATAGGGCTTGTTCTGCGAATGGCCGCATCGACACAGCCGCGTCCCGTCCTTGACCTCGAACGCCTTGCCTTGGGTATAGCTCCAGGAATGGCGCGTCTCATTGGGCGTGATCGACTGGACGTTCATCGGCGGCGCGCCGTGGACGATATAGGGCCCGTTCTTCTGGACCTCGATATAGATAGACGGGTCAGACGGGGTCGTTCCCACCTGCACCTTGGGCTGGTCTGTTCCCGACATGGCGCCGCCTCCTCCGAAACGAGACAACACGGAACACCGGTTTTTGTTTCAGGTCGAGAGCGGATGGCCTTTCGGTTTCGGCTCAATGCACATCAGCCTTCGGCATCCACAAGGACACCATCCAGCCGATCATCACCCCACAGACCATCGCACCGACCGAAGCCGGGCCGATCAGGAGCAAGGCGATCAGGCGCAAGGCGATCAGGCCCGCCGCAAGCGGTCGCCCTTATCCACGACCTGCTCAAGGGCGAGGTCGGCGCTGATCGCTAGATCGCGCACAGGGACCCCGTCTCAGATAGCTTTGCATCTCGAGTGCCACCTCGGCAGTTGAGTCGGATCCATCAACGCCCCCGATATCAGGCGGGACGGTGTGACGATCCGGTAAAAGACGCCGCCGGATACGGACAAATAGACCGGCATGACGGTGGAGATGGGGGGCGTTGGGGGTCGAATACGTGGACCCGCCAAGATTGACGACGGGCGCTCACGCCGGGTTTGTCGTCACCAGCGCTTCGAGGGCGACGATATCCGCCCAAGCGACGGCTGGTGCCGCAGCGCTTTCGACCGCAGCGAGCTCAATGGACTCCGAGTCCTCCGAAGGCTCGGACGTTGCAGCCACAGGAACCTCTAATCGGAAGACCAAGGAAAAGGCGGAAAGCGGTTTCTCATTGGACGAAATCGTCCAGATCGACAACGGACTCTGATAGGCGAATATGCGGCCGTTGTCGTCGAATCCGCCGAACTGGATCGGAACCCTCGACGATTTGACTAGGTACTCGGCTCCGAGCGCCGGGAATCGTTGCACCGTATTGTTGGCCACCCAAACGTGCCCTTCGCTCAACTCGATCCTAGCCTCATCCCATGCCCTGACGGTGACCGCAGAGATCTTCGCCTTGGCCAGATCCGCTGGCACTTGATCCACGACCACATTGACCAGACGGCCGCTGTTGAGGTCCTCAAACAGCCTGCCGTGAGACTCTCGATTGACGGTCACCGTTTCGCGGTCGAGCGAGGCTGTCGGAGGCTTCATGATCATGAGTCGCCGAATGTCGCGTAGGATGGCTTGCATGTGCAGGGTATTGAAGGCTTGATGGATTCCGTCGGGCGGAGACTGAGGGGCCAATCCATTGTTTCGGGCCATTCGCAAATCGACGTACCTGAGCAAGGCGTAGACATCTCGGCCGACCGCCAGGCGTATGTCTCGATGGGCGCGCTCCGCGATCTTGGCGAGTTCGGCCAGCTTGCCGGTGTCGTTGGCGTTCCACCAGGAATCCAGATTGCTGGCAATCCGACGGTAGTCATTGATGCGCTGCTGCGCCGACAGCTTGCGCAATGTCAGTTTTGCGATCGTTGCCTCGATACTCGCCAACTCGGTCCTGACGGCGAATAGATCATCCTTGGCCTTGTTGATCTGGCCCTGGATCGATTGGACGAGGTCCGCGAGCCGCCTCGCTGCTGCTTCCGCCTGGCCAACGCTGGTCAGAAATCCAGAGAACCCGGAGCCCACGGCCGCCCAGTTCGAGGTTTCAAGCGCCACCCCGATCGCCGCGATGTGGATGATCGTTCCTTCGAGCGAACTGAAGAAATCTCGAAAAGATTCAATTGCCTCTCCAGACAGGTCGCCAAGCGTCTGGGACAGGTTGCGGATCCGGTCGACTAACTCCTGCCCCTGGCGCACGAAGCCCTGAAGGCGCTCCCGGAGGCTTTGAATTTCAGCCGCGAACGACTCGATGTCGATCCTAAACTCGTCGATACTCGACTCGAGTTTGTCGCGTTCGAGCCGATAAGCTTGCTCGACGCGCTGTCCATCCCACTCCCTCTGCCGCCTGTAGGCTAGAACACCTTCGGCTCGCTCGATGTCGGTCGTCAAGTCGTCGAACTTCTTCTCCACATCCTCCAGCGTCAGGGGAATGTTCTGCGCGCCCGAAGGCCCGTCGCGCGTGATGATCGCTGCCGCCCGACGAGGTTCGCCAAAAAAGGTGAGGCCCGAGTTGATTTGAGCAATCAGGGTCGCTGCGCGAACGGCGTCGGGCCGCGACCGACCGTCACCGCCTTTCAGTGCGGCGATGGTGTCCAGGAGCGGCCGCGCCTCCGTCTCGCGATTGAGGAAATAGAGCATCTCTGCCTTTTCAAGCAGACCTACGAAAACGCTTGGAGCTTCCCTAGCTGCCGCCTCGAAGAATTCGACTTCGTCCTGAAACTGCAGAGCCAATGCGCTGCCTTCCGCGCCGGCCGCGCCGGGATCTCCGGTTCGCCCGCGATCGCCGGTGCCTCCTTCGGGACCCGGCCCCCCTGGCTCGCCGGGATCCAGAGTCACGCCATCGACATGGTCACCTATCGGACGACAATACTTGCCAAATCCACCATCGCCGCCAGGGCCGCCCTGCCCGCCTCGACCGCCAGCGCCGCCGCGGCCACCCGCACCGCCTGGTCCGCCACGTACATCGATGAGCTCGGGGGATGGTGAGCCCAGCGGAACTTGCGATGTCAGGTAGTTTATCAGGACCTGGCCGCTGGCACCGCCCGATGCGCCCCTGGAACCAGTGCCGCCCGTCGGTCCCTTACCACCCTGCCCGCCGACTTCCCCGTCGCCGGCGGGCGTAGATCTGCATACGGCCGGTGTACCCCTATTGCCCTCACGGCCGGTTGTACCGACGCCCGTAGCGTCACGGCCTGGAGAGCCTCGCCCCCCTTCCTGTCCCCTGGCCGAAACCTTCAATGAAAGTATTTCGCGGGCGATGATAGTGATGTTGCCAGCCGCCGCGCCGGATATCCCATCAGGCGCGCCGGAGGCATAGCCTGACGACACTTGGCTCCCGTTCAAAAAGCTAAGCGTCTCGGCCACGATGAGAATTGGTGCGCCCTCGGAGACGATGGACTCGCGGATCACGACATCCTTGCCCACGATTTTTTTGAGGACCGTGGAGCCGGCGCGCTCCGGCTCCCAGCCAGTCGCGGTCGGGGTCATGCCCTGCGCCTTGAGCTGATTGGTCACCGCCCACCAGGCATCGGACTCACCCGTCACCACCGTCTTGGCCATGGTTTCCCTCTGTTCCCACGACATGCCGGCGCGGCCAGCGTGCCACTGCGATGCCGCCGGCCATCATACGTACAATTGCCGACGCGGCAAACTTGTCGATCACTGTTACGCGAGAGGCCATTCAGTTGCAGGGCTTCCGCACTGCTACGGCGGGCGTTGACCTGTGTGCTTGCGCCTAAAACAACACCCGCGGGTTCATCACCCGCTGCGGGTCCAGCGCATCCCGGACCGCCCGCATCGCCGCCACCTGGGCCGGGTCCTTGTAGCGCAGGGCTTCATTCGACTTCAGCACTCCCAGCCCGTGCTCCGCCGAGATCGAGCCCTCGCGCGCCGCCACGGCGTCGTGGACCACCCGCGCGCCCTCGTCCCGACGCGCCGCAAAGGCCGCAGGGTCCTCGCCCACCGGCGGCACCACATTATAGTGCAGATTGCCGTCCCCCAGATGGCCGAAGGTTACCTGACGGATGCCCGGAAACGCCGCCTGCAGCGCCGCATCTGTCTGGTCGATAAAGTCCGGGATCTCGGTCAGCGGCAGCGAGATATCGTGCTTCCAGCCGCCCCCCGCCGCCTTCTGGGCCGCTGACATATCCTCTCGCAGCCGCCAGAACTGGGCTCCTTGCGCCTCCGTCTGGGCCACCGCGGCATCGACGATCAGCCCATCCTCAAACGCGGCTTCGAGCAGACGATCCATCCCCCGCTCCGCTCCCCCCGGCTCCCCGCTCACCAGCTCGATCAGCACCGTCCACGGCGTCTCGGCCTCCAGCGGTGCCCGCGTATCCGGGATGTGCGCCAGCACCAGCTCCAACCCCTGCCGGTTCATCAGCTCAAAGGCCTCGACGCCCCCGCCCGTCTCCGCCTTGGCGGTGGCCAGCAGTTCCAGCGCCGCCCCCACCGTCTGGACCCCGACAATCGCCGTGGCCCGCGACCGCATCACCGGAAACAGCTTCAGCGCCGCCGCCGTAACCACGCCCAGCGTCCCTTCTGCCCCGATCAGCAGCTGTTTGAGATCGTACCCCGTATTGTCCTTCCGCAGCCGCTTCAGCCCGTGGAACACCGACCCGTCCGCCAGCACCGCCTCCAGCCCCAGCACAAGATCGCGCGTCACCCCGTACCTCAGCACCGCCGTCCCGCCCGCATTGGTCGAGATCGCGCCGCCCACGGTCGCCGACCCCTCCGCCGCCAGGCTCAACGGAAACAGCCGACCCGCAGCCGCCGCCGTCTCTTGGGCCTCGAGCAGGGTCAGCCCCGCCTCGACCACCATCACGTCTTCCAGCGGCAGAACGGCGCGAACCGCCCGCATTCGCTTCAGGCTGAGCAGCACCTCGCCCTGCGGGATCTGCCCGCCGACCAGCCCGGTATTCCCGCCTTGCGGCGTGATCGCCAGCCCGTGCTTGGCACACACCCTGACCGCCGCGGCCACATGTTCCGTCGACCCCGGCGTCAACATGATCGGCGTCTCGCCCGCCCAGGCCCCGCGCCACTCCACCAGATGCGGCGCGATCCGCTCAGCATCGTCCGTCCAGCCGTCCGGGCCAACGACGGCTTTCAGCTCGGCAAGGACAGAGGGCGACGGGCTCACCACAGGACAGAGGCTCCCAGCGCGCTGATCGACGGGTCTTTGGTGACGACAATCAGATCTTCAACCAGCGCCTGCCCTGTGATCATCCGGTCCCAAGGATCCTTGTGAATGCGGTCCAGGGAGGCCGCCATACGGGCATGTTCTGGTGTCACCGCCAGCCAAGCATATCCCAACGCCAATCCTGCCGCAGCCAAGTCCGGCGGCAAGGCCGCGATCTCGGCGTCCACACGCCGCTTATAATCCAACTCGTAGATCGAAACGGCGCTGACCCGCACGTCATTGACCGGGTCCGTGATCCAATCCAGCGCCCGCGCCGTCAACCGTGACGACCGCGCCACCGCCCAGGCGAAGGTATGCGTGTCGAGCAAGAGCCTCATTCGTCGGGCGGGAATATGCGACTGTTCTCCACCGCCTCTTCCAGTTCAAGATCAGGCTCCAGAAAGAGCTTTTCATCAAGCTCCAGCCCAAGATGATCCCAGAGCCCGATCTTGCGACGTTCGGGCTTGGCGGGACGAGCGGAACGGCTGGCCACCAACCGCACCACCGGCTTGCCGGCGCGGGCGATGATCACCTCCTCGCCGGCTTCGGCGCGAGCGACCAGCTCGGACAGCTTGGATTTCGCCTCGGCGATGTTCATGGTCGTCATGGCTCCAGACTACCACGCCGACAGACTTGGACCAAGTCAGTTGGACCAACCCGGAAGGCCCTGACATGCATCCCGTTCCCGCCGTCGGCGTCGTCTGTTTCCGGGGCGACGAGGTTCTGCTGATCCGCCGAGGTTGTCCGCCGCGCGCCGGCCAATGGAGCCTGCCCGGCGGTCGCATCGAACCGGGCGAGCGCGCTGTTGATGCCGCCTTGCGAGAACTACGAGAGGAAACGGGCGTTGAGGCCGACATCCTCGGCCTGATCGAGGTAGTCGATGGCCTCTTTCCCGACCATCACTATGTCCTCATCGACTATGCCGCCCGGTGGGTGTCCGGCGATCCGGTAGCCGGCGATGATGCCGCCGACGCAGCCTTCGTGCCCATGCAGGAAGCCCTGGCTCGGGTCGACTGGTCCGAGACGCGCCGAATTCTCGCATTGGGCTACCAGCGATTCGCCTCTCACGCGCCCTGAGTGGACAGCCCCCGTCGTCGGGGTCCAGGCTGCATTCAGGACATGGCCGAGCCGGGGGGTGCCGCCGTGAGAAAACGTTACATCGTTTTGGGTCTGGTGGGGGCCGTGTCCGCTTCCTTTGCTGCCGCCGTCATGGCGCGGCCGGTCGGTGAAGTCCGATTTACGATCGAGAACGGGGGCGGGACGGACCTTCGCGCCTTCAGCCTGTCGCGGCCCACATCCGAGGCCTGGGGCCAGGACCGCCTTGCCGGACAGCGTATTGCGCCGGGCCAAAGCACGGTCATCGTCATCCAGCCCAGCCTGGGCGGCTGCCTCTATGACATGAAGGCCACCTTCGCGAGCGGTGACGACGCCCGCCTGTTCGCCGTCGATGTCTGCCGTCTGAACGGTGCCGAAATCATCCTCACCGACTAAACGTCCCCCAACGGTTGCATTCGGCAGGTTTCTGGTCAGGCTGGTCTTCAGCAACTGATCGAGATCCAAATGCGTCTGACCCAAGCCCTCGCCTCCGCCTCCTTCCTGGTCCTGGCCGCCTGTGTGGGAACCCCCAGCGCCCAGACCATCCAGCCGCCCGCGCAGACGGTACAGTCCGAGGCTCCGGCCGCAGGCTCGACCCTACGGGCCTCCCGCACCCAGTGGGCCCAGGCGAACAGCGACATTCCCGCCGATCCGGCCATCCGCTTCGGCACCCTGTCCAATGGGATGCGCTACGCGATCATGCACAATGCGACCCCGCCGGGTCAGGCCTCGCTACGCCTGCGCGTCGACGCCGGTTCGCTGATGGAGGCCGACGACCAGCGCGGCCTGGCTCACTTCATGGAACACATGGCCTTCAACGGAACGACGAACGTTCCCGAAGGCGAGCTCCTGCCGATCCTGGAGCGACTGGGTCTGGCCTTTGGACCGGACACCAACGCCTTCACCAGCTTTGACCAGACGGTCTATCAGCTTGATCTGCCGCAAACCGACACCGAGACGGTCAGCACCGCCCTGATGATCATGCGCGACATGGTGGGCGGGGCCACCCTGGCTGCCGACGCCATTGATCGTGAACGTGGCATCGTCCTGTCGGAAGAACGCACCCGCGCCAGTCCGGGCCTGCGGCTGGCCGAGGCCAATTTCGATTTCCTGATGCGGGGCCAGCGCGCCCCCCAAAGATTCCCGATCGGCGACACGGACGTGTTGTCGAACGCCCCGCGGGAGCGGTTCGCGGCCTTCTACGACGCCTATTACCGCCCCGAACGCACAACCCTGGTCGCGGTCGGTGATTTCGATGTCGAGGCCATGGAGGCTCGCATCCAGGGCCAATTTTCGGACTGGTCCAACCCCCATCCCAACGGGGCCGAACCTGACCTGGGCGCGGTCGCTCCGCGGACCCCGGAGGCCTTTATCTTCAGCGAGGCCGGCGCGCCCCTGATGATCGAGCTGGCCTGGGTGGCGTCGCCCGAACTCACGCCCGACACCATCGAGAACCGTCGGCGCGAGCTGATCCGGTCGCTCGGCTTTGCCGTGCTCAACCGGCGCCTTCAGAGCCTGGGGCGTCAGGACAATCCCGCCTTTGTCTCGGCCTCGGCCTCGCGCAGCACCCTGTTCGACAGTCAGGATCAGGTGTCTCTGACCGCCAGCTATCGCCCCGGCGAGTGGCAACGCGCTCTGGCCGTGCTCGATCAGGAGCGCCGCCGCATTCTCGAGCACGGAATCACCGCCGAAGAACTGGCTCGCGAGATCACTGAATATCGCACCAGCTATGAATCCTACGTCGCAGGGGCTTCGACCCGAACCACCCCGGCCCTTGCCGACGGCATCGCCAGTTCGGTCAACGACCAGGAAGTCTATTCATCACCCCAGACCGGCCTGGATCGCTTCAATGCCGCCGTCGATGGGCTGACCCCGGACCGGGTGATGGCCGAGCTTCGCAGCGGGATGGCCGGCGATGGTCCGCTGGTCTTCGTGTCCTCACCGACGCCCATCGAAGGGGGAGCCGACGCTGTCATGGCCGCCCTGGCCGCGTCCCAGGGCGTCGCTGTCGAAGCGGCAGCCCGGACCGAGGGACATAGCTGGCCCTATACCGAGTTCGGGCCGTCGGCACCCGTGGTCGAACAGACCCGGATTGAAGACATCGGGGTCACCTCGCTGCGCTTTGCCAACGGCGTGCGTCTGATCATCAAGCCGACCGATTTCCGCGACGACGAGGTTCTGATCGCGGTGAATCTCGACGGCGGACGTCTGGCACTGTCCAACGATCGCGTCCTGCCGGTCTGGGGGGCATCCTCAGCCCTGATCGAAGGCGGCCTGGGTCAGATCAGTCGCGAAGACATGGAAGCCGTGCTGGCGTCGAACGTCGTCGCCACCCGTTTCGGGCTGTCAGACGACGACTGGAATCTCAGCGGCTCCACCCGGCCGCAGGATCTGACCATTCAGCTTCAGGCTCTGGCTGCCTATGTCTCTGATCCGGCCTTCCGGCCCCAGGCCTTTGAACGCGTTCGCACAGCCTATCAGGCCGCCCTGCCCCAGGTCCGCTCGACGCCGTCCGGGGCCTTCGGCCTTGAAGCCTCCGAGCTGATGCATGGCGGGGATCAGCGTTGGGCCGTGCCCTCCCTTGAAGAGGTCGGTGCCGCCAACATCGGGGATCTTGAAGGCATCATCCGCCCCGTCCTCGACAGCGCGCCCATCGAGATTGTCGTCGTCGGCGACATTGAAGTGGACGCAGTCATTCAGGCCGTTGCTGCGACCTTTGGTGGCTTGCCCCAGCGGGCCGCGCCGGCCCCCGCCAACACCGCCGTTCGCTTCCCCGCGGGCGAGCCACCGGTTGTCCTGACTCATGCGGGACGCGCCGATCAGGCGTTGGGCTTCATGGCCTGGTCCACCACGGACGCGACGTCCGACGTGTACCGGTCGCGGGTGCTGAATGTCCTGGCGGCAGTCCTGCGCCTGCGTCTGGTTGAAGAGCTCCGTGAGGGTCAGGCTGTGACCTATTCACCCTCGGCTGGGTCGAGCCCCAGCTGGGACATTCCCGGCTATGGCTATCTGTCGGCGGCCATCGAGGCGCCGCCCGAACGCCTGGACGGCTTCTTCAGCGACGTCGAGATGATCGCGGCCCAGTTGCGCGACACCCCTGTCACCGCCGACGAGCTGGAACGCGCCCGTCGCCCCATCGTGGAATCGATCCAGCGGGGCCGGGCCGGCAACGATTACTGGGTCGGCAATCTCTCGGGCATCCAGACCGAGCCGACGCGTCTGGAAGCGATCCGGTCGCTGGTGTCGGACTTCGAGCGGGTGACCCCCGAAGACCTTCAGGCGGCGGCGCGTGAGTATCTGACCCCTCAACGCGCCTGGCGCATCCGCGTCGTTCCCGAAGCGACCGAATAGCGCACGAAAAATGACCCCCGGGCCGCGAGGCTCGGGGGTCAAGGCGCTCAGGTTGTCGACGGAGTGCCGACGCCCTTGTGTCTCAAATTCTGCCTGTCGTCAGGCTGAACGGGGCACGCAGCCTGCGGTCAGTGAACCCGGCCACCGACGCCGCCGTCCAGCACCAGGCTCATGCCCGAGTAGGTCTCGACCACCGTCTCCTCGCGGTACTCCTCATAGAGCTCCTCGCGGATCATGGTCAGGACGAACTCCCCGGCACCGAACCGGCGCAGCAGGCTGCGTTCGAAACAGTCGCGTTCCTGGGTTTGCGGGCGGCATTCCACCATGCCGCCGGAGCTGTGATACAGGGCCTCACCGGCGCGGCACGAAATCGTCTGGCCACCGTCAAAGTTGAACGCCCCGCCGTCATAGTCGGCATAGGTCACCAGCAGCGTCGACCCGGCAATGCACCGATACAGTTCACCCTCATAGTCATCGCGAATGTCGCGATCCGGTCGAATGCGTGAGGCCGGATGCGGCACGCTGCGCGCATCCATGCACACGGCGCGGATCACCACGCGGCGTTCCATGCGGCGGCGTTCCTGATACGGCACCCGCACGACGCGCGCCGGGCCCTGAACCACGACATTGCCCATCATCGTCGGGGCGGCGTAGGCCACCGAGTTGCCGCCGTAGCCGCGGCCATAGCCGATAGTCGACCGTTCGCCGCGCCCCACCGAGAAGCTGTCGACCCGGCCCTGGGCCCGCGCTGAGGCATCGGCCCGCGAGCGGCTGTCCAGATCGATATGGATATTGATGTCCGGGCCGTCCGGGTTATCGCAATCGTCCGGCTCGTCGCACGGCGGCGGCGGACAGTCATCTTCGCATGGCGGCGGTGGCGGAGGCGGGCATCCCGTATCACACGGATCCGGCGGCGGCGGCGGTGGCGGCGGCGGACAGCCCGTGTCGCAAGGATCCGGCGGGGGACAGGTCCCCGGACAGGACTGCTGGGCCGCGGCCTGGTCGGCCAGGGACATGATCGTGACTGCCGCCACGACGGGCAGGCCCCATTTGATCAACTGGCGAAGCGTCATCGCCGACTCCGTTCTGCTCGGCTCCGCTCAGGACGCGGGCCGCTCGACTCGGCATTCGACAGGCAAAGCGTTTCCTTTCCGTTAGCCAATCGGCCCATCTCTTGCGCCCAAGCACGTCGAGGAGGCCGACGTGTTTCATCCTGGGACGTCGCGTTTGATCGCTTGCTGGGCCGGTCTAGCCGCCGGCGGGGTGCCCGCGCGCGCCCAGTTCGACCCGCTTGCGGTGCACGATCTGCTGCCTCAGATGTTCCTGCTGGCCCGCGAGGGAGACCGCCTGGCCATGCGGATCGCCGGCGAAAGCCTCAGGGATCTTTTCGCCCGCCCCCTCAAAGGCAGCGATATTTTCCAGCTTTTTGCGCCAACGGCTCAGCCTCTGGCGCGCCGCGCCGCCCTGCAAGCCGTCCGCGATGGCCTTCCGATGGTTCTGGTGTCCACCGGACGCGCCCGAGGCGGCGGTCAGGTGCCGATGGAAATCGTTCTGGCACCTCTGCGCGGTGCCGACGGCACCACCGATCGCCTGATCGGCATGATCCAGCCGACCGCCAGCCTGGTTCTTCTGGACGGCGAGCCCGTCCATGAGGTCACAGTGCGGATGGCCGCGGCAGCCGGCACCGGCCCGCAGCGTCCAGACCTTCGCCTGGTGGCCATCGACGGCCAGCAGATCGCCTAGATCGCCTTCAGATCCCGCGCATATCGCTTCCAGTTCGCCACATAGTGGTCCGCCGAGGCCTTGAGGAACATCGCCTCGGTCTGACCCAGCTCGCGGATCACCCGTCCCGGTGCGCCGACCACCAGGCTGTTGTCCGGGATCACCTTGCCTTCCGGGATCAGGGCATGCGCCCCGATGATGCAGTTCTTTCCAATCACCGCCCGGTTCAGCACCGTCGCCCCGATGCCGATCAGCGACCCGTCCCCGACCGTACAGCCATGCAGCATCGCCTTGTGCCCCACCGTCACATCCGCCCCGATGGTCAGCGGCACGCCCTCATCGGTATGCAGCACCGAGTTGTCCTGAATGTTGGACCGCTCGCCGATGGTGATCGGATCATTGTCACCTCGGATCACCACGCCAAACCAGACACTTGCATCCTTCAACAGAATCACGTCGCCTAGGACCGTTGCGTTTGGTGCAATCCAGTATTCGCCCTCGGGCGGGAACTGAGGATGCTTGTCACCGAGCTGATATATTCCCATCACAACCTCGTTTTATTTGGCATTTCACAAGATGAAATGGCTTTAACGTCCCGTAAACCACGATAGCATCAAAGTCATTCCACGATTCGAGGGCCAGCTCCCTCGGGTCAGTAGCCGGAGCCTATCGCTTCGGCCAGGCGAGGAGAACGGAGTGACGCGTTCAGTTCGCCGGCGGGGATGCCCGCCGACTGATCCTGGCGCAGAGGGCCACCGCCCTCGTCCGTTCGAGTCATTTTCATCCACCTTGTTGAGGGCGAGCCACTTCCGGCGTCGCCCTTTTTTCTTGTCTGGAGTCAGCCATGCCCAAGCGTGCGGTCAAGCGTCAGTCCCGTGAAGCCTATGACGACGTCAAGGTTCGACGCATGCCGGCGGATCGCGGCGGCTGGTCGCCGCTGGGGGCCAACGATGAGGTGCGCGATCAGGCCTATCTGAAGACCATCAAGCCCAAATCCGAGGGCCAGGCCCAGCTTCTGAACGCCATCGACACCCGCAACCTGACCATGGCGCTCGGCCCTGCCGGCACCGGCAAGACCTATCTGGCCGTCGCCAAGGCCGTCGAGGCGCTGGAGGCCGGCAAGGTCGGCCGCATCGTTCTCTCCCGCCCCGCCGTCGAGGCCGGGGAATCCATCGGTTTCCTGCCCGGTGCCATGGAAGACAAGCTGGCCCCCTATCTGCGCCCCCTCTACGACGCCCTGTCCGACCGCCTGTCGATGAAGCGGGTCGGCCATCTGATGGCCGAGGGCCTGATCGAGATCGCGCCTGTCGGCTATATGCGCGGCCGCACCCTCAACAACGCCTTCGTCGTCGTCGATGAGGCCCAGAACTGCACCTATACCCAGCTCAAGATGCTGCTGACCCGCCTGGGCTGGCACTCCACCATGGTCGTCACCGGCGACCCCAACCAGTCCGACCTCCTGCCCGGCGTCTCCGGCCTCTCCGACATCGCCGAACGCCTCGAAGCCGTCCCCGAAATCGCGGTGGTACGCCTGGCCGAACAGGACATCGTCCGGCATCCGCTGGTGGCGAGCATGATTGGGGTGCTTTAGAGAGCGCCACTGGAGGTCGGCTCGTCCGCGGGATTGTGCCTAGAGACGAGCAAGGGCTCTAGAGGTCCAAGCTGACTGCTTTGATCGCACCCCGTCCCGACGTCGCCATTGCGTAGGATCGTGTTCCCTCGCGGCGATGACAATGAGAGGTGCCAGCCGATCACGCCCAGAAAGGCCAGGCAAAGGAGCCCGGCCACCCAAGGAATCGGGGATGAGAGATTTCCCACTATCGATTCGACAGCGTTTTGGTCCTGCGTCCCCGCACCCAAATTCCAGAGCCAAGCAGTACCGACTGCCGCTAGAGGCCAGAATAGCAAGAGGACCCAACCCAATAGGCCATTCACCCTACTGACCGAGGGATGACAGCACGACTTGCCTAGCCAAACAGTCTTGTGCAGTCGTCCTTCGAATTCGTCTTCGAGCATATCGATATGCTTCTCCCAGTTCTCCTGCCAGAACTTGGAGCCTTGGCTAGCGGCGACATTGGCGATAGCAGTGAAGAAGCCGAGGGCAGCAATGGGTATGGCGAGCGGGAAGAAGCCGCCGGTCCGTGTCGACAACAAGGCCCCGAAAGCAATGAACATGGCGGCCTGGTAACCCCAAAAATGGGTCGCCCGCTTCCAATAGTGCTCAATTTCAAACGATCGCAATTCATAGGCGCGAGCCAACGCTGCCTTGCGTTTTCGCCTGTCTACTGGCGATGCGGGATCGGGATCGATACCAAGTTGGGTGAAGTAAATTTCCCTTAGTGATTTCATCACCCGATCCCCTCGATCCATCCCGGCAGCTCGCTGATGCTGTCCAGGGCCGCGAACCTGGGCTCCCCGACCGGCGCGTCGGCCAGTTCGTGGGCCCAGGTGATGACATACGGAATGTGCGCTGCCCAGGCGCCCGCAGCGATGGCGGGCAGGACGTCGGACTTCATCGAATTGCCCGCCATCACCGCCTGTTCGGCTCCGGTGCCGTGGCGGGCGAAGACGGTGCGATAGGTGTCGACGGTCTTCTCCGAGACGATCTCCACGCCGGCGAACAGGTCGCCCAGTTCCGAGGCCGCCAGCTTGCGCTCCTGATCCATCAGGTCGCCCTTGGTAATCAGCACCAGCCGGTAGCGTTCCGACAGACGGGCCAGGGCGTCGTCCACGCCGGGCAGCGGCTCGACCGGATGGCCCAGCATCTCGCGCCCGCACGCCAGAATCTCGCGGATCACGCCCGGCGGCGGGTTGCCGTCCGTCAGCTCCATCGCCGTCTCGATCATCGACAGGGTGAAGCCCTTGATCCCATAGCCATAGAGCCGAAGATTGCGCTGCTCGGTCGCCGCCAGCCGCGCCTCGATCACCTCGCGGTCGCCATGCTCGGCCAGCATCTCGGCAAACCGGTCGTGGGTCAGCCGAAAGATCGTCTCATTGTGCCAGAGGGTGTCGTCAGCATCGAGGCCGACGGTGGTGATGGGCATGGGGCGCTCCGTCAAAACGAGGGGAATAAAGGAGCTGCTGCGTCGCGCCAAGTCCGCATTGACGCCGCCCGCCACTACGGCCAAGCATCGGCCATGCAGCGCACCCTGCCCGCCCGCCTGTACGGCGACCCGGACGCCTACGCCCGTGAGCGTCAGGCCGTGTTCGGCCACGCCTGGCTGTTCCTGGGCCATGAGGCCGAGGTGCCCGAGCCGGGCGACTGGATCGCCGCCGACATCGCCGGTCATCGCCTGTTTGCCGTGCGGGGCAAGGACGGGGTCTTGCGGGCCTTTCACAACGTCTGTCGTCACCGCGCCGGGCCGCTGGTCCAGGGCGAGCGCGGCTCGTGTCCCGGCGAGCTGACCTGTGCCTACCACGGCTGGCGCTACACCCTCGATGGCCGCTTGCGCTCGGCGGTCGGGTTTGGCCCGGCGGAGGGGTTGGACCCGCGTGAGCTTGGCCTGTTCGGCCTCAAGCTGACGGTGTGGCGCGGCCTGGTCTTCGTCTCGATGGCCGAAACGCCGCAAGCCTTCGACGCCTTCATCGCCCCGCTGGCGCGCCTGATCGACGAACGCGGCCTGCGCATCCCCGGCCCCGCCCTGCGCCGCAGCCATCAGATCGCCTGCGACTGGAAGGTCTATGTCGAGAACTATCTGGAGAGCTATCACATCCAGTCGGTCCACCCGGCCCTGACCCAGGAACTGGGCGCCGACTATCGGGTGACCGTCGAGGGCGATCTGGTCATTCAGGAAAGCCTGGCCCAGGGCGACGGCCCGCAAGCGGGTCTGTGGGGATGGCTGTGGCCCAATCTGGCGGTGAACATCTATCGCGACGGGGCCATGATCGAGCGCATGGTCCCCGAAGGACCGGGCCGGACCCGGCTGGATTATCTGTTCCTGCGCGACGACGGGCCTGAGGCCTTGCAGGACGCCGTGGCGGCCTCTGACCGCATCACCGCCGAGGACGCCGACATTTGCATGGCTGTCCAGGCCAACCTGTCCGCCGGGGCCTATGACACCGGCATCCTTAGCCCCACTCACGAAGCCGGCGTGGCCTGGTTCCAGGCGCGCATCGCGAAGGTTCATCCATGACCGCCAACGAAAAGAAGATCGGCTGGGGCGTGGCCGCCCTTCTGGTCGCCGGAAACATCGTCGGCTCGGGCCTCTATCTGCTGCCGTCCAGCCTGGCCCCCATCGGGTCATCGACGATCATCGGCTGGATCATCGCCACCGCCGGCGCGGTTGTCCTGGCGATGGTGTTCGGCGGCCTCGGACGCTTCCGGCCTCAGGCGGACGGCGTCACCGACTTCGTCGAACAGGGCGTCAATCGCTTCATGGGCTATCAGGCCTCGCTGGCCTACTGGGCGGGCTGCTGGATCGGCAATGCCGCCATCGCCGTCGCCGCCGTCGGCTATCTGGCGCACTTTTTCCCGGTTCTGACCGAACGCTGGCCCGGTGCCTGGGCCAATGTCGGGCTGATCTGGCTGATGACCCTGATCTACATGGCCGGGGCGCGGGTCATGGCGCGGCTGGGCGGACTGTTGCTGATCGTGGGCCTGCTGCCGATCATCATCGCCACGCTCGCAGGCCTGGCGGCTTTCAGCCCTGAGATCTTCTCGGCCTCATGGAACCCGTCCGGCACACCCCTGACTGAAAGCGTGCCGGCCTCGCTGGCCCTGATCTTCTGGGCCTATCTCGGCGTCGAAACCGCCATGGTCGTCTCGGCCCGCCTGAGAAACCCGGAACGTGATCTTGGGCGCGCGACCCTGGCCGGCGTGGCGCTGACCGGCGCGGTCTACATCGCCGCGACGGTGGCCATCTTTGGTGTCATTCCGGCGAGCGAACTGGCCCACTCCGGCAGCCCCTTCGCCGATCTGGCCGGGCGTGTCCTGGGAGCCGCCGCCGCCGCCTTCGTCGCCATCTGCGCCATCGCCAAGACCCTGGGCACGCTCGGCGGCTGGATCCTGCTGGCCGGTGAGACGGCGCGTTCGACCGCGCGGCGCGGCTTCCTGCCGAAAGTCTTCGGCGACGGCGCGGTGACGCCGCCGGCCAATCCCCTGATCCACGCGACCCTGATGAGCCTCATCGCGCTCGGCAGCGCCCAGCCCAATCTGGCGGATCAGTTCAGCATTCTGGTCGCCGTGACTTCGGTGCTGATCCTGCTGGTCTACGCCCTGTGCTGCGTGTCGTTGTGGCGCTTCACCACGGATCTGAAATGGCGGCTGCTGGCCCTGATCGGCCTGGCCTTCTCGTTGATTGCCACGGCCTATGCCGGGATGGACTATCTGCCGTGGGTCGGAGGGTTCTTCCTTTTGACCACTGCCGGCTGGTTCGCAGCGGGACTTTTCAAACTGCCCCGAAAGGAATCAGCATGAACGACATCCTCAACGTCTATCGGCGCTATGTTGAGTTTCAGGGACGCGCGGGTCGCCGCGAGTTCTGGATCTTCTTCGTCTTCTATCTGGTCACCGCCGGCGTGCTGTCGATTATCGACAACATGTTTTTTGGCGGGCCGGGTGGCGTGGCCGGGGGACCGGGCTGGTCGGTGACCGACGGGTTTCAGCCCCTGACCAGCATATTTGCCTTGATCTCGCTGGTCCCGATGGTCGCGGTCACCATCCGTCGCCTGCATGACACCGGCAAGTCCGGCTGGTGGGCCACGGTCGCCCTGATCCCCCTGATCGGCTGGGTCTGGGTGCTTGTCCTGTGCGCCGCCAAGGGTGAGGAAGGCGCGAACGCCTATGGCGAAGCGGTCTGGTGATCTGTCGGGTGGCCCAGCTCCGTTGACCACAGCAGCCACTCCCTTTAGTGACGCCGCCGTTTGTTCGCCGGGATTCGGTGTAAGGGAGCCGTCATGACCGAATTGATCAAAGGCGTGACCGGCGTTCTGGTGCTGGCGGACGGCACGGTGTTTCAGGGCATCGGCTGTGGTGCCGAAGGCGGAGCGCTGGGCGAGGTTGTCTTCAACACCGCCATGACCGGCTATCAGGAGATCCTGACCGACCCGTCCTACATGCAGCAGATCCTGGCCTTCACCTTCCCGCACGTCGGCAATGTCGGGGTGAATGGCGAAGACGTCGAACAGGTTGCCGATACCGGATCGCGGACGGCCGCCGTGGGGGCCCTGTTCCGCGATGTCCCGACCGATCCGGCCAATTGGCGGGCGAATGGCGATTTCGACGCCTGGATGAAGCGCCGCAATGTGGTTGGCCTGGCCGGCATCGACACCCGCGCACTGACCGCCCGCATCCGCGACGCCGGGGCCCCGCATGGCGTCATCGCCCACGATCCGAACGGCGATTTCGACATTCCGGCCCTGGTTGCACAAGCCCGCGCCTGGACCGGCCTGGTCGGTCTGGATCTGGCCAAGCCCGCCTCGACGCTTCAGGCCTTCGATTGGGATCAGGGTCTGTGGGACTGGCCCGAGGGCTATCCGCGCGTAGATGCGACGGACAAGTCGGTCGTGGTCATCGACTATGGGGTCAAGCGCAACATCCTGCGCGCCCTGGCCTCGACCCGCGCGAAGATTACCGTGGTGCCGGCGGATACGGCGGCGGAAGACATTCTGGCCCGCAACCCGGACGGCGTGGTCCTGTCCAACGGACCGGGCGACCCGGCGGCAACCGGCGACTATGCGGTGCCCGAGATCATCAAGCTGGTCGACAGCGGAAAGCCGATCTTCGGCATCTGTCTGGGCCACCAGATGCTGGCCATCGCCCTCGGTGCCAGGACCGTCAAGATGGATCAGGGCCATCACGGCGCCAACCATCCGGTCAAGGACCTGACCACCGGCAAGGTCGAGATCGTGTCCATGAACCACGGCTTCACCGTCGACCGCGACAGCCTGCCCGACACAGTGGAGGAAACCCACGTCAGCCTGTTCGACGGCACCAACTGCGGCATCGCCCTGAAGGACCGTCCCGTGTTCAGCGTTCAACACCACCCGGAAGCCTCGCCGGGGCCGACGGATAGCCTGTATCTGTTTGATCGTTTTGCGAAAATGATGAACACCCAGGCCTGATGGATGCCAGTTCTGCACTGTGAAAACACAGTGCAAATCGTGCAAATAGTGCAAATTCCGGGAGCGGCTCAGGACGGTCATTGCGACAGTATCAGGCCGCGAATGACAGCGGGGATGGCCCTCAAAGCCGTTTTGGCCCCCTTCTTGCGGTTAACCTTGTCAGGCCCAGCCATGGGCCCAGAAAAGTGTTACGCCTTTCAAAGACTTGGCGTGTAAATCCGTAGTCAGAACCCGGCAGAATCCGCCGGGTCGGCGCAAAGCCTGCCGGTACGCGTTCACGCCATGAGCCTGAACCTGATCATGAACACCGCGACGTCGGGCCTGATGACGGCCCAGACGCAGCTGCGCGTGGTTTCGGACAACGTCTCGAACGTCAACACGCCGGGCTATGTCCGCAAGATCGCTGACCAGGTCGCCTATGCCTCCAATGGGATCGGCGCGGGCGTTGAGGTTGCACGCATCCGTCTGGCCACCGACCGCTTTCTTCAGGCCGCCAGCCTGAACGCCGAGGCCGACGCCGGGCGATACGGCGTCCGCGCCGAACTCTATGACCGCATCCAGTCCCTGATGGGAGATCCCGGTGGCTCGGGCGGTATTCTGAGTCAGGTCAATTCGCTGTTTTCCGCATTTTCGGCTCTGTCCGATAACGCCATCTCGGGGCCCTATCGCCAGCAGGCGTTGAGCCAGACCCAGATGTTGTTCGATGAGGCGACACGCATCGCCGGCCAGATTCAGGCGGTCCGCGAAGATGCCGATGCCCGCATCTCCGCCGGGGTCGCCAAGGCCAACGAGTTGCTCAGCCAGATCGAGGCGATGAACGTCGAAATCTCGCGCGCCTCAGTGGCCGGCGGCGATACGACCGGTGCCGAGGCCGCCCAGGCCAGCCTGATCGACCAACTGTCCGGCATCATGGATATCCGCGTGTCGGTTCGACCGGTCGGCGGGGTCCAGATCCGCACGGGCACCGGCATGCTGCTGGCCGGCGACGGTCACGCCACGCTGGAATATCAGCGCGCGGGGGCCGTCAATTCCGAGACGACCTTTGACGACATCTGGCTGACCGAGCCACGTGGGGCCAAACGCTCATTGCTGGATCACCTCGGCTCCGGCGAACTGCGCGGCCTCGTCGAGCTACGCGATCAGGAAGCCCCCGCCGCCTCGCAGCGGCTGTCGGAACTGGTCACCCGGATCGCCGACGAGCTGAACCGCGCGCATAACGCCTCGACCGCGGTCCCGGCCCCGAACAGCCTGACCGGACGCAATATCGGCACCAGCTTCGAGGCTGCGATCAATGGATTCTCCGGCACGACCAATGTAGCCGTGACCAATGGTTCAGGCGCGATCGTCGCCCAGGCCGAGGTGGTCTTTTCCGGCGGCACCATGACGGTCAACGGCGCGGCGGCGACGCCGGCCAACTTCCTCAGCGTGCTCAATGCCCAATTGGGCGGCGCGGCCACCGCCAGCTTCAGCAATGGTGTCCTGTCGATCCAGGCAACCAACACGGCCAATGGCGTCGTCATTGCCGACGACCCTGCCAGTCCATCCAGCAAGACCGGCCGTGGGTTCTCACACTTCTTCGGGCTGAACGACCTGATCCGGTCGGACCGCCCCGCCCTGTACGACACGGGCCTGACAGCCGCATCACCCCACGGCTTCACCGCCGGCGAAACCATCAGCTTCCGCTTTGCCGGAGCGTCGGGTGCCCGACTGCGGGACATTACGGTGCAGATCCCACCGGGCGGCACCATGGCCGATCTGGTCACCGCCCTGAACGATCCGATGACAGGCGTCGGCCGCATGGGGACCTTCGCCCTGGATGCCCAGGGTCGCATGGGTTTCACTCCCCTGCCCGGCTCAAACATCACCTATTCGGTGAGCGGCGACACCACCGTCCAGACCACATCCGGCGTCTCCGTCAGCGAACTGTTTGGCCTGGGCAACGGTGTGCGATCCTCACGACTGGATGGCTTTTCGGTCCGCAGCGATATCCTGGCGCAACCCAGCCGACTGGCCCTGGCCAGGCTCGATCTGAATGCGGCCCCCGGCACCTCGGCCCTGTCGGCCGGCGACGGTCGCGGTGCCCTGACCCTGGCAGACGCCGGCGAGCGCACCGCCACCTTCGACGCCGCCGGCAGCGTCGGGGCGTCGTCCATGTCGATCACCCGCTATGTGTCGGAACTGGCAGGCGACATCGGTGGGCGCGCCGCCGCCAATCAGTCGCGCGCCGACGCGGCAACCGCCGTTCGCACCGAGGCCCGCCAGCGTCAGGCGTCCCACGAGGGCGTCAACCTGGATGAGGAACTGGTCAATCTGACCACCTATCAGCAGGCCTTCAACGCCTCGGCCCGGATGATCCAGGCGGCCAAGGATCTGTACGACGTCCTTCTTGGGATGGTTCAATGACCCGCGTAGCGACCAACGCCAACTTCCAGTCCGCCCTGCTTGATCTGCAGCGCGCCCAGTCGCGTCAGCAGGACGCCCAGAACCGCATCGCCACCGGCAAGGTGGCGACCGACCTTCGCGGTTTCGGGCGCGGCGCAGAAACCCTGACGGCGCTGAAGGCCGCCGACGCACGCCTCTCGGGTTTTATCGCCAACGGCGAAGCGGTGAAGGCGCGGCTCGACACCCAGGCCCTGGCCTTCGATCGGCTCATCGAGTCCACCGACATCGCCCGCGAGGCCGTGGCCAACGCCCTGGCCGCAGGTCGCTTTGACGGCCTGATGCTCGAACTGGAAGGAGCCTTTCAAGCCGCGCAAGGGGCCCTGAACCTGAAACACCAGGGGGCCTATCTGTTCGCCGGCGCGCGCACGACCGAGATGCCGGTCGAGGCATCCACCCTGACGGACCTGGCCGCGGAACCGACGCTGGATGACGTCTTTTCCAACGACCAGCTCGTCTCATCCTCGCGCCTGGACGACACCATGGTGGTGTCCACCGGCTTCCTCGCCAACGAAATCGGCGGGCCTCTGATGGAGGTGATGCGCGCGGTTCAGGCCTATCATACCGGTCCGAACGGCCCGATTACGGGCCGGCTGGACGACGCCGGAAAGGCGTTCCTGCAACAGCAGTTGGCCGCCTTTGACAGCGCGCGTGAGTCCACCGTGCTGGCCAGCGCCCGCAACGGAGCCCTGCAAAACCGGGTCGAGGCGCTGCTGACGGCCCAGGAAGC
The DNA here is from genome assembly GCA_964647275.1 of uncultured Brevundimonas sp. Lineage (GTDB taxonomy): Bacteria > Pseudomonadota > Alphaproteobacteria > Caulobacterales > Caulobacteraceae > Brevundimonas. The sequence goes on from CAZYFY010000021.1 coordinate 31,631, forward strand.
CCAGCAACTCCAGCTCGGAGACCTCATCGGCAACCGCACCGATGCCGACATGTCCCAGGCCGTCACTGACCTGAACCTGTCCCAGATCGCCATTCAGGCCAGCGCCCAGGTCATCAATCAGCTTCGCGACGTCAGCCTGCTGAACCTGTTGCGGTAGGCCTAAAGCCCCGCAGCCAGCTTCTCGATCCGCTCCGCCGCCATATTCAGGGCCTCTACAACCGCCGCATCGTCTGCCGTGGGTTCGAGTTGGACGTTTGACTTGAGATCGGCATTCTCGTCGGCCAGCAACAGGCCGGCCATCAGGAACAGCCGCAGATCCCCGACCTGGCCGACATCCCCCGCGACCTGGCGAACATGTTGGTCAAATTGGGCGGCCAGGGCCATGACTCGCTTTTCCTGGCCTTCGGCGCAGCCCACCTGATGCGGGCGGCCGTTGATCTCGACGGTGACCGTGGCCATGCCTAGTTCTCCTCGCCGATGGCCTCGCGCAGCGCGCTGGCGGCCTGATCCAGAGCCTCTGACGCCTGTTGAGCCGCAGCGCGCAGCTCTTCGTCCATGGCCGGTGCCGGCCCTGCAAACAGGTCGTCGTCACCGACGGCCGCGCGCGCCTTGACGTCACGCGTTCGGGCCTCCAGCGTCGCCAACGCCCGGCTCAGCCGGTCGGTCGCTGTGGTCAAATTGTCGGACATGGGGCGCTCCGTCCGTCTTTTGTCTCGAATCCATATAGAACCTACGCGCCCTTCGGGGTAAAGCGCCCGCGCCCTTCAAATCTATCTGACCCCGGAGCGACTGCCTCATGGCCGACGCCAGCCCGACCGTATCCAAGCCCTCCCCTGTCCGCATGGCCGACGCCATCCGCGTCCTCGCCATGGATGGTGTCGAGAAGGCCAAGTCGGGGCATCCCGGTATGCCCATGGGCATGGCGGATGTTGCGACGGTCCTGTTCTCCAGGTTCCTCAAGTTCGAAGCCGGTCGTCCCGACTGGGCTGATCGGGACCGCTTCATCCTGTCGGCCGGCCACGGATCGATGCTGATCTACGCCCTGCTGCATCTGACTGGCTACAAGGCGGCGACCCGCGAAGAACTGTCGAACTTCCGTCAGTGGGGGTCGCGAACCGCCGGCCATCCCGAGTTTGGCCATATGCCGGGGGTCGAGGTCACCACCGGTCCGCTGGGCCAGGGCCTGGCCACATCGGTCGGCTTCGCCATGGCCGAGCGTCATCTGGCCGCGAAATATGGCGACGGCCTCGTGGACCATCGCACCTGGGTCGTGGCCGGAGACGGCTGTCTGATGGAGGGCGTCTCGCAGGAGGCCATCGCCCTGGCCGGTCGCCTGAAGCTGTCCAGGCTGACGGTTCTGTGGGACGACAACGAGATCACCATCGACGGCAAGGTGTCCCTGTCCGACACCACCAACCAAGCGGCCCGCTTCAAGGCCGCCGGCTGGGCCGTCAAGGCCATCGACGGCCACGATCACAAGGCCATCGCCGCCGCCCTGCGCTGGGCAACCCGCCAGGACAAGCCGACCCTGATCGCCTGCAAGACCCGGATCGGCAAGGGCGCCGCCACCATGGAGGGCAGCCACAAGACCCACGGCGCCGCCCTCGGTGCCGCCGAGATCGCCGCCACCCGTCAGGCCCTGGGCTGGACCCACGAACCGTTCGACCTGCCTGAAGACATCGCAAAGGCCTGGAAGGCTGTTGGTCGCCGGGGTGCCAAGCACCGCAAGGCCTGGGAAGCCCGCCTCGCGGCCTCCAGCCAGGCCGCCGACTTCACCCGCGCGATGAAGGGCGATCTGCCCGCCGATGCCTTCGACAAGCTCGACGCCGCCATGGCCGAATTGGTCACGACCCAGCCCGCCCAGGCCACGCGCCAGTCGTCCGGTGCCGCGCTGGATCAGCTGTTTGGCGCCATCCCCGAGATGATCGGCGGCTCGGCTGACCTGACCGGCTCGAACAACACTTTCGTCAAGGACACGCCGATCTTCGACGCGCCGGATTACGCCGGTCGATACGTCAACTACGGCATCCGCGAGTTCGGTATGGCGGCGGCCATGAACGGTCTGGCGCTGCACGGCGGGGTCATCCCCTACGGCGGCACCTTCATGGTCTTCTCGGACTACAGCCGTCCGGCCATCCGCCTGGGGGCCCTGATGGGCGTGCGCGCCATTCACGTCCTGACCCACGACTCGATCGGTCTGGGTGAAGACGGCCCGACGCACCAGCCGGTCGAGCATCTGGCGACCCTGCGCGCCATTCCAAACCTGAACGTTTTCCGCCCCGCCGACACCGTCGAGGCGATGGAATGCTGGCAGCTCGCGCTGCAGGCCAGGACCACGCCCTCGGCCATGGCCCTCTCGCGCCAGAAGACCCCCGCGGTCCGCACGACGGCTTCGTCAGAGAACCTTTCGGCCAAGGGGGCCTATGAGATCAAGCCCGCGTCGGGTGAGGCGAAGGTCACCCTGTTCGGCACCGGCACCGAGCTGGCCCTCGCCCTCAAGGCGGCCGAAACGCTCGAAGCCGAAGGCGTTCCCACCCGCGTCGTCTCGGTCCCTTGTTTCGAACTGTTCGACCAGCAGGACGCCGCCTACCAGGCCTCTGTTCTCGGTCGTGGCACCGTTCGCGTCGCTGTCGAGGCCGCCATCCGTCAGGGCTGGGACCGCTTCATCGGGGACGACGGCGGCTTCGTCGGCATGACCGGCTTCGGGGCGTCGGCTCCGGCAGAGGTACTGTATGAGAAGTTCGGCGTCACGGCGGATGCCGTGGTCGCCGCGGCAAAGAGCCGGCTCTGATTGATCCTCCCTCGCGAAGCGGGGGAGGGGGACCATCCGAAGGATGGCGGAGGGGGCGGCGGTTGGCAGGGTGCGTGTGGCTTGCCCCCTCCACCGCTTCGCGGTCCCCTCCCCCATCGGTTCGCGACATGGGAGGATAAGAAGATGAAGTCCATTACACCCCGTCCTCACGCGGCGATCCGCCGTCTGCTTCTGGCCTTTGCCGCTGTCATGTCCCTGGCATCGCCGGCCCAGGCCCAGGCGATCGCCGACGCCTCGCCTCAGGCCACAGTCACGATCGGCGAATCCTTCACCCTCGCCAGCCCCCTCATGGGTATGGACCGCGAGCTCAACGTGTTGTTGCCTCCCGGCTATGCCGACCAGCCAGATCGGGCCTGGCCGGTCGTCTATCTGCTGGATGGCGGGCAGGCCCAGGACTTCCCCGCCTACGCCAGCGCGGCTGCCGGCCTCATGGCGAATGGCGAGATGGCCGAGGTCATCTTCGTCGGCGTCGCCTCCATGGACCGCCAGAATGAGCTGACCTGGCGCTCCACCGACCGGCGGATCATTCGTCAGTGGCCCAACCACGGCCAGTCGGACCGCTTTCGTCGATTCCTCGAACTTGAGGTCAAGCCGTGGGTCGAAGCCCGCTACCGCACCAGCGGCGACGATGCCGTGATGGGCGAATCTGCGGCTGCCCTGTTCATCGTCGAGACCTTCCTCAACACGCCGGACCTGTTCGACCGCTACCTCGCGGTCAGTCCCTCGATGTGGTGGGACCGCGCTTCGCTCGGTGCCGACGCCGCCGCCCTTCTGGCCGAGCATCCGCCCGGCGACCGGCAGCTCCTTCTGACCATCGGCAACGAGGGTGGAGAGATGCAGGGCGGGGTCGATGATCTGGTCGCGGCCCTGAACGCATCGCCGCCGGAAGGCCTGACCTGGACCTACGAGCCGCGCCACGACCTGACCCATTCCACCATCTTTGCCCAGATGGGCCCGGCCTTCCTGCGCCAGGCCTACCCGCCGACGGAACCTGCCCAGTGACCTCTCTCCGCCTCGGCACGCCCCTCTCCGACACCGCCGTTCGCGTCATGCTTCTGGGTGCCGGCGAGCTCGGCAAGGAAGTGGCCATCGAGCTGCAACGCCTCGGGGCCGAGGTCATCGCGGTCGACCGCTATCCGAACGCCCCGGCCATGCAGGTGGCCCACCGTAGCCACGTCATCCCCATGACCGACGCCCAGGTGCTGAACGGCGTCATCCTGGCCGAGGCACCGCACATCATCGTGCCGGAAATCGAGGCCATCGCCACCGAGGTCCTTGCGGACATTGAGGCGGCAGGCCTGGCCACTGTCATCCCGACCGCCCGCGCCGTCCAGCTCACCATGAACCGCGAAGGCATCCGCCGCCTCGCCGCCGAGGATCTCGGCCTGCCGACCAGCCCCTACGCCTTCGCCGGCTCGGAACAGGAACTGGCCGAGGGCGCGGCCTCCGTCGGCTTCCCCTGTTTCGTCAAGCCGGTGATGTCGTCCTCCGGCAAGGGCCAGTCCTACGTCGAACGCCCGGACCAGATCGCCGACGCCTGGGCCTACGCTCAATCCGGCGGACGGGTCGAAACCGCCCGCGTCATCGTCGAAGGGCGCATCGACTTCGACTATGAAATCACCCTGCTGACCGTCCGCTCGCTCCGCGACGGCCAGACCGTCACCCAATTCTGCGATCCCATCGGCCACCGGCAGGAGAAGGGCGACTACGTCGAAAGCTGGCAGCCCCAGCCCATGACCGACACCGCCCTGGCCGAGGCCCAGCGCATCGCCCGCGCCGTCACCGATGACCTCGGGGGCCTGGGCGTCTTCGGCGTTGAGCTATTCGTCAAAGGCGATCAGGTCTGGTTCTCGGAGGTCAGCCCGCGCCCCCACGACACCGGCCTCGTCACCTTGGCCAGCCAGATCCAGTCCGAGTTCGCCCTGCACGCCCGCGCCATCCTCGGCCTGCCCGTCGACGTCACCCGTCGCGCCGTCGCCGCCAGCGCCGTCATCTACGGTGGCATGGAAGCACAAGGCGTCGCCTTCGAAGGCGTGGCCGAGGCCCTTTCGGTTCCCACCGCCGACCTGCGCCTGTTCGGCAAACCCGAAGCCTTCGAACGTCGTCGCATGGGCGTGGCGACCGCGACGGGCGACACAGCGGACCAGGCCCGCGAACGGGCGCGCGAGGCGGCGGGGCGGGTAAGGGTGGTTCGCAGCTTGGCGACTTGATCAGGTCACGCTTTCCGGCTTCGAATTATCTTTGCCGGCGCCCCGAACCTCGCGGCAATAGGGCGCATCCAGCCCTCTGACATAACGTCAATATCTATAGTACCTTGATCTCATCGGACCGTCTGTCTGGGTGACCTGTTCTTCCTGTGGGAAAGCCACTCTCGAACGGATCGTAGCCGATGCATGCACAAGGAAACCGCTATGCATTCGAAGACCGTACTTTCCGCCCTGGCTTTGGTCGCCACGGCATCGATCGCAACAGCCGCCCAGGCTCAAACCTATGTCGAGGGCACACTCGGGCTAACGGCCTATCCCGACCTCGAATGGGGTGGATCTGACTATGAGGTCGACCAGGGCACCGCCTGGGGCCTTGCCCTGGGCCATCACTTCACGCCCGTTTTCTCCGCCGAGGTCGAGTACACCCACACCTACGGCGAATACACCGGCTACAACGGCAACAACGTCACCAGCGATGCCGTCATGGTCAACGGCTACTATCGATTCATGCCCGACAGCCAGTTTCGACCCTATGTCGGTGCCGGTGGCGGTCTGGTCCAGGTCGGATATGAAAACATAGGTGGTGCCTACACCCGCGAAGATCAGGTGTTCGGCTGGCAGGTCATCGGCGGCGGCGAGGTCGCCATCAACCCGCAGGTCAGCCTGTTCGGAGAATACCGGTTCCAGTCAGCGACCGGAGCCGAAGACGCGCCTACCGAGTGGGACTACCAAAGCCACATCTTCAGCGTTGGGGCCCGCTTCAACTTCTAGGTCTGAGCTGGGGACCGGCGGCAGGCCCTGCCGGTCCCCGGTCAACTATCAATGCTGGCGCTCGGCTTCGTCGACGAAGCCGTCGTGGTTGGCGTCCAGTTGATTGAAGTGCTCGCGCATGGGCGCGACCATCTCCTCGAAGCTCCAGCGACCGTCGCCATCGGCGTCGATGCCGCCCTCGGCGCTGTGGCGGAAGACCATGACGTGGCGTTCACCGCCTTCGCCGCCGGGCCCGCCCAGAATGATGCGGCGCTCGCCGCCCTCTGACATCCACTCGCCCGGCCCTTCGTGAACATCCACCGTCTCCCCGTCGGGGCCACGACGCCGGATGACGATCCGGCGTTCGCCGCCGCCTTGACCGTCAGCTTCGATATTGATCGTCTCACCCGCCATCGACATGGGCGCACCGTCCGGGCCCTGGCGACGCACGATGATGCGGCGCGACCCGTCCTCTGAGGTCCATTCGCCGTCGCCGTTCAGAACCACCTGTTCGCCGTTATCGCCGGTGAACATCGCCATGCCGGGGCCATGGCCCGGCCCATGCTCCATACCGCCCATCGCGCCGTGCATCGCTGCCATTTCCTCGCGCGTGACCGTGCCGTTGTGGTCGGCATCCATCCGGTCGAACATCTGGGTGTGGCGAGCCAGGAAGGCCTCGCGGCTCAGGCCCTCGTCCCCGATCTGCATCGGACCACCCGGTCCGGCCATGACCACAACCCGCTCTTCGCGGCGGACGTTTTCCTGGGCCTGGGCAGCGGCGGGAACGAGCGCCAGCAGGCTGGCGGCGGCGAACAGAACTTTCATTTCGTATCTCCTCAAGATCCTCGGGCGATCCCGCCCTGTCGCACCTGTTTCAACAGGCCTGTCTTGCGCGCATATTTCAGGGGTGAAATCTTTTCGCCAAGCCCTCCGGTCAGATTGATCACATGAAAGCCCCTGCCCCCGCCCAGGCCCGGATTCTGGTTGTCGACGACGACCCGGGCATCCGCGATGTCCTGACCGACTATCTGATCCGACAGGGCTTTCAGGCCGAGGGGGCCGCCGATGCACGCGAAATGGACCGCCTGCTGGCCCGGTCCTCCGCCGATGTTGTGGTTCTCGATCTGATGATGCCGGGAGAAGACGGCCTGTCCGTCTGCCGTCGACTGGCCGAGGATGGACCACCGGTCATCATGCTGTCAGCCATGGGCGAGGACACGGATCGGATCGTCGGGCTGGAACTGGGGGCCGCCGACTACCTGCCCAAGCCCTGCAATCCGCGAGAGCTCCTGGCCCGGATCCGCGCCGTCCTGCGGCGTGGCGGCGACCGTCCTCAAACAGGCGGCCAGGCCGTCTGGCTAGGGGCCTTCCGGCTTGATCTGGTTCGGCGCGAGCTGACCGACAGTCAGGGCTCTGTGACGGCCTTGTCTTCGGGAGAGTTTCGCCTGTTGCAGGTCTTCGTGGAACGGCCAGGCCGTATCCTGACCCGCGATCAGCTGCTCGACCTGGCCCATGGCCCCACCGCCGAGACCTTTGATCGGGCCGTGGACGTTCAGATCAGCCGCCTACGGAAAAAGCTCGACGACGGCACGGGGCGCGACGTCATCGAAACGGTGCGCGGCGAGGGCTATCGCCTGGCCGTTCAGGTGCGACCGGCATGACCTCGCCGAGACTATCACTCCCAATCTTTGTCCAGATCGCAGCCCTGGTCGCCGTGTCGATCGCCCTGGCCATGGCCATCTGTTTCGCGGCCATCCTGCACGCCCCGCCGCCGGCACAGCCGGGTTTCACCATAGACGAGGCCGTATCGGCCCTCGAAGGCCAGTCGGTCCGAACCGATGAGGGCCGCGTGCTGCGGCGAGCCCTCTCTGATACGTCGCCAGTGGACGCCCAGGCTGATCAGGACCCTCTGGCGCGGGTCATTTCCCTGGCCCTGCAACGACGCCTCAATCTCGAAGCCGATTCCGTGCGTGTCCGCGTGCCGACCGTCGACGGGGCTGAACATCGTCGCATGCACGGCGAACTGGGTGGCCGCTGGTTGCCGCAGGACGGGGGCGGAACGATCTCGCTCGGCCAGCAACGTCGCTCCGAAACCATCATCATCCGCCGGGGACCCGGCGGGCAGGCCCCCGCAGACGTCGCGCCGCCCGCCATCCCGCCATCGCCCGGATCTCGCGTTCAGGTCCTGACGGAGGACATCCGGGGCACCTCTGAAGGCCATGCCCGCCAACAGATCACCGTCTTCACCGAAGAGCTTCGCTTTCCACCCTTCATCGCCAGCATCCGGCTGGAGGATGGTCGCTGGGCCACGGTCAGCCCGCCCAGCGGCCTCTGGTCACCGTGGCATACGCGGATGCTGCTGACCTTCTTGGGAACCCTGGCCCTGCTGTTGCCGCTGGCGTGGTTGATGGCCCGCCGGCTGGCCCGGCCGATCCGCCTGTTCGCCCAGGCGGCTGAGCGGCTGGGGTCCGATCCCCATGCCCCGCCGCTGGACGTGACCGGACCGGCTGAAGTCCGCGACGCCGCCCATGCCTTCAACGACATGCAGACCCAGCTGAACCGCTATGTGGAGGGCCGGACCCAGATGGTCGCCGCCATTGCCCACGATCTGCGCACGCCGCTGACCCGCCTGCGCTTCCGCGCCGAGCAGGCCGACCCCGACATCCGCGACCGCATGGCCGAGGACATCGAACAGATGAACGGCATGATCTCCCAGGCTCTCGCCTATGTCCGCGGCGAGACGGTGCGCGAAGACCGTGTCCCGCTCGATCTGTCGGCCCTGGCCGCCTCAGTCGTCGATGACCTGACCGAGATCGGCGCCGACATCACCTTCACCGCCGCCCAGCCCGTCCACATCGCTGGCGAGAGCCTGAACCTGCGTCGCGCCCTGGCCAATCTGGTCGAAAATGCCGTCAAGTTCGCCGGCTCCGCACAGGTCACAGTGACGACTGAAGCGGGTCTTGGCGTCGTCACTGTCTCCGACAGCGGCCCCGGCCTGCCGCCGGGCGAACTGGAAACGGTCTTCGAGCCCTTCCAGCGGGGTGAAAAGAGCCGCAACCGCGACACCGGCGGCACCGGCCTCGGCCTCGCCGTCGCCCGCAGCGTCGCCCGAGCCCATGGCGGGGACGTGGTCCTGTTCAATCGCGACGGGGGTGGATTGGCGGCGCGGATGACGCTGCCATTGTCGTGACCTGATCCTCCCCCTCCCCCTTTCGCTACGCTCAGGAGGAGGATCAATCGCAACATCCTCTCACCCCGTGTGACCGGAGCGGGGGTTGACCAAAACGGGTCTGGCCCCGATACCGCGCCATCCCTATTTCTCGGGTCGCCCCGCGCGCTCCCCCGCGCGCCCGACCTACGCATCAGGAGCTTCGCCCATGACCACCCGCGTCGCCATCAACGGCTTTGGCCGTATCGGCCGTCTCGTTCTCCGCTCGATCGCCGAACATGGCCGCACCGACATCGAGGTTGTGGCCATCAACGATCTGGGGCCGGTGGCCACCAACGCCCACCTGCTGCGCTACGATTCGGTGCATGGGCGCTTCCCCGGCACCGTCGAGGCCGGCGATGACTGGATCGACGTGGGCACCGGCAAGATCAAGGTGACCGCTGAGCGCGACCCCGCCAACCTGCCGCACAAGGATCTGGGCGTCGACATCGCCTTTGAATGCACCGGCATCTTCACTGCCCGCGACAAGGCCGAGGCCCATCTCAAGGCCGGTGCCAAGCGCGTCCTGATTTCCGCCCCGGGCGAGAACGCCGACAAGACCATCGTGTTCGGGGTCAATGACGGCGTCCTGACCGCCGAGGACACCATCGTGTCCAACGCCTCGTGCACGACCAACTGCCTGGCCCCGGTGGCCAAGGTTCTGAACGATCTGGTCGGCATCCAGCGCGGCTATATGACGACCATCCACGCCTATACCGGTGACCAGCCGACGCTCGACACCATGCACAAGGATCTCTACCGCGCCCGCGGCGCGGCCCTGTCCATGATCCCGACCTCGACAGGTGCCGCCAAGGCCGTGGGCCTGGTTCTGCCGGAACTGAAGGGCAAGCTGGACGGCTCGTCGATCCGCGTCCCGACCCCGAACGTCTCGGTCGTCGATCTCAAGATCGTCGCCGGTCGCGACACCACGGTGGAAGAGGTCAATGCCGCCCTGATCGCCGCTGCCGAAGGCCCGATGAAGGGGGTCCTGGCCGTGACCAATGACCCGGTCGTGTCATCGGACATGAACCACATCGCTGCCTCCTCCACCGTCGCCCTGCCGCAAACCCAGGTCATCGATGGCTCGCTGGTCCGCGTGCTCAGCTGGTACGACAACGAATGGGGCTTCGCCACGCGCATGAGCGACACGGCGCTGGCGATGAGCAAGTTGATCTAATGGCGCTCGGGCGCGCTGCCTGCTTCGGGCTCGTCGCAGGCCTGGTTGGGTGCGCGCCTGGTCCGTTCGCACAAGGGTCCGAAGGCGCGTCCTTGCCTATGGACGGATATATTCTGGACGTCGGGGATGGCGGCCTCATCGGTGTGTTTGCGATAGAGCGAAGCGGCGACTTGCTTTCAGTCGAGACGATGCATCTCCAAAGATGGCCGTCGTCGCAGCCCTTCGATGTTGTCTCTCAGAGACACGAGGCGAACTGCTCTTCCGGCGACCACCACATTGTCGCGAACGTGTGGTATCGCCGCAGCGGAGAGCAGGTCGGTATAGTCCCTGCCGATACGGCATGGGGACGCGACGGCTTTGATCCCCTCTTTCTTTTGCTCTGCGCCGACGAACACTCCGACAACGCTCGTCAGCGCTTCGCCTCGATTGAGGCATTTATGGAAATCAGCGACGCACACTGATCCGTGGAGCTTAAACCCCACCTTGCCGCTCCCCCCTTCCACAGGCACAGTCCCCACAGGGAACCGGGGGGGAACCACCATGCGCACCACAATGACCGCCGTCGCCGCCCTGGCGCTGGTCGCCGCCGCACCGGCGGCAGTCGCTGACGCCACGGTAGAGGGAACCCTTTGGGGCCTGATCGACAACCCTATCCTCTGCGCCTCGCCCGACGAGGCGGCGGACGAGGCCGGCGCCCCCGTCGCCGAGATGGTCATGGTCGAGGGCTTCGGCACGGGCGGCTTTGTGATCGACACCACCAACCCGGAGGCCCAGGCCTGGTTCAACCATGCTGTGCGGCTGCGCTGGGCCTTCGAGCATACCGAGTCGGTTCGGGCCTTTCAGCGCGCGCGTCTGATCGACCCGACCTGCGGGATGTGCGCCTGGGGTGAGGCCTGGGCCATGGGGCCGAACCTGAACGGCGGCGGGACAGGCGAGGAAGTCCGGCGCGCCGCCCTTCGCATTGCGCGCGAGGCCCGCCGGCTGGCCCGCGACGCCGACCCGATCCAGCGCCAGATGGTGGACGCCCTGATCCAACGCTATTCGGGATTCGAGAGCAGCCGGGCTCGCCGCTACGCCGAGCGCATGGACCGCATCGCCCGCGACAATCCCGCCGATGTCGCCATCGCCAACATTACCGCCGATGCCTGGATGATGCTGGAACATGAGTGGTGGGACGACGACGGCCAGGCCCTCTATCCGGGGATCACCCGCGCCGTGGAGCTTCTCGAGGCCGCCCTGGCGCGCACACCCGACGATCCCGGGGCCATCCATCTCTATATCCACCTGACCGAATGGTCCGACGATCCCCACCGGGCCATTCCCTATGGCGAGCGACTGGCCCTGCTGGCCCCCGGCGCCAGCCATCTGGTGCATATGCCGTCGCACACCTTCTTCCGGGTCGGGCGCTATCGGGACGCCATGATGTCCAACGTCAACGCCGTGGCGCTGGATGCCCGCTACGTCGAAATGGCGTCGCCGCCCGGCGGCATCCGGGGCGTGCGCCTGCACGGCCACAACATCCACTTCGGCATGGGCGGGGCCCTGATGGCCGGCGGCGCGGACGAGGGCCTGCATCTGGCCGAGCGGTTCCTGACCCTCTACGCAAATCATGCTCGCACCGAGACGACCTGGGGCCAGGCGACGGCCAACAACGCCTACGCCCTCTACGGACGCTATGGCTCGGACGCGCAGATCGCAGCCCTGGCCGAGCCGCCCGAGAGCCGGCCCCTGATGCGGATCGGCTGGCGCTACGCGCGGGGCGAAGCCGCCGCCCGACGCGGCGATGCCGACGCGGTGGCCCTTGAGGCCGCCGAGATCGCCCGCCTCCGCCAGGCCCTGCCGCACAACGCCGATCACACCTTCACCAATTCCTTCAGCGAGGTTTTCCAGAAGGTGCTCGAAGGCCGCGCCGCCATGATCCGCGGAGACTGGCCCGCGGCGATCCAGGCCTATGGCCGCGCCGCCGCGCTTCAGGGCGAGGGCGAAGAAGGCGGCGATCCGCCGATCATCTGGTTCCCCACCCGCCGCAGCCTGGCCGCCGCCATGCTCGCCTCCGGCGATGCCGCCGGTGCCCGCGACAAGGTCCTCGAACTCCTCGAAGACTGGCCCAGCGACCCCTACAGCTATTTCGTCCTGGCCGAGGCCTATGACGCGCTTGGCGACAACGAAGCCGCCGCCCGCGCTCGCACAGCCGGTCGCGTCGAATGGATTGGTGGGGACATGACGCTCGGCCTAGCCTGACCGAAGCATTCGCCGTCACCCCGGACGAGTCGCATAAGCGGCGAAGATCCGGGGCCTAAACGCAGGCGGCCCAAACGAGTTTAGGTCCCGGCTCTCCGCTTCGCTCCGGCCGGGATGACGGCCTAGATCGACGCGCCCAACCGCTCCCGGAAACCCTCCGACAGGGCGACCGACGTGCCGTCGACCGCCCGCACATAGGTCATGTCGGCCACACACAGGACCTCCCCGCCCCGGCTGATTTCGACCTTCAGAACATAGCTCGACCGCCCGACGCGGTCGCACGTCACGGCCAGCGACAAGAGATCATCAAACCGCGCCGAGGCCCGGAACGACAGATGGGCATCGACCACGAAGGTCTGGCCGAACTCCTCGCGGCATTCGGTCATGATGCCGTTTGCGCGCATGAACTCGGTCACCGCGACATCGGCGTACATCAGATAGTTGGCGTTGAAGACGACCTCCTGGCCGTCCACCTCGCTCCATCGCACGCGCAGCTCTGTTGTCATGGTCGTCTCGCCGTTTCCCCGGCGTGGGTACAATCCGATCAGTCGGCGTCGCAAGTCCCGCCGTCGCCGTCACAACGATGGGCGTAGACACCACCGTCGCCGCTCATCAGACCATCGCGGGCAAAACCGGCCAGAACGCCCAGCAGCACGCCGATCTCCAGTCCGCGTCGCACATCGCCGAACTCGCGGCCCAGCAGCCAACCGAGAGCCGCACCGATGGCCACACAGATCGCGACATAGATCAGGGTCTTGTAGCTAATCATGCCCGGCTTCCCGTTGAGCAGGAGTGGCAATCTACCCCGGTCGGCGTCTCGATTCCCTTAATCGGCGCCGCCACCCCCGTCGCCGCCGTCCGAGGCATCGTCTGACCGATCCCGCCCGCCATCGACATGAGGTGCACTGCCGCCGTCACCCGAACGGCTATCCCGCGGCTTTCCCGCAAAGGCCGAGGTCGTCGCACCCATCGCCACGCCGATCGCCACACCGATCCCGATCCCGAGCGCCAGATTGTCCAGCGCCAGCCCAAGGGCCACGCCGATGGCAATGCCCGCCCCCATGCCCAGTGGCAGAAACGCAGCCCGTCCGTTTTTTTGCTCGCTCATCCGACTGCTCTCCCATCGCGTATCTGAGGAATCGTCCCTAGATTAGCGCCATGTCCGATACCAGAACCACCCGCGTCGCCATCATCGGCTCCGGCCCCGCCGGCTGGACCGCCGCCATCTATGCGGCGCGCGCCATGCTGAACCCAATGATCATCGGCGGCCTGCAGCCCGGTGGCCAGCTGACCATCACCACCGATGTCGAGAACTATCCCGGCTTCGCGGAGGTCATTCAGGGCCCGTGGCTGATGGAGCAGATGAAGGCCCAGGCCGAGCACGTCGGCACAGAGATCCTGCATGACATCGTCATCGACGCCGACCTGTCGCAGCGCCCCTTCCGGCTCAAGCTGGATTCCGGCGGAGAAATCCTGGCCGAGACGGTCATCATCTCGACCGGGGCCCAGGCCAAATGGCTGGGCCTCGACAGCGAGCAGAAATTCCAGGGATTCGGCGTTTCGGCCTGCGCCACCTGCGACGGCTTCTTCTATCGCGGCAAGACGGTCGCGGTCGTCGGAGGCGGCAACACCGCCGTCGAGGAGGCCCTGTTCCTGACCAACTTCGCCGAGAAGGTCATCCTCATCCATCGCCGCGACGAGCTGCGGGCCGAAAAGATCCTGCAGGAACGGCTGTTCACCCATCCGAAGGTCGAGATCCTGTGGAACCGGGCCATCGATGAGGTCATCGGCGAGACCGACCCGCTGGGCGTCACCGGCGTTCGCCTCAAGAACACCGAGACCGGCGACACCGAGACCATCGACGTCCACGGCGTCTTCATCGCCATCGGCCACGCCCCCGCGTCCGAACTGTTCAAGGGCCAGCTTGAGATGGACGGCTCCGGCTATCTGACGGTCGCCCCCGGCAAGACCGAAACCGCCATCCCGGG
>CAZYFY010000022.1:0-45542 GCA_964647275.1 uncultured Brevundimonas sp.
CCGGGCGACGAAATCAAGCTGGACCAGGTCCTGATGATGGGCGACGACGTCGGCGCCCCGCTGGTGGCCAAGGCCTTTGCCTCGGCTGTTCTGGTTGAAACCCGCAAGGGTGAGAAGATCAAGATCTTCAAGAAGATCCGCCGCCAGGGCTATCGTCGCACCAACGGCCACCGTCAGCCGGAAAGCGTTCTGCGCGTGGTCGGCCTGACCGGCGCGGACGGCAAGGCCCACAAGTGGGACGGCAAGGCCGACCTGACGACCAAGGCCGAACTCGACGCCCGCGCTCGCAACCTGGCCCCGCGTGTCGAGGCCGAGGCCAAGCCGGCGAAGGCTGCCAAGCCCGCCAAGGCCGAAGCCGCTGCGGAAACGAAGGCTGCGCCGAAAAAGGCCGCTGCCGCCAAGACCGAAACCAAGACCAAGGCTGCGCCCAAGAAGGCCGCCGCTAAAAAGTCTGACGAAGCGTAAGGAGCTCGACCCATGGCTCACAAGAAATCCGGTGGTTCGTCGCGTAACGGTCGCGACTCGGAATCCAAACGCCTCGGCGTGAAACGGTTCGGCGGCGAGCGCGTGCTGGCCGGCAACATCATCGTGCGTCAGCGCGGCACCAAATTCCATCCCGGCGACAATGTCGGCATGGGTCGCGACCACACGCTCTTCGCGCTTATCGCCGGCGCCGTAACCTTCACCACCAAGCGCGGTGGCCGTTGTTACGTGTCGATTCAACAGCCGCAGGCGGCTGAATAGCGATCCGATAAGGCAGCTTTCCGGATCGCCCCCCCAAAAGGTGATCCGGACAGACGAACGCAAGCGGGGAGTCCGGACGCCGGGCTCCCCGTTTTCGTTTCACGACCGGCTTGGGAGAAGCGGTCATGTGCCTGATAGAGACAAGTCCTGAAATCCAGACGCGCCGAATGGTTCTGCGTGCGCCCGAAGCGGTCGATGCCGCGCGCATCGCGGCGGTCTGTGGCGACCTGGCCGTTGCCCGCATGACGGCGCGGATGCCGCATCCCAATGCCCTGACGGATGCCGAGGGCTGGATCGGCCGCGCCCAGGGCCAGGACCCGCGCGTCGAGCGCAACTTCGTCATTGATCACGATGAGGACGGGGTTGTGGGCATGATCTCCCTGTTCCCGAGCGAGCAACTCGCGGACGAAGGAACGCCACAGGGCCGATCTGCGGTTCGGACCGAGCTGGGTTACTGCATCGGGGCCCCCTGGGCCGGGCGTGGACTGGCGACGGAGGCGGTGCAGGGCCTGCTGGGCTGGGCCCGCCGGGATTGGAGCCGTCGTGTCGTTGCCGCCGGGCATTTCGCCGATAATCCGGCCTCGGGTCGGGTGCTCGAGAAGGCGGGCTTCCTCTACACGGGCGAGCGCCGGCCCCTGTTCAGCCGGTCACGGGGAACCTGGGTTGCCTCGCGCATGATGGTGTGGCTGGCCTGAGGGTTGTGGCTGTCAGGAGCGGACGGCTTGGGATCACGCGCCGGACGGGTTATGTGCGGATCACATGGCCGTGAACGACGACTTTGATCCGACACCTCCTGCCCACCGGCGTGGGCCGCGTCGGCGTGCCTGGATCAATGGCCTGTCGGCCCGGTTGCTGCTGCTGACGGCGGCCTTTGCCATTGCAGTGGATCTACTGATCCTGTTCCCGGCGGCGGCCAGCTTTCACGAACGCTGGGTGACCGACCGCGTCCGCGCCGCCGAGGTGGCCTCGCTGGTGGTGGAGGCGGCCCCCTATGCGACGGTTGAGGACAGCCTGGCCGACCGTCTGCTGGTCGGGGTCGGGGCCGACACGGTGGTACTTCAGGAGAACGGTATCCGCCGTCTGTTGCGCGGCACGCCCAAGGAAGGGGCGACCCCGCACCTGATTGATCTTCGCGAGTCCGATCTGGCGGCACGATTGCTGGACCCGTGGCTGACGCTGCTGGGGCCGGATGATCGGCGAATTCAGGTCATCGCGGCTCCGCGCTGGCGTTCGGGTGACTTCATCGACATCGTCGCCGAAGCGGCGCCGCTGAAGGCCGAGCTGCGAACCTATGTCCTGCAGATCGTCTTTGCCTCGCTGGCGATCTCGGTCCTGGCCGGGGGCCTGCTCTATGTCGGTCTGGTCATTCTCGTGCTCGAGCCGGTGCGCCGCGTGACCCAGACCATCGAACGCTTCCGCGACGACCCGGAGGCGGACCCCCGACCCATTCGCCGCGAGCGGGTGGACGAAATCGGCCGCGTTGAAGACGAGCTGAACCGGATGCAGCAGGAGGTGCGGTCCGCCTTGCGGTCCCGGGCCCGCCTGGCGGCCCTGGGTGAGGCCGTGGCCAAGATCAGCCATGACCTTCGCAACATGCTGACGGCGGCCCAGATGGCGTCGGATCGTCTGGCGGATTCTGGCGATCCGACGGTGGCACGGGCCTTGCCGCGTCTGGAGCGGGCGTTGGATCGGGCCTTGAACCTGGCCCAGGACGTTCTGGCCTATGGTCGCTCCGAAGAGCCTCGTCCCGACCCCCGCCCGCTCAGACTGGTTCCAGCCATCCATGCGGCTGCGGAAGACGCCGGGCTGACTGATCAGGGCGTGCGCCTGATCCAGCGGGCTCCTTCTCGCCTGAGAGTCGAGGCGGACCCGGAGCACCTGCACCGGATTCTGGTCAATCTGATGCGCAATGCCCGCGAGGCCATCGAGGCCGATCCCGAGCGCGACGGTGTCGGGCGCGTGTCCCTGTCGGCCGTGCGGACAGGCGACAAGGTCGAGATTCGGGTGCGTGACGATGGGCCGGGCCTTCCGGCACGTGCGCGCGAACGCCTGTTCCTGCCGTTCCAGGGCTCAACCCGCCGCAACGGCGCCGGTCTGGGCCTTCCGATTGCCCGCGAGCTGGCCCAGGCGGGAGGCGGCGATCTGGTGCTGGACGTCACCGGGCCGGGTGGGACGGTGTTCCTGCTGACCCTGCCGGCCCAGCACTGAGCCGATTTACTGCGTCAGGCTGATCCCGTCGCGCCGATTGTCGGCTCCGGCATCCCAGCGACCGTCCCGCCAGATCGCGCCATGCAGGCCGCTGGTTTCGGAGGCATTGGGACGAAGCGGTGCCCCCGACGCCGCCAGCGCCTCCCGGGTGGCCGGGCTGAACAGCTCCGTATCGGCCCCGATGCTGGACCCGCGAACCACCAGATTGGGCAGATCAAAGGCCGCCTGCATCGACAGATCCCAGTCCAGCACCCCGATCAGGGCCTTGGCATTGTAGGCGAGGATGGAGTTGCCTCCCGGTGACCCCAGGGCTCCGACCAGCCGTCCCTGACGATCCACGATGATGGTGGGGGCCATTGAGGATCGGGGCCGCTTGCCGGGGGCGACGGCATTGGCGGCGGGACGACCCTGGGCATCGACCGGCGAGAACGAGAAGTCGGTCATCTGATTGTTGAGGAAAAAGCCTCCGGCCATCCGCCCGGATCCAAACAGGCTTTCGACCGTCGTGGTCATGGAGACGGCGTCGCCCCATTGATCGACGATGACGAAATGGCTGGTTCCCGCCGGTTCGTGCGTTGCATCCGGTGCGCGCTCGCTCGGGGCGCCGGGCGGCGTCCCCGGCCCAACCGGTCCGGTCACCGTGGGAACCAGCGCGGCCCGCGCGGTGACATAGTCGGCATCCAGCAGCCCGGCGACCGGAACGGCCACATGGTCGGCATCCCCCACATAGAGGTCGCGATCCGCATACATCAGCCGCTGCAGTCGCGCGAAGGCCACCCAGGCCTCCGGGCTGTCGGGGCCATGGTCGATGTCGGGGGTGCGTTCGGCCATGGCCAGGAGCTGGAGCAGGCCCACGCCTGAGGATGGCGGTGGCGGCACACAGACGAGATAGACTCGATAGGCCTGACAGACAGCCTCGCGACGGACAGGACGGTAGGCGGCCAGATCGGCCAGGGTGAGCCCCCCCGGATCGGTCCCGTCCTGGACGGTCGCCACGATCTGACGCGCCAGGTCGCCCCGGTAGAAATAGTCCGGCCCCTCGGCGGCCAGCCGCCGCACCGTCTCGGCATAGGCGGAGTTGGTCAGGATATCGCCGGCGCGCGGGCGCGTCCCGTCGGGTCGCTCGAAATAGGCGTCAGCCCACACGGTGTGCGACTGGGGCGCGGTTTCAGCCGACATATTGATGAAGGTGCCCAGGCGTGGCGGCACAATAAAGCCATCACGCGCCAACCGCTCGGCGTCGCTGAACAGCTCTGACCAGGCCAGTCGGCCGTGATCGGCTTGCGCCATCGCCAGCATGGCCACTGCACCGGGCGTGCCTACCGATCGGCCCGACAGGACCGCCGAACGGAAGTCCTCAGGTCGACCGTCGCGCATGAACAGGTCCGGCGTCACCGAGGCCGGCGCGGTTTCGCGCCCGTCATAGACGGTGATCGCCCCCGTCTCGGCGTCATAGTGGACCATGAAGGCCCCGCCCCCCAGGCCTGAGCTCTGCGGCTCGACCAGACCCAGCACCGCCTGAACCGCCACCGCGGCATCCACCGCCGAGCCCCCCCGCCGCAGCACCGCCATGCCGGCTTCAGCCGCCATCGGATTGGCCGCCGAGACGAACGGGCCGTGCGCCCTCTCGACGGACGTGGGGGTGTCAGGGCGCTGCGGCGGGGTCTGGCCAAGGCCGGAACAGGCACAAAGGGTCAGGGCGGTGGCGAAGGCGAGGATCAAACGCATGTCATCTTGCTAGACCAGCCGTCGCGCCGGGGCAAAGGTGACCTCGTTCTAGCCCAGGGTTCCGGCGATCTGGCGCATCAGGCCGATGGCCTCTTCGAGATCGTCCCAGATGAGGCGAACGCGCTCGCGGCCCGGTATCGACTGGAACATTGAGCCGACCTCGAACCGGTCGCCCGGTGAGGCGAGCGCCACCGTCGCCTGATCGCCAGCCAGCCGCACAATGACCTTGCCGTGGGCACTTCGCCAGGCCTTGAGCCGTTCGCGCACAACCGGATTGATCAGGGCCCGGGCCTCGTCTGGACGGGTCGAATAGACCTCCAGACGCTGTTCGAAGATGGGGTCGTCCTCGAAGCGAACCCGCTCCATGCCCCGCCCGGGGGTGAAGACATTGAACAGGCCACGATCGGGGACGACGACGGTTTCGCCCTGAACCGGTTGACGCGCGATGTTGAAGATCAGGCCATTGAACACATCGCGCCGGCTCTTGCCTGACCCGGATACCAGCGAGGCCTCATACAGGCTGAACCGTCGTCCGTTGTCGTCGCCCTCGAACCGGTCGCGGAAGGTTCGCCCACCGGGTCGACCGAACAGGGGGTGGATGGCGTCGTAGCCGTCGGCGACGAAATTCCCGGCCTGATGCGACAGGCCGCGCGCCTGACCGATGGCGATCAGGGCGGGTTCCTTGAGGGTCCGCGCGGCCCGGCTCAGGGGAACTGACGCCACCATGTAGCCGACGACCAGCACGAAGAAGAGAATGAACCCCTTGAAGGCCAGACCGGGCACCAGGAAGGCTGCGACCAGGCCGAGGGCTCCGGCTCCGGCCATGATCAAGCCGAACCGCTGCATGGCCACCCGGCGCGCGCCTTCCAGCCCCACGATGGCCGCAGCCAGGGGGCCGTCGCACAGCCTGTCGAAATCACCACCGGTCATCGGATAGGCCCCTCAAACGAGCCCCAGCAGTGTGCCCGCCGGGTCTGCCCTGTAAAGAGCACATTCTGCCCCTTGCATCGGGCGGCGCGAGGGGCTAGGTGTCCGCCCCTTCGCCGGGCCACCTTCAAGCGCCCGGTCTGCGGACCCGTAGCTCAGCTGGATAGAGCATCAGACTACGAATCTGAGGGTCGGGCGTTCGAATCGCTCCGGGTCCGCCACTTTCTTTCATATAAATCAACATGTTAACTGACGGCCCCTTCGGGGCTCGTGGGGCTGCATGCGGCTCCGGAAGCAGATTGGAAGCAAACCGCGCAGCCCACACCGCGCGTGAAGGCTTCTTCAAAGCCACTGGAAGTCTTAGATTTTACGAGCTCCAGGCGACCCGGGTGCCTTGATTGGGTCAGATGCCCAACACTTCCCTTATGTAAGGCATCGGACCTGGTCCCTGAGAATGACGCATTAGACCGATCCTGCTGCGCATACCGCCTGACCGAAAACGCGGTAGCCTTACCCCCGATAAGCTCTGGAAACCGTTGCAGGCTTGGCATGTCACGCATGCAAGGCCGAGCGCCAACTTGACACTAACTTGACACCAGCCTGACGGGGAATCCGGACCTCTAGTCCTTATCCTTTATAGAAATGGGGGCGCGAGAACCGCACCCCCATGTCGTCAACAGGTCAGGCCGCTGCTGGATCAGTCCAGCCTCGCTCCAGGAAGGATTGGAGGTCAGCCATTCGATAGCGGACCGTCCTCCCAAACTTGACGTAAGCTGGCCCCCTACCATGGGACCTCCACTGCTCAAGGGTTCGATAGGCGATGCCAAGGAAGCGACCAGCCTCCTTGGTGCAGATAAGTTTGTCGGCAGCGAACATGTTTCCTCATGGGCTCGCTCTTGGTCGTAGGAAGCGATGAGCTCCCGGATGTTGCGCGGCAAAACGCCTTGCATTAGGCGCCTGATATTCGATATCTCTACCGCATGTCAATGGACCATGACCCTCATGCCGTCTCACTCAGTGCGGCCCGCCTGCCCAAACTCGATGCCGAGACAACCGAACATTTGTTGCAGCTGGGACCTGCTGGACGAGGGTTCTGGAAAGACGACGAGCTGCTGGCCTGGACCGGACTGTCGTCCGTCCACATGCTTCGCAAGCTTCAGGCAAATAGACTGCTTGTTGCAGACCACATTGCCCGCCCTTCAGGAGGGCTCTTACGGGTATGGGTGTTCCGGGAAGTCGTTCTCGCAGCCGCGATTCAAGACTTCTCGAAGCGGACCGGCATCGCGACCCTGCCCGCCGCCGAACTTTTCAAGCGATTGACGAGGGCTTGGGTCCTGGACGCCGTCGGCTTCGATCCTGAGGTCCTCACAATGGAGAAAGACAGGCCCATCCGCCCTGCGGCTCGTTTGGCGATAATCGACATGCGTGAAGCCTGGGCCGAGGTCGCGTCAAACACCTATGAACTCGTCAGCCAAGGGATGACGATAGGCTCCGGACCACTACACATCCCGCCATCGGCTAACCCAGTTCGGTTGCGCAAAGAGACGCTGGAGGCCCGAGGTGCTGTCCGGATGTGGGCTGATTTCTCACAAATGGCGTCATCGACACTGGACCGGATTCGCGAGCCATCCGCAGTGCCGCACGTCTAGCGGAACTTGGTGCTCCATAGAGCTCAAACGATCAGCGGATTTTCAGCGCCCCACCCTACAAT
The DNA here is from genome assembly GCA_964647275.1 of uncultured Brevundimonas sp. GTDB lineage: Bacteria > Pseudomonadota > Alphaproteobacteria > Caulobacterales > Caulobacteraceae > Brevundimonas. Next base: position 7,319 of record CAZYFY010000022.1, read on the forward strand.
AGTCAGGCTCTAGAGATGGGGCTGCGGCACGCAGTGACGAGCGTGATCAAGGAAAGCGCAGGGGACCAAACCAGCCGCCACCCCCGGCAAAACGCCATCCGGGACGAAGACCGGACGTATGAGCAGCGCGAGCGTCAGGAGTGATCGGAAAGGGGTAACGCCCTTGGCCCGGTTCGCGCCTTCGGCTTCGGGCCGAGAAAGGCGACAGACAGAGAAGGGCTCTGCGTAGCCGCATCCCTTCACCTCGTGTCCGTTGTTGGTAAGCGGCGCGAGGGGCTTCCGCGTAGCGGATAACCGAATGGTCGAAAGACCGGAGATCGGAGCGGATGCGGTGGGACAGGGATTCCCTCACCGCGCGGCATGTCAACGCCGCTACGCTCTTTGCCAATGTTCGAACGGGATGACCCGCTCGCATTTCCTCTCCTGAACTCGACGTCCGGATTCTCTCCGGGTTCAAGGCCCCTAGCGCCGCAGTCGAGTTCAGGGGGGGGGATAAAAGTGTTCCCCAGGATGGACATGAAAATCATGTCACTCCTCACATCTAGCCAAACAGGGCCGAGGACGATGCGCGGCGAGCGAAGCGAGCGAAAAGCGCATCGCCGCAAGGCCCCTCGCGCCGTAGGCGCGCGTGGCTATTGGATATCTTCGTCAGACCGCCTTCCGGGTAAGGAAGATCAAACCAGCGGTGCTCTTCGCTTGGGTCCAGTTGCGGTTCGTCCAGTAGACACCCGAGATGCGAACCTCTCCTCCCGGGCGCTTCACATCCATATACGCAGCCCCATAGTGCAGTTGCTCATCGCCAGCCTTTGGCTTCCTAGTCGTATTCCTGTAGATGTCATAAATCCGGACATCCCCAGTATCGCTACAACGATCTACCGAAACAGATATGGTTTCGGAATCCGAATATTCGGATAGCGACTCATACTTGATCGTGACCTTGAAAAGCGTTGCTACAATGCGGGCTTCGCCTTTGATTTCGGCCTCATGCGGTCCGGGAACTTTGTGAGCTTTCGCTACCGTGGGCCAGTTGCTGGTCAGCGTCACATCCCACGTTCCGGCGATTGGCGGACATCGGCGACCGAGCCACGTGTGCCGGCATAGAAAGTCGAATACCTGCGGCAGTCCGCCAACGAATCCGAACAGTGCGGACGAGAAGGCAAGGCCCGCGCTGGTTGCGGTCCAATAGTCCAAAGGCGTAGCTCCGGGCCAGAAAGTCAGCTTCCCCAAGGCCACGATCACGGCGAAGAACGCATAGACGGAAAGGAGCAGTGGCAGCCCGATAGCTCGATACACGGTTCACCTCTTGTTCTATCTCTCGGCAACCTTATCTATCTTGGCTAACGAAGCTATGCCGGGGAGGCAACAAAGTGGCTCATAACGCCCATCGCGTTTTCACCGGGACGACAGGCCGCGACTATCTGGCGGCGCTGACCGTCGAGAAAGATAGAGAAAATGACCTCCGGTCGGCCCGGGACGCCATTCGCCAAACTCTTCGGGATGGGATGGGGAGTTGGTCAGAACGACTAACCAAGCGCGCCCTCTTTGAGTCCGATGAGGACGTTCAGCTCCGGCTACAGCCGAAGTTCCGCATGCAAGGCAGTTTCGCCTACCGCACTCTGAACGACCCCGCGCAAGATCCGCAGGAGATCGACCTGGACGACGGCATGTTCGTCCCGGTTTCCTACCTCCATACCGAACATGGTCTCCACCCTGCGTTGATCAGCGACGGCTATTTCTTGGCGGTCGAGACAGCCCTTGCCCCGCTTGCGGAAGAGCGCGGATGGACGATGGAAGAAAAGCCGTCGTGCGTTCGGCTCCGCCTAAGCGATGACTCGCACGTGGATATCGCTTTGTATGCGATCCCCGACGAGCAGTATGAGACGCTTGTCGAGGCGACGGTCCTGAAGTCGGTGGATGCGGTAGAGCAACACAACATCCGTGACGGCACTGAAATCAGCGCCACGGTCTATCGAGAACTCGATCCTGACCAGATCATGCTGGCTCACCGTGAAGAGGGTTGGAAACCATCCGACCCCCGGAAACTCGATGACTGGGTCAAGGAATCCATCGATCTCTATGGAGAGCAGTTCCGGCGCACCTCGCGGTATCTCAAGGGCTGGCGCGATCACTGCTGGCCGGAGTGCCGTTTGTCGTCCATCGCGCTCATGGCAGCCGCCCGTCATTCGTTCGACACCACGACGCGCGGGATTCCCGAAGATCGAGACGACCTACGCATGCTCAACATCGCGCAGAAACTTCCTGACTTCCTGAACCGGGAAATCCCGAACCCCGTGGTCGAAGGTCAGCGTCTGGACGAGGGCTGGTCGCAGGAACAACGTGCAGCGTTCGTTGCGGCGGCGCGCGAGCTCTCGGCGGAGATCAACGCGGCTATCAACAGCGCTGGCTCCAAGCAGGCCACCATCGACAAGCTCATCAACTCCTTCGGCGATCGGATCCCGAATGAGCCGGAGATGATCGGTGACGATCAAGGCCCGGGAGGCGGTGGAGGCGTCGCCGCCCCGGCGGTGCTCACGCAAGGGCTTCTGAAGGAAATCGACAACGATCCCGCCGCTCGAGATGCCGTCCGCAAGGACGGCGATAATCGGTATGGCTGAATGGCCGACGGGTATCACCCAAGCTTGCTGGAGCCCCTCTATCCGGAAGCCGTAGGACTTGTAGCGGGATGGCTAGATGAGATCGGCGCGGCGAGGCTGCCCGCCGAGATCGTGGAGAGCTACCCGTTTCCTGGGTGCATCGGTTGGCGAATCCCGACTGACGTTGGAGATCGCGTCCTCGTTCTAGATGCCTTGCTCGGCCCCAACTTTCCCTACTCGCAACCGGCGATGTTCTTGGTGGATGCGCCGCCGTTCCCGGCTTACCCGCACCTGAACCCTGACGCCTCGATATGTGTTCTACCGGCGAACGCCGAATGGGACACGTCACAGCCCCTAGCGTTCTTCAAGGCGCAAATCGCATCCGCCGCCGACGTTCTGACGAAAGGCGTGACCGGCGAAAATCACGACGACTTTCGCGAAGAGCTCCTGTCGTATTGGCGAGTCGATTCCGGTCGGCTGCGCATCCGCAGCCTTCTCCGGCCTGAACCGGGCAATCGCACGGTGGGTCTCTGGCGCGGCTCCGATTTCGCTATCGTTGCCGATGACCATCCGACCATCAACGAATGGCTCGCGCACCGAAATGGTGAGAAGACCACCAAGAAGTGGAACATTGGCTCAGCGTTCCTGATCTGGCTGGATCAGGCACCTCTGCCGACGGAGTTTCCGGACAACGTCGAGGCGCTCATGGACGTGCTTGAGCGCGAATCGTGCCTCGGCGATTTCGCGAGAATCATCGCTCAACATCCGGAGGCTGCGACCGTCATTTTCGGATTTCCCGCCGAGCACAGCACGGCCTTCATCGCCGTAGACGTGATGCCCAGCCGGTCTGGCCGGCGGCGCGGAACGATCAACGTCCGTCACTGGCTGCGAGATGGTTTTCGGGATGCTGTGCCGGCGCAGATCGTGCTCGCTCGCTTCCTCAACAACGCATCCGTTGCTCGCCGATTTGTCGACCGCATTGACCCGGCCTGGATACACGGTCGCGACGCCAATCCCGACTTGGATCACCTACAAACGTCCACCGTGACCCTTGTTGGTTGCGGCTCGCTGGGCAGCGAGGTCGCTCGTCTTCTGGCCCAAGCAGGTGTCGCTGGCTTCTGTCTAATCGATCCCGAAACCTTGCAGGCATCGAACACGGCTCGTCACGTTTTAGGTAGCGCAGCCATCGGTGCTTCCAAGGCGAAGGCTCTCGCCCGCAAGCTCGAACAGGACTTCCCCCACATAGTGGACGTGAAGGTGTCCGATCACCGGGCAGGATGGATGTCGGTGCGCCAGCAGGAACCTCGTGCCATCCTGGGCAGCGATCTCGTCATCTCGACCGTGGGCAGTTGGCACGTCGAGGCCAACCTCAATCGTTGGCTATCAGAGACGGAAGGCTCACCTGCTGCGGTCTATGGTTGGGCGGAGCCGCATTCGATGGCCGGCCACGCGATCCTGGTGCGCCGTGGTGGCGCATGCCTCCAGTGCGGGATACGCCCGAACGGTCAAACTCCTTGGAAAGTGACGACGTGGGACCGACCAACAATCCATCGTGAACCCGCCTGCGGCGCATTCTTCCAACCCTATGGATCGGTAAACTCGCTTGGCGTCGCCAGGATGATCGCGGACTTGGCTCTCGACGCCCTTCTCAACCGAGCGCAACCTGGGGTCCATCGTTCCTGGAGCGCGCCCCGGCGGTCGCTGGACCTAGCTGGAGGAGCGTGGACTCCAGAGTGGCTAGCACTCGTCGATGGTGACGAGCGGGGCGGACGCGAGATCGAGGGCGAGTGGGTGGCGAACGAGCATTGTGAGGTCTGTCGCTAGTGCGGCTGCGCTATCCCATCGGCCAATCCGGGCAAGCGCTTGTCTTTGAGCCCGAGACGCTTGCACACATGTCGGAGCACGTCCAACGACGCTGGTGGCACCCGGAAGCCGGGGGACAGCTCTTTGCGCGCGTTTCTGGCGGCGCGATACGCATTGTGCTCGCCACCGGCCCGAGACCTACGGACACTCGCTGGCGCTTTCTTTACAGGCCGGACCGCCGTGCGGAGCAGCGCGAGATCGACCAAGCTCATGCCGAGGGTCTCCGCTACATAGGTGATTGGCACACTCATCCGCAGGACATACCTCGGCCTTCTGGTCTTGACCGACGCACCGTGCGCAGCACCTTCATGGAAAGTCGTCACGACATGAATGGTGTCGTAATGGCGATTGTCGGACGCGACCCCCTACCGGCGGGCCTGCACGTCTCGATCACAGATGCCGCAGGCATCTATGATCTCGAGGTTAATGTTTTTAAGGACGACTAGGACTGCGCCGAAAGCGCAAGCAATCGGTCCTTCTGGCTGAGCGGATACAGTAACGTATTCTACGCTGGCATGACCCGTGCTATAGCGCCGACGTGTCCCGGTCTCGCACCACGTCCCCGATCATGGCAGCGCTCTTCGCGCTGATCCTCGGGCTGTTCGCGACCGGCCCGCTGGTGGACGCCTTGACCTGTGGGCAGGAGTCCTCCGCGAGCTGCGAGGCGACCCTCGTCTCCGGCGAACACTCCGACGCTGACCAATCGCACGGCAAGGATGTCCTGCACGGCTGCGCGCACGGCCACTGCCATGCCTCCCCGAACCTGCCTCCGATGTCCGGCGGCACGGACATGTTCGCGGCTGCGTCGGCCTCCACGAGCTTCCCCGGCGATCCTCTATTGAGATCGACCGCACCAGACGGACTGATCCGCCCTCCGAGAGCCTGACGGCCTACGCGCGTCCGCGCGTCCTCCGTCATTAACGCATCTCGGAAACTCCCAATGAAAATCCGATCTCTCTCGCCGCGACTCGCGGCGGGATGCGCCGCAGCCGCAGTGCTGACGGCCATGGGTGGTCAGGCGCTTGCCGACCCGGCCCCCTCCTATGAAACGCTCATCGGTCAGACGAGCGCGGCCCCGCTGAACATCGAGGCGACCGCGCTTGTCGAGGCTGCTGAAGCCAGGGCGCGCCAAGCCAGCGCCCGCCCCAATCCAGAAGTCGCTCTCGATGTCGAGAACGTCCTCGGCTCCGGCCCCTATAGCGGGACGGAGAACGCCGAAGGCTCACTCACGGTCAGCCAGAACCTGGAACTCTGGGGCCGCCGCCGCGCGCGGGTCGAAGTCGCCCAGGCGGAAGCCGGGGCTGCGGGCCTCCGCCGGGATCTGGCGAGCGTCGAGGCTTCGTCACGCCTCGCTCTCGCCTACGCCGAGGCCGAGGCGGCGCAGCGCCGGTTCGTCGTCGCCAACGAAGCGCTCGAAATCGCGCTGGCTGACGGACGGGCTGCACTCGCCCTTGTCGAGGAAGGCCGTGAACCCCTCGTTCGTGGGCTCCAGGCCGAGAGCGAAGTCGCGAGCGCTCGCGCCAGCTTCGATGAGGCCGCGGCTGAACGTGACGCCGCCTTCGCCCGTCTAACGGCGGTCGCGATGCTTATGACGCCGGTCACGTCCATCGATGACAGCCTCCTCGACCGGACGCCTTCCGGTGGCGCGTCACTTCAAGCCGATACGCTCGGCGTGCGGGTCGCCCAGGCCGAGCGGGACGCCGCAGAACGTCGGATCAGCGTCGAGCAGATCCGAGCCCTGCCAGATGTCACGGCGTCGGTCGGCTTCCGTCGTTTCGAGGTGGAAGGCGAGACCGCACTCACCTTCGGCGTCAGCCTGCCGCTCCCGCTGTTCGACCGGAACCGGGGAAACATCGACGCGGCTCGCGCTGACTACCGCGCAGCCGACGCGCGTGTGGACCAGGCCCGCCAGGACGCCGGATCAGATCGAGCCGCCGCGTCGGCGCGCCTGGCAGCATCCGCAAGTCGGGTTCGCGCTGCCGACGGTGGTGTGACAGCCGCCGAGGAAGCCTACCGCCTCACCCGCATTGGGTTCGAAGCCGGGCGTCTGTCCCAGCTCGAACTGCGGGCGTCCCGGTCAGCGCTCATCGCGGCGCGCAATGCCGCCATCGAAGCCCGCCTCTCGCGTGTCCGCGCGGAAATCGACCTTGCCCGGCTGGAAGGCCGCACACCCTTTGGAGCGACGCTGTAATGCGCCCGATGACGAACAAACGCTGGCTGATGGCCGGTGCAGCCGCTGCGATCCTGATCGTGGGCGGTGGTTATGTGGTCCTCCGCATGACCAACCCCGAAACCCCTGCCGCCACGCAAGAGCAGGCGACTGAAGAAGGTGATGATCACGCCGGTGAGGAAGCCGGTGAAGGGGACGAGGTCGATCTGACCGCTGCCCAGATCCAGGCTGCCAACATCGAAGTTGTCCCGGTGGGGCGTGGCGGTGGCGCGGAAACGCACATCGCGGGCCGCGTCGAGCCGATGATCGACGCCCGCGCCTCGGTCGCCGCCTCCATTGGGGGGCGGGTCGAGCGGGTGCTGGTCGCCCCCGGCCAGCCCGTCCGCGCCGGTCAGCCGCTGGCTGTTTTGGTCAGCGGTGACGCAGCAGGCCTGCGAGCCGACACCGACGCCGCGCGAGCGGCTGCGGACGCTGCCCGTTCCGCCTACGAGCGCGAGCGAAACCTCCAGGAGCAGGGCGTCGTCTCGGTGCAAAGCGTCGAGACTGCTCGCGCCACCTATCTGAGCGCTCAGGCATCCGCGCGAGCCGCTGGTGCGCGGGCAAGCGCCGCCGGTGGTCCCAGCGCTTCTGGAAGGGTGAACGTGTCCAGCCCCATCGGGGGCGTGGTCACCAACGTTCAGGTTGGACCGGGTGGCTACATCGACGCCGGAGGCGTGGTCGCGGAGGTCTCGAACCCGTCGCGTGTCGAACTGGTCTTCAACGCGGCCCCGGCTGTCGCCGCCCGCGTGCAGATCGGATCGGTCATTCGTGTCGATGGACCGAACGGCGGCTTCGAGGCGACCGTGACGGGTGTCGCCGCAGATACCGGCGAAGCCAGCAACGCCACCCTTATTCGGGCGCGCGCCAATGGAGCCACCTCGCTTCCGGCGGGCTCTGCCGTAACGGGTGCGGTCACGACCGACGCCACGGGCGGACTGACCGTTCCGACGAGCGCGGTCCAGACGGTCGAGGGACGCACGGTGGTCTTCGTCCGCAGCGACCACGGCTTCCGCGCCGTGCCTGTCCTCGTGGGCCGGGAGTCGGGTGATCGCGTCGAGATCGTCCAGGGCCTCACCGGCACTGAGCAGGTCGCAGCCCGCAACGCCTTCCTTCTGAAGGCCCAGCTTGGTGCGGGAAGCACCGAGCACGGTCACTAGGGGGCGCACATGTTCAAACTCATCATCGAAGCCAGCGTCAGGTTCCGCTGGTTCATCGTCCTCGCCGTCGCGCTCGTGTCGGCCTACGGACTGTTCGAGCTCACCCGCCTGCCTATCGACGCCGTCCCGGACATCACCAACCGTCAGGTGCAGATCAACACGGTCGCGCCGGCCCTCGCGCCGGAGCAGATCGAGCGTCAGGTCACCTATCCAATAGAGACCGCCATGGCGGGGATACCGGGGATGCAGAGCACGCGCTCGATCTCCCGGAACGGCTTCTCCCAGATCACGGTCATCTTCACCGATCAGACGGACATCTACTTCGCCCGTCAGCAGGTGACCGAGAGGATGGCGCAGGCGCAGGAAAGCCTGCCTGAAGGGGTTGAGCCCGCCCTGTCCCCCATCACGACGGGGCTGGGCGAAGTCCTGATGTGGACCGTCGATTTCCAGCCCTTCAGCACCGACACCATCGCCTCTCCTGGTCAGCCTGGCTGGCAAGCAGGCGGAGCCTATCTCACGCCTGAAGGCGAGCTCCTGTCTACGCCCGAGCAGCGCGCGACCTACCTGCGCACCGTGCAGGACTGGATCATCGCCCCGCAGATGCGGACGACCCCTGGTCTCGCAGGCGTCGATACCAACGGCGGCTATGTGAAGGAGTATGCGGTCAGACCGGATGCGGCTCGGCTTTCCGGCTACGGCCTCGGCGTGAACGACCTGATCCAGGCGCTCGACCGGGCCAACACCCAAGCGGGCGCTGGCTTCATCCAACGGTCAGGCGAAGCGCTCGTCGTGCGCACGGATGCCCTGGCGACGACGGTTGAAGACCTTGCGCAGGCTCCGGTCGTCAATCGCGCGGGTCTCGTCGTGCGAGTGGCGGATGTCGCCACGGTCGAACTCGGTCAGGCCCCGCGCCTGGGCGGGGGCAGCCGTGACGGCCACGAGGCGGTCATGGGCACGGCCCTGATGCTGGCAGGAGGCAACAGCCGGACAGCGGCTCAGGCTGCGGGTGAGCGTCTCGCACAAATCCAGCCGTCACTCCCGCCCAATGTCGAGGCGGTGGTGGTTCTGGACCGAAGCGCGCTGGTGAACTCGACAATCCAGACCGTCGCCCGGAACCTCACCGAAGGTGCGCTGCTCGTCATCGTCGTGCTGTTCCTTCTGCTCGGAAACATCCGGGCGGCGACGATCACCGCGCTCATGATCCCGATCAGCTTCCTGTTTGCCGTGATCGGCATGAACCGCTTCGGCATCAGCGGAAACCTGATGAGCCTGGGCGCGCTCGACTTCGGCCTTCTGGTCGATGGCGCGGTCGTGGTCATCGAAAATACCCTGCTGATGCTCAGCCAGCGGCGGATTGAACTGGGTCGGATGCTGACCCGGCGCGAGCGCCTGAACGTCGCTGCGCAGTCCGCTCGCCAGATGGTCCGGCCTGCCGCCTTCGGTCAGCTCATCATCCTGCTCGTCTTCACCCCGCTGCTGATGCTCGAAGGCGTAGAGGGCAAGACGTTCGTCCCGATGGGCGCAACGGTAATGCTGGCTCTGGTCGGTGCCTTCATCTTCTCCTTCACCTTCGTTCCGGCGATGACGGCGCTGCTGGTGCGGGATCCGAAGAAGGCCCCCGAAGGTCACGGCGAGCACGAAACCAGGTTCATCGCGTGGGTCCGCCGCCGTCTGGAACCCGCGATCCGGAAGGCGGTCGGTCGTCCCAAGATCGTCCTGATGGCCGCCTTGGGCACGCTCGTGTTGGGCGGAGCCGCCTTCGCCACCCTGGGTCGGGAGTTCATTCCGACGCTCGATGAAGGCGACATCGCCATGCAGGCGATCCGGGTTCCTTCGACATCGCTGGAACAGTCCCTCGCGATGCAGATGGAGCTGGAGCGGGTCATCACGGCCCTGCCAGAGGTGGAGACGGTCTTCTCGCGCACCGGCACCGCCGAGGCAGCCATCGACCCGATGCCCGCCAACATCTCGGACTCGGTCATCGTCCTGCGGGACCGATCTGAATGGCCCGATCCGAACCTCGAAAAAGAGGAACTGATCGCGCGCATCGAAGAGGTCGCGTCGGAGCACATCGGCAACAGCTTCGAGTTCAGCCAACCCATCGAGCTGCGCTTCAACGAGCTGATCTCCGGCGTGCGGACCGACATGGCGGTCATGGTCTACGGTGAGGACTTCGAGACCCTCCAGGAGATCTCGAACCAGGTCGCCGGCGTCCTCAACGACACGCCCGGATCGGCGGATGTTCGGGTCGAGCAAGCGGCGGGTCTACCGACTCTCACCGTGCGCGTGAACCGCTTCGCCGCCGCCAACTACGGACTCTCGGCTGCGGACATCTCGGAAGCCGTCTCCGCCGGGATCGGTGGGGCGGAAGCCGGACAAATCTTCGAGGGCGACCGCCGCTTCGACGTGGTGGTCCGACTGTCGGAAGACGCCCGGAGCAACCCCGCCGCTCTGGCGGCTCTCCCGGTCGTCGCTCCCTCGGGGCAGATCATTCCGCTCTCTTCCGTCGCGACCATCGAGACGGGTGAAGGGCCGAACCAGATCAGCCGATACAACGGAAGTCGGCGCATGGTCGTGCAGGGCAACGTGCGCGGCACTGATCTCGGGAGCTTCGTGACGGAGGCGCAGCAGCGCGTCGCCCAGCTCGATCTGCCTCCCGGCTACTACCTCGAATGGGGTGGGCAGTTCGAAAACCTGCAACGGGCTCAGGCCCGGCTGGGCCTCGTCATCCCCATCGTGTTCGTGCTGATCGGCCTTCTTCTGTTCATGGCCCTTGGGTCGTTCGCGGAAGCCGGGCTGGTGTTCGCCTGCGTGCCGCTGGCGCTGGTCGGCGGGGCGTTGGCCCTCCTGCTTCGAGGCATGCCGTTCTCGGTGTCCGCCGCTGTCGGCTTCATCGCCGTCTCGGGGGTGGCGACCTTGAACGGACTGGTCCTGATGCAGGCCATACGAGAACGGCTCGATCAGGGACTTCCCCAGATGGAGGCCGCAATCCAGGGGGCCGCGAGCCGTCTGCGCGCTGTCCTGACGACCGCCCTGGTCGCGATTGTCGGCTTTATCCCGATGGCGATTGCTCACGGTGCGGGAGCAGAGGTGCAGAAGCCTCTGGCGACCGTTGTCATTGGCGGGCTCCTGACGGCAACCGTCCTGACCCTATTCGTCCTTCCGACCTTCGCGGCCAAGGCCGTGAAGCACAGGAAGGCGGAAGGGGTCGAGGATTGACCGCCTCTCAAGCAACCAGCCGCCAGCAGCGTTCGACGCTGCTGGCGGTGCTTGGCCTGAACTTGGGCCTGGCAGGCGCGCTCGGGGTCGGCGGTTGGCTCGCCGACTCCAGCGCACTCCTTGCCAACGCGGTCGATAATGCATCGGACGCGGTGGTCTATATGATCAGCCTGCTGGCTATCGGGCGTGCAGACGCCTGGAAGCGTCGGGCCGCACGAGTGTCGGGCATATTTCTTCTGCTCTTCGCCATTGGGGTCCTGTTCGATGCAGGTCGCCGGTGGCTCGAAGGCACAGAGCCTGTCGGCTGGACGATGATGTCCCTCGCGCTTCTCGCAGCCATCGTGAACCTCGTCTGTCTCTGGCTGCTTCGGCGTCTGAGAACGGATGACGTGAACATGAAGGCGGCGCAGACCTTCAGTCTGAACGACTTCGCGTCAAACGGCGGGATAATCGTCGCTGGCCTTCTGGTCCTCTGGCTAGGGTCGGCCTGGCCGGACTTGGTCGTGGGCGCATTGGTCGCCGTGATTGCCGCGAAAGGCGGTATCGACATTCTCAACGATGCCCGCACTCCAAAGACGGAGAGTGAAGGATGAGCCGCCGCGCCATTCGGTGGCGAGAAGGGCGGCACGGCAAACGCCAGCGCAAGCCGCCGTCAGGGCCGCCTCCCGAGAAGATCCCGATCATGAAGGTCGTCTACGGCGTGTCGATGGTGATGCTGAATGTCGGCGTCGTCTTTCTTCTGGCGCTGTGGCTTGGGCAGGGACTGCGCCTGCCCTCTGCCCTTGTCTTTGCGGCGCTCATGCCGGTGACCCTGCTCGGCTTCATCTGGGGGCCGCGTGACAAGGTTTTCTATGTGATGCTGGGCGGCATCGTCTCGCTCTGGATCTTCATCACGATCCTCCTGGCGCTGACCGGCGACTGGGCCGCTCGGCTCCTGGGGTTAGGCTAGTCATCGGAGAACAAGATGAGCCACGAGGAAAAATCCGGCGATCACCAACACGGTCCCGAGGACAAACACGATCATGAGGGAGCCGCGTTCCTCGGGCCGAATACGGAACTCATCTTCGCGCTTGCCTGTGGCGCAGCCCTGATCCTCGGCTTCGCCATCGAGAAGCTCATGCCGGGATCGCCCGGTTGGGTTCCGCAGACGCTCTATGTCGCCGCCTACGGGCTAGGCGGGTTCTTCACGGTTCGCGAGGCCGTCGAGAATCTCAAGGCGAAGCGGTTCGAGATCGACACACTCATGCTGGTCGCAGCAGCAGGCGCAGCGGCTCTGGGCGCATGGGCGGAAGGCGCGCTCCTGCTGTTCCTGTTCAGCCTCGGCCATGCCCTGGAGCACTACGCGATGGGCCGAGCCAAGCGCGCCATCGAGGCGCTGGCGAAGCTGGCTCCGGAACGCGCCAACGTTCGTCGGGACGGACAGGTGTTGGAGGTCGCGGTTGAGGAGCTCGTGATCGGCGACATCGTCATCGTCAAACCGAACGAGCGGCTGCCCGCCGATGGATTTGTGGTGAAGGGCGAAAGCGCCATCAACCAGGCCCCGGTGACCGGCGAAAGCATCCCCGTGGACAAGTCGGCGGTCCCGGACGCCGCCGCCGCCCGCAGTCGTCCAGACGCTGTGTCGTCGGCCTCGCGCGTCTTCGCCGGGACGATCAACGGCGGGGGCGCGCTCGAAGTCGAGGTGACCCGCAAGGCCGGGGAGACCGCGTTGGCGAAGGTCGTTCGCATGGTGAGCGAGGCGGAGACCCAACAGTCCCCGACCCAGCGCTTCACCGCCCGGTTCGAGCGCATCTTCGTGCCATCCGTGCTCGCTCTGGCGACCCTTCTTCTGTTCGCCTGGGCGGTCGTGGATGAACCGTTCAGCGACAGCTTCTATCGGGCCATGGCCGTGCTGGTGGCCGCCAGTCCCTGCGCCTTGGCTATCGCAACGCCCAGCGCTGTCTTGTCGGGTGTGGCGCGCGCTGCGCGTGCGGGCGTCCTGGTCAAGGGTGGTGCGCCACTGGAGAACCTCGGCTCGCTCAAGGCCATCGCCTTCGACAAGACCGGCACCCTGACCGAAGGCAAGCCCCGGATCACGGATGTCGTGCCGGTGACGGGCGTAACCGAAAAAGAGCTGCTGTCTGTCGCAGTCGCCGTCGAGGCGCTGAGCGACCACCCGTTGGCCCAAGCCATCGTAACCGATGGGCGTGAGCGTCTCGGCAAGGCAAAGCCGCCGGAAGCGACCGATCTCAAGAGCCTGACCGGACGCGGCGTCGTGGCGACGGTGGAGGGGCAGACAGTCTGGATCGGCAAGGTCGAGATGTTCGGCAAGGACGGTGTGCCGGCGCTCGGGGAAGCCGCCCTGTCCGCCATCTCAGCCCTGCGTGATGCGGGGCGGACTTCCATGGTCGTCCGGATGGGCGACCGGGATCTGGGAGCCATCGGGCTCATGGACACCCCGCGCGAGGCCGCAAAGGACGCGCTGCGGAGGCTGCACGAGATCGGCATCACCCGGATGATTATGATCTCTGGCGACCACCAGAAGGTCGCTGACGCCATCGCCAAGGATGTCGGCCTGGACGAGGCATGGGGCGACCTCATGCCGGAGGACAAAGTCGAGGCGATCAAGAAGCTCGCGGGCGAGGACAAGGTCGCGATGGTCGGCGACGGGGTGAACGACGCGCCCGCCATGGCAAGCGCCACCGTCGGGATCGCTATGGGCGCGGCGGGGTCAGATGTCGCCTTGGAGACGGCGGACGTAGCCCTAATGGGCGATGACCTGTCGCAGCTCCCGTTCGCGGTGGATCTGAGCCGCCATACGCGACGCATCATTCTCCAGAACGTCTACGTCAGCCTCGGCGTCGTCGCCCTTCTCGTCCCGGCGACGATCTTTGGGTTGGGCATCGGCCCTGCTGTGGCGATGCATGAGGGGTCTACCCTCCTGGTCGTCGCCAACGCCCTCCGCCTACTTCGCTACCGCGACAACTCGTGAGAAGGCCGTTTGAGTGATGACCTAGCACATGCGCACATGCGCACATGTGCGGTTGTGCGACCTAGCGACGGCTTTCGAGGAAGCGACCGACGGCTGCGAACTCGTCGCCAGGATCGCTCCCGAGTGCGGAAACAATCGCCCGAAACTCCTCCGGGTCCATACGGCGTTCGGCGCGCTCGATCTTGGAGACAAACGACTGCGGCTTGCCGAGGATGGCTGCCAGTTCCGCCTGGGTGACGCCTTTGCGTTGTCGCAGTTCCACGAGATGCGCCACGAACGCGAGGTAGTTCGTGGAATGGAGCGAAGAGGGCATCGACGACCGCTTGCGAAAGGCGGTCTACCCATTAGAACCCGAAACGGGATAACCCATATCGGGTTATTGTCTGGGGGTTTCTAGATGGTCTGGTCTTTGGCGGTAGCGCTGCTCTTGGGACAACAGCTTCCGGCGGCCCAAGCCTCCACCTCTGAATACGAGCCCATCATCCGGGCCTATCACCAGGATCGCCTGCCCAACCCGGACGCCACCCGCTACCACGGCTTCCGGTATGTCGGCGTGCGCCCCAGCTACCGTCGCCGGGTCGAGACGGACATGATCTGCGTCAGCTACACCATGCGCGCCAGGTTCGTCGGCGACGTGGACATCCTTTCGGCGATCTGGATTCGCGACGGACGGGTCCTGGAGACTATCGAAGGCGTCCCTGCGACCACTGTCTGCGCAACGGTGTAAGTCCCGCCCAAGACACAATTAAACGCCGATAAAACAAGAAGTTACTTGTGATACGGTGCTTCTATCAGATTGAAAGCAGCTTACAAAAATGGCCGGTCGACCCCGCACATATTCCGCTTCCGCTATCCCGACACGGCTTTCGCGCTGGCTAGACGCCAACTGGGACAAAGCGGGCCTTACCAACGACCAGGCGGCTGCCGCGTTTGGCTTCCGCTCGCCGCAGACCATTTCCATGTGGCGGACCGGACGGTCGGCGATCCCCTTGGCTCGTGTGCTGAAGATGGCAGAACTTGTCGATGTCGATCCGATGCTCCTGATCATCCTGTGGTTCGAGCAGGAAGAGGCACGCGACCCAACGTTCCCGACCGGCATCAGCGCGCTTGTGCGCAAGCGCACTTGCACTCGTAACGAGCAGCCAATCCTGGATCTGATCCGAGGCGCATCCAAGAATCTCAACCCGGTTTGGAAGAAGGATCAGCTTGATGAGATATCACGCGCCATTGCCTGAGCGGCTCGTGCGCCTCTCGCCAAAGACATTTGCGACCGACTGGGCGACGTCTCTGATACTGTCGTCCATCAGGTGCGCGTAGCGCTCTGTAGTCCGCACGTCAGCGTGACCCAGATTCTTCCCGATGGAAAACAGCGATGCCCCCTGATTGACCGCTGCTGACGCGAACGAATGACGTAGGTCATGAAGCCGGACCTCCGGGAGGCCGGCCTTCTTCCTCACTCGCTTCCAAACGCTATTGAGGTCGGCGCGTGGCTTCGTGGCGTCGCGAGGGCTGGGAAACACCCAGCGCAAAGAGACCACAGGGCATGACGCCTTCCAGCGCCGCAGCAAGTTCGCGACTTCGTCTGAAAGTGGCCGACGCAGATCGCTGCGAGTGCGCCCCCCTCCCTTGTGGTTGAAACGCGGAACCGTCCAGATCGGGATAGCGGAATCGAGGTCGAACTGACCCCACTCCGCCAGAAGCACCTCACTCCGCCGAGCTCCTGTAAGAAGCAGAAGTCGGATGGCGTTCGATGCCCCGAGGTCTGCCTCCTCCTCCAAGGCGTCATTCAGGCGCAGCACTTCTGCGGGCGTCAAAAACCGCTCCTTCCGCACCTCTTCATACCGATCCACGCCGCGACACGGATTGTCGGGCCGAAGCTCCCACGCCACCGCGAGCGCCATCATTTTTGACAGAAGCGCCATCGCCCGATTTGCGGCTCCCCTCTTGCCGGACATGCTCGCCATGAGGCTGTCGAGAGCCCGTCGTCCCACTTCGGCTACCGGCAACTCTGCGAGGGATGGCGCGAGATGCAGACGCCAAAGGATTTCGTCCATTTTGACAGAGCTGGCTCGCTTCTTTACGCGAGCATGCTTGGCGAGGTAGTCGGCGTAGAGGTCCTCCATGGTGACCACCGACCGCTCGATGCGTCGCGCGGCGGAAGGGTCTCTTCCCTCCTGGACATCGACGAGAAGAGCCATCGCCCTCTCACGAGCTTGTTCGCACTTCATGGTCGCTGCGCGTCCGATCTTGATCGTCCGCTGCCTGCCATCTGCATTTCGGTAGAAGAGGCTGTAGGTCTTCGTGCCTCTAGGACTGACACGGACGTGGAAGCCGGGAAGCTTCGTATCGAACACCTTCACATCCACGCTGGACGGCACGAGGTCGTTCACGACCCGCTCGGTCAACTTCACATTCATCAGCCCGTCCATTCGGAAGCGAAACGGAAGCAAAAGGGCGCGAACCCAGTCGCCTTCCAACGAGCATGATAGTAGAGGTCGGGTTCGGAAAAGCTATATAATCCCGTCGGTTAGCGTAGGCGAATGTAGGGCATAGAGCTCCAGCGAGCACGAGGCCATCAGACTACGAATCTGAGGGTCGGGCGTTCGAATCGCTCCGGGTCCGCCATTTCTCTTTCTTGTCAGCCCGTCTCACCGCATCGGTCGGCTAAGGAAGCGTGAGCCGTTGAGGCCGAACCGCCAGGGCGTCTCGATTCCCTTGGTGATGCCGATCCTCGGACCCGTCAGGATGTTGGCGGGCGGACCCGACGGCGGGGTCAGGGCGAACGGGGCCTCGGTTAGGTCCCGCCCATCGTGGCTCCCGGTCACGGCCAGTGCCTGACACAGCTTGCCCGGCCCTGAACACAGCGCCCGTTCGGCCGCCGTCCCGCGCCGCGTCTGCATGGCTCCCACCCCGACGCCTGGCTCCAGCGCCCGGATCAGCACCGCCTGGCCCGACCCTTCCTGGCCGCACACCACATTCAAACACCAGTGGACGCCGTAGATCCGATAGACATAGGCCCGGCCCACAGGCCCGAACATCGCGGCATTCCTCGCCGTCGGCCCACGAAAACTGTGCGAGGCCGGGTCGTCGCGGTCATAGGCTTCTGTCTCCACAATCACCCCGCCGATCCCCTCCACCGTCAGCGTCCAGCCGATCAAGGCGCGGGCGCAGTCGGGGGCATCCAAATGAAACGGCGGGGTCACGTCGCAATCGGCCAGGGGCTGACGGACTTGGACCAGGCGTCGATCTGGAGCTCGGCGTGGATCGGAGGGGCGGCCCGCTCGGCGCAGGGGTGACGGGGGCAGAGGCGACAGGCTGGGCCGATCGGTGTCACCTCCGGCGCTTCCAGATTCAGGCCGCGCGCATAGACCAGTCGATGGGCGTCCTTCAGCTCGCACCCCAGGCCGATGGCCAGGTCCTGATCGCCGGCCCGGCCCGCGCCCTGACGCGCCACGGTCCGCGCCAGGGTGAACCAGCGTCCGCCATCGGGCGTCTCGACGATCTGGGTGACCACCCGACCGGGCGTTCGAAACGCCGCATGCAGCCGCCAGCGCGGACAGGCCCCGCCAAACCGCGAAAACGGAAAGGCTCCGGCGGCATAGCGTTTGGACACATTGCCTGCCTGATCCACCCGCATCAGGAAAAACGGCACGCCCCGCGCCGTCGGCCGTCCCAGCGTCGTCAACCGATGGGCCACCTGTTCGAACGAAACACCGAACCGCTGTTGCAGGAGATCCAGATCATAGCCTGTGGCTTCCGCCAGTGCCTGGAACGGGCCGTAGGGCATCAGGATGGCACCGGCCAGGGCATTGGTCAGGCTGACTTTCAACAGCTCGTGGGCGGCACCATTGGGAGGTCGGGCCGTCTCCGCCATGGCTTCGATCTCATGGCCGTGCGCGCTCAGTCCAAGTTGATAGGCGATGGCGAACAGGCGTGACGCGGGACTGAGGGTTTCCGATAGGGTCAGCCGCCGTCGGTGCAGATCGAGCCTGCGCGTCCACTCGACCATGACCTCAGCCGGTAGAATGCGGACGGACAGGTCCCAGGCGGACTTTAGCCGCGCCCTCAGAGCCGCCTCCAGCCCCAGCGGGTCGCCGGACAGTTCTGCGTGCAGGGTTTCACCCAGGGCGTCGATTTCGGGGAAATGATTGCGCCGCGATTGGATCAGGTCGCGAACCCAGTCCGCGGGTGTTTCTTCCAGGCTGCCGCCGCCGCGCTCCACCTCGGTTTCGGCCCGTGAGCGTTGATCGGAAAAGGCCTGATAGAGCCGGGTCAGGGCCTCGGCGATGGCCGGGTTCTCATCAACCGTGGCCAGGATCTCATGGCGCGGTGCCGACAACCCCTTGAACACGGGGTCGGTCAGCAGCTCGCCCAGCGCCTCCGCCGTCGCCTCGTCGCCCTGACCAAAGGCGCGCAGATCGACGTCATAGGTGTCCGCCAGCCGCAGCAGGAGTTGTGCCGAGACGGGCCGCTGATTGCGCTCGATATGGTTCAGATAGGACGGCGACACCTCCAGATCGGCGGCCATCGCCGTCTGGGTCAGGTCGAGCTCGCGGCGCAGCCGTTTCAGCCGCCCGCCAAGGAAGAGTTTCTGATCCGCTGATCGCGCCATGGATCGAGTTTGTCACAAAGTGACCAATCGGCAAGGGTCATAATATGACAAAATGACTGCAAATATAGGGATGTGGGCGTAGTATTTGTGACTTCGATCCGGTTTTCTGAACCTCAGAGCGGTGCCTTCGCCGCGTGAGCAGATTTCAGACCCGGGGCCTCCCATGACCACCTTCGCCGATCTCGTTCCCTCGCCTTCCGGCCGCTTCGACGGAATCGAGCGCCCCTACACGCCCGAAGACGTGCTGCGTCTTCGCGGTTCGGTGCCGGTGACCCACACCCTCGCCGAGCGGGGCGCCAACCGTCTGTGGGAACTGCTGCATTCGGAGCCCTACATCAATGCGCTGGGGGCCGTGACCGGCAACCAGGCCATGCAGATGGTCAAGGCGGGCCTCAAGGCCATCTATCTCTCGGGCTGGCAGGTGGCGGCGGACGCCAACACCGCCGGAGCCATGTACCCGGATCAGTCCCTCTATCCCGCCAATGCCGCGCCCGAACTGTGCCGCCGCATCAATCGCACCCTCCAGCGCGCCGACCAGATCGAGCACGCCGAAGGCGGTGCCAAGCGTGACTGGTTTGCCCCCATCGTCGCCGACGCCGAAGCCGGCTTCGGCGGCCCGCTGAACAGCTTCGAGATCATGAAGGCCTTCATCGAGGCCGGGGCCTCGGGCGTCCACTTCGAAGACCAGCTGGCGTCCGAGAAGAAGTGCGGCCACCTCGGCGGCAAGGTGCTGATCCCGACCGCCCAGCACATCCGCAACCTCGTCGCCGCCCGCCTGGCCGCTGACGTCATGGGCACACCGACGATCACCGTCGCCCGCACCGATGCGGAATCGGCTCAGCTCATCACCTCTGACATCGATGAGCGCGATCATCCCTTCATCGACCGCGACAACCGTACCGTCGAAGGCTTCTACCGCCTGAAGGAAGGCACGGGCCTGGATCACTGCATCGCGCGCGGCCTGTCCTATGCCAACATCGCCGACCTGCTGTGGTGGGAAACCTCCCACCCCGATCTGGACGATGCGAAGAAGTTCGCCGAGGCCATCCAGAAGGAGCATCCCGGCAAGCTGATGGCCTACAACTGTTCGCCGTCCTTCAACTGGGAAGCCAAGCTGGACAAGGCCACCATCGCCAAGTTCCAACGCGAGCTTGGGGCCATGGGCTACAAGTTCCAGTTCGTCACCCTAGCCGGGTTCCACAGCCTGAATAACTCGATGTTCGAGCTGGCCGACGGCTACCGCGACCACGGCATGGCCGCCTATTCCGAGCTGCAGCAGCGCGAGTTCGCCAATGAGGCGCGCGGCTACACCGCCACCCGTCACCAGCGCGAGGTCGGCACCGGTTATTTCGATCAGGTGGCCACCGTCATCTCGTCGGGCCAGTCGTCCACGACCGCGCTCAAGGATTCGACCGAAGCCGCCCAGTTCGCGGCGGAATAGTCAGACACGATCTGGAGGAAAGACCATGGACCCGATCTCAAGCCCCAAGGCGATCATCGACTACTGCCTCGCTCCGCTCGACCTGAAGCCCGGCAGCGAAGCCGAGCGCGAGGCCCGTCGCCGCCTGGAGCATGCCATCAAGGCCTTCCGACAAGCGGCGGCCCGCCCGGTGGTCGTCGACTTCTCGACCATGCCCTCGGTGGTTATCAACGAAGCCGCCCACGGGTACGAATAGGCGATATGGTCTCCTCTCCGTCGCTTCGCGATGGGGAGGTGGCGCGACGCGAAAGCGTCGTGACGGAGGGGGCGGCGCTGTCCGCGCCGAGACAGCCTCCAGAATTCAGATGGCGGAGGCGCCCCCTCCACCACTTCGTGGTCCCCCTCCCCATCGCGGGCGATGGGGAGGAGAATAAGATGCCCCTCGACACCCTTCCCGACACTGTCCGCGTTCTTGGCCCCGTCGAGAATCGCGCCGCAGAGGTTCTGACACCCGAGGCCCTGGCCCTGGTTGCCGAGTTGCACCGGGCGCTGGATGGTCGCCGCAAGACCCTGCTGAAACAGCGCGAGGCCCGTCAGGTCCGCTTCGACGCCGGCGAGCTGCCCGACTTCCGCGCCGACACCGCCGAGATCCGCGCCGACGACTGGACCGTTGCGCCCATCCCGTCTGACCTGCTGGATCGCCGTGTCGAGATCACCGGCCCGACGGACCGCAAGATGGTCATCAACGCCCTGAATTCGGGGGCGAAGGTCTTTATGGCCGACTTCGAGGACGCCACCAGCCCGACCTGGGAAAACGTCGTCGAGGGACAGGTTAATCTGAAGGACCGATGGTCCGGCGACCTGGCCTTCACCGATCCGACCTCAGGCAAGAGCTATGCACTCGGCGACACGCCCGCCGTCCT
Organism: uncultured Brevundimonas sp.; assembly: GCA_964647275.1. Taxonomy (GTDB): domain Bacteria; phylum Pseudomonadota; class Alphaproteobacteria; order Caulobacterales; family Caulobacteraceae; genus Brevundimonas. The sequence goes on from CAZYFY010000022.1 coordinate 28,287, forward strand.
GCTGGTCCGCCCACGCGGCTGGCACTTGCTGGAGCGCCACGTCGAGGTTGATGGCCAACCTGTCGCCGGTGGCCTGTTCGACTTCGCCCTCTATCTGACCCACAATGCCAAGGCCGCCCTGGAGCAGGGGTCCGGTCCCTATTTCTATTTCCCCAAACTGGAATCGATGGAGGAGGCGGCCCTGTGGGACGACGCCTGCCGCATTGCCCAGGCGCGGCTGGGCCTGCCGGTCGGCACGATCAAGGCCACGATCTTGATCGAGACCATTACTGCTGCCTTCGAGATGGATGAGATCCTGTATGCCCTGAAGGACCACATCGTGGGCCTGAACTGCGGTCGCTGGGACTACATCTTTTCGACCATCAAGCGGCTGGGCCTGAACCCTGCCTTCCTGACGCCGGACCGCGCCCGCATGGTCATGGGCGAGGCCTTCTTAAGCGCCTATTCGAGAAAGCTGATCGCCACCTGCCACCGCCGAGGTGCCTTCGCGATGGGGGGGATGGCGGCCCAGATCCCGATCAAGAACGACGAGGCCGCCAACGCCGCCGCCTTCGCCAAGGTCAAGGCCGACAAGGAACGCGAGGCCGGCTATGGCCACGACGGCACCTGGGTCGCGCATCCGGCGCTGGTCCCGGTGGCGATGGAGGCTTTCGACCGCCTGATGCCCCGCCCGAACCAGCTCGACGTCTTCGGTGACGGGGCCGCGTTGGGTCAGTCCGATCTGCTGGAAATGCACAAGGGGCAGCGCACCGAGGCGGGCCTGCGCGAGAATATCCGCGTCGGAATTCAATATATTGAGGCTTGGCTGGGGGGCCGGGGGGCCGTGCCGCTCTATAATCTGATGGAAGATGCCGCCACTGCCGAGATCAGCCGCACTCAGGTCTGGCAATGGCTGAGGCACGCCGCCACGCTGGATGACGGCCGCACGGTCGATGAGGCCCTGGTCCGCGCCCTGATCGAGGACGAAGTGACACGCATGCCGCGGGGGCTGGAACGCCTGCCGCAGGCCGTCGCCCTGTTCACCCAGCTCTGTTTTGCCCCGACATGTGAGAGCTTCCTGACCCTCCCGGCCTATGAGGTGCTGGAGGGATAGAGCCGGGTGATCCGGGTTGGGACCACAGCGCGATCCCAACAGCCAGGCGGATTCAGGCCTTAAGCGGCCCGGTCGCTCGCGGCGGGCGCGTCCTGTGCCGGCCCGTCGCCCGTCAGCTCAAAAACACTGTCCAGCAGGGATTGAACGCTGACCGGCTTGGCCAGATGGCGGTCGGCACCGGCCGCCTGCGCTGCCTCGACGTGCTCAGGCAAGGCGTTGGCGGTCAGCATGACGATCGGGGTCCGGGCACGTTCCTCGGCCATCTCGATGTCGCGCAGGGCACGGGTCGCGGTCAGGCCGTCCATCACCGGCATCTGCATGTCCATCAACACCAGATCGAATTCTTCGGTGTCGAAGGCCTCAACAGCCTGGGCACCGTTCTCGACGCAGACGAGGTCGGCCTGGATCTGCGAGAGAATGAGCTCGATCACCTTGCGGTTCGTCGGGTGGTCGTCAGCCAGCAGGATCCGAACCGGGCGGTCGGCGTCGGCAAGGACCTGATTCCCCGGCTCCTCAACCTTGACCGGCGCGTCCGTCAGGGACATCGGCAGGGTCACGAAGAAGGCTGAGCCGCCGCCGAGCTCACTCTCGCAATCGATTTCACCGCCCATCATCTCGGCCAGTTGGCGAGAAATCGCCAGCCCCAAGCCGGTACCGCCGAAGCGGCGGGTAATCGACCCGTCCGCCTGTTCAAAGCGGTTGAACAGCTTGTCACGGCTTGCGGCATCGAACCCGACACCGGTGTCCTCTACGGAAAAACGAAAGACGGCCTGGCTGCCACGGTCGGCGGCCCGTTCGACGGTGAGCCGCACAAAGCCGGTCTGGGTGAACTTGACCGCGTTCGACACCAGATTGGTCAGGACCTGTTTGACCCGGACCACATCCCCCAAGGCCCAGACCTCGGCGTCGGCGGATACATCGACGAAGAACTGGAGGCCCTTGTCCCGAGCGGCTGCCTGATAGAGCTGGCCGGCGTCACGAACGGCCTGGGCCAGGTCAAAGGGGCTGTCGCCCAGCGTGAGGCGACCGGATTCCACCCGAGCGATGTCAAGAATATCGCTGAGCAGCTGCTGCAGGGTTGCCCCCGAAGCGGCGATCAGGCGCAGCATTTCCTTCTGGTCCTGGCTCAGGTCTGTCTTGCCCAGAACCTCGGCCACGCCCAGGACGCCGTTCAGGGGCGTGCGGATCTCGTGGCTCATATTGGCCAGGAACTCGGACTTGGCGCGGTTGGCCTCTTCAGCGGCGTCGCGGGCCTGTTCCAGCTTGGCGGCTGCCGTCTTCAGATCGGTGACGTCGATGATGGTGGACACGGTGCCACCCAGGGCGCTGCGGCGGTCCTGAACCCGCAGCCAGCGGCCATCGGCCATCCGCTGTTCCAGAGCACCGGTTCCGGAGCGTCGCGCGGCCATGCGTTCGGCCAACCAGTCGTCTTCGCGTCCGATGGCCTCTGAATAGTGGCCCCGTTCCAGGCCAAGCCTGAGAATTTGCTCGAACGTCGTACCCAGCGCCAGGAATTCCTCGATCTCGGGACAGGTGCGTTGGTACTGGCCATTCCAGATCATCAGTCGATCTTGGGCGTCATAGTAGGCCAGGCCATCGGTCATGGCCTCCAGGGCCTCCGTCAGTCGCTCGTGGGCCGTGCCGCGATGCCAGCGGTCCAGCGCCGCAACCAGCAGGGCGGCAGATACCAGTATACTGGCAACACCGGCGACCATCGCCGCCAGCAGACCACGGTCGATCACCGTTACACCCTGCATGTCGGTTTCAATCGGCAGGATGGTGACGGCGGCCATGCCGGTGAAATGCAGGCTGCAGATCGCCACGGCCAATAGCCCGGTGGCAACGAAGGTGGCGCGCCAGCGCCGGCTCTTGCCCAGCGCCAGGAGCGCCAGCGGAGCAATGGCCATGGCCAGGACAAACGAGGCCGTAACTAGCACCGGGTCCCAGACGATGACGCCCTTGGTCTGAAAGGCGTTCATGCCGATGTAGTGCATCGCCCCGATGACACCGGCCAGAACCATGCCGCTGGCGACGGTGCCCAGTTTGCCGGGCCGCAGGTGCCACATCGAAAAGGCCCCAATCGCGCCGATGATGGCGATCAACAGGGACGCAATGGTTCCGACCGGCTCATAGCCGGCCTCGAACGAGGGATCATAGCCCAGCATGGCGATGAAATGGGTGGCCCAGACGCTGGCCCCGGCGACGACCCCGGTCAGGGCCAGCCACGCCAGGCCGATCGTGCCGTCAACTTCGCGCGAGTGGACGAACAGGCGCACGGCGGCACAGACGCCGATCAGGCAGACCATAGCCGCCAACACGACCAGTCTCAGGTCGTGTTCCGTGGTCAGGCAATTCAGGACTGTGAGCATTCAACCCTCGGATACCAACGCGCAAGGTCGCATGATCGAATGAACATTCCGTGAGCAATTGCAGGACTTTCTTGCGCATGTGCTCCCCGGCTATAGAGGCCTCCATGCCGGGAACGTCTCAAGGCCATCGGGCTTCAAGCCGCTGGAAAGCGGCCCTGGCGGCTTTTCGGAATTGGTCGCCAGAGGCGGTCACGCCGCCCAGTCTGCCGCTTGTCGATGCCGAGGCGGGTGATTTCCGGGCTGCCCTGGAGAGCCTCCCTGACCCGGTGTTGATTGTGGAAGGGGGCCCGGTCGACAACCTGTCCGCCCGCCAGATCCTGTTTGCCAATGCCACGGCCCGCGGCCTGCTCAAGGTCGGGGGGCGCGGCGAGCCGCTCGTTGCTGCCCTTCGGGATCCCCAGGCGCTCGATGCGGTTGACGCGGCCATCTACGGCGAGATCGCCGGTGAGGCGACCTATGAGCCGGCCGGGGCCCAGGACCGGTTCTGGCGGATTTCAGTGACACCCCTGACGGCGGCCGGCCTGGGACGAAAAATGGCCGTCGTCCGGTTTCGTGACGAGACGGACAATCAGCGGATCGAGCGGATGCGGGCTGACTTCCTGGCCAATGCCAGCCATGAGCTCAAGACGCCGCTGGCCTCACTGCAGGGGTTTATCGAAACCCTCAAGGGGCACGCGCGTGATGACGAACGGGCGCGGGATCGCTTTCTCGACATCATGGCGGCGCAGACGGCCCGGATGAGCCGCATGATCGCCGACCTGCTGGCCCTCAGCCGGATTGAACTGTCAGAGCACATCTCGCCTGCCGGTCGCGCGGATGTTGCGCGGGCCACCACGGATGTCATGGATGCCCTGGCCCCGCTCCTGGCCGAACACGACAGCCGGGTCGAATTGGTCGAGCGCCCGTCCGAGGCGACGGTGATGGGCGACCGGGACCAGATTATCCAGGTGATTCAAAACCTGACCGAGAATGCGGTGCGCTATTCGGGACGGGGCTCGCGCGTTGATATCCATATCCTCGGTGACTTGTCGCTGGCCGAGGCGCAGGCCCCCTCCAGATCGGACAGTGCCCGGCTGGCGCTCCTGACACCTGATCGCGAAGGCGGCGTCCGCTACGTCCTGGTCCGGGTCGTCGACCAGGGAGAGGGGCTGGCTCGCGAGAACCTGCCGCGCCTGACCGAGCGGTTCTACCGTGTCGAAGGCCAGAAAAGCGGGGCCAGTCCCGGAACAGGCCTGGGCCTTTCGATCGTCAAACATATCGTCAACCGCCACCGCGGCGGCCTGATTGTTGAGAGCCAGAAAGGCCAGGGCACGACCTTCTCGGTCTATTTCCCGGTCGCCGAGCGACGCGGCGTCACAGAACCGGGCTGAGCACGTATCAAAACTGTCATCGAACCGTCGTGATGGGATGACCTGACGCGGGCAAAGGCACAGGCGTCATGATTGGCCTGGTTCTCATCCTTCTGGCGGCGTTCTCGGCGGCAACCTACGGGTTGGCGCGGCGTAAGGTCCTGCAAGCCGTAGACAGGTCTGGCACCCGCCCACATTCCCGGCCCAAGTATCACGGTGCTCACGCCGCCATCTGGGCTGCGATCCCGGCGCTTCTGGTTCTTGTCGTGCTGGCGCTGGCGGCTCCCCGCATCATCACGGCCGTGACCTGGGCCGACTTACCGGCAGCGGCTCCAGGTGCCGAGCCGTTCCGGTCACAGTTCCAGTATGATGCGGAAGCCATTGCAGCGGGCTCCGCCCCGTCGGCGGTCGCCTATTCCGACGATCAGCGTGCTGCCCTCACGGCCCATGCCGACAGGATTTCCGCCCTGAGCGGACTGTTGCGCCTGGGTGGACTGGTCGCCGTTGTGCTGGCGGCACTCATGGGCGGTCTGTACGCCTGGTCGAGGGCCCGGCCAGATTATAGAGCCCGCAACGCCGTTGAGCGTTGGGTGGGGGTTCTGCTGTTCGCGACCTCGGCGGTAGCGGTCCTGACGACGCTGGGGATTGTCCTGTCTCTGGTCTGGGAATCCCTTCGCTTTTTCCAGACCGTCTCGCCGCTGGAGTTCCTCACCGGCACCCACTGGAGCCCGCAGATCGCCATCCGCGCCGATCAGGTGGGGTCGTCCGGTGGGTTCGGCGCCGTGCCGCTGTTCGTCGGCACCTTTCTGATTATGGGGATCGCCATGCTGACGGCGGCTCCGATCGGCTTGATGTCCGCCATCTATCTGGCCGAGTATGCGTCGGCGTTTCAGCGGGCCTGGATCAAGCCCCTGCTTGAGGTGTTGGCTGGCATTCCAACGGTGGTCTACGGATTCTTCGCGGCCCTGACGGTCGGACCGGCCTTCCGGGCCGGTTTCAACCGGCTCGGGGAGTCCCTGCTGGGCGGGCCCTTCAACGATCTTGGCCTGTACCTGATGGGCGTGCAGAACCAGATGGCGCTGGTTGCCGGTGTGGTCATGGGGATCATGTTGATTCCCTTTGTATCTTCCCTTTCAGACGACATAATCAACGCCGTGCCCCAGTCGCTTCGCGATGGCTCCTATGCCATGGGCGCGACCCAGTCCGAGACGATCAAGCGGGTGGTCCTGCCCGCCGCCCTGCCAGGGGTCGCCGGGGCCATGCTGCTGGCCGCCAGCCGGGCCATTGGCGAAACGATGATCGTGACCATGGCGGCCGGGCTTCAGGCCCGGATCACGGCCAATCCGCTGGATAGTGTCACGACCGTCACCGTTCAGATCGTCACCCTGCTGACCGGGGATCAGGAATTCGACAGTCCCAAGACCCTGTCGGCCTTTGGTCTGGGCCTGACCCTGTTCGTGGTGACCCTGCTCCTGAACATTGTCGCCCTACGGATCGTCCAGCACTATCGGGAACAGTATGACTGACCGGCCCGACATTCGCGCCGCAGTCGAAAAGCGGCTGAAGAAACGGCACGCGGCGGAGCGCCGCTTCCGGCTGTATGGCGTGCTGGCCATCACAGTGGCGGTCGCCTTTCTGGCGTTGCTGCTCGGACGGATCATCGATCAGGGCCACTCCGCCTTTGTGACCCATTCGATCACCCTGGACGTGCCCGTCGATGCCGCCCGGGTTGATCCCGCCTATCCGCAAGGGGCCAACTACGACCAGATGGCCGCCGAGGCCCTCCTGGACCGTCTGGGCGTGGATGCCGCCACCGCAGACAACGGGCGTGCTGCGCGCGATCTTCTCAGCCCGGACATGGGGTTCCAGATCCTGGCCCAGGTTCGTGCCGACCCTTCATTGATCGGTCGAACTGTGACGATCGAAGCCCCGGTCGGCGATAGCGCGGATCTCTACTTCAAGGGCGAAATCAGTCGGGACACGCCGGAAGACCAGCGCGTCCTCACCGACCAGCAGATCGCCTGGCTGGATCAGCTTGAGCGTGAGGGCCTGGTCGAGGCCCATTTCAACACGGGCCTGTTCACCCGGTCGGATTCGACCCAGCCGGAGATGGCCGGCCTGCTGGGCGCGGTGGTCGGGTCTGCCTTGATGCTGATGGTCACGGCTCTGTTGTCGATCCCGGTCGGCGTGCTGGCGGCGGTCTATCTGGAGGAGTTCGCACCCAAGAACCGGCTGACGGAGATCATCGAGGTCAATATCAACAACCTCGCCGCCGTGCCGTCGATCGTCTACGGCCTGTTGGGCCTGGCGGTCTTCATCGGATGGATGGGCCTGCCCCGGTCCTCACCTCTGGTCGGCGGTATCGTGCTCAGCCTGATGGCCATGCCGACGGTGATTATCGCGACGCGTGCGGCGCTCAAGGCGGTCCCGCAATCCATCCGGGATGCCGCCCTGGCGCTTGGGGCCTCGCGGACCCAGACGGTTTTTGCTCACGTTCTGCCCCTGGCCATGCCGGGGGTGATGACCGGCTCGATCATTTCCATGGCGCATGCCCTGGGCGAGACGGCTCCCCTGCTGATGATCGGCATGGTGTCGTTTGTGCCCGGTGTGCCCGAGGGCATCCTGTCCGCCTCGAGTGCCTTGCCGACCCAGATTTTCATCTGGGAGAATGCCGCGGAGGCCGCCTTCCATGAGCGCACGGCCGCCGCCATCCTGGTGTTGCTGGTCTTCATGGTGATCATGAATGCCGTCGCCATTGTGCTGCGACGCCGACTTGAACGGAGATGGTGACCCGTATGGATGCTCCCGTGATCGACACTCGTCCCATCGTTGCCGCCGGCTCGGAATCTCAGGCGCACGGCGTCAAGGTCCGCGCCCGCGACGTCAGCGTCTTCTATGGCGATAAACAGGCGCTGAGCGACGTTTCCCTGGATATGGCCGACCGGGCGGTGACGGCTCTGATCGGACCGTCGGGGTGCGGCAAGTCAACCTTCCTGCGCTGTCTGAACCGGATGAACGACACCATCCAGGGCGCACGCGTTGAAGGCGTGATCGAACTGGACGGGGAAGACGTCAACGCCCGCGCGGTCGATCCGGTGGCCCTGCGGGCCCGCGTCGGCATGGTGTTTCAGCGGCCGAACCCCTTCCCCAAATCGATCTTTGAGAACGTCGCCTATGGCCCGCGCATCCACGGCTTGACCGCCTCCAAGGCGGAGCTTCAGGACGTGGTCGAACAGGCCCTGCGTCGCGCCGGCCTGTGGGATGAGGTCGCAGATCGCCTCGACCAGTCGGGCTCCAGTCTGTCAGGCGGGCAGCAGCAACGTCTGGTCATCGCCCGCGCCATTGCCGTTGATCCAGAAGTCATCCTGATGGACGAGCCCTGTTCGGCGCTGGACCCCATCGCGACGGCCCGGATCGAGGAGCTGATCGACGAGCTGCGCCAGCAATACTGTATCGTCATCGTGACGCATTCGATGGCCCAGGCGGCCCGTGTGTCCCAACAGACCGCCTTCTTTCACATGGGCCAGATCGTTGAGATCGGCCGCACGGACGAGCTGTTCACCAATCCCAAGGAACAGCGGACGCTGGACTACATCACCGGCCGCTTTGGCTAGGGAATGACGCGATGATGGACTCGACCAATCAGCACACGGTTCGCGCCTACGGCGATGAGCTCAACCAGATCACCGCCGATGTGGCCCGCATGGGGGGGCTCGCAGAGGCCCAGATCGCCGACGCAATCGAATCTGTCTCTCGCCGCGATGCGGAATTGGCCCAGCAGGTGATTGCCCGCGACGCCAAGCTGGATGAGCTTCAGCGCGAGATCGAACGCAAGGCCATCCGCCTGATCGCCCTGCGCCAGCCCGTGGCCACCGACCTTCGCCGGACGGTCGCGGCCATGAAGATCGCGACGGATCTGGAGCGGACGGGCGATCTGGCGCGGTCTGTGGCCAAGCGGGGCTTGAGCCTGTCGGACCTGGAGCCTCTGGCCCCCCTGACCCGTTCCATCGAGCGGATGGGCAAGCTGGTCGCCAAGCGGATGAAGGCAGTCCTGGACGCCTATGTCACATCCGAGATTGCAGGTGCCCTCGATGTCTGGTCGCACGACGACGACGTTGATGAGCACTACAACGCCCTGTTTCGCGAACTGCTGACCTATATGATGGCGGACCCGCGCACGATTACCTCGTGTGCCCACCTGCTGTTCATGGCCAAGAACCTGGAGCGGATCGGCGATCACGCCACAAATATTGCCGAGATGATCCACTATGAGATCACCGGCGATGAGCTGGATAATGTCCGGCCCCGACAGGGCGCGGACGACACCCCGCTGAGTGAGAAGGAGCCGTCATGAGTGAGCCGCACATCCTGGTCATCGAAGACGACGACGCGATCTCGACCCTGATCCAGTACAATCTGGAGAAGGAAGGCTATGACGTTGCTGTGGCCGGTGACGGCGAGGAGGGCCTGATGCAGTCCGAGGAGCGGCTGCCGGATCTGGTGGTTCTGGACTGGATGCTGCCCAAGGTTTCAGGCATCGAGGTCTGCCGCCGTATTCGCAGCCGGCCGGAGAGCCGGAATGTACCGATCATCATGCTGACGGCCCGGGGGGAAGAAAGCGACCGCGTGCGCGGCCTGGATGTCGGCGCGGACGACTATCTGACCAAGCCGTTTTCCGTGCCGGAACTGAACGCGCGCATTCGGGCGGTGCTGCGCAGAATGCGTCCTGGCCTGGCCGACGACCGTCTCAGCCACGGTGATATTGTCGTGGACCGGGTGTCCCATCGGGTCAGGCGGGCGGGCCGCGAAGTGCATCTGGGGCCGACAGAGTATCGGCTGCTCAACCATCTGATCCAGCACCCCGGGCGGGTCTTCAGCCGCGAGCAACTGCTGGATGCGGTGTGGGGCTCGGATGTCTATGTCGAGGCCCGCACGGTCGATGTCCACGTCGGGCGTTTGCGCAAGGCCTTGATGCAGGACGTCGATTTCGACCCGATCCGCACCGTGCGGTCTGCCGGCTATTCGCTGGACCTCGAAAGCTAGGGCACCGGCCAGCCAGAAACGATTAGGGCGTACCCGCCGTCACGGTCGGCACGGAGGGAGCGGCCGGTGCGGCGGTTCCGTCCGAAGAGATCGCCGAGCAGGTGGTGCCGCAGGCCATATTGGTGACGGCCACACCGCGCCAGACGCGAACCTGGCCCGAAGAGGCATCATTCACGACAACCTGGCCCTGATAGATGGTGCGACCCAGGCCATCGAGGACGGCGATCTCGGTCACGCCCGAGGCACGACCGCTGACGTAAAGAGTATGGGCGTCCACGACCGTGACATCGGCAATGGTCGGATTGCCGACAATCACGGATGCCGCCGCGCCGTTCAGATTGAGGCGCGTGATGTGATTGACCTCGACCGACAGGCCGCGGTTCTGGGCGAGGGCCGCTGGGGCGCTTGCAAGAACGGCCAGGGTGAGAAGCGCAACTCCGATCCGGCGCATGTCGGACTCCATTTGAATCTATACGCGTAACGCGCCCGCGTAAGCTGCCGTCGAAATCTCAAAAATTCGTTGCCGCCGTCCCGCCATGAGTCGGGAGAGGAGCGGCTTCTGTTAAGGAGCAGGTAAGTTAATAGGCGTTAATAGTAAAACGCTGTTTACTATATAATAATTCCGACAAAGACTATTCGCTTTACTTGCCTTTAATCACCTTCGGGCATTGTGATCGTGTGATCAGGGACGGCGGGCAACCGACCAAACCCTGACCAGGTGTCAAATCGGTTGCTCAACTATCCAAGGAGAAATCTCATGTCGAACTTCATCAAGCAGTTTCTGAACGACGAGTCGGGTGCCACCGCCATCGAGTACGGCCTGATCGCCGCTCTGATTGCCGTGGTCATCATTACGGCGGTTACCCTTGTGGGTACGAACCTGAAGGCCACGTTCAACAACATCGCCGGCAACCTCGGCGGCACGGTCGGCAAGTCCAGCTAAGCTGACCCGACCATATGGTCACGGATCAGGCCCCGGCGGAAACGCCGGGGCCTTTTCTTATTCGGCACCGCCGGGGTGACGAAAACTTTACGCAGAGCGACGACAATCTGCGTGTCCAATCAAGGAATACGTCGTGGATTTCGCCCTGATCATCCTTCTGAGTGTTCTCCCAATTCTGGTGATCGCCGCGGGTCTGAACGACCTGACGACGATGACGATCCCCAATTGGATATCGTTGGGACTGATGATCGCGTTTGTCCCGACGGCCTTTGCCCTGGGCCTGCCGCTCAGCACCATCGCCGTGCACTTCGGAGTCGCCTTGGGGGCTCTGTTCATTGGCGCGGGCATGTTCGCCCTGCGCTGGCTGGGGGGCGGCGATGCCAAATTGATTGCTGCCGTCTGCCTCTGGCTCGGGCTGAGCGGTTCGGCAACATTTCTTCTGGTGACGGCGGTCGTGGGCGGATTGTTCTCCCTGGGGCTTATCATGGCGCGGGGCACGCCGGGGCTGGCCATGCTCGCCGGACCGTCGTGGATGTCACGTCTGCTCGAACCGGCCGGCGACATTCCGTATGGGGTTGCCATCTCGGCCGGTGCCCTGATGGCTTTCCCGACGAGCGCCCTGGTTCAGGCCTTCATTGCCGGCTAAGCCCAGGTCGCGCTGACGCGTCGTAAGCGACCGTTAACCCGTCGGCTTCACCCTCAGTCAGAACAATCCCGGTGCCAGGGCGCAGAATGCCGCTCGGACCGGAAGGAATCTGACTGATGAAACCAGCTCGAATTGCCGTCATTGCGGTAGCCGCTGTCTCTGCCATTGGATTGGCGCTCGTCGTGCGCGCCATGGGTTCGGGCAATGGCGAGGCGGCCCCGTCCGCCGCGGCTGCCGAAGCCTCGCAGGTCCAGATGGCCCAGGTGCTCGTCGCCTCGCGGGATCTCGAAATCGGCGACCGAATCGATGACGGGGCGATGACCTGGCGCGCCTTCCCGGCTGAAGCGGTCAACGCGGCCTGGATCGTTGAAGGCGCAACTTCCGTTCCGACCCCCCGTCGAGCGCCGGCGGAGGGCGAGGAGGCCGAAGGCGGCGAAGAGGCTGCGTCGGACACCGAGGAAGACGGAACCGCCACCGCTGAGGTTCAACGCATGGCGGAACGCGTCACCGGCGGTGGCGTGCGCGGCCAGGTCGTCGGAGCCGTCGTGCGCGAGCGCATTCTCGCGGGCGAACCGATCGTTGCCTCCAAACTTGTCCGGGCCGGCCAGAGCGGCTTCCTGGCTGTCGTCCTTGAACGCGGCATGCGGGCCATGTCCGTCCCGGTGACCCGCGAGACGGGGGCCGGTGGCTTTATCCTGCCGGGGGATCGCGTCGACGTCATCATGAGCCGCCGCGCTGATCAGGGAAGCGACGGAGCAGGCGGGCCGATCACGGCGACCGTCCTGGTCAACATCCGTGTTCTCGCCGTGGGCGAAACCACCGAAGCCGGCGATCACCAGACGATCGAGGGGACCAACGCCACACTCGAAGTTGGCCCCCGCGAAGCCGAGGTTCTGGCCTTCGCCCAGGCCCAGGGAGAACTGTTCCTGGTTCTGCGATCCTATGCCGACTCCCGCGAGGCGTCCGGGGCCGCGATTTCAACCCAAACACGCGCCGACAGTGGCGAGGCTCGATCCGTTCGGGTCTTCCGCAACGGTGCAGTTACAGAGGTGCCCGTGGGATGACCGCGCACAAGAACCCTCTTCTTTGTCTGATGGCGGCGGCGGCTCTGGGATTGGGGCTCGCCGCACTGTCACATCCGGCGAACGCCCAGCAGGTGGTTCGCGTCGGCGTCGGATCATCGGCGAGCCAGTCCATGAGCCTGCCACGCGGTGAATCGGCGGTGATCGAGTTGCCGGTGGATGCGCGAGATGTGATGGTTTCCAATCCGGCCGTGGCGGATGCGGTGCTGCAGTCACCGCGCCGGATCGTCCTGATGGGACTGGCACCGGGAGCCACCGATGCCTTGTTCTTTGACGCCTCTGGACGCCAGATCCTCAGTCTGAATGTCCGCGTCGGCGCGCCCGTCGGGGCGTTGCAGGACACGATCCGTCGCATTGCCCCCACCGCCAATGTCACGGCTGAGGCGGTCAATGGTGCCGTGATCCTCACCGGGACTGTGGACAGCGCCGGTGAGGCCGAGCGGATCGAACGCGTGGCGGCCACCTTCGTCGAGCGCCCGGAACAGGTCCTGAACATGATGTCGATCGCGGGATCGGATCAGGTCATGGTCCAGGTTCGCGTCGTCGAAATGCAGCGCAACATCGTCGAACAGCTGGGTATCTCGCTCAGCGGGGCGGTCAACAACGGCACGGATCCCAACTGGTTGATCAGCAATGCGCCGGGATTTGGCGTGAACGGCGCTCCGGCTGGCGGCGGGACCTTGAACTTCGAAACGCCCGCAGCCCTGGGCGGCAACGGGCTGTCGGCCCAGTTGCGGGCCTTTGAACGGGTTGGTGTCGTGCGGGTTCTGTCGGAACCTCATGTCACCACCGTGTCCGGCGAAGAGGCCGACTTCCTCGCCGGCGGTGAGTTCCCCGTGCCGTCGGGGGTCGACAATAATGGTCGCGTGGTCGTTGAATTCCGGTCCTATGGCGTGGGCATGACGGTGACCCCGGTTGTCCTGTCCGGCGGCCGGATTTCGCTGCGTGTTTCGGTTGAGGTGTCAGACCTGACGACCAACGGGTCATTCTCGATGTCCCTGGGCACCGGCAGCTCGGTGGTCATTCCGGGCCTGACCGTGCGGCGCATCTCCAACACCGTCGAAATTCCGTCCGGCCAGAGCCTGATGATCGGCGGCCTCATGCAGTCGATCACGCGCGAGAGCATTGATGCCCTGCCGGGCATGACCGAACTGCCGGTCCTGGGCGCGCTGTTCCGGTCGCGCGATTACCTCCAGGGCGAAACCGAGCTGGTCATCATCGTCACGCCATATCTGGTCAATCCGACAGATCCGGCGCGGCTGCAGACACCTGCCGATGGGTACCAGATCGCGACCGATGCCGAATCCATTCTGATGGGCCGCCTCAACCAGGCCTATCGCCCCGACCAATCCGCCCCCCCCGCCGGTCAATGGCAGGGCCCGGTCGGCTTTGTGATCGAATAGGAGCCGACGATGCGATTTACCGCCAGCCTCGTCACCCTCACTCTCAGCGCAGGCCTCCTGGCGGCCTGCGGAGGCTCAACGTCCATCCGACAGCCCGAGCCGCTCACGCCGCTGTCTCGCTGGCAGCTCCGGGTCGAGCCGCAACTGGATCGGATCGCCCTGGCCGTTCACGACAGCGGCCTGTCGGCCACCCAGCGTTCGGCTCTGGCCAGCCTCGTTGCGCGGGCTCGCGCCGAGCAAAGCTCAGAGATCGTCATCGAGATGCCGTCGGGCGACGATCCTGCCACCCTTCAGATGGGTTGGGCCGTGTCCGAAATCTTGGGAGCCAGCGGGATTCCGGTTCGTACCGTGGCCTATGGTGCCCCGGACCCCCGGGCTCCGGTCATCGTCGGTTTCGCCCGTCTTCAGGCCGTTACCCATGACTGCTCGCGCCAGTGGGAGTCCCTGACGCGTCATGCCAACAACACGTCGTACTCAGGTCTGGGCTGCGCCACGATTTCAAACATGGCCGCCCAGATCGCCGACCCCCGCGACATCATGGGGCAGCGCCCCATGGGGCCGTCAGATGCCGGTCGCCGCACGGTCGTAATCCAAAGCTACCGACGGGGCGAAGGCACCTCGACACACACCAGCAACGACTCAACCGCCGTTTCGGACGCCGTCAACTGATGACCGCCAACACTCGAGCCAGACCATGAATTCTGCCCGCAGCCAGGCCTTTGGAGATGACGGCTTCGAAGAGGACTTCGATCTCGATCTCGATCTCGATCTCGATCTCGATCTCGAACTCGGATCGAATGGATCGCCGCTGACCGGTGCCATGCCGTCGACGCCTGATTCAGGCCCTTCTGCGCTGGAAGCCAGCACGGCGCGCGATGCCGGACCTTTGCAGTTCATGCCGCCCGACGCGTCGACCCCGGCTTCCGCCTTGCCGGCGACCCGCGCAAGCACCAGCGCGGCCGTCGCGGCGTCCCCCGGAGGGTTCAATCCGGTTGGTGACCTCGTGGCCCAGACCGATGCTGCCCTGGCGGCCATCCAGATTCCGCGGATTACGATCCACATCTTCGGCGAGCGCGCCGAGACCCTGTCGGCGGCTGAGCGGGCCGGCCAGGATCGTCGCATGGCGCGCGCCACGACCCAGATCCGGGTGGGCGGCATGGCCGCCGCCATCGAAACCTATCGACATGAGCCGACGCCGGCGCTGGTGATGGTCGAGAGCGATTTGATGGGCACCAGCCTGCTCAATGCGCTGGATGGCCTGGCCGAGGTCTGCGACGCCGGAACCAAGGTGGTGGTCATTGGCGCGGCCAACGACATCATGCTGTATCGCGAGCTGATCCGCCGCGGTGTCAGCGAATACCTCGTCGGCCCGGTTCCACCGCTACAGCTGATCTCGACGATCGGATCGCTCTTTTCCGATCCGACGCGCCCCTTTGTGGGACGCTCGATTGCCTTTGTCGGAGCCCGGGGCGGAGCGGGGGCCTCCACCGTGGCCCACAACACCGCCTACACCCTGGCCGAGCGTGTCGGGTCGAACACGGTGATTGTCGACTACGATCTTCCGTTCGGAACGGCAGGACTGGACTTCAATCAGGATCCCCTCAGCGGCGTGGCCGATGCCCTGGGCCAGCCTGATCGGCTGGACCCGACCCTGCTGGACCGTCTGACGGCCCGCTGCACCGACCGCCTGAGCCTGTTTGCGGCACCGGCCACGCTGGAGGCGGACTGGGACCTGTCGAACGAGGCCTTTGAAGAGGTGACCCAGAAGATTCGCTCGACCGCGCCTTTCGTTGTGCTGGATCTGCCGCACAGCTGGTCGAGCTGGATGCGACAGACGCTGGTGACCTCGGATGAGGTTGTTGTCGTCGCCGCGCCCGACCTGGCCTCGCTGCGCAATGCCAAGAACATCATCGACCTGGTGCGTCAGGCGCGTCCGAACGACGCCCCGCCCCGCCTGGTCCTGAATCAGGTCGGCCTGCCGGGTCGCCCGGAAATCCCCCTCAAGGAATTCGCCGGAGCGCTGGGCGTCCATCCTTCGATGATCATTCCGTTCGACGCCAAGACTTTTGGCGAGGCCGCCAACAATGGCCAGATGGTGATCGAAGCTGCGCCCAAGTCCAAGGCGGCGGAGGCCTTCCTCGGCCTG
Organism: uncultured Brevundimonas sp.; assembly: GCA_964647275.1. Taxonomy (GTDB): domain Bacteria; phylum Pseudomonadota; class Alphaproteobacteria; order Caulobacterales; family Caulobacteraceae; genus Brevundimonas. Next base: position 44,361 of record CAZYFY010000022.1, read on the forward strand.
GCCCAGATTGTGTCGCAGCGCGAAATCACAGCCCTGCCGGCACCGGGCAAGAAGTCGGGCGGCCTGTTCTCCAACCTGTTCAAGAAGAAGGCCTAGACGCGAGTGTTCGGCAAGCGCACCTCTTCAGGCACCGGGGCCCCTACACCGGCCGTCCGGCCCCAGCAGTCGGCTTCGCCGATGCCGGAGGGGCTGCCGGAATCCGGGCGCGACGACGAAGCCATTGATGCCGGGATGACCGCCCGGCCTGAGCGGATGGACGCGCTTGCCGGAAAGTCGGGCCACGAATCAGCGCGCAAGCCTGAGCCCGCTGCCGCACCGCGGTCCACCAAAGGCTTCGAGCAGCTCAAGAAGGCCCAGCCGGTTGCCGAAATCGTCCGCGAACAGTCGGACTACTACCACGCGTCCAAGACCACGATTCTGAATGCCCTGCTGAACACGATCGACCTGTCCCAGCTGGCACAGCTCGACCCCAAGGCAGCGGCTGAAGAGATCCGCGACATCGTCGCCGAACTGGTGGCGATCAAGAACGTCTCCATGTCGGTGGCTGAGCAGGAGTACCTGGTTCAGGATATCGTCAACGACGTCCTGGGCTATGGGCCGCTGGAGCCGCTGCTGGCGCGCGATGACATCGCTGACATCATGGTCAACGGGGCCAACCGGGTCTTCATCGAAGTGGGTGGCAAGGTCCAGCTGACCAATGTTCGGTTCCGGGACAACACCCAGCTGATGAACATCTGTCAGCGGATCGTGTCTCAGGTCGGACGCCGCGTCGACGAGAGCTCGCCGATCTGTGACGCCCGTCTTCCAGATGGGTCGCGCGTTAACGTTATTGCGCCGCCGCTGGCGATCGATGGCCCGACCCTGACCATCCGGAAGTTCAAGAAAGACAAGTTGACCATGCGCAACCTGGTGGAGTTTGCCTCCATCAGCCCGGAAGGTGCGCGTGTTCTGGGGGTCATCGGGGCCTGCCGCTGCAACGTCGTCATCTCGGGGGGCACGGGCTCGGGCAAGACCACTCTGCTCAACACCCTGACGGCCTTCATTGATCCGACCGAGCGGGTCATCACCTGCGAAGACGCCGCCGAACTTCAGCTCCAGCAGCCGCACGTCGTGCGCCTGGAAACGCGGCCCCCCAACCTGGAAGGCCAGGGTCAGATCACCATGCGTGATCTGGTCAAGAAC